>NZ_JBKBQV010000009.1:0-59436 GCF_046292425.1 Sphingorhabdus sp.
CTGGCACGTGGCGTTTCCAAGGGCGTCCTCCACAAGAATACTGCTTCGCGCAAATTTGGTCGCCTCACAAAGGCGGTCGGCGGTCTCGCTTAGACCCAGCCCAACCGGCGGGATCATTCCGCCTCCAAGTTTCGAAACCCGCCGCATTCACGGCGGGTTTTTTTGTGAAATGTAACATTGTTTAACGGTGAGGATTTCCCGCGATTCGGGCGGTTCCTTCGTGCGAATTTATGGTAAAATTGCGCTAATTCAGTGGTTTATCATTTAATTAACGCATTTGCTCGCCTCTAGCCGAGTCAATGGCATTTATTTCAGTTTTTTTGCAGCCCTGCTCTTGATCGACTCGTTTCTTGGGGTCTAAGAAATGCTTTCCAGCAACGCATGACGACAGTCAGGCAATGCCTTACATGGAGAATTGAAACGTGGCGTTGGCTGCATTTGGAAACAAATGTGAGGCCATCCCCTGGTCGATCTGTGTCCGGTAGATAGCCTGCGGTTATGTAGTACTGGTTGGGGTGGAAAATGGGGGCAGGCAAGTTGGCCGAAGGCAATTCAGTATCGCAAAACAAAATAGGTCCATCGGCAGACGGCAGTGATGCCCTAATGTCAAAAGCTCGTTTTGATGCCGATTGGCATAATATCTCTTCAGGATTGCGTCGCGATTTAGGGGCACAGATTTACGGGCAATGGATTCGCTCCATAAGCTTGGGGGATTTTTGCGATCTGACCGGCACATTGGAGCTATTGCTGCCGTCGGATTTCTCTGCAAGCTGGGTATCGGATCATTATGCTGATCGCCTGCGTCTTGCTTGGTCAAGCACCAACAACAGCGTCAAACAGCTTAAAATCCGGACGCGGCCTGGTGCACCCAGGGTTGAATTGCTGCGTGCATCCAACAACGCAGAACGTGCGGTAGCGCAAGAGGCGAGCGAATCAATTGCACCGCGTGCGGCGCTTGACCCGCGAATGACTTTCGCAAATTTTGTCAAAGGCCAAACAAACGTGCTCGCTTTAAGCGCGGCAGAACGCGTTGCGTCGAAAGACAAGCCATTGTTTAACCCGCTATATCTTCAGGCGGCGACAGGCCAAGGCAAGACGCATCTGATGCATGCCATCGGGCATGCTTATGCCGAGGTTAATCCGAACGCTCAGATTCTGTACATGTCGGCCGAAAAATTCATGATGGAATTTGTGACCGCGATGCGGCGCAAGGAAGTCATGGAGTTCAAAGCAAGGCTGCGTGCGGTTGACGTTCTGCTTATTGACGATATCCAGTTCATCATCGGCAAGGTTTCGACGCAGGAAGAGTTTCTGCACACGATCGACGCTATCATCGGCGCGGGCAAGCGCTTGGTCGTTTCGGCTGACCGCGCACCTCAAGCGCTTGACGGCGTAGACCAGCGTATACTCTCGCGCCTGTCCATGGGCTTGGTCGCTGATATCCAGCCAGCCGACCTGGAGCTGCGCCGCTTGATTCTCCAACAGCGTCTGGCCAACATGCCCGAGGCGCAAGTCGGTGAAGACGTGGTAGAGTTTCTCGCCCGCACCATCAGCCGTAATGTCCGCGAACTGGAAGGCGGACTGAACAAGTTGCTCGCTTATGCTCAGTTGACTGGTAAACCAGTCACGCGGACATTGGCCGAAGAGCAGCTTAAGGATATCCTGAGCGCGTGCCGCCGCCGGATCACCATTGACGAGATTCAGCGCGCCGTGTGTGAATATTATCGCATTGACCGAAGCGAAATGTCTTCGAAGCGCCGGGCGCGCGCCGTGGTTCGCCCGCGTCAGGTGGCGATGTATCTCGCAAAGGTCATGACACCGCGCAGCTACCCCGAAATCGGACGCAAATTTGGTGGACGCGATCACAGCACCGTCATTCACGCGGTGCGCTTGGTTGAAGGCCTTCGCCAGCAGGACAGCGACATGGACAATGATGTGCGTGCATTGTTGCGCCAGCTCGAAGCCTGATTTTCCACCCCTTTTCAACAGGCTTTCCAGCGCTTATCCCCATGATGTGAGTCGGAAGGAAAGTAATGGGAAAAACGTGCGCATCATGTGGGTTTGCTAATCCAGAAAGCGCCGCCTTTTGCGCCAAATGTGGACATGCGCTGAAGCCTAAAGCTGCAAGACAATATTCCAGATCGGCTACAAAGCGGCACTGGCTGGTGCCGGCTGCTGCTATCGTTACATTGTTGATTATGGGCGGGTTCTATTTCTGGCTGTTTATTGCCGACGATATGCAACCGAGCGCTGATTCAGCCGCAACCAAAACGGAAGATGCCTCACAAGCTGGAGCGCAGATATTCTTTGCAATGACCGACGCGAATTTACGCGACAGGCCGACGACTACCGGCAGTAATATCTTGGGCAAATTGCCGCGTGGGTCGCAAGTCACGGGGACAATTCAGCCTGGCTCTGGTAGTGATGGCGGATGGCTTGAACTGAGCGACGGCAATGGCTTTGTCGCCCTTATCAACCTGTCGCAAAATAAGCCGCCGGTTCTCACCAAGTCATTAAATGATCAATCTTGGGCTGCGGATGGGTTGATTGACGTCTGGGCAACAACTTTGCCCGATAGCGATTTGCTGGACCGGGTCCGCGAAGGCACCAAGCTGACGCTGGTGGGGACCACGGCAGATAATTTTATCGAGGTGAAGCTTGACGGTGGCCGCTATGGCTACCTCGCCGACGCCACTTCCATATTGGCCCGGCTGGGCGGCAAGCCAATTTCCATTGGCTTTAATCCCCAAACCTGCGCATTTGCCGGCGAGATCGGCGCGGAATTCGCGAAGATTGGCGCGCAACTGCAAGCGCAGTGGCAGGCGTTGGAAGCGAAAGACTTCGCAGATGAAACAGCGCGGGAAAAAGCCTATGCGGCGATAGAAGGTAAAAGCAAATTTGTAAGGCTACGCCGTTCTTTCGAAGGATTGTCGCTGACAGGACTTGCGCAGCATTATGAATCGCAGTCGCTCTATTTCGATGACCCGCCCGCTAAAGTCATTGAAGTGTTTCGCGGACAAGGGTTTAATATCGGGCGCGACGGCCTGTTCCAATCAACAGA
The DNA here is from genome assembly GCF_046292425.1 of Sphingorhabdus sp. Classification (GTDB taxonomy): domain Bacteria; phylum Pseudomonadota; class Alphaproteobacteria; order Sphingomonadales; family Sphingomonadaceae; genus Sphingorhabdus_B. Next base: position 3,062 of record NZ_JBKBQV010000009.1, read on the forward strand.
GCTATATGCGGGAATCACTGCGACGCGCGGCGAAGTCGCTGCCTATGGAAAAACCGAACTGGGCTGCGGCGTTTAGCGCGCAGCCCAGATTTTCGTGATTAGCGTTTTTCCTCGGGAGCGACCGAAATGCGCACGGTTTCTCCACCGTTGCCGGGAAAGCCGGTGAACATCGCCTCAACCAGATTTGGTACCAGATAGGGTAGCTTGTTCGACCGTGACTTTGCTTCAGCCTTGCCCTCGAACAAACGCTTGCCATCGCCGTTCCGGTCAATCTTCATATCCAGATTGGCCGTGTAGACAGTAAAGCTGTCGACGTCGTAGGGACGATTAAAGCCGCTGTAGAGAAACGGATCATAATAACCCACGACATAGCGTGCACCGCGACGTGTGCGCACGACATAAGGCCGGTAGAAACTGCCATATCCCCAATAAGGATCGTAGAATGGGTCCTGACGCACGATCGTTCGTTCTTTGCCCTGATCGACAGCATAATCGAGTACGACGGTCATGTCCGCATTTGCACCTGATGCAGGGACATATCCGATTTCCTGAAGCTCGTTTGCCACGAGAGCCGCATATTGGCCAAACTCAATTCCGCCAGCATTAGCAGGATTTGCTGCGCGAATGACGAAGGTTTGACCTTGTGGGGCCGGAAGCTCCTGAAAGCGCGAAACATCAGCGTTGAAAGGAGTGGCGCAAGCACTCAGCGTGAGCAACGCCAGCGGGGCGAGAAACATTGCGACCTTTTTCATCAATTAAATTCCTTAAGAATCGACCGGAGGCCGAGTGACTTATAACGTTCCTAGGCTACGATGGTTCAACTGAACTGCGGTTGAACGACAATATGACCCTGTTTAACGCAGCAGGCCAAGGGCTGCGTAAGCCGACTTTAATGTGGGTGCGCTTAATTCGCGCGCCTTGGCGGCGCCTTTGGCGAGCGCAGCGTCAATCTGTTCATGGTCATCCTTGAGCGCCGCAAAGCGCTCGGAAATGGGACGCAAATGCTCAACGACGATTTCCGCCAGTGCCGGCTTGAATGCGCCAAATCCCTGACCGCCAAACCGCGCCAACGTCTGGTCAACAGTTTCCTCAGCAAAGGCGGCGTATATACCCACAAGGTTTTTTGCTTCTGGCCGGCCCTCGAGACCATCCTGTTCCGACGGCAAGGGTTCGGGGTCGGTTTTGGCTTTCCTGATCTTGGCCAGGATCGTATCCGCATCGTCGGTCAAGTTAATGCGGCTCATATCGCTTGGGTCTGACTTGGACATTTTTGCATTTCCGTCACGTAAGCTCATGATACGTGCGGTTGCCTTAGGAATAATCGGGTCCGGCAACGTGAAAATCTCGGTCCCATTGCCGTAATCAGTATTGAACTTTTGTGCGATGTCGCGGGCGAGCTCCAGATGTTGTTTCTGGTCTTCGCCAACTGGCACGTGCGTTGCCTGATACAGCAGGACGTCAGCAGCTTGCAGAATGGGGTAAGTGAACAGCGCAATGCTTGCGCCTTCACGATTCTTGCCAGACTTGTCCTTGAACTGAGTCATGCGGTTCAGCCAACCCATACGCGCCGTGCCGGTTAACAGCCATTGCAACTCAGCATGGGCGGGGACCTGCGCCTGATTAAACAGGATCGCTTTATTGGTATCCAGCCCGCAAGCGAGCAAGGCGGCTGCCATTTCGCGGGTATTCGCAGTCAACTCCGCGGGTACATGCGGCATTGAAATGGCATGCAAATCAGCGAGAAAGTACAGGCATTCCATCTCGTCCTGCATTTTGACCCAGTTGCGGATGGCACCCAGATAATTGCCCAGATGGAGGTTGCCAGTTGGCTGAATGCCAGAAACGACGCGCATGTTTTTTACTCGCTAACAGGTGCCGCTGGCGTGGTGGCGCGCCGGCGGAAGAGGGATTTCAGCTCGTGGATCCGGTAGGCCCCAACAAGCAGTATGGAGAGCGCATATACCGCGCCGCCAACGCTCACCAATAGGGATAATACGGCAATTCGACGCCACAATCCCGAGCCAAGTTGATCCTCGATGAGTTCGTTGCCGAAAAACAGCGCAACGCCCATTGAAAATGCTGCCAACACAATTCGCCAGGTCTTTTGCTTCAGTCTGGCATCGACTTCGATGTGGCCACGCTTGCGTAGAGTGAACCACAACAATGCTACGTTAACCCAAGCGGCGATGGCTGTCGCCACACCGACACCGATATGCGCCAACGGCCAGATAAGAATGAGATTGCCGACAAGATTGACGAGCATTGACCATAAGGCCAGCCGCAACGGTGTTTTGGTGTCGCTTCGTGCATAGAAACCAGGTGTCAGCACCTTGATCAGGACATAAGCTGGAACACCAGCCGAAAACGCCATCAGGACGGCTGCCGTCCCGCGCGTATCGGCCGCCGTAAAGGCACCATGTTCGAAGATACCGTGGACAATAGGAATCGCCGATACAATTAAAGCCACGGTTGCTGGCATCGCGAAGAATAGCGCCAGTTCCACCGCGCGGTTTTGGGTGTCGGAGGCTGCCTTGCTATCCGCTCCTGCAATCTGGCGCGAAAGCGCGGGCAATATGGCCGTGCCGATCGCAATGCCAATTAGGCCAAGAGGCAATTGATTAAGCCGGTCAGCATAATAGAGCCATGACACGGAGCCTTCGGGCAGGAATCGGGCGGCGAGCGAGGTGGAGATCAGCAGATTGAACTGAATGGCGCCTTGTCCGATGGCGGCGGGTGCGATTAACGCCAGCATCAGTTTTACGTCCGGGGTCAAACGTGGGAAAGTAAGATTAAGATTAACCCCTGCCCGGTGACATGCCCACATTAGCCAAAGCAATTGCAACGCGCCTGAAACCGTCACCGCAATTGCTTGAGTGACAGCCGTTTCAACTTCCGTATCGCCGCGGAAGAATATCAGCGCGATGATCATGCAGATGTTGAGTAAAATAGGTGCTGCGGCATTTACCCAAAAACGGTTCAGCGAGTTTAATATCCCGCCGAGCAAAGAGACCAAAGATATAAGAGCGAGATAGGGGAAAGTGATGATCGTCAGGTGTCGCGCAAGCGCGAACTTTTCCGGTCCGCCATCAGGAAAACCGCCAGTCATGGCCCAAACCACCGGGCCTGCAGCTAACATCATCATAATTGTAAATACAACGAGAAACGGGAACAACACTGACAGCACTTGGCTAGCGAACGTGCGTGCGGCAATCAGGCCTTGGTCAGCTTGTTCGCGCTCGGCCTCGGTCATCTTCTTGTTAAAAAGGGGGACAAACACCGCTGCAAAGGCGCCTTCTGCGAACAATGCACGAAACAGGTTGGGCAGGCGCCACGCAATCAAAAATGCGTCGGACGCAAGCCCTGCGCCAACAAAGCGGGCCATTAACATGTCGCGCACAAGCCCAAGGACGCGGCTGACCAGCGTCAGCGCCCCGATGGTGATGCTGTTACGAACCAGGCTCATATGTTCACCTGGTGCTGCTAGCTTCAGGCTTCGCCGGCAGGCTGTGTCTCGGCCATTTGCTGTGCTTGGGACAGCTGCTGAATATAGAGCGCATTGAAATCGATCGGTTCAAGCACCAATGGTGGATAGCCTGCATCGCGCACTGCATCGGCAACAATCCGGCGCGCAAATGGGAACATCAGGCGGGGCGCTTCGCCAAAGAGAAATGGATGGGCCTGCTCGTCCGAGACGTTCCGCAGGCCGAACAACGTGCCGTAATCAAGCTCTACGGAGAATTGAACGCCATTGTCGGTCTCGGCCTTGATAACAAGCCGAAGGGCGACTTCGTGCACCTCGTCTGTGATGGCATTGGCCTGAATATTAACCTGAACGTCAATTTGTGGCGCGCCTTCCCAGTTGAAGCTATGAGGGGCATGCGGGTTTTCAACCGACAAGTCCTTGATATATTGATTCAACATTCCAACTGCAGGCGCAGTATCTTCGCCATTGGCTTTTACATTGTCAGAAACGATAGTACCTGTTTCGTCGGCCATGAGATGTCGTGCTTTCTTATTTGTTGCCGTGGTCGTTATGACGCGACCGTTGATGGCCGTCGCGCCTAGCAGGCGAGCCGTGAAAGGGCAATGATTGTTGCGCTTGCGCCAAGCCGCATTTTTCTTTGGGCAAAGCCCTTTGAAACCCGTATCATTAATGCTTATATGCTTTAATACTGGAGCCGGGCGAATAAATTTTGCACAGAACCGGCTGACATTTTTGCCGCATGGAGGCTTTGTGACGTTTACTATTGTATTGCTAGCTTTGGTTGCAGCTTTCCTGGGCCTTCGCCTGTATTCTGTTCTCGGAAAACGCACCGGGCACGAACAGGAGCCTGTGGCCCGACGTCCCATTGAAGCAAATACAACGCCATTGTTGCGGCAGCCATCAGTTGGCGGCGACGCTGCTACAACTTTGCCGGCAAATGACTGGGCAAACGTCGACATGGCCGCGCAAAGCGGCATCAAGGCAATTGCCAATGCAGACCGCAGCTTTGACCTTGGACTATTTGTAGAAGGTTCAAAATCCGCTTATAAAATGGTTCTTGAGGCTTATTGGAAGGGCGACAAGGAAGCTTTGCGTTTCTTGTGCGACGACGATGTCTACGAAAGCTTTGCCGAAGCGATCGATGGGCGCACGGCACGTGGCGAAACTCTTGAAAACCGATTGGTGCGTATTGATGAAGTTCGCGTCGTGGATGCAAGCTACGATCATCCGATGGCCCGTATATCGGTTCGGTTTGACGCTGACATCGCGGCAATGGTCAAGGATGCCGAAGGAAATATCATTGGCGGATCGATGACCGATGCTGTCGAAACGCACGATATTTGGACCTTCATGCGTGACGTGAAATCAGGCGGCCGTAACTGGAAGCTTGACGAAACCGACTCGGTCTGATTCATCCGGGCGATGAAACGCGCCCTTTTAGTTTTCGGTTTATCCGCCTTTTCACTTTCCGCCTGTTCAAGCGGGGTCATCCCGAATGGAGGCCCTGCGACATCGTCGGGACCATCCGCGCCTGCGCGCACTGTTGCGGACAAAGCTGCAAAGCCAATCCCTTCAACACCCGAAGCTACGATAGCCCCGCCAGTGCAGACCGGCGATGGAACAACTGCTGCGACATTGGGTGTCGTGCGTGGTCCACAAATTGCCGCACTACAAGTTGATGAGCGCAAGGCAAAGATCGCCATGGATAGCTTTAGGACAAGCTGCCCGGGCCTGGTCCGGCGTCTCGACAATAGCGGTTTAACTCAGGGAAGCGATTGGGTCGCAGCATGTGACGCCGTCAAGACCTGGACGGGCGATGCCGTTTCGTTTTTTGCAGCGCATATGGACGCGGTCCAGGTTGGCGATGGCAAGGCCTTTGCCACCGGCTATTTTGAACCTGAGATAGCCGGTTGCCGAACGCCCCGGCCCGGGTGCAATGTGCCAGTGTATAAACGCCCGGCAGACCTTATCGACGTAGATCTGGGGCTGTTCTCCGAAGATTTGAAGGGTAAAAATATCCGGGGTAAGGTGACCGGCACGAAACTTGTGCAATATGATGATCGGGCAGCTATTGAAGGCGGATCCTTGGCTGGGCGCGGTCTTGAGATCGCTTACGCAGCAGATGTTGTTGAATTCTTCTTTCTCCAAATCCAGGGGTCGGGCCGGCTAAAGCTTCCGGATGGCGGCGTGATGCGCATTGGCTATGAAAGCCAGAATGGGCGCGGATACACCGGCATTGGCAGGTTAATGCGTGACCGCGGTTTGATAACCGACGCGTCCATGCAAGGAATTGTCGCTTATCTTAAGGCGAATCCTGAAGAGGGCCGCAAGATTATGCAGGAAAACAAAAGCTATATATTCTTCCGCGAACTCACTGGCGCCGGACCATTGGGCGCGATGGGCTATCCTGTTGTGGGTGAGGCGAGCATTGCAGTTGATGTGAAGTTCATACCCTTGGGCGCACCTGTCTGGCTGTCGATGGACCGCGCTGAACCCAATGGCATCTGGATTGCGCAGGATACTGGCGGCGCTATCAAGGGCGCCAATCGTGTCGATACCTTCTGGGGTGCAGGCGACCGCGCGCGCGCAATTGCAGGTGGCATGTCTGCTCGCGGAGCAGCGCTGGTATTTTTGCCCAAGGCTGCGGTTGCAAGGTTAGGCCTGTAAAGCTGCCATGGCGCGGCATCTCGACAGCACGGAAAGATCGCTTTGGGGTAAGGTCATAGCCACCGTAAAACCGATGCATGGCGGAAAAGCGAAGCCGGTGCCTGTTGCAACCCCGACTGCCGATAGGGCCGCGCTGACAGAGTTTCTAAATACCAAGCCCAAGCCTGTCCCGAACAACGCAAACCCAAAACACGCAACCATCCAAAGCAAATTTACGCCTGTTCCGCACAATCTTGATGGACATTGGGACAAAAGGATCAGGCGGGGCAGCATCGTTCCTGATGTCAGCATCGACTTGCATGATGCTTCTTTGTCGCTGGCCTATAACCGCCTTGATGGTGCGCTGGAGCAGGCGATTACGCAGCGAATGAAGGTGATATTGCTGGTAACCGGCAAATCGCGCACGCATGACCGGGCAAGTGGTGAGGGCAGGGGCGCAATTGCTGCCGTTGTCCGCGACTGGCTTGCGGCGTCACGTCACGCCCGGCATATTTCGGCGGTGCGCAACGCCCACCCGCGCCATGGTGGCGCAGGCGCGCTCTACATTATTTTAAAGACTTAGGCCGCCAACCTAAGTCGCCAGCATTTTTAGCGCAACGCGCCTGTATATTTCCGTCAACGCCGATAGGTCGGCAATAGCGACCGCTTCATCCAGCTTGTGCATGGTGGCATTACAAAGGCCAAACTCGACCACTGGGCATATTTTTGTGAGGAATCGCGCGTCCGAAGTGCCACCTGTTGTTGATGCTTCTGGCGCGATCCCGACGACAGCCTCAACCGCTTCCGAAATAGCCCCTGAGAGCGCGCCAGGAGGGGTCAGGAAGGCCTCGCCAGAGATCATGGCGGTGAGTGCACCCCCACGGGCTTCGACAAGCTCACGGAGCCGCAAAACGAGCGCTTCACCGTTTTGCAAATCATTGAACCGGATTGACAACCGCGCTTCGGCCTTTGCGGGAATGACATTTGTCGCCTTGTTGCCGACATTCAGGTCGGTAATCTCGATATTGCTCGCCTGAAACCAGTCGGTGCCTTCGTCAAGCGTGATGGCTTCGATATCCGCCAAAATCGCGATTAGTCGCGGAATTGGGTTGTCTGCCAAATGCGGGTAAGCAACATGGCCCTGCGTTCCCGCGACTGAAATCCACATATTAACGGAACCGCGGCGGCCGATTTTCATCATGTCGCCGAGGCGGTTGACACTGGTTGGTTCACCAACAAGACAAAAATCAGGTATCGTCCCACGTGCTTGAATGTGCGTGATCAGCGCGCGTGTGCCGTGGATAGCTGGACCTTCCTCATCGCCTGTAATGATCAGGCTTATGGTTCCCGCATCGCTGGGGATGTCGTGCAACGCAGCGACAAAAGCCGCGATGCTGCCTTTCATGTCAACGGCGCCGCGCCCGTGCAAAAGGTCACCTTTAATCTCGGGCACGAACGGATTGCTGGCCCAGCCATTTCCCGGCGGCACGACATCGACATGGCCAGCGAAGGCAAAGTGATTTCCCTGAGCTTCGCGGATCGCGAACAGATTTTCTACCGGCGCCCCATGTGCCGGGTTGTCGTCGTCTTCGCCTGAAATGAATCGTTCGACGGTAAATCCTAATGGCACCAGCATATTCTGGAGCTCATCGAATACTGCGCCGTTGGCCGGGGTGACGCTTTCGCAAGCAATCAGTCGTTGGGCGTAGGCAAGTGCAAGGGCATCGGTCATTAATCCGACGCGTTACGGACTAACGTTCGTCAAAACAAGTCAGACGTCAGCTTTCCGAAGAGCCTTTTCCGTCAGCGCCGCATCACCCTGAACCGAGCCGATAATCGCCACGCTGCCATCTGCTTCGCGGCGACCGACGAACAGAATGAACTCGTCACCGGTGTCGGCAAATTCGCTCAGATCTTTTTTGCGTGCGGACCGCAGGCGGGGGCGCGGGTCGGTTGATGCTGGCGCGATTTGCAGGCCTGCGGCGACCTTCTTGGCACGGCGCTCCGCGCTGACGACGCCTTTCAGACCGCCGTCAAATTTGGCAAGGATCTCCGCAAGGCCTCCCATCGGAACCGCATTGCGCTGCGCAAATTGGAGCGCAGAGGCAAATTCGGTCAGTCTGGTTTTGTCATAGCTAGCGCCAAAAATCAGTTTGACGATGGGCGTAAACGGTGCGCGCTCCTGAACAGTCAGGCCAGCATCGCTCAACAGCTCCGCATATTCTTCGGGATTTTCAGCAGCAATTAGCGCAAAATCGTGCGCCTGACCAATCGCTTGATATAGCGCGTCGCGGGTGCGCTGGTCAGAATCGCGTGCTTCATCTGCAAATTGGCGGGCGATTTGAAGCCAATCGGCAAGGCAGGTTTTTTCTCCGACTGGGGTGTCCAACACGAGTTCCGGAACGTCAAAAGTCGGTTCCTCGTCGAGATTCGCAGGTGTTAGAGCTTTGAGTATATCCCCGGTGATTGGACCATTGTCCCACATGGGCGCATGCTCTTCACGACTAGGTACTGCCGCCAGCGATTGTTCGACCTCAAGCTGAAGAGCGACGTTTAAGTCGTCTGTAGCCACTTCTTTCCAGTTGATAACGCCGTAGATGAAATCGATGGTGTCATCGTCTGACGAATAAGGCATCAAAATACCCCGATACATGATTGTAATACCGAAGTTGTTTACAAACTCGGCTTCAAATCCAATCGGCGCACGGTTGGCGATAATTTGCAGATAGTGGTCAGTGATCCGCGACAGCAAAGAGCGGCTTGGCACTTCATCCAGATACGTAATGTTGGCAGTTAGTCCGCATTCCGCACGAAGTTTATCGCCGAGAAAATCGATGGATGGATTGTCTATCCCTGATGTAAAATCCAGTAACACGCTATAGTCGCGAAAGTCATCGATCGTGGCAGGATCAAGGTCTTCGATATTCGGATAATTTTTCCCCTGAAGCTGAGAGGTCCAGAAATTATGGGCGCGGACTTGCATCCGCCGTTCGTCACTGGAAATAACGGGAGGCGGTTCAATTGCTGCATCTTCATCATCGAAAATGGCATAGGCCGGAAACTCGGCTCCGATGTCCGATCCGAATGGTTCAAATCCTTGCACATTATCCATCTTTTGGTCCTACCGAAATCGTCCGCAATATTGTGACGACATTACCGTGCCTTCAGATGGTTAAGATGACGTAAATTTTTACATTAGCACGCAATTGAGCCTGTTAGATGCCGGTCTTGGTTAATGTTGCAGGACGCGGGCGAGTGCGTTGGTCCAACCGGATAAACGGACTTCACGGGCCTCTGGCTCAAGCATTGGAGCAAAGCGCGTAACCCCGCCGCGCATAATGGCGGCGTCTTCGAGCGTAGGGTATAATCCGCATCCGACTGATGCGAGCATGGCCGCGCCAAGCGCGGTTGTTTCCACAAATGCCGGTCGTTCAACGTCAATGGCAAGCATGTCCGCCAAATCCTGCGCCATCCAGTCATTTGCAACCATGCCACCATCAATGCGCAATTCGGCCCAGTCTGCGCCATCGGCGGCAAAGGCAGTTTTCAGGTCATAGGTCTGGTGGGCCATTGCCTCCAACGCCGCGCGCGCGACATGCGCCTTTGTCGCTGCAAAGCTAAGCCCGCTGATCGTGGCGCGCGCATCTGGCCGCCAATGTGGCGCGCCAAGGCCAGATAGCGCAGGCACCAAATAAACGCCTCCATTGTCCGCGACGCTGCGCGCCAATGGCTCGGTTTCGGCGGCATGCGATATCAGACCCAGATCATCGCGCAGCCATTGGACAAGGCTGCCCGCGACGAACACCGACCCTTCAAGTGCATAATGACGCTCACCATTCAATTGATACAAGATCGTCGACAGCAAACGGTGGCGCGACTGCCGCAGCGTGGTGCCTGTCTGCGTAAGCACGAATGCGCCAGTGCCGAACGTCGCCTTAGTCTGTCCGACCGCAAAGCAGCCTTGGCCTATGGTCGCGGCTTGCTGGTCGCCGGCCATGCCCGAAATGCGGATTGCGCCGCCGAAATGCTCCGGCAATGTTGTGCCAAGCTCGCCTGCGCAATCGGTGATCTCGGGCAGAATGTCGCGCGGGACGCCGAACAGATCCATTAACCCGTCATCCCAACCGCCGCTGCCAATCGCCATCAGCGCGGTGCGTGCAGCGTTACTGGCGTCGGTGATGTGGCTTCCTCCGGTTAAACGGTAGACCAGGTAGCTTTCGACCGTACCAACCGCCAAGTTTGCGCCAGCTTCCTTCAACTGCGGCCAATTCTCCAAAGCCCAGCCGATTTTCGAGCCGCTGAAATAAGGGTCAAGCAACAGCCCGGTTTTCGCCTGCACCACAGGCTCTTCGCCTTGATCCTTCATCGCGGCGCAAATGTCTGCGGTCCGCCGGTCCTGCCAGACGATGGCAGGCGCCAGCGGTTTTCCTGTTCTTTTGTCCCAGAAGACGATCGTCTCGCGCTGGTTGGTAATGCCGATGCTGGCGATACGATCTGCGCCACCGGCCTTTGCTACCATCGCCTGCGCGCAACTAAGCGTGAGGTTCCAGATTTCCTCTGCATCATGTTCGACGAGTCCGGGCTGCGGATAATGCTGGGTTAGCGGCCGCTGACAACTGTCCACTGCGCTTCCATCCGCCGTAAACAATACGGCACGAGTCGATGTGGTGCCCTCGTCGATGACCAATATATATTCGCTCATGCTTCTGCCACGCGCAATGCGCGTCCCTCCTTTGATAATATGAAAACGGCGCGGTTACCGAAAACCAGACGATTGACCGCAAGCGCCATAAGCACCGAGGTAACCAGCACAAAAACCATCACGTCAATATAATGCAGCCATGGCAGTCCGAAATGCTGATAGAATGTCTCACCAGCGAACAAGGTGTCGGGGCGGTACAGAACGAAATTATGCAGCGCATAAATGCCAACACCATAGATCAGCCCAAATATCGCCGCCCGCGCATCGACATTGTGAAACAGAAGCCCAGCGATGAACGCGGACAGGATCGGCATGGAGGAAAGGCCGTTGAGCTCTTGCAGCAGGTTGATGATACTGTTCGCGCCTGCGTAGAGCGGCACCAAGGCGATAGCGACAAGGCTTGCGCCGATACCCACCAAGCGGTTCAGCGTAATTGCGCTGGTCTTGTCATTGATGAATTTGCGGTGGAAATCGACAGTGTAGAGCGTAATCGTTGCATTAAGCACCGCCGAATAGGTTGTCAGCACAGCCGCCGCAATCATGGCGGCGAACATGCCACTGGTCCAGCTTGGGAGCACTTGGGCTACAACCATACCATAAGCCCGGTCGCCTACATCGCCGAAAAGTTTGAAGGCAACAACACCGGGGATGACGACAATTGGCGGGATGATGAGCACGCGGACAATTGCTGCAGCCATAACGCCCTTTTGCGCTTCGCGTACGGTCGGCGCGGCCAAGGCCTTTTGCGTAATATTCTGATTGGTTGACCAGTAGAATATCTGGATGAAAATCATGCCGGTGAACAATGTGTGAAACGGGATTGGAGAATCCAATCCGCCGACCATCGATACACGTTCGGTTGGAACGGCAGTAAACAGGTCGAAATTGACCGCAGCCAAAGCCAGGATGACCACCGCCATCGCCAGTCCCAATATGCCAACGCCGCTATAGGTATCGAGCACAGCAACCGCGCGTAGCCCGCCCAAAATCGCATAAGCCGCACCTACGACCGCAAAGATAACTGCGATAGCGATAACGGGGATTTCCGTGCCAAAGAGCGACTGCATAAACAGCGATCCACTGTAGATAACCGCGGGCAGATAAATGAAAACATTGCCGATCAGGAATAACGCCGAAATGACCGTGCGAATGCTTCCGCCATTATACCTTTTTTCCAGCAGTTCGGTGACTGTCGTGCAATTGTGGCGATAATAGATGGGGACAAAGACGAAGGCCAAGATCAGCAACCCCACAAACCCCGCCAATTCCCACCATGCAAGCAACAGCATCTGGTTGCCATTCATCCCCACCAGTTGATCAGTGGACAGGTTCGTCAGCGTGATCGCGCCGGCGACGAAAAACCAGTTCAGCCCGCCACCTGCCAGAAATATTTCTTTGTCGGTCTTGGTTTGATCACCCTTCGCATGGTTATGCCCGCGCACCTTAAGCCAGGTGAAAACGCCGATAAGCGCGGTCAGACTTACAAAAATGCCAAACTGGACAGCCGACTGACTGGCTTCGAACATTGCAATCCCCCCATCGCATCACGCGTCAGATTGCTCTGCGCTTTTGTTGGTTGCGAAACTAGAGCATGTGTTTGAAAAGGCAACGCGTCTGATGCGCGTGATTGATGCACCTGTGCCCAGGGGAGAAAATATTTTGCGCCACATCCGTTTCGATGCGCCCGACTGTTGCCTGATTTTGGCCTGCGAGAAGGGTGCGCCATTGTCGGTGCTGCATTGGGGCGCTGCCTTGCCCTTGAGCGTCAATGTTGCCGAGTTAGAGAGGCTGTCTATCCGGCAAGGGATGCACGGCGTGGCTGATGTGTCCTTGCCCTTGTCTTTGGCTATGGAGCCGGGGCTTGGCCACCCGATGTTCCATGGTCTTGCCGCGCATCGGGCAGGCAAGGATTGGGGCAGCCTGTTTGAGGTCGGCAAGATTGTGCCGCGCGAACATGGTGCTAAGATCATATGCCGCGATGAACGCACGCGCCTGGGTCTTGAATATGAGATTGAATTCGATGCGTTCACCGGTGTGCTGCGTATCCGGTCAACGCTAACTAACTATGGGGCAACCCCGTTTGATGTGAACGACATGATGACCGCATGCCTGCCGGTGCCGGATGCGATGACTGACATCATCGGTTTTACCGGGCGGTGGACGCAGGAGTTCACGCAAGAGCGCTTGAAACGCGATGCTGCAACCTATCTGCGCGAGAACCGCAGCGGACGGACGTCGCATTTTAGCTATCCCGCTATCTTGCTGGCTGCTGCGGATACCAGCGAAAGCGCGGGTGAGGCCTATGGCTTTCATCTGGCGTTCAGCGGCAATCATCGCCTCCGCGTGGACTCGCTGACCGATGGGCGGGTGTTGGCAAGCCTCGGCGCATTGCTTTTGCCTGGGGAAGTGCGGCTTGCGCCGGGGGAGGCTTATACCAGTTCTGAGATCGTAGCGGCCTATAGCGGGGCTGGCCTCAGCGCGCTCAGCCGCAAGTTCCATGACCATGTGCGGACCAAGTTGCTTCGTCCCGAAATGCGCGCCAAGCCCCGCCCAGTGCATTACAACACATGGGAGGCGGTCTATTTCGACCATGATGTGGCGAAGCTAAAAGAGCTTACCACGCGCGCGGCGGAGATTGGTGTGGAGCGCTTTGTTCTCGATGACGGCTGGTTCGGTGGCCGCCGCAATGACCAGGCGGGGCTGGGTGACTGGCATGTATCGGCGGACGTCTATCCCGATGGACTTGGACCCTTGGTTGAACATGTGACTGGCCTTGGCATGGAATTCGGGCTGTGGTTCGAACCCGAAATGGTCAACCCCGATAGCGACCTGTACCGCGCGCATCCCGACTGGGTTTTGGGCTTGGAGGGCGTGCAGCAGGTGCCGTTCCGGTCGCAGCTTGCGCTCGACATTAGCCGACCAGAAGTCGCGGATTACCTCTTCAATGCCATCGATGCGATTTTGCGCGACCATGCCATCAGTTACATCAAATGGGACATGAACCGGGACCTGAGCCATTCCGGCGGACAAGACGGCACGGCGCGCGCTTTTGCGCAGGTTCAGGCGCTTTACACGCTGCTTGACCGCGTCCGGAGTACGCACCCGAATGTTGAAATCGAAAGCTGTTCCTCCGGCGGCGCGCGCGCCGATATGGGCGTGTTGGCGCATAGCGACCGCGTTTGGACGTCCGACAGCAATGACGCGCTTGACCGCCAGGTTATCCAGCGCGGCGCAAGCTTTTTCCTGCCTTCCGAAGTGCTTGGTTGCCATGTAGGTCCAGCAAAATGCCATGTTACGGGGCGGCGTTTGTCGATGGAAATGCGCGCGGCAACGGCGCTTATGGGGCATATGGGGCTTGAGCTGAATTTGCTGACCGAGCGGGCGGCAGACCTTGATGTGCTCAAAAACGCCATCATTTTGCATAAAAAACACCGTGCTTTGCTGCATGATGGCGACCTATTCCGGATCGATACCGCGCCGCAATTGATAGCTAGCGGTGTCGTGGCACGTGATAAATCCGAAGCGATCTATTCGGTTGCTTATGTGGCCAGCGACGCAAAGGTTTTGCCGGGGCGTTTCAAGTTCGGTGGTCTTGATCCGGAGCGCCAATATCGTCTGCAGCTCATTTGGCCGACCAACTGGCAGGCGGTGAAAGGGCCATCCGCGATTGAAACGCTGAACCTGACCGGAGAGGGCGTTATGTTCAACGGCGCGGCGCTGATGCATAACGGATTGCAATTACCGCATGCATTCCCCGAAACGTGCTTGCTGTTTTACGTCGCCGCCATCTGAAGCGTTTCGATGCGCTCGCGCGCTTGCATGAGGTCCGCGACGAAGTTGCGGCGTTCCTGTGCGGCCATCTCCGCATCGGGAAGGCGCAGCAAATAGCTTGGGTGGATCGTCACCAAAACGGGCACGCCTTCCGTGCTTTGCAATATGCTGCCACGCTTGGCCGTAATCGCGACGTTGCGGCCCGTTAAACTGCGCGCTGCCGTGGCGCCCAAGGCGACGATCAGGTCGGGCTGCACCATTTCAATCTCGCGTGTCAGCCACCAGCGGCAATGGTTGACTTCGCCGACATTAGGCCGTTCGTGAATGCGCCGCTTGCCATCTGGTTTAAACTTGAAATGTTTGACAGCGTTAGTGACGTAGGCCTGCGATCGGTCTAGTCCGGCTTGTGCCAACGCAGCATCGAAAATTTGCCCTGCTGGCCCTACAAAGGGGCGCCCTTGCATATCTTCCTGGTCGCCCGGTTGTTCACCCACAAACATCAGTCTGGCCCGCTCTGGCCCTTCGCCAAAGACGATTTGCGTGGCTGGCGCGAACAAGGGGCAACGGCGGCAACGCACCGCTTCGGCGTGCAGCGACGCCAATGTATCCGCCACGGGTGCAGCAGTCTCTTTTTCGATCATCGCCAGTTCGCGGTTGCGCGCGGACTGGATCAGCTCGGAAACCAAGGCAGTCTCCGGCATATTGTGCCAATATTTCTTTGGCATCTCTTTCAACATCGCCTTCACCTTAAGGCGAGCGGGGTTAAAGATGGACCCGTAATAAGTCTTCCATTGCTCCTCGATGGCGTCCTCGGACGGCGCGTCTTCCTTGCGCGCAGGCGGCCCCTCCAGCAATTTGTCCTTGTCCCAATATATCGACAATTGCGGGGTGAGAATGGACCAGCGCATGCCAGCAAAACGGCGGACGAAGAACGATGCGTTGGTGCGGACGATATGATGTTCAGGTTCAAACCACGCGATATAATGCTCTTCACCATCTTCTACGATCCGCCGAAAACGAACGAAGGCGCGCATCTTGTGAATGTCCCGCCGCACGGTTTTTGCCATGATGTCGAGCTTGCGCAGCAGAGGATCGGCGCGGTCGCCCATGTGCCGCCGCCCCGCCTTTAGGTCGATGAGCAATTGAAACAAAAGGCCGAAACGTTCCGGGTCATTATGGCAAATCACGGCGCGCGACAGTTCAGCAAAACCCTTCGGCACGCCGATAGGAGCGGCCTCAATGGTGCTTTCTGGATTGGCAAACAGGTCAGTCCGCTGCACACCCACTTGCCATACTACATCGGCGGGCTTTGCGCCCAGACGCAGGAGGCCGCGGCACTGCGTGCGCCAGCCGTCAAAGTCATCTTCGCTCTCCAGTCGGGCGGTTATCACGCAAACAGCTCCAGCTGTTGGACCTTGGGCGCAACCGATGCGCGCAAATGCTCCATGTCGGTCAGCGCGCCGGGCGTCCATCCTTCCGCAGTGATAAAGGGTCGTATTTTCGTAACGGACACGGTGAGCCTGCCCACATCCTCAAGCCGCAACCGTCGCCAGCGCCGCGCCTTGACGATTGCGTCCACCGCTTTCGTGCCTAGCCCCGGCACACGCCACAATAAGGCCTTCGGCGCGCTGTTCACATCGATGGGAAACTGCGCGCGGTGCTTCAACGCCCAGGCAAGCTTCGGGTCGATATCGAGCGGCAGGTTGCCATCCGGCTCGGCCGCGTCCACCACCTCATGCGGGGCAAAGCCGTAAAAACGCATCAGCCAATCGGATTGATAGAGCCGGTGTTCGCGCATCAAAGGCGGGCGTTGCAGCGGCAAAACCGCGCTTGCATCGGGAATGGGGCTGAAGGCCGAATAATAGACACGGCGCAGGCCGAAGCGATCATAAAGTCCATTGGCGCGGCGTACGATGTCGCTGTCGGTCGCGGTATCCGCGCCGACAATCATTTGAGTCGATTGGCCCGCAGGCGCGAAATTGGGCGCGCTGCGATATTTCTTCTTCGCATCCCGCCCGTCGAGAATCGATTCTTTCAGGCCGCCCATCGCGCCTTCAATGCGCTCTTCCGATTTTTCCGGTGCAAGTTTTTGCAAGCCCGCACGTGTCGGCAATTCGACATTGATCGACAGTCGGTCTGCATGCCGGCCAGCAGCCTCGAGCAATTCATGATCAGCGTCGGGGATGGTCTTCAAGTGAATATAGCCGCGAAAATCATGGTCCTCACGCAAGCTGCGCGCGACCTCGACGATTTGCTCCATTGTATAATTCGAACTTTTGATGATGCCCGACGAGAGGAACAGCCCCTCAATATAATTTCGCCTGTAAAAATTGAGGGTCAGATCGACCACTTCCCTGGGCGTGAAGCGTGCGCGTCGGACGTTCGAGCTTTTGCGGTTGACGCAATAATGACAGTCGAAAATGCAGCTATTGGTCAGCAATATCTTTAACAAGGAAATGCATCGGCCATCAGGCGCGTAGGCATGGCAGATACCCATGCCTTCGGTCGAACCGATCCCGCCTGACTTATTGCTTGCGCGTTTCGCCGTTCCTGATGAGGCACAGGATGCGTCATATTTTGCTGCATCGGCAAGAATGGCAAGCTTTTCGGAAATTTGAATCTGCGACATTCGTTCTATATATGTTCTTGATGCGAGGCTGTCTATGCGCAATAAGTATATTTGGCGCGATTGGCCGAACATTCGCGTGGCCCGTCGGTTTACATCCCTCCCGCCACGCCCCATAACTGACGTTAGAAAGGGACAGTCATTATCTCCCGAACAGCTGCCCAACATTGGATAGAGCCGCACGCGCACGGCATTTATGTCAAGCCAGCGGACATGTGGATTGACCCATCACTCCCTGCCGAACGTGCGCTGGTAACGCATGGTCACGCCGACCATGCGCGCAGCGGTCACGGCGCAGTCTGGGCTACGCCAGAGACGCTTGCTATCATGGCGCTGCGTTACGGCACCGAAATGGGCACGCCAATGACTTATGGCGATGGCTTTGCGGCTAATGGCGTGAAGATAAGCTTTCACCCAGCCGGGCATGTTTTGGGTTCAGCGCAAATCCTGCTGGAACATGCCGGTGAGCGTGTGGTGGTGACAGGCGATTATAAGCGCCGCTTCGATCCGACCTGCGCGCCTTTTGAAGCCGTGGCTTGCGACGTCCTGATTACCGAGGCGACATTTGGCTTGCCGGTATTCACGCACCCGCCAATCGAGGATGAGATCGCGAAATTGCTCGCTGCGCGTGAGGCAAATGCGCAAGGATGCATTGTCGTTGGGGCCTATGCATTGGGCAAGGCGCAGCGAGTCATTGCTGAGCTACGGCGCGCGGGCTATGACGCGCCGATCTACATTCACGGCGCGATGCAGAAAATGTGCGATTTATACGCCGCGCATGATGTGCCTTTGGGCGAATTGATTTTGGCGACTGGCCTCGCCAAGGCGGAGATGCAAGGCGCGATTGTGGTCGCGCCGCCGTCGGCGATGAATGATCGCTGGGCGCGGCGACTGCCTGATCCGATTACCGCCATGGCGTCTGGATGGATGCGCGTGCGACAACGGGCGCGACAACGCAATGTCGAACTGCCGCTGGTCATTTCGGACCATGCAGACTGGACGGAGCTGACCGACACATTGCTTGAGCTTAGGCCAAACGAAACCTGGATTACACATGGACGTACCGATGCCCTTGGGCGGTGGTGTGAATTGCACCAGCTGAAGGCGCGTGCGCTCGATCTGGTTGGCCGTGAAGATGAGGATGAGGGCTGATGCAGGCTTTCGCTGCGCTCATTGACGGGCTGATCTACACTCGGTCCCGCGACCATAAGGTTAGGCTGATCGCTGACTATTTACGCGATACACCCGACCCCGATCGGGGATGGGCCTTGGCGGCGCTCGCAGGGACGCTGAGCATTGCGACGGTGAAGTCGGCGGCCATCCGATCAATGGCGGAGGATCGATTTGACCCCATGCTATTCCGCATGAGCCGCGATTATGTGGGCGACACGGCCGAAACGGTCGCCCTGATGTGGCCCGACGTCAGCGCGGATGTCGTGGCGCCCACAGTGTCAGAAGTCGTTGACCTGCTTAATAGCACAAGCCGTGCCCGCGCGCCAATTGTGCTAGCTGAATTGATGGACCGATTGGATGCCAATGGCCGTTACGCACTGTTGAAGCTGGCGACGGGTGCGATGCGCGTCGGCATTTCGGCGCGCCTCGCCAAAACCGCATTTGGTCAGGCCTTCGGTGTTTCCGTAGACGATGTCGAAGAGGTATGGCACGCCATTCGCCCGCCTTATACCGAACTGTTTGCGTGGGGCGAGGGCAGATCCGAACGGCCCGACCCTGCCGACAGCGCGTTTTTCCGGCCCTTTATGCTTGCCCATCCGTTGGAGGATGGAAGCGTGGATCTGGACGACTTCGCGGCTGAATGGAAATGGGACGGCATCCGCATCCAGATTGCGTCGACGGGCGGGGAAACGCGGTTGTTCAGCCGTGGCGGCGATGAAGTAACTGGCGCGTTCCCCGAAATCGCCGCCGCATTCAAGGGCTTTGGTGTCGTAGACGGAGAATTGCTTGTGCGGGGCGAAGTTCAGGGCGGGGAGGCCGCAAGCTTTAATGCCCTGCAGCAACGTCTTGGCCGCAAGAATGTGACCGCCGCGATGCAAGCCGAATATCCGGTGTTCGTTCGCCTTTATGACATATTGTTCGACGGAACGGAGGATTTACGCGCGATGCCGTGGACAACGCGGCGTGACCGGCTTGAATTGTTTGCCGCAAATCTTGACGCAGTGCGTTTTGATCTGTCGGCGATCATCGAAGCACGCGATTTCGACCATCTGGGGGAGATGCGGGCGGCAGCGCGTGAGGCAGCGATTGAGGGGGTAATGCTGAAGCGGCGCGATTCACCTTATCTCGCTGGCCGCAAGGTCGGCCTTTGGTACAAATGGAAACGCGAGCCGCTCGTGGCGGATTGTGTGATGATGTATGCGCAGCGCGGCAGCGGGAAAAGGTCTTCTTATTATTCGGATTATACCTTCGGCTGCTGGACGCCCGACGGCACGTTGTTACCCGTTGGCAAGGCCTATTCAGGGTTTAGCGACGAAGAATTGAAATGGCTTGATCGGTTTGTGCGCAACAACACCGTCGCGCGTTTTGGCCCAGTCCGCGAAGTCGAAAAATCACTGGTGCTTGAGGTCGCCTTTGACGCGGTGCATGAATCGAAACGGCACAAATCGGGCATCGCCATGCGTTTCCCGCGCATCTCGCGCCTGCGCCGCGACAAGCCAGCGGATGAGGCAGATACGATCGCCAATTTGCGCGCGATGATTGGTTAGAGAAACGCCCGCACGTCGGCCATGAAGCGGTCGAATTGGTCATGATGCAGCCAGTGTCCGGCATTTTCATATTCGACGACCTTGGCGGTTGGAAAATGCGCAATACGGCCGTCTTTTTCGGGATTCGATGCCCAGCTATTGGCGCCGTACATCAACAGCATCGGACAGGTTATCGACTGCCATATCGCAAGCAGATCCTCACGCGGCATATCAAAAATCGCCCAGATGTTAAGGTAATTGTCGAACTTCCAACTCCAGCTTCCATCTTCGTTGCGGCTGATGCCGTGCACGGTCAGGTGACGGGCTTGCTCATCGCTAAGATAACTATTCTCGGTTTTCATCCGTTCATAGGCAGCTTCAATGTTGGGATAACGTTTCGGCGTCCGGCCAGCAGCATTGCGCTTGTCCTCAATCCACTGCCGAAAACGTTTCTGGATGCCGATAGCATCACGCTCTGCCTGCATCTTGGGCGAGAGCCCAAGCCCTTCAATGTTGACCATCTTGCGCACATTTTCGGGGAACAGCCCCGCATAGCGAGTCGCGATGTTGCCACCCATTGAATGGGCAATGATGCTAACCGGGGCGAGGTTCAACTGATGGATTAGTTGCGCCAGGTCATAAACAAATCCCGCCATTTCATAGGTGCCGTCGGGCGACCAGGCGCTGTCGCCATGACCGCGTAAATCAGGCGCTATTATGTGCCAGTCACGGCGCAATTCCTCGGCTACCCAGTCCCAGCTGCGTGCGTGGTCGCGCCCGCCATGGACCAAAAGCAAAGGCGGCGCGTCGGGGTTGCCCCAATCGACATAATTTAGCCGAAGGCGCTGCGAGATAAAGCTGTTGGTGATGGGGCCATGCAAAGTCATTCGGCAGCCAGTAATTGCTCTGCGCCCCCAAGGTCAACCGATACCAGTCGGCTTATTCCCTGCTCGACCATTGTGACACCAAACAAACGGTGCATCCGGCTCATGGTCACGGCATTGTGGGTGACGATCAAATAGCGCGTATCTGTTTCCTGCGTCATTGCGTCCAGCAAATCGCAGAAACGTTCGATATTGGCATCATCCAGCGGCGCATCGACCTCGTCCAGGACACAAATCGGGGCTGGGTTGGTAAGGAAAAGCCCGAAGATCAGCGCGACCGCCGTGAGAGCCTGTTCACCGCCCGATAGCAAAGTAAGCGACTGAAGCTTTTTGCCAGGAGGCTGCGCGAAAATTTCGAGGCCAGCTTCCAACGGATCGTCGCTGTCGATCAAGGCCAGGTGCGCTTGCCCGCCGTTAAACAAGGTTGAAAACAGGCGACGGAAGTGCCCGTCCACTGCTTCAAACGCCGTTAAGAGCCGCGCGCGACCTTCCCGGTTCAGGCTGCCGATGGAGCCGCGCAGGCGGTTGATGGCGAGCGTGAGCTCCTCGCTCTCTGCTGCGCCTGCGCTTTGCTGTGCTTCCAGCTCGGCGAGTTCGTCTGCAGCTATGAGGTTGACCGGACCAATGCGCTCGCGTTCATTTTGCAGGCGGTCGAGCCGGTTGGATTCGACGCCCGCATCCTCCATCGTGTCTTCATCAAAGTTCAGTTTTTCGGGCAGAAGAGGCGGCGGACACTCAAATCGCTCGCCCGATATTCGGCCCATTTCGACACGGCGATGGTCCTGATTTTCGGCGCGGGCTTCGGCTCCGGCGCGCGCTTCGCGGGCAACAGACAGGCGCTCAGCAGCTGCCGCTAGTTCGGTTTCGAGTGCGCGCAGTGTCGCTTCTTGCGCCTTCTCTGCGGTTTGCAGGCCCGCGAGCTTGTCGGCCAATTGCTCTTTGTTTGCCCGCAACGTCGCAATTTCGCGGGCGAAGATTTCCGGCCTTCCCGCCATGGCTTCCTGCTCAGTAGCGATATCAGCGCTGCGTTTGTTCATTTCCGCGATCCGGCGCTCAGCTTCACCAGCACGTTCCTGCCAGCCGCGGATTTCGGCCATCGCCACGGCGCGTCGTTCGCGGCTTTGCGATATGCGTTGCTCAAGTGCAGACAGGTCCGCCTGATTACGCGCCAACAGGTCGCGGGTTGCCTCATGTGCCTTAGCGAGGCTTTGCACGAGGTCGGCGTGATGCGACCCATCAGGCAAGGTATGCCGTGCGGCCTCAGCCACTTTGCGCTCTGCCTCTGCGTCGGCCAAGTCCTGCTGTGCCGCCGCCATCCGGTCGCCAAGCGCTGCCTTTGCTGATTTCAGCCGCGTGAGGGCATCCTCGGCTTGATCGACCGTGCGCAATGCCTGCCGCAACTGGCCTTCGGTCGCCACCCGCGCCGCCGCCGTCGCACGCAAAGTATCCTGCGCCGCTGCGATAATGTCGGCCATTTGCGATAGGCGTTGAGCCTGTTGGTCTAACGCGGCTTGCGCAGGCGCTATAAGCGCATCCAGTTCCGTCAGGCGGTTGGCGCGGACCAGTTGTTCTGCGATCGTCGCGCCATCGCCATCGGTCGCAAAGCCGTCCCAGCGGCGAAGTTTGCCTGACAAGGTTACGATGCGTTCGCCGGGCGAAAGCTCTTGGCCATCGTCCCTTTCGAACACGCGAACCATAGAAAGCCGCGCAGCCAGTTCGGGTGGAGCATCGACAAAATGGATCAGCGCATTCTCCTGCACTTTGCCAAGTGCATTGGTTCCGCCAAGCCAGCGTCGACCAGTGTCACCGCCGATGCCTGCGTCCGCATCATCGCCAAGTGCAGCAGCCAAAGCGCGTTCATAGCCGGGTTTGACCGAAATGCGGTCAATTGCCTTGTCGCCACTGCCTTTGTTCAATGAACGCTGCAACGCGCTCTGTTCCGTCAACAATGCGGCTAGTTCGGCCTTGGCACTTGCGATTGCCACCTGCGCCAGATCACGCGCGGATATCAGTTCGGAGCGACGGATCTCTGCTGCTTCGTGCGCAGTGGTGTCGTCCTGCAATTGCTTCTGCAATGTCTGCACATCCGCATCCGCTTGGCTTTTGGCGGAAACAAATTCCGCCTCATTACCTAACGCATCCTGTTCCGCGTTTAGCCGTGCGCAAGCTTGCTCCGCACGTTGTAGCCGCATCGTGGCTGCCGCAAGCGCGGCGTCCGCAACGCGCAGTTCGGCATCGGCACGCGCTTGCTCGGCGGACGCATTGGCCAAAGCGATTTCGCTTTCGCGCGCCTGCCGCTCCGCATTTTCAGCGGTGCGCTGCAGGGCAGGGCGCTCCTCCTCTTGCGCTTTGATTTGCTCGGCAAGCTTGCTGCTTTCAGCCTGTAGCCGGGCTAGCGCATCGGCTGCATCATGCGTCAACTTGCCTTCACGCGCGCCATCGTCTGCCATGCGGGCGGCCTGCGCCGCGAGGTCGGATTGGCGCTGGATTATCCGTTCATGCTCGCCAGTCAATTGCACAAGCCTGTTCGACAGGTCATTGGCCGCATCCCGCGCTGCCATCGCCACCGCGCGGGCATCGGCGAGTTGCCGTACGGCCTCTTGCTGTTTGTCCGTCAAGACACGTTGCGCAACCGCTGCATCCTCAACTGCTTTCGCCGCTGTGTTGGCCTCGGCGCGCGCTACATCGGCGGCGGCTTTGGCCTCCCGCCAACGCACGAAGATCAAACGCGCCTCCGCCTGAAGAATGTCCTTGGTCAGCGTGCGATATCGCTCGGCCTGCTTGGCCTGGCGGCGCAACTGGCCCGCACGGGCGTCCATATCGGCAAGGATGGTTGCCAGCCGCGCCAGATTGCTCTCAGCCGCGCGAAGCTTCTGTTCGGCATCTTTGCGCCGGACGTGAAGGCCGGAAATGCCGGCTGCTTCCTCGAGCATCTGCCGACGTTCCTGCGGCTTAGCCGAAATGATTGCGCCAATGCGGCCTTGGCTGACCAGTGCCGGGGAATGCGCGCCCGTAGCCGCATCCGCAAAAATAAGTGCAACGTCCTTGGCGCGCACATCGCGCCCATTTGACCGATAGGCTGAACCTGCGCCCCGCTCAATCCGGCGAGTGACTTCCAGTTCTTCATCGGTGTCGTTATCTGCGCCATTTTCGCTGCGTTCCGCCAGTATCGTCACTTCAGCGAAATCACGTTGCGGGCGTGAAGCGGTGCCGGCGAAGATCACATCCTCCATGCCTGCGCCACGCATCGACTTGGCGCTGCTTTCGCCCATTACCCAGCGAATGGCCTCTAGAAGGTTCGATTTGCCACAGCCATTAGGGCCAACAATGCCAGTGAGCCCGCTCTCGATCCTAAGTTCAGCGGGCTCGACAAAGCTTTTGAAGCCGACGAGTTTCAGCTTCTTTATACGCAAGGGGCCACCCCCGTTGCAGGTGAGACGTAGTCATGGCCCCCCCGAGCCATATTTAGCGTGCGCCGGCCTCGACCAGCTTGCTTTTCACCTGAACCCACGAGCTGGCGTCAAGTTTTGCGCCATTTAGCAGGAAGAAGGGCGTGCCGGTCACATTATCATCCTTTGTGCCACGCTCGGTTGTTTTGATAAGGCCATCAATCGCAGCTTTGTCGGACAAGCATGCTTTTGCTTGATCTTCGCTAATCCCGCGTGACTTGACGAATTCGATGAGGCCCATTTTGGTACCTAGCAAAGTTGCAATCTGCTCTGGCGACATTTTTTGCATCGCTTGCTGGTCCGCTTCCGTCACTGTGCTGATTTTGCCAAGCCAGCTTTGCTGCTCGGTATATAGCTGATCAGTCAGCGGGAAAAACGCTTCGGGGCCGCTACACTGCGCCAACAGGAAGCCGGGGACATCCTGAATGCCATGGACGAGGAACGGTCGAAATTCCATGGACACGGTGCCGTCATTAACGAGTTTGTTCAGCTCATCTTTAGATTGGGCGTGGAATTGCGCACAGCCGGGGCAGGTGATTGCGCCATATTCTACAAGTTTGAGCTTCGCGTCTGGATTGCCCATCTGATAGCCGCCAAATTCAGTTTTGGTGACCACATCGACCCATGCTTTATCTGCCGGTGCTGCAACCTTGGCAAGCGGCTCACCTTTTGGTGCTCCAGCTGTGTCGGCGCTGCCGCAGGCCGTAAGCGCCATTGCAGCAACCGTTGAAATAATAATTGTCTTTATGCGCATGTGATATCCTTCAGTCTGGGATGCCGGTTTACTTCATTACCGCCTTTAACTCGGCAGTGTTATGGATATGATCTTGCAAAACGCCGTTTACCAAGAATGACGGCGTGCCCCTGACGCCGAGCGCCGAACCGGCTTCAGTCATGTCTATGATAGTTTTTAGCGCAGCTTTATCCGCCAGGCACGTCTTGGCTTGAACCGGTGTAATACCGCGTTGTTGCATTATTGGGGCAAGGCCGATTTCGTTAAAGGTGCCAACCATGAAGCCGGTATAATCCTGCGCTTTCAGTTTTTCCTGCGTGGCCGCGCTAATATTTTTGGCGTTGCCTAACCAGGTTGCCTGAGTTGCGAGCAAGTGCCGTTGATTACCAAAAAACTTCGCTTTGCCGCCACAGCGCGCCAGCATGGCAGCGGTCAGGTCAACCGGGTTGAGCACCAAGTTACGGATTTCCAGACTTGCTTTCCCGGTTGCGACAAACTGCGTCTTGAATGCGGGCGCTTCCTTCATTTCAAATTCCGCACAATGCCCACAGGTGTAGCTAAGATATTCAACTACCTTGTTTGGCGCCGCCGGGTTACCGACGATATGCGCGCCCTTGTCACTGACTGTGACGGTAGAAAGCCATTTGCTGGGCACAGGTGACGCCGATAGTGTAGCCGATAGCGCCGCCGTGCCGACGAAAAGTACCCCGAAATAATTTTTTAGACGCCACATTGCCTGGACCTTACCCTTCGAAACCGTTCGTGCGCATCTGGTATCACTCGCCCCCTTTGGCAAGGCTTTTTGCGAGGCTTTCGAGTACGGCGAAGAGTTCAGGGTCGCCGATTTCGCGCAAGGATTCGCCCAATTCCATTGGCACAGGCTTCAACATCGGCGCTGCCGTTGGTTGGCGCACCTTGGTCTTAACAACTGGCCCCTGACGGACTTTAACCCGTGCGACTGCGCCATAGCCGAAAAAGCGGTTCACGCGTTCAATGATTTCGGGAAGGACATGCTGAATCATGGTGGCGTGCGCGCCCTCCACCGTCAGTTCGAGCGTACCATCGGATTTTTTGCCAACCGGAAAGCGAATGGCCTCAGGCGCGGAAACAGCGGCATAACGCGCGCCAACGATTTCGTCCCAGCGGCTGACGACCGAGCTTTGCACAAAACCGAATTTACGAAACGCGGCACGGCCGATATCGGGCATAAGCGACGACACGGACTTTGCCTCCCCACCGCGCGGACGCTGGAACGTCTTGGGCGTTGGGGCTTTTTTGGTGCCTTTTGGCAGCGGTGGTGACTTGCCTTTGTCCATTGCGTCATCCATGCCATTTTTCATGCCAGCCGTCCAACAACCCGTCCATAAATCTGGGGATATCGCGAAGGCCTTGCTGGCGCATTATGACAGGCACGCGCGCGTTTTGCCATGGCGTAAGCCGCCGGGTAAGGGGTTTGCCAACCCTTATCATGTCTGGCTGTCGGAAATCATGTTGCAACAGACAACTGTTGCAGCGGTGGGTTCTTATTTCCACAAGTTTACGCAGATTTGGCCGGATTTTGCGGCGCTAGCCGCTGCCGATGATGCTGATGTCATGGCGGCATGGGCTGGCCTTGGCTACTATGCCCGGGCACGTAATCTGCTTAAATGTGCGCGAGTTGTTGTGGCGGAGCATGATGGCCGTCTCCCGGAGACTGAGGCCGAATTGCTCAAATTGCCGGGCATTGGCCCGTACACCGCTGCTGCCATCGCGGCGATTGCGTTTGGGAAAAGAGCCGTGGTGGTGGATGCCAATGTCGAGCGTGTGGTGTCCCGGTTGTTTGCGATTTCGACGCCCTTGCCGCAGTCAAAGCCGCTTATTCGCGAGGCTACCGAAAGTATTACGCCCGACAACCGCGCCGGAGACTTTGCGCAAGCAATGATGGATCTTGGTGCTGGCATATGTTCCGTACGGGCGCCGTCTTGTCTTGTTTGTCCGGTTGCTTTTGCCTGTGATGCGTTGCGGGTTGGCAACCCTGAAGTTTACCCAGCCAAAATGCCGAAGGCCCCAAAGCCGCAACGGGCAGGGCGAATTTATTGGATCGAGCGGGACGATCATGTCTGGCTGGTGCGCCGTCATGACAACGGCCTGCTGGCAGGCATGCGTGCATTGCCAGACGACCGGTGGACGGCGCGACTGGACGGTCATGCCACCCCACCCGCGCCTGCTGAATGGCGAAAATTGCCAGTGCAAGTGTCGCATGTTTTTACGCATTTTTCGCTTCTGCTCGACATTGCCGTTACGTCATGGCCAGCGGGCACAAGCGACCCGGGCGAAGGCGAGTGGTGGCCGTTGAAATCGCTCGACAAGGCCGGTCTGCCGACCGTATTCAGAAAGGCAGCGGAGGCGGTAATAAACGCAGGAGAGAAAGTATGAACGTGCAGGATAGCGGACGGGCAATGATTGACCGGCGTGGGTTTTTGGCTTGGAGTGGCCAACTGGCCGCAGTTGGTGCCGTTGGCGCATTCGTACCCGGGCAGGCCTGGGCACGTGCTGCAGACTTGTATCCCACAATCCGCACCCAATTCCAAAGCTATGTATCTTCTGGCAAGCTTCCCGGCGTTTTGGCCACCATTGGCCGTGCGGCCGGTATGCCGGATGTTATTGCGGTTGGAACACGAGGGCTGGGCGAAACAACGCCAGTTGATATCGATACATTGTGGCGCATCTATTCGATGACAAAGCCGGTGACCGGCATTGCCGCGATGATCCTCGTGGACGAAGGCAAAATGAAGCTCGATCAGCCAATAGCAGATTTTCTGCCGGAATTTGCCAACATGACGGTGCTTACTGATCCGGACAACAGCTTGAAAGCGGTGCCAGCCAAAACGCAGATTACCCTGCGCCATCTCTTGACGCACACGGCGGGGCTTGGATATTCGATTATTACCAAGGGACCATTACTTCAGGCCTATCTTGATAATGGTATTACGCCGGGCATTGTCAGCCGTTTTCCGATTCCCGGCCAGCCAGCAAGCGCGCCAACCCCGGACCTCAAGACATTTTCTGAACGTTTGGCAAAGCTGCCATTGATTGCGGAACCCGGCACGAAATGGAGTTATTCGATCTCGCTCGATTTGCTTGGCCGCGTGATCGAAGTTGCCAGCGGTATGGATTTCGAGGCGTTTTTGACGGCGCGCATTTTTGAACCGCTGAAAATGAACAGCAGCTATTTTCAGGTGCCCAAGTCGGAGACCAAGCGCCTCGTTTCCAACTACGCTCCGGTCAACGGCATTTTATTCCCGATCGACCCCGCCCCTACAAGCATCTATCTGGACAAACCAGCCTTTGCCTTTGGTGGTGCTGGGATGGTGTCGTCGGCGCGGGATTACGACCGTTTCCTCAACATGCTTGCCAATTATGGGGAGCTTGATGGCGTCCGCGTCATGTCAACCGCAACCGCTAAGCTGGCCATGTCCGATTTGCTGCCAGCGGCGGTGTCAACCGATGGCACATTTGCTTCAGGCGCTGGCTTTGGCGCCGGTGGCCGCGTGGGTAAGGGCGTTAATGACGGTGTATATGGCTGGGGCGGCGCGGCCGGTACCGTGGCCTTTGTAGATCCGAAGCGCAAATTACGCGCCGTGTGCATGGCGCAATATATGCCAAGTGACGTCTATCCGTTCCATCAGGACTTCGCCAAATGGGTCCTGCAGGACCTCGGGTTGCCAGCCTGATCCGATGATGGCTCCGGGTTTTACGGGTTCACCGCTCGACCGCGCTGACCGCGTCCGCAATGATGCAGAGGCCTATGGTGTGTTGCTTGGCGATTGGCGCGCGCGGGTATTGGGCCTTGACGGGCTTGACCCGCGGGTCAGTGACTCAGGTGGCCTTCACTGGCATTCCTTTGCTGAGCTTGAGGGTTCGGAAGAACTCATTCTCCTTGGCCTTTCCGACGGCAAGCCGCATTTTGTGGCATTGGTTGAGGCGACTGGGGACGCATTTCGGTCGCCAGCAATCTGGCGGGCGTTGTCGATGTTGCCCGCCGAGGATGCCGCGATCTACGGCACCGCGCGCAGCCTGATTGAATGGCATAACGGCCACCGCTTCTGCGGACGCTGCGGCGACGCGACCATGTTGTTTCGCGCTGGATGGGGACGGAAATGCGGCAACTGCCAAAAGGAACATTTCCCGCGCACAGACCCGGTTGTTATCATGCTTGCCGAGTTTGAGGGCAAGGCATTGGTCGGGCGGCAGTCGCGCTTTCCCCCCGGCAATTATTCGGCGCTTGCCGGCTTTCTGGAGCCTGGCGAATGCATTGAGGAAGCCGTCCGCCGCGAAATCCACGAAGAGGCAGGCGTCACCTGTGGCGCGGTGCGCTATGTCACCAGCCAGCCATGGCCTTTTGGCGGATCACAGTTGATGATTGCTTGCACAGCCGATGCACTGGGCGATGAGCTAACGCTCGATACCACCGAAATTGAAGACGCCATGTGGGTCAGCAAGGACGAAGCAATGGCTGCCTTGGCAGGGGACAGCGACCGCCGTTTCAACGCGCCGCCACCCTTTGCCATTGCGCATAGCCTATTGCGCCATTGGGTATCGCAATGAGTGCCGAGGCCGTGCCGCTGCGCATAGACATCGTGTCAGACGTTGTCTGTCCGTGGTGCATTATTGGACTGAAGCAGGTCGAAAAGGCGCTTACGCTTGTCGGCCAGGAAATCGCCGCTGAAACCCATTGGCATCCATTTGAACTGAACCCAAATATGCCGCCCGAAGGCGAAGATACCGCCGAGCATATCGCGCGCAAATATGGCAGCACGCCCGAACAAAGCCGCGCCAATCGGCAGCGGCTTTCCGGCATTGGCGACAGCGTAGGTTTTGCCTTCAACTATGGCGATGGCATGCGCATTTATAACACGTTCAATGCGCATAAATTGCTGACCATCTTTGGCAGCGAACGGGGATGGCGCGCGCAGACAGCGCTGAAAACGGCTTTGTTCACCGCCTATTTTCAGGACCGCCGCGATGTGAGTGATGTCGAAACGCTGTGCGATATCGCCGAAGCGCAAGGCATGGATCGCGCAGTGGCTTTGGCTTGGATCAACGACGCCGCGCTCACCACCAGCGTGCGCGCAGTAATGGCGCATTGGACCGACCAGAATATCACCGGCGTTCCCGCTATCATCTTTGATCAGAAATATATGGTCCCCGGCGCCCAAAGCGCCGAGACCTTCGCCGATGTAATCAACAAGGTGTTGGCCAAGCGCGAAGCGGCTTAAACCAGCCCCATTTTCATCAGTTCGCTCAGCATTTTGGGCGACATTTCGTCGCGGCCGTCGGTCTCGACCGAATCAAGATCAGGCGGCGCATTGGCTTCTTCGAGATACCGCCAGCCCTGATGTGCGCGCTTTGGTGTCGAGCGCACGGCGATCAAGCGCGGTTCAATGCGAATCCAATGACGGCCAGCGCCATTTTCCATGAAGCCAATGATTGGGCTTCTGCCGATGATGGTGTGAGTGTGAATCCAATAAAGCGAGCCGCCCGCCATTTCCTCGACCCGCTTTGGAAGGTAACGGGTGGTAAGGCGCACCTCGCCATCTTGGGCGTAAGCCGCAAGACGCTCACGCAAATGCTTCGGGCTTTCCGCTCCAAAAGCGATCTTGGTCATGTTCAATGGCATGGACGCTATTTGGGTGCCGGGCCGTTAACCGGCAAGTCCGCTGAAGACGGCAAGTCCAAGAAAAATGAGGAAACCCATCGAATCGGTAATCATCGTCACGAAGATGGAGCTTGAAACCGCAGGGTCCTGATCCAACCTATCAAGTAATACGGGAATGGCGACGCCTGATAATCCGGCAAGTGAAATGTTGCACAGAATCGCCGCCGCAATGACACCGGCCAAAAGCCAGTCGCCGAATATCACGCCAGATCCAATGCCGGCTATGACAGCGATGGTGGCGCCAATGAGCAGGGCCACGCGAATCTCGCGCCAAATTGACCGCATAGTGTTTGACTGGGTGAGCTGGTTGGTCGCAAGCGCGCGCACTGTAACAGCCAAGGTCTGCGTTCCGGCGTTGCCGCCAATTGACGCGACGATTGGCATCAGGACGGCCAAGGCAACCATAGTTTCGATGGCAGCACCAAATTGGGCAATGATGAAACTCGCCACCATCGCAGTACCTAAATTTGCGATCAGCCATCGCACACGTGCCTTGTAGCTTTCGGAAATCGGTTCGTTGATATCTCCTTCGCCAGCACCTGACAGGCGCAAGATATCTTCGTCGGCTTCTTCCTGAACGATGTGGACGATGTCATCGGCCGTGATAACTCCGACCAGCCGACCTGCAGCATCAACCACGGCCGCCGAGATCAGCGCGTATTTCTGGAAGCGTAAGGCCACCTCTTCCTGATCCATGTCGACCGGAATGAGCGTCTGTTCATGCATCATGATTTCGCTGACCGGCACCTTGCGCTCGCTGCGCATGATCCAGCTTAGCTTGCATGTGCCGACAGGCTTATGCTGAGGGTCGACCACGAAGACTTCCCAGAATTCGGTGGTCAAATCCTGATGGTCGCGCAAATAATCGATGAGCTGACCAACAGTCATATGCTCCGGCACCGCAACCAGTTCGCGCTGCATGATTCGGCCAGCGGATTCGTCGGGATAGGACAGCGCGTCCTCAATGACGGCGCGGTCCTCGGGATCAAGCTCGGCTAGGACCTTTTGCTGGTCCTCGGCCTCCATATCCTCAATGATTGCAACAGCGTCGTCGGTATCAAGTTGTCCGGCGAGTCCTGCAACCTGGGCCGCTGGCAGGGCGTCAATAATATCCTCGCGGACATAATCATTGACCTCGGCCAACACCTCGGCGCTCATGAGGTCGCCCAGACTAATGGCGAGTATTCCGCGCCGTTCGGATGGGGTCAGTTCGAGAAGGTCGGCAATATCGGCTTCGTGAAGCGGCTCGACCAGCCGGTAGACTTCGTCCAGATCGCCCTCTTCGACAGCATCCAGAACGCGATCGACATAGTCGCGGGTGAGGCGATTGTCTTCATCGAGGGTTTCAACGATTTCGGGGTCGATGATGTCCGGGTCGGCAATGTCGCTGGTCATATGCGGGCCTCCCGTTATCAATCTGGAACCATATATTAAGATTGGCCCCCTCCTACGCAGACAGCTTCAAAATGCAATGATTTTGGCTTTGCACGCGTGCGATGGTTCCACTAGGGCAGCCGACATCCATTTCCCAAGCCCGAAGGAATATCAATATGGCCGACGAAACACTTACTCTCTCACTCGACAGCGGCGACGTTGTTATCAAGCTGCGCCCTGATCTGGCACCAAACCACGTTGCCCGTATCAAGGAACTAGCTGGCGAAGGATTTTACGATGGCGTGAAGTTCCACCGCGTCATCCCTGGTTTCATGGCGCAGGGCGGTTGCCCCAATGGCACTGGCATGGGCGGTTCGTCCAAGCCAAACCTGAAGCAGGAATTTAACGCTGAACCACATGTCCGCGGCGTATGCTCGATGGCGCGGACGAACGACCCGAATACTGCCAACAGCCAGTTTTTCATCTGCTTTGACGATGCAAGCTTCCTCGACCGTCAGTACACGGTCTGGGGCCAGGTGGTCAGCGGCATGGAGCACGTCGACGCTTTGCCCAAGGGTGAGCCGCCCGCAAACCCAGGCGTGATCCGCAAGGCAACAGTCGCTTAATGAAGCAAACGCGCGGGAGGCCAGTCGGTCCCCCGCGCGTCTTTAGCGCTTACGCTGCTGCGATTATTCGCTATCGCCTTGCGCCGGTTCTGGCGGACGCATCGCGTCCATCGCGGTTTTCAGTTCGACGAGTGTGATCTTGTCGTCTTTGTCCGTATCAATATTTCCGAAATACTGAACCAATGGTCCCTGTGCTTCGTTCTTTGCAATGAAGCCGTCTTTATTGGCATCCAAAAAAGCGAAAATCTGTTCCGGCTGAGGTATGCCGCCGCTTGGCGGAGCTGGCGGTGTGTCTTGCGCCATTGCGGCTGGTGACAACATAAGCGCCGACAAGACGGCAAGTGATTTCAACATGGATGATCCTTTAAAGAATGGAATGTCGTTGATGGTCAGCGCAAGCTGAACATACCCTTTACTACCGTAAAACAGTGGCCTGACAACCACACTCGTTCGCCTTCAACGTTACATCCCAGATAGCCGCCGCGGGCCGACGCTTGATAAGCGGTGAAACTGTCTCGGCCAAGCTCGTTGGCCCAATAGGGCGCGATGACCGCATGCGCGCTTCCCGTGACGCTGTCTTCGTCGACACCAGCGCCCGGCACGAACACGCGGCTGACAATGTCAGTGTCATCTCCGCGCGCGGTGGCTGTGAAGCTGTCATCACCAAGGGTTGCAAGTGCCTTCATATCAGGCCTGAGCGCCAATATTTCTGCTGCCGTGGCGTAGATGAACATATTATAGCCGTCGGGGTTGCTGCGCATCGATAAGGGATTGCCGCCCATGGCAGCCATCATCGCGGGATTGTCGACTTGCTCTGTCGGAATCGCCGGCAGACCCACTGCGTAGCCTGGCCCGTCACGCCGGACTTCCAATATCCCGGCCTTGCGTGTGCGAAAAGTTACTCGGTCAAACGAGGGGTTTTCGGTCAGTATGATATGGCCACTTGCCAACGTCGCATGGCCGCAAAGGCGAATTTCAACTTCTGGCGTGAACCAGCGGAGTTCATAATCCGCAGCACCTGTATTGTCGGGCACATAATATGCGGTCTCCGCGAAGTTATTTTCTTCGGCAATTGCCTGAAGCACCGAATCTTCAAGCCATTCGTTTAGCGGCATAACCGCCGCCTGATTGCCTGTGAAGGGGCGGTCAGCGAACGCATCCACGTGGAAATAGGGTAGGTCAGTCATTGGGTTCCTCCTCACGCTCGATGGTTTCGGACGGGATATAGCCCATCTCATCCTTATGCCCCTCTGGGTCTGGGTGGATCAGGACTTCGACGCCGGGAAATTCGTCCATCAATGCCTGCTCGACCTCATCCATGATGCGGTGTGCCGCCGCGACCGTCATGTTGGGATCGACCCAAACATGAAATTGGCAGAAATCATGCGCGCCACTTGAACGCGTCCGCATGTCGTGAATACCGCGCAGTTCGGGGTGGCGAAGCGCGACTTCAATGAAACGCTCCTTTTTCTCGTCAGGCCATTCGCGGTCAAGCAATTGGTCGAGCGCTGTCCGCGCCGCGCGATATGCACCCCACATCAACCATGCCGCAATCGCAATGCCGAACAAGGGGTCGGCTCCGCGTACATTCAGCATGGTGTCGAGCACAATCGCGACGATCACGGCAACGTTGAGCAAAAGGTCGCTCTGATAATGTACATGGTCCGCCTGAATCGCGACCGATCCCGTTTTACGGACCACTTGCCGTTGATACGCAAGAAGGCCCAATGTCGCGACAATCGCAATTACGGAAACGCCAATGCCATATTCGGGATGCGCGGTCTGTTCCTGCTCGCCCAAGCGCACGATGGCGCGCCACGCGATCAGGATGGCCGATACGGTAATCAACGTGACTTGAAACAGTGCGGACAATGCTTCTGCCTTGCCATGGCCAAAGCGGTGGTCATCATCGGCTGGCATGGCCGCATAGCGAACGCTGAACAAGGTCAGCAAAGATGCTAGCACGTCAAATCCTGTGTCAGCCAGCGAGGCGAGCAGGGCGACCGACCCGGTTTCTGCTGCTGCAAATATCTTAAGCGCAAGCAGGAAAAGCGCGACAGCCACGCTGGCGATGGCCGCACGTTTGGTCAGCTCACCATGGGCATGGTGATCGTGGCTATGCCCGGCGCTCACAGTCTATCAGTCACGGATATAGCATGCCGGTTTTCCAGCTATCGCCATCGCGTTCATATAACCATCGCTCGTGCAGCCGGAATTCGCGGTCTTGCCAGAATTCAATACGGGCCGGGCTTACCATCCAGCCGGACCAATGCGGCGGACGAGGGACATCTTGGCCTTCAAAGCGCGCCTCAACGTCGGTAAAGCGGGCCTCAAATGTCGCGCGGTCGGCAAGTGGGCGCGACTGATCCGAAGCCCATGCGCCAAGCTGCGAATTTCGTGATCGCGTTGCAAAATAGGCGTCTGCTGTTGAGTCATCTACGGGCCTCGCCACGCCCTCAATGCGGATTTGCCGCCGAAGTGATTTCCAGTGAAATAGCAAGGCGACTTGCCCGTTTTGAGATAATTGTCCGGCCTTGCGACTTTCAAAGTTGGTGTAAAAAACAAAGCCGCCTTGCGTGCCCAAGTCGCGGCCATGGCCTTTTAGCAGCACCATCCGGACCGACGGCTGACCATCGGCGCCCGAAGTCGCCAGTGCCATCGCATTGGAATCGTTTATTTCGGTAGTTCGCGCTTCGGCAAACCATTCGTCGAACAGGCTAAAAGGATCAGGTCTTTCCATAGCTGTCCGATAGGCTAGACTGATGCGGGTTAAAAGGGGTTAGACAATAAAATGAATTGGGAAACAATATTCGGCATCGCCAACCTATGGGCTTTGCTCGGCTGGGTGATTTTGGCTTTTGCACCAAAGCGTGAAATCGCTGTCCCATTTGTGTTTTTTGCAGGGTCGGTGTTGCTCGCATGTCTCTATGCTGGTCTCATCATTCCGTTGATGGCTGGCTTAATATCGGATGGTGGCCCAGCTGGTCGCCCGCCCGCTGACTTCACAAGTTTGTCAGGCGTCATGGCACTTTTTGATTCCCCCGGTGGCGCAACCATCGGCTGGATCCATTATCTTGCCTTTGACCTGTTCGTTGGCATTTGGATTGCCCGCAACGCCGATGCGCACAATATATCGCGCTGGCTGCAGGTGCCGACATTGTTCTTCACCCTGATGGCAGGACCGATTGGTTTGCTGCTATATCTCCTGTTGCGCCAGTTTGTAGGGGAAAAACCGGAATATGCTCTGCTTCCAAGTTGACTTGGAGCGCTGTAATACCAATGTAAGACGGGCACTAAAAGTAAACAGGGACAACAATGGCAGATCCTTATTCCATATTAGGTGTTTCCAAGGGAGCGGACGACAAAGCGATCAAAATCGCTTATCGCAAGCTGGCAAAGGAATTGCACCCGGACAAGAACAAGGACAATCCGAAGGCATCGGAACGGTTTAGCGAAGTAACACAGGCCTATGACCTTTTGTCCGACCCGAAAAAACGCGGTCAATATGATCGTGGTGAAATTGACGAAAACGGACAGCCACGTTTCGCGGGCAATCCATTTGGCGGTGGCTACACGCAAGGCGGTCCGGCGGGGGGCAATTTCGACTTTGGCAGCGGGGGAATTGACCTTGGTGATATCTTCGACGGCTTGTTTGGCGGAGGTGGTGCGCGTCCCGGCGGTGGGCCCGGACCGCGCCCACAGCAGGCGCCGCCACCCAAAGGGGCAAATATAGCCTATGAACATCTTGTGTCCTTCACCGATGCCGCCACGCTGACGCCGCAACGCATTATGCTGGGTGATGGCAAGATAGTGGAATTCAAGCTGCCTGCGGGCATACTGCCTGGTCAGCAAATTCGCATTCCGGGAAAAGGGCAGCCTGGCCCCGGCGGCAATGGCGACGCTATGGTAACGTTGAAGATTGGCAAGCACCCGCATCTGGTGCGCGATGGTGACAATATCCGCATCGATCTGCCCATCTCGCTCAAGGAAGCAGTGGTCGGTGGCAAGGTTAAAGTGCCAACGGTCGACGGTGCAGTGATGCTGACCGTGCCGCCGCGCACCAACTCCGGGGCAGTGCTTCGGATCAAAGGGCGCGGGTTTTCAGCCAAAAGCGGTGCACGCGGCGATCAACTTGTAACCTTAATGATTCATCTACCGACAGATCCAGCGGAACTGGCGCGACTGGGTGACGTTCTCTCGGACAGTTCAGTCCGGGAGAATATGCGTGTCTGAAATCTCACCACTGTCACCGGAGGCGCGCGCACAACTTCCGGCGACAAAGCTAGCCCATGAAAGCGAAGCGAAATGGTTCGCCCGACTTGGCCTGCCCGGGCAGGTCATCGAGGTGGTTAAACGAGTCGCGGTCGGTGTATATAGCGACGGGTTCATTCACGCGGGTAATTTCGCCTATCTGTCCTTGGTATCTTTGTTCGCATTTTGCGTGGTGGCTGCGGCTATCGCAGGAGCTTTAGGGCAAACCGAGTCAGGGCTCGCGCTTATTGAAGCATTTTTCAGGACGGTGCCACCAAGCGTCGCAACTACGCTTCAAGGGCCCATTGAGTCTGCCATGACTGCACGCTCTGGGCCCTTATTATGGTTAAGCGCCGGGGTCAGCCTCTGGACCGCGGCAAGCCTTATCGAGACGTTCCGCGACGTCTTGTATCGATCCTATGGCGCAACCCCAAGCCGGGCTTTTTGGCATTATCGCTTGGGTTCGCTTGGGGCGATAATAGCATCAGTGGTGCTCGCGATGATCGCATTTTCCGCGCAAGTTCTGGTCACCGCTGCAGAGGAGCTTGTATACCGCTACATTCCAACGGCCCAGACCGTCTCAAGCTATTTTGCGTGGGGACGGATTATTCCCTTTGTTACTTTGTTTGTGGCGATTTATGTGATTTTTGCTGGCCTTACGCCCTCCAAATACCGTTCGCCGGACTTTCCCAAGTGGCCTGGGCCGGCATTGGTAAGCCTGTGGTGGCTGGGCCTGACGGCTTTGCTGCCGGTATTTTTGTCCAGTGTAAGCAACTATGATCTTGCATATGGCAGCTTGGCCGGTGTGATGGTCGCGCTGATTTTCTTTTACTTGATTGGCCTTGGGTTGGTAACGGGTGCGCAGTTGAACGCGGCGCTGGCCAATGAACATGAAAATGGACTAAAGCAGGCGCGAGATAAAGTTACCTGACGAATGAGGATATTATGACCGGATTGATGGCTGGCAAACGCGGGCTGATTATGGGGCTTGCGAACGACAAATCGCTTGCTTGGGGTATTGCGAAGCGCCTGCACGCGGAAGGTGCCGAGTTGGCGTTCAGCTACCAAGGCGAAGTCATGGAAAAGCGGGTGCGGCCATTGGCGGCGCAGCTTGGATGCGACTTCCTCATTGATTGCGATGTTGCTGACATGGCAAATCTCGATCGTGCGTTTGAAACGCTGGCGGACAAATGGCCGACGATTGATTTCGTTGTCCATGCGATCGGTTTCACCAATAAAGAGGCACTGCGCGGCAAGTATTTTGAGGTGGGTCTTGAAGATTTCCTCATGACGATGAACATCAGCGTCTACAGCTTTACCGCTGTTGCCAAGCGCGCTGCCGCGATGATGAAGCCTTTTGATCCAGAAACCGGCGAAGGCGGCGGATCGTTACTGACGCTTAGCTATTATGGCGCTGAAAAGGTCATGCCGCATTATAACGTCATGGGTGTTGCAAAAGCTGCGCTGGAAACATCGGTCAAATATCTGGCAAATGATGTTGGCCCACAAGGCATTCGCGTCAATGCGATTTCGGCTGGTCCGATCAAGACACTGGCAGCTTCGGGCATTGGCGACTTCCGCTATATTTTGAAATGGAATGAACTGAACACGCCGCTCCGCCGCAATGTCACGATCGACGATGTCGGCTCTTCGGCGGTCTATTTCCTGTCAGACCTCGCAGGAGGTGTTACAGGCGAAATACACCATGTCGATGCTGGTTATCACACCGTCGGCATGAAGCAGGAGGATGCTCCTGATATTGCTGTATCCTAATGATAGCGGGGCATAGCAACGAGCTGGTTTTATTGCTCACGGGCTGTGCCTTGCTAGTTGGGTTGCACGGATATTGGCACGCCCGACGCTATTGGGAGGGCCTGCCGCCAATTCTGGATGCATTTGTATCGATGGCTGGGTTTGTCGCTGTCATAGGTGCGTTTGTTTGGGCAGGCCGTGTTGGTGGAGCATATGGTCATCCACACGCCGCCCGCGTGCTTGCTATCGCCATAACGCTTATTATTGTCCGTGCAATCCGGACGTGGATAGGCAAGGAACAGGTCCGCTATCGTTCGGTCCATATGAAGAAAACGGAAACAGCACATGAGCTTTAATATCTTCGGTCGCGTGTTTCGTTTTACGACATGGGGTGAATCCCACGGGCCTGCACTTGGCGCTGTGGTCGATGGCTGTCCTCCCGGGCTTGCGCTGTCCGAGGCGGATATCCAACCATTTTTAGACAGGCGCCGCCCGGGCACGTCCCGTTTTACAACCCAGCGCCAGGAACCCGATGCCGTACGCATATTGTCCGGCGTGTTTGAAGGCCGCACGACAGGCACGCCGATTTCGCTGATGATCGAAAATGTGGACCAGCGGTCAAAGGATTATTCCGACGTTGCCAAGGCGTATCGCCCTGGACATGCCGACTATAGCTATGATGCCAAATACGGCTTTCGCGACTATCGCGGTGGCGGGCGATCGAGTGCGCGTGAAACCGCGGCACGAGTCGCAGCTGGTGCAGTCGCTCGCGCGGTTATTCCGGACGTCGAAATAATGGCTTATGTTGCCGAGATCGGCGGCGACGCCATCAATCGAGATAATTTTGAAGTTTCGCAAATCGGCAAAAATCCGTTTTTCTGTCCCGACGAGGCAGCAGCCGGTCGCTGGGAAAAAATGGTCGATGAAGCCCGAAAGGCCGGTTCGTCGCTTGGCGCGGTTATCGAATGTGTCGCAACTGGCGTACCCCCCGGCTGGGGCGCGCCGCTTTACGCTAAGCTGGATAGCGAGCTTGCCTCTGCAATGATGAGTATCAACGCGGTTAAGGGCGTCGAAATTGGTGCTGGCTTTGGCGCTGCCCGCTTGCGGGGCGAAGAAAATGCCGACCGGATGCGACCAGCCACCGAAGGGTCAAACCATCCAGAATTTTTGGCCAACAACGCCGGCGGGATCGCAGGGGGCATTTCAACCGGGCAGCCGGTGCTGGTACGCGTTGCTTTCAAACCAACATCCTCCATCCTCACGCCTGTCGAAACTGTCACTCGCGAGGGCGACGCAACCGACATCGTCACCAAGGGGCGCCACGACCCTTGTGTGGGCATCAGGGGCACGCCAGTGGTCGAGGCAATGATGGCACTGGTCTTGGCTGACCAAAAGCTGCTGCACCGCGCGCAATGCGGCTAGGCGATCGCGATGCCCAAAATAGACATAGAGGCCATCACGCAAAGCAACGAAACAGGATATCCGGCCCCTTATAATGCCGAAGTCGAAGGGCGTTGGTGGCGCCGTCTGGCGCCGGAAGCCGGGCTTACAAAGCTGGGTGCAAGCCATGTGGTGCTTAAACCTGGCGGATGGTCATCACACCGGCACTGGCACCGTGGAGAGGATGAGTTGGTAATCATGCTGTCCGGCGAGGCTGTGCTCGTGGAGGATAGCGGCGAGACCATTTTGCAGGCGGGTGACGTTGCAGCGTGGCCGGCGGGTGTGCCGAACGGGCATCATCTGATCAACCGCAGCGTTCAAGACTGCGTTTTTGTCGCCATTGGCGCGGGGGATCGCACTGCGGGCGGTGTTTATGCCGATATCAATATGACATTTAGTGAAACTGGTTATTTCCGAAAAGACGGTACGCCTTATTCGGCGGAGCGGATCAAGTAGCGGCGCTTTCAATCCGTTCAATCGTCCATGGCTCCTCCGCAGCTCCGGCATACCATTCTTCCATCCATGGATGTGCCATTATCGCTTCGACGTAGGCCTCTGCGAAGCCCGGTAAAGTGAAGCCGTACGTCACAAAACGGGTTACGACGGGGGCGAGCATGATGTCCGCGGCGCTAAAGGTGCCGAATAGATATGGTCCATCCTTACCAAAGCGTGAGCGGGCCTCTGCCCAGGTCTGCAAAATGCGGATTGCGTCAGTGCGGGTTTCTTCGGAAACGGTTACGTCGGTAAATGTCTTGCGCGTGTTCATCGGGCATTCGCGACGCAAGGATGTGTAGCTGCAATGCATTTCGGCAGCCATGGAACGCGCCATACCGCGGGCAACTTCGTCTTTCGGCCAATATCTGTCGCGCCCGACCTTGTCCGCAAGAAAATCGATGATAGCAAGGCTGTCCCAAACAACGGCCTCCCCGTCCCACAAGATCGGGACTTTGCCGGAAGAGGGCGCAAGGTCTTCTTCACGCTTGCGTTCGTCCCAGCCTGTTTCAAACAAAGGTACGGTAATTTCGTCAAAATGCAGGCCGGATTGCTTCGCCGCCAGCCAACCGCGTAGCGACCAGCTCGAATAGGCTTTGTTTCCAATGATCAGTTTCAAGGTCATGCGACCTTTAATGGCGGCTGTTTGCGATTGTGTCGAGGGGGCAGAGACGCAAAGATTGCGAACCCTATTTACGAAGCCACTGCTTCAAGGACCGCCCCACGCAGTTCCTCAATACCGCCGCGCTTTTCTGCGGAGGTGACTGAGAGGTCAGGATAAGCAGCGACATGCTTGCGCAGCTTTGTCAACGTATCTGCTTCAACCGCGGCCAGGTCGCTGGCCTTGATCTTGTCTGTCTTCGTAAGCACGATGCGATAGCTTATTGCCGCATTGTCCAGCATGGACATAATGTCATGATCGACCTCTTTTATACCATGGCGGCTGTCAATTAAGACGAACACGCGTTTCAACACCACTCGTCCGCGTAGATAATCATTGATCAGGTAGCGCCACTGCTGGACCGTTTTGACCGGCGCCTTGGCATAACCATAGCCGGGCATATCGACGATCCTAAACACCGCAGGGTCGCCGACGTCGAAGAAATTAAGCTCCTGCGTGCGGCCCGGCGTGTTCGACGCCCGCGCCAGATTGTTACGGTTAACAAGCGCATTGATGAGGCTCGACTTGCCGACATTGGACCGTCCAGCAAAGGCAATTTCGGGCACCGTCGGTTCAGGCAGAAATTCAAGCTTCGGCGCTGACTTTAGAAAGCTGATTGGCCCTGAGAAGATTTTTGAGGTCGTCTCAGTCACGCCTTCGCCTTTGCCTGTGCTTTTTCTTCGGCATCCTTTGCCATCTGTTCACGCAATACCGGGTGCCGCGAGTACAGCCACTTTTGTTGCGCAATCGACACCAGGTTCGACATGACCCAATACAGCTGCAGACCAGCGGCGAAAGGGGCCATGATGAACATCAGGAACCACGGCATCACTGCAAACACCTGCT
Source organism: Sphingorhabdus sp. (assembly GCF_046292425.1). GTDB lineage: Bacteria > Pseudomonadota > Alphaproteobacteria > Sphingomonadales > Sphingomonadaceae > Sphingorhabdus_B. The sequence continues at coordinate 45,196 of NZ_JBKBQV010000009.1, forward strand.
TCTGCACTTCATCCATCGGCTGCGGATTGAGGCGCTGCATCAGCCACATCGTCACGCCAAGCAAGATAGGCAAGACGCCGATGGCGATGAACGATGGCGGATCAAACGGCAAAAGGCCGAACAGGTTGATTGGTGTCAACGGATCAGGCGCGGACAAGTCCTTCAGCCACAGCACGAAGGGCTGGTGACGCATTTCAATCGACAACAGCAGAATTTTGTAAAGCGCAAAAAAGATCGGAATTTGCAACAGGATCGGAAGACAGCCCGCGAGCGGGTTTACTTTCTCTTCCTTATACAGCTTCATCATTTCCTGCTGCAAACGCGGCTTGTCGTCCTTCCAGCGTTCCTGAAGCGCCTTGAGCTTGGGCTGCACAGCCCGCATTTGCGCCATTGACGCAAATTGCTTCTGTGCGACAGGATACATGAACAGGCGAACAATGATCGTCAGGCCAATGATCGCGACGCCAAAGTTACCAAAAACGCCGAACAGCCAATGCAGGATCCAGAAGAACGGAATAGCGATGAACCAGAACCACCCCCAGTCAATGGCGTAATCCAGATAAGGAATGCCAAGGCTCTTTGAATAGCCATTGAGAACGGCCATTTCCTTCGCGCCGGCAAAAAGGCGGGAATTGGTCTCAAGTGCTGCGCCAGCGGCGACGCTCGTGTAACGCGTTGGAATGACCTGCGCCTGATACACATCGCCGCTTGCGCGGAATTTTGCAGATACGGGTGTTTTCTGATCAGGAATCAGCGCGCCGAGCCAATATTTATCGGTAAAGCCAAGCCAGCCGCCAGTGCTGGTAAAAGAGGTTTCACCCTTGTTTTCTTCGACATCGACATAGCCCCAGTCATAATTGGGTTTGTCATCAAATACGCCCATAGGGCCAATGTGGATGTGGGTGAATATTGAGCCGCCTGAAGTGGCGTCTGCAGGCTTGCCAGTGCGACTGAGTAGCGCAAAGTTGGCAATTTCTGCTGGCGTCGTCCCGCCATTCGTAAACCGCTGTTTTGCGGTAATCATGTAATTTTTGTCAATCGACAAAGCGATTTCAAACCTCTGGCTTTGTGCGTTGGACCAGCTCAAAGTTACAGGGGTCGATGGCGTCAACTTATTGCCGCTAGGCGTCCACACCGTTTTGTCGTCTGGTGCCGTGATGCCTGTGCCGGCCCAACCAAAGCGCGCAAAATAGGCATTCTTGGTACCAGATGGCGCAAAAAGGCGAACCGGGGCCGAGTCCTTGGCGAGTTCCGTGCGGTGGGTAAGCAGCACGAGATCGTCGATTTTTGCACCCTCAAGATTGATTGAACCTTTCAGCTTGGGCGTATCAACGAGGATCCGGCCCGAGGACTGAAGCGCAGTACCAAGTGGCACAGATTGTACCTTGGCGGGCGCGGCCTCCACAGGAACGTCAGACGTCGCCGCACCTGCAGGGGTGGTCGATGACTTCGCCGTGGTGGTAACAGGAGCGGGGGTAGGAAAGAAATAACTGGCGACATATGGCCAACCGAACAGGATGATGCCCGTCAGCAATACTGCAAAAATCAGGTTGCGTTTATCGTCCACGTCTAAAATTCCCCGTTAATCCGTAAGTTGAGCGTCATGGCACCGGGTCATATCCGTGCCCACCCCAAGGTTGGCAGCGCAATAGCCGTTTGATGGCCAGCCAGCCACCCTTAATTGCGCCATGCTTTTGAAGCGCCGTAATCGCATAAGCCGAACAGCTCGGACTGAACCTGCATGTCGGCGGCAAAATGCGCGAAGGTCCGATCTGCCATCCCTTTGCGATGAGGATGAGGAGCTTGGCGATCATCTTGACCGTCGCCTTGAACCCGTCAAATGACGATTATCGCCTGTGCCGGCATCGACCGGCCCCGCACTCGGGTCTTGGCATAATTTGCCCAACGCTTTTACCATATCGGTCCGCAATTCGCCAAAGTCACGTTCAATCCCGCTATCGCGGCCAATGAGGATGTGATCGGCGCCTGCCTTGCCTTTTTCGGCAAGCATTTCCTGCGCCAAGGCACGAAAGCGTCGGCGCATGCGGTTGCGGACGACGGCGTTGCCGACCTTCTTGGTAATGGTAATGCCCAGCCGAATTTCGGCGCTCTCGTCTTGCCTGTCCCTGACAAGCAAAACAAAACCGGGAGTTGCATATCGCTTCCCCCGGTTGGCAGCCAGAAAGTCTGACCTTTTTTTGATGACGCTGTAACCGCGCATGTCGCGGCTCGCCTGCTCGGTAATTAAGCCGACAGCTTCTTGCGGCCGCGTGCGCGACGTGCGTTCAGGATATTGCGGCCAGCAGCTGTGGACATGCGGAGACGAAAACCGTGGCGACGGGCACGCACGAGATTGCTCGGCTGAAAAGTGCGCTTCATGACTGTAATCCTTAAATTTTTTGCGTCTTGAAATGAAAATGGCCGCCGAATCTGTCCAGCGACCGTTTCTGTTGCAGTGGCCGATACGGTCAGGAAGGTGAAAAGTCAACACGGGTCAAGGCATTTTGATGTCAATGTCGTCGCGACGGAAGATGTGCATGAAGTCGCCCTTAATATCCGGAAAGGGCGGCCGATGCGTGACTTTGCTTCGCCGCATCGCCCAATTGGCCCAGTTGGCATATTCGGGGTGGATGCGTGCCAGGCGCGCATAACGTTTCTTCGCCCATAATGAATTTTTCAGAATCAGGGCAAGCCCAATAGGCAAAAGGATGAGCGGACCCGGCCCGGGAAGCGGTCCAAGTAATGGTGATCCCAAAACAATTAACCAGCCAAACATCAGCATACACCAACGGAAGGCATTGGTTTCGCGCCAAGATTTGCCTGCAGGTTTCGCCATAAAGAAGATGTGGGGCAGGGACAGCCTGCGTGCAAGTGATGCCGCGCTCGGCTGACCGCGTTTTATTGGCCAATTTGTTCACTTTTTTGTCTCAAACGGGCTGTAATTCGCGGCAAGACAGACTATGTTGGAAGAACATGACAAAAGCACTCTCCCACCTTCACCATATTGGCGTATTACCCGCTGACATCGATTTTATGGGCCATGTGAACAACGCCCGCTATCTGAATTGGGTTCAAGATGCGGTCTTGGCGCATTGGAACAAGCTGGCTCCGCCGGAGACCGCGGCGAAATATCTCTGGGTCGCGCTCAAGCATGAGATTACTTACCGCAAGCCAGCATTTCTGGATGACCAGGTAATCGCTTCGGTCGTGCTCGAAAAGGTGCAAGGCGCGCGGTCATTTTATGACACGGTGATCAAGCGTGGCGAAGACGTTCTTGCCGAGGTCAAGTCTAGCTGGTGCTGCATCGACGCAGAAACCTTGCGTCCTGCGCGGATTGCAGCGGATGTGCAGGCATATTTTTTCCAGAAGGATGAGCCGAAGCTCATTTTATAGTGCAAACCACAGACGCGCGGTCGTCATCCGCCTCCCGCTCCGGGATGACCTTATGTGGTAAAGTTATAGTCTTCAAAAAATAGGATCGTCCGCGCCGCCGCCAATCGGCGTCACGTTGTGAATCCCACATTCGACCTTGTCCCAGCCCTTCCAACGCCCTGACCGCGGGTCTTCGCCCGGAGCGACCTTAGTGGTGCAAGGCGAACAGCCTATCGAAGGATAGCCAAGCTCTACCAGCGGATGCGCAGGCAAGGCGTGCTCGGCCATGTAAGCTTCTATTCTGGCTTTATCCCAGTCAGCGAGCGGATTGACCTTCAACCGGCCGCCCTCAATCTCAAATCGGGGCAGTGCCCTGCGCGTCGAGGCCTGGAATGCCTTGCGCCCCGTGAACTGGGCATCGAAACCGGCTAAGGCTGCATTTAGTGGCAGCACTTTGCGAATTTCGCAGCAACCGTCGGGGTCATATGACCAGCGTAATCCCGTTTCGTCCTTTTGGCGCAGCAAGATCGTGTCAGGTGCCAAGATGCGAAGGTCCGACAAGCCGAGCATCGTGCGGAGTTCCTCCCGATAGGTAATTGTCTCGGGAAAATGTTTGCCGGTATCGAGAAACAGAACCGGGGTGGAAGGCGCAATGCTGGCAATCAGGTGCAGCAAGACGGCGCTTTCTGCCCCAAAGCTGGAGACAACGGCGGCATCCCCCAACATGTTTTCGCGTAACAAGACAGTCAGCATCTCGACCGTGTCACGCCCTCGAAACATGTTATTCAGGCGAACAGCATCGCCCTCGGTATAACGCGGCGCGGTATTGATACGGTCGGCGATGCGCACATCGTCAGCCATGACGAAGTTTCCATACCGGCACACCGGCATCGGCAGCCGTCTGATACACATGGTCGTATGTCGAAAGTGCACGCGCGACGGCTTCTGGATTTAGCGAGGCTTCTGGCGCAAAGCTGTCAAAGCCGCAGCGACGCATGAAGGCGATCTGGTCAACCAAGACGTCGCCTTGGGCCCGCAGCTCGCCCTTATACCCTGCCTCACGCAATATGCGTGCCGAGCTGTAGCCCCGGCCATCGCGATATTTGGGAAAGGCAACTTCAATCAAAGTTAGCCGGTCGAGGAAAGGGATCAGCGCACGTGCATCGTCATCCGGCTCAAGCCGAACCGCAGTTGCGTTCGATTGGTCCAGAAACGCGTCGAGCGTTACTGACGGCTGTTCCGTGACTTCATCGGAGCGATAACGAAATTCAACCATAGATCGCCTCCTTAAATGGATCGAGTCCGACACGGCGGTAGGTGTCGAGGAAACGTTCATCGCCTTCACGTAAAGCCTTGTAAACTTCGGTGGCCTTTTCGACCGCGTCTACTACGCCGTCTTCGTCAAAGCCGGGACCAATGATTTTTCCGATGCTCACATCTTCGGCACCCGATCCGCCAAAGGTCAGTTGGTAATTTTCCACACCTTTCCGGTCAACACCCAGGATACCGATGTGACCAGCGTGGTGATGTCCGCAGGCGTTAATGCAGCCCGAAATTTTCAGCTTCAGCTCCCCCAAATCCCTTTGCCGGTCCATGTCGGCAAAACGCGTCGCAATCTTCTGTGCGACGGGTATTGAGCGGGCATTGGCAAGGCTGCAATAATCAAGGCCCGGGCATGCGATGATGTCACTTATCAGATCCAGATTGGCGTCCGCCAAATCGGCAAGACGCAGGCCCTGCCAGACAGCATACAGGTCCCGCTTTGCCACATAAGGCAGCACGATGTTCTGGGCATGGGTAACGCGCAGTTCGTCAAAGCTGTATTTTTCCGCCAGATCAGCCATTACGTCGATCTGCGCCGACGTCGCATCGCCGGGAATCCCGCCAATTGGTTTCAGACTGATATTGACGATGGCATATCCCGCTTGTTTGTGGGGTTTGACATTTTGGTCAAGCCATACGGCGAAATCGGGATCACTGCGGTCCGGTTCAACATCGGGTGCATTATACGCAGGTGGCGCAAAGAATGCGCTGATACGTTCAAGCTCAGCCAAAGGCGGATCGATGCCCAAAGTTTTCACATGCGCGAATTCTTCTGCTACCTGGCGACGATATTCGTCCGCACCAAGTTCGTGGATGAGGATTTTGATTCGCGCCTTGTAGATGTTGTCGCGCCGTCCGTAGCGATTGTACACGCGCAGACACGCCTCCAGGTAACTTAACAAGTCTTCAGCTTTAACAAACGGGTTGATCTCTGGCGCGATCATCGGCGTTCGGCCCATACCGCCGCCTACAAACACACGCGCGCCCAGTTCGCCATCCTGCTTTACCAACTCAAGGCCGATGTCGTGCAGACGCATTGCTGCGCGATCTTCGGACGAGGCGATCACCGCAATCTTGAACTTGCGGGGCAGATAGCTGAATTCGGGATGGAAGGTTGACCATTGGCGCAGCAATTCTGCCCATGGACGCGGGTCAGTGACTTCGTCAGCGGCCGCGCCGGCATATTGATCGGACGAAATGTTCCGAATGCAATTGCCGCTGGTCTGAATGGCGTGCATTTCCACTGTGGCAAGCTCTTCCAGAATGTCGGCACATTCCTCCAGCTTGATCCAGTTATACTGGATATTCTGGCGTGTAGTGAAATGCCCATAATCGCGGTCATATTTGCGCGCGATATGTGCCAGCATCCGCATTTGTCGGGAATCCAGCGTTCCATACGGAATCGCGACGCGCAACATATAGGCATGCAGCTGTAGATAGAGGCCATTCATTAGCCGTAACGGTTTGAACTGATCCTCGGTAATGTCGCCTGCAATGCGGCGGTTCACCTGGTCGCGGAACTCCGCAACCCGCGCGTCAACAATTGCTTGGTCATAATGGTCATATTTATACATGTCAGATTATCCAGTCGCCAGCCGCAGGGTCGGCGGGCTTCAATGAGAGGTCAGTGCGCACAGTGGGTCCAAGTGCGCGGATCCGGTCCTTGATGTGCGCTGGGCGAGGACCGTCTTCGGTGGAAACAGCGTCGATGATATAGGGAGCGTTGACGCGACGTGCGCCTTCCTCTGCATGCAGGATCGCCTCGCCATGTTCGCCGACGTCAGCAGCGTCCTCAACGTGGATCGACCAACCATTTCCTGTCCACCAGGTCACAGCACCTGATCCCAGATCATTTCCCGTCAATAATTTCACGCAATCTTCTCCGCCTGTTTGGCAAAATGGACAAGCCGGTCTTCGGCATCGGATTTCAGGACGACATCGCCGACAATGATGATCGCTGGCGACAACACGCTCTCACGCGCAATCATGTCGCCCAAGTCCGTCAATATCGTACGCATAGCGCGTGCATCTGGCCGTGTGGCGCGCTCTAGTACCGCCACTGGGGTATCAGGCGACAGCCCGTCACAGATGAGCTTCTCGGTAATGTCCGCAGCAGTCGCAATGCCCATGTAGATGACAAGCGTTCGGCCTTTACCAGCAAGGCCGGCCCAGTTCTGGTCTGTCAGTCCTTTGCACTGGCCAGCGACAAAGGTGACGGCGCTTGCCGCGTCGCGGTGGGTGAGTGGTAACAACGTCGCTGCTGCCCCACCCATCGCGGCTGAAATGCCGGGAACAACCTCTACATCGATGCCAGCGTCGCGACAGGCATCGGCCTCTTCGCCGCCGCGTCCGAAAATGAAGGGATCGCCGCCTTTCAGCCGCACAACCATGTGGCCAGCTTTTGCTTCGCGAATGAGGATGTCGTTGATTCCGTCTTGCGGAACCGAATGGCGTGACCGGCTCTTCGCGACGGAAATAAGCCGCGCCGCAGGGTTAATCAGCGCCATGATGGCGGCGTCAACAAGGCCATCATGCACTACGACCTCGGCAGTCGATATCAGCCGGACAGCTTTAACAGTGAGCAATTCCGGGTCGCCTGGGCCAGCACCCACCAAATATACGCGTGATTTTTCCATAATGTCATCATGGTCAGCCGCATCGACATCATCAAATCAGGATAAGTTGGCCGTGGATTAGAAGAACTTTACCGATGCCGAAAGTGTCGCAACGTTTGATTTCATTTCGCGCCAATGAGCGCTGCGGTCTCGTCATCCCGAAGCCCGATGCCGATAACCGCTCTCGGAATGTCGTTCTCCGCAGAAATCACGGGGTATGCGCAATAATCTGCTGCATAATGCGCGCCGGGGCGATGGTTGCCTGATAGGCCAATTCCGCCCAAGGGTGCTGCCAAAGAGACGCCAGTCGTTGGTGCATTCCAATTGACGACACCGGCCCGGCTATTGGCCCAATAATGCTCATATTGCTCAACTGTGCCGCCCAGCAATGATGCCGATAGTCCAAAGCGGGTATTGTTCGCCTCGGCAATTGCGGCTTCAAAAGTAGGCACGCGAACGACCTGAAGAAGTGGCCCGAACAGCTCAATGTCTGGTCGCTCCGTCAAGTCCGTTACATCAATGATGCCTGGCGTGAGAAAAGGCCTGTCCGCAACCGGTGTGGTCATTTGTCTTATCGGCTGCCCACCAAGGCCTATCAGTGCCAAATAACTCTCGACCAGACCGTCACGGGCTTCGTTATCGATTACCGGCCCCATGAATGGAGGGGGCTGGTCATGTGGATGGCCCACCACAAGGCGGTCGGCAATTCTTACCACTTCCGAAATGAGTGGTTGATAAATTTCCCGTTTGACAATCAAGCGGCGGGCGGCCGCGCAGTGTTGGCCCGCGTTAAGGAACGCCGATTGCACAACCAAGACGGCGGCGCTGTGGATGTCCTGCGTATCCCAAACGATAATGGGATTATTCCCGCCCATTTCCAGTGTCAGTATCTTATCGGGCCGGTGGGCAAACAGACGGTTAAGCGCAAGACCGGTATGTGCAGAGCCGGTGAAAAACAGACCGTCAATTCCTGCATGAGCGGCCAAATTCTTGCCGGTTTCCGGCCCGCCTTGCGCGACACGCAGCACGCCTTCGGGAATACCAGCCATGTGATAATATTCAGCCAAAAGAGCGCCGACAGCAGGTGCTTTTTCCGAAGGTTTGAATATTATCGCATTGCCTGCGATTAACGCAGGAATGATGTGGGCGTTCGGCAAATGGGCAGGAGAATTATAAGGCCCAACGACGGCGAGAACGCCATGCGGTTTGTGGCGAATGACGTTCTCGTGCCCGATTTGCCTTCATGCTTTAACTGGCCAGTGCGATCGGCGTAAGCGCGGACGGAAATGTCGATCTTGCCGACGAGCAGCTCAACTTCATTGCGTGCTTCCCAGAGAGGTTTGCCCGTTTCGCGCGCGATCAGATCAGCGAATTTCTCGAAATCAAGGCGGACGCGGTTCGCGAAATTGCGCACCCGTTCAATGCGGTGAGCGACCGGCTCGGCGGCCCAGGCCGGCCACGCCGCACGCGCAATCTCGATTTCGTAATCGACATTGCTAGTGCTCCCGCGCCAGACCTCCGCGCCAGTGGCCGGTTCGAGTGAAATCAATTCAGGCAAACTTTGCTTTCCGCTGGTTATAACCACCCAGTGGAAGCCGGTTGGGGCCAAATCATTTTATAATAGGTAAATATGTCGTGTAAAATCTTGTGCTTAGATGGCATCCTCATGCGCCTGTCCCATTGCCCGAATGGCGGATATCTTACGCTGGAGGGGTTGCCAATCGTCCTGGTCAGCAATCGCATTCCAGATATTTTCGACCTCATTTATTAACATCGAGCATATGGGACCGTCCTTCCAGTAACTGCCGGGACGTGAATCGATTCGGGTATAATCTTGCAGTTGTTCGCGGAAGGCCAAATGATATTCTCCCTGCGTTTCAAAGGCGTCCGTTTTTCCAGATCGATGGGCAAAGAAGAACTGGTCAATCGGAATTTTTTCCCGGGACATCGCACGCTCTGCTGCCTCAACCAAAAGCCTGTCCTTTTCGGTACCGCGCGAACTGACGCCCAGCCGCCATAAAAAGCGGCGGATGACAGCCTGCTGGTAGAAGTGGGGAAATCGTTCCAGTGCCGAAATAAGTGGCGGGGCATCCGACACCAATCGTAATGCGACGGCAAGCTGTCCCAGGTTCCAATGTAACGCTTCTGCCTGTCGGCCAAATGCATACAGCCCGGACTCGTCGAAATATGCCGCGGTGAATTGCGGGTCCCAATACTCTGAGAAACGCCACGGACCGTAATCAAAACTTTCGCCAGTGATATTGATATTGTCGGTGTTCAAGACGCCATGGACGAAGCCGGCCACCATATAAGATGCGGCGAGATCAGCGACACGTTCAACAGCTAGTTCAAGCAATTGTGCTGCCGGGTTTTCAGACGGAGCGACATCATAAAGCTGCGTTAGGCAGTATGCGATTAGCTGGTGCATGAACGCCGTGTCGCCCTCTGCGGCCACGCGCTGGAAACTTCCAATGCGGATATGGCCGTGACTGAGCCGAACCATGACAGCAGAGCGGGTTGGCGACGGCTCATCGCCGCGCATCAATTCCTCGCCGGTTTCAATAAGAGAAAATGTTTTGGATGTGTTGACGCCAAGCGCCTCTAGCATTTCGGTCGCCAAAATCTCTCGCACACCGCCTTTCAGCGTCAGGCGCCCATCGCCCCTGCGGCTATAAGGTGTTGTCCCTGACCCCTTTGTCGCCAAATCAAGCAATCGGCCATTTCCGTCACGAACTTGTCCAAACAGAAAACCGCGGCCATCGCCGATGTCTGGATTGTACACGCGAAATTGATGGCCATGATAGCGCAGCGCAAGCGGCGCGGGCATATTGTCCGGCAGTGGTTGAAAGCGGCCAAAGTGCCGGACCCAGGTTGCGTCGTCATACGCCGCCATCCCAATTGTCGCCGCCCAGCGATCGTTGCGAAACCGCAAAATTGTCTCTGGGAAATCCGCCGGCCGGACGGGGTCACCAATTTTTGCGCCGAGACTGGCGATTTGTGGATCAGGACGGTAGGGGGATGCGATTGGTTTAATATGCATCTATCGCATCTGGGCGGTGCAACAGGGAAAGGCAAGTATGGCGGCGGTCCGCATTTTGCATTTGCACAGCAGTTTTAACGTCGGCGGTCAGGAATCGCGCACGGTTCGTCTGATGAATCATTTCAGGGATCAGGCGGTGCACACCGTGTTGTCGGCCGTCGATGACGCCTTTGATGCTGCGGACGCCATCGACCGCCGCATCGAAGTCAGTTTCCCAAAAGATGCAGCGCCTTTGCTCGCTGGTAGGCCGGGCATGGGCCGATATCGGCGCTTGGCCGACTACATGAAAAAATTCGATCTTGTGTTAAGTTATAACTGGGGTGCGATGGACGGCGTGATGGCGCACACTCTGTTCATGCGCAGCATGCATTTGCCGCCACTGATCCATCATGAAGATGGTTTCAACCATGATGAGGTCGCCCGGCTTAAATGGCACCGTAACTGGTTTCGTATTATTGCGTTGCAGCGCGCGAACGCTATTGTGGTGCCATCTAAAACGCTCGAACAGATTGCCCGCACTGTGTGGCATCAGCCACCAGAAAAAATCGTTCGCTTTCCCAACGGCATTGATACCGAACATTTCAATCGCCGTCCGCAACGCGGATCGTTTCCGGGCTTCCAGAAACGCGAAGGCGAAATAGTGGTGGGCACAAATGCGGGACTGCGGTCCGTTAAAAATTTGCCTCGGCTTGTGCGCGCAGTTGCCGCGGCTGGCCCAAATATCCGCCTTGCCATTGCTGGCGAAGGTCCTGATCGGGCTGTCATCTTGGCAGAAGCCGCCAGGCTCGGCATATCGGAACGCGTCATGATGCCGGGCTTTTTGCGCGACCCCGCACGGTACCTACGCCTTTTTGATGTTTATGCGATATCGTCAGATAGCGAACAATATCCTGTTTCGTTAGTTGAAGCGATGGCGAGCGGACTTCCGATAGTATCGACTGATGTGGGTGATGTCCGTAACATCGTGGCGCGGGAAAACAGGCGGTTCGTCGTTCCGCGTACGGATGAAGCGGCTCTGGCTGCTGCCATTCAGGCATTGGCAACTGACTCTGGCCTGCGAGATGCTATTGGGGCTGCAAACCGGCTTTTGGCATATTCTCAATATGATGAGGACACAATGCTCGCCCGGTATCGGCAGCTATATGGGTCAGCCATGAAACGTGCCGATTTTGCGCGACAAAGCTGATCATTTCCGATAGCGCCATTGCCTGTAGGCGCGGCCAACGGCGCTTTAAGCGATGTTTTTTTAGGGGTTGTAACTGTGTTCAAGGGTCTAAAACCCATCATATATGGTGGCCGTGAAGTGTGGCCATTAGTTGAAGGCGGCAAGGGCGTTGCTGCGACCAATCATGCCAGTTCTGGTGCATGGGCTGCAGCTGGCGGCATTGGAACTGTGTCGGCGGTTAATGCCGATAGCTATGATGAAAATGGCGACATGATCCCACAGGTGTTTCATGGCAAAACACGCGCTGAACGGCATGAAGAGCTCGTCGAATACGGGATCCGTGGAGGCATTGCGCAGGTGCGGCTTGCACATGAGATCGCGAATGGCCGGGGCGCCATAAATATCAATGTGCTTTGGGAAATGGGCGGTGCCCAGCGCATTTTGCACGGTATTCTTGAAGCGACGCGGGGAATGGTTACTGGCGTGACCTGCGGCGCGGGCATGCCTTACAAGCTGTCCGAAATTGCTGCGCAATACGGCGTCTATTATTTGCCCATCGTCAGTTCGGCGCGCGCTTTTCGCGCGTTGTGGAAGCGTGCCTATCACAAGGTGCCTGAATGGCTTGGCGCTGTCGTTTATGAAGATCCATGGCTTGCCGGCGGGCACAATGGCTTATCTAATGCAGAAGACCCGCGTAGTCCCGAAGATCCGTACCCGCGCGTGAAGGCCCTTCGTGACGTTATGCGTGCTGAAGGCATCTCTGATGACGTGCCTATTGTCATGGCAGGCGGGGTTTGGTTCTTGCGTGACTGGAATGATTGGATTGACAATCCGGAGCTTGGTCAGATTGCATTCCAGCTCGGAACGCGTCCATTGTTGACTCAAGAAAGCCCTATTCCCAAGGGCTGGAAAGACGCGCTGACCCAAATTCCAGAAGATGGCGTACTGCTGCACCAATTTTCACCTACGGGGTTTTACTCGAGCGCGGTGATCAACCCGTTTCTGCTTGAGCTTCAGGCGCGGTCGGATCGGCAAATCCCTTATATGCAGGCTGCAGATGCAGACCACACGGCGCAGCTTGACGTCGGTGTGAAAGGCAAAAATTTCTGGGTCACGCCTGCCAACCTGATGAAGGCACGCGAGTGGGATTCACGCGGCTATAGCGTCGCATTGAAAACACCTGACAACACATTGGTTTTCGTGACTCCATCGTCGGGCGAAGTCATCCGCAAAGATCAGAAGGACTGCATGGGATGTCTGTCCCACTGCGGATTTTCATCGTGGAAGGACCATGACAATAACTCCACAGGGCGCCTGGCCGACCCGCGCAGCTTTTGCATTCAAAAGGCGCTTCAGAATATCGCACATGGCGCACCAATCGATGAGAACCTCATGTTTGCAGGGCATAGTGCCTATCTGTTCGGGAAAGATCCTTTTTATTCAAACGGATTTGTCCCAACGGTGCAGCAGTTGATGGACCGTATTCTTACGGGGGACTGACGTCGTTTTTGTTTACGGATTATTGACCTTGTTTGCTTAACCTGATCCCCAAGGGGGCTTTATGGTTCACGCAACGTCTCAATTTCGCAGAGTACCACCGGCACGGCTTGAGCAGCGCGAAGCAGTTCGCCATGCTGTGCTGCTTAGCAAAGTGACCGTACGCAAGCATACGCGACGTCCAGCCACGGCTTATCTCGTCGACCTTTCGGTCTATGGTTGCCGTGTACTTTTCGACGGGAGCGTGAAAGTGGGTGACCGCCTGTGGGTGCGGTTAGCCGGGAGCGAGCCGATTGGCGCAACCGCAGTCTGGTCAGACGGCGAGCGGCTAGGCTGCAAATTTGACGACACGTTGGACCGTAGCCTGTTTCGTGCGCTGACCTTGCAGGCTGGGTGAACCCAGCCAACACGTTAGTTAAGCATTATTATGCTACGAGGGTCGAGTTCAGTCGAAATCCCACGCGCGTTCACCATGGCTGGAGATGTCCAGACCATCAAGTTCCTGATCTTCACTCAGGCGCATGGGTAAAACCATGGCTACCATATACCCGATGATGAGTGTTACTACCGCTGAATAAGCTGCAACGACCGCAATCCCCCTTATTTGCGTCCAAAGCTGCGACACCATGCCGGCGCCATCCGCATAACCGATGCCGCCAAACGTCTTGCTTGCAAAAATTGCGAGCATGATGGAGCCCAGCATGCCGCCAATTCCATGGACAGCAAAAACGTCGAGCGAGTCGTCAATTTGAAGCGTGTTTTTAACAAGGCCGACGAACCAATAGCAGATGACAGATGCCAATGTGCCCAAGATGATTGCGCCGCCCGGCCCAATCACGCCTGCGGCTGGAGTGATGGTTGCAAGCCCGACAACTGCGCCCGTGGCAAATCCCACTGCAGTTATTTTGCCAAGCTTGATCCGTTCAATGAGCATCCAGACTATCGCCGCGGCTGATGCTCCGGTGTGGGTGTTGATAATCGCGCTGGCAGCGACATCATTGGCTGCCAATGCCGAGCCACCGTTGAAACCAAACCAGCCCACCCATAACAATCCGGCCCCTGCGACCGTCAAAGCAGGGCTGTGGGGCAGCATAAGCGTTTTGGGGAACCCAATGCGCTTGCCGAGCATGAGGGCCACCACGAGCGCTGAAACGCCTGCAGTGGTATGCACAACAATGCCGCCAGCAAAATCGATGATGCCCTGTTCGGCCAAAAACCCGCCGCCCCAT
>NZ_JBKBQV010000010.1:0-59157 GCF_046292425.1 Sphingorhabdus sp.
AAAAAGGGCGATGTTCTGGGCACCGCTCGAATTGCCGGTATCATGGCGGCTAAAAAGACGAGCGACCTTATTCCCTTGTGCCATCCGCTTATGTTGTCGAAGATCAGCGTAGAATTCGAATATGAGCCCACCGCTATCCGTGTCGAAGCGCGCGTGCGACTGAACGGGCCCACAGGGGTAGAAATGGAAGCCCTGACTGCTGTCTCCGTCACTTTGCTGACCTTGTACGATATGGCCAAAGCACTCGACAAATCTATGGTTCTTGCGGACATACGCCTGCTGTCCAAGACCGGCGGCAAGACCGGCGACTGGCACGCATGATTTCGGTCGACGAAGCTCAGGCGAGGTTGCTCGCGCTGGCTTCGCCGCTACCAACGGTAGCACTGCCACTTGCGCAAGCCGTGCGCCATTTCTTAGGCACAGCCGTCGTCGCCACCCGCACCCAACCTGCGGCCGACCTGTCTGCGATGGACGGATATGCAATCTTGAGCACTGACTTTCCCGGGCCATGGCGTGTGACAGGCGAAAGCGCGGCGGGACGCCCGTTTTGCGGAACGTTAAATAAGGACGAAGCAGTTCGCATTTTTACGGGCGCACATGTCCCCGACCACGCTGACAGCATCTTAATTCAGGAGGATGCCGAGCGCGAAGGCGACTCATTGAGTGCAACCCATAAGGTGGTTCCGTTGGCTGGCGCTCATATCCGGCGAAAAGGAAGTGATTTCGCGACAGGCGATATCGTCTTGCCAAAAGGAATTGTGTTAGACGCAGGCGCCGTTGCAGTGGCTGCAATGGCTGGATACGGTGAGCTTGTCGTGGGAGGTCGGCCGCAGGTCGCTACCGTTGCAACGGGCGACGAGTTAGTCGCTCCAGGTTCAGTGTGCAATTCGGCGCAAATCCCATCGGCCAACAGCCCGATGTTGGCCGCTATGCTGTCAAACCTTCCTTGTGACGTGGAAGATGCGGGCATCATTCGCGACAATTTGGCAGAGCTGGAAGCAAGTCTGGCCGCACTGGCAAAGCAGGCAAACATCATCGTCACGACAGGCGGTGCCTCTGTTGGCGACCATGATTTGGTCCAAAGGGCGCTACTGAATATTGGGGCTGAAATGGATTTCTGGAAAGTTGCCATGCGTCCCGGAAAACCACTTATGGCAGGAAAAATTGGCGATTGTGTGGTGTTGGGTCTCCCAGGCAACCCTTCATCGGCTTTCGTAACGTCGTTTTTATTCCTGTTGCCTTTGGTAAGGTACATGGCGGGGTGCGATTCACCCTTCCCGTTACTGTATGAAGCAATAACCACGGTCGATTTACCCGCAGGTGGAACAAGGGCGGAATTTCTCCGCGCCAAGGTCAACGGATCGGCCATTACGCCACTTTCCCCTCAGGACAGCGGCTTGACCTCGACTTTGGCGAGAGCAAACGCCTTGTTGCCTCGTTCAACAGGCGCGCCGCCACGACCAAAGGGCTCAATTGTCGAATATCTGCGGTTGCCCTGATATTTTGGACCAAATTCGTTGATTTTACTTGACCTAACCTCTTTTGTTCTCTAATCGTTCCATTCATGTTCAACAGGATGGAACCCTGAATATGCTCACGGCAAAACAGCACGAACTGCTCGTGTTTATCAACCAGCGACTTGATGAAAGCGGCATTTCCCCGTCGTTTGAGGAGATGAAGGAAGCGCTGGACCTTAAAAGCAAATCGGGGGTGCATCGCCTTATTGGAGCATTGGAGGAACGGGGTTTTATTCGCCGTCTTGCTAACCGCGCACGCGCGCTTGAAGTTATGAAATTGCCAGAGGGCGGAAATGTGCGGGGCGATAATGTGACCAAGCTTCCTTCGGCAGCCAGGGAAAGCAAACCACAAATTCAGATTCCGATTGCCGCCAATGACGTCATGGAAATTCCATTTCACGGAAAAATTGCTGCGGGTGTTCCAATTGAGGCGCTTGAGGGCCAGAATTCTTTATCTGTTCCAATGGCATTGTTGGGTGCGGGTGAACATTATGCGCTTGAGGTGTCTGGCGATTCGATGATCGAAGCGGGAATCTTGGATGGTGATTATGCCTTGATCCGTAAGGCAAACACTGCACGCGACGGCGAGATTGTGGTGGCTTTAGTTCGTGGTGAAGAGGCGACTTTGAAATATCTTCGTCGCGAAGGACAGCAGATTCGCCTTGATCCCGCCAACGGCAGTTACGAACCGCAATATTATGCCCCACACGAGGTTGAGGTGCAGGGCAAATTAGCGGGATTATTGCGCAGATATCATTAATCTGCTGTGGTCGCACTCCGCGCTGCAATAGCGGCCTGCATCCAGGGCATATGACGGCTGTTGCCGTTTGCGGTTTCCACGCGTTGATCGGACAGATAAAAGGCCAGGCCGCCGCTTTGATCCAGCAATCGGCGGTCGGCCTTTACCCATTTTGGTTGGCACGTTTTTGGTAGCCATCGGTCACTAACGACAATATCGACCCGCTTGCAGGCGGCAGCCATTTCCATGGAAGGTACATGGTTCGCCGTTCTGGTCGCCAATACAGCCCAAACACGGCCTTCAACCATCAGGCTTATTACGCAGTTGTCCTGCGTGCATCGAGCACCAGGCCATGCTTCAATGGGTGTCGCCTGTGCATTGCTTCCCGCTTTTTCGGAGATCATGCCGCGCACAAAATCGCCAGCCCGTCCGCGCAACAAGGCCACGTTCCCATTCTGGCTGACCAAAGCCAAATGTTTACCATCGCCGGTGACGAGGATATCGGGTCGCGGCGCCATCACCATCGCCATTGTCCCGATAAGGCATAAAGGAATGCCAGCATATCGAGCGGGCGTCGTGAGCAATCCAAATATGAGCGCACCGGATACGAAAGCGCCGAAGGCCCAGACAGGCATAGCGGGCATCATGGTGACCGCGCCGGGTAGGCTACTGACCAAATGCGCCAATCCGAGCATGGAAGCGATGCCCTGCCCTGCAATCCACCAAAAGGGCCATCCAAGACCCAATACATCGAAAATCAGCGCCAATGCTTCCATCGGCATGATGACAAATGTCGTCATGGGAATGGCAACCACATTGGCAATCGCACCATACAGCCCGGCCTTGTGAAAATGGAACAGGGCAATGGGCGTAAGTACAAGTTCAATAGCCAGTCCAGTTAGGATCAGCGAACACAAAGCGCGCAACGTCCGGCGAACGAGGGGTTCGTCGCGCTTTTCAGTCAGGCGTTTCACCGCTGGAATTTCATGTATGACAACGATCGTTGCCACGGCAGCAAAGCTCAACTGGAAACTCGGCCCCGCCATTGCTTCGGGCCAAAATATCAGCACAACCAGTGCTCCGAATGCCACCAGTCGCAGGGTTAACGCATCCCGCCCCATGGCCAGTGCAGCCAGGACAAGGAGCGCAGCAATGCATGAACGCACTGTTGGCACCTCCGCCCCAGCCAACAATGTATATGCAATTGCGCCGAATGCAGCCGCAGTCGCTGCGCAAATTGGAATGGGTATACGTAACGCCAGCCATGGCGACAGAGCCAGCAGGCGGCCTACAGCAATAAAGATAAATCCGACGACAGCAGTAACATGCAATCCACTGATAGACAGTAAGTGGGCCAACCCGCTGTCGCGCATGGCTTGCGCATCTGCTTCGCTGATATGCCCTTGGTCCCCGGTGACAAGGGCGGCGCCGATAGCGCCTGTTCCATCCGGCATTGATTGCAGGATGTGGGTGGTTAACGCCGCGCGCTTTGCCGCGAACAACGGGCCACCGTTCGCCCGTTGGTATAGCTGCACCTGCCCCAATGCAGTTCCCGTTGCGCCGATTTGTTGAAACCATGCACGTCGAGCGAAATCATATCCACCCGGCAAGGCAGGGCCAGCCGGCGGCAACAGGCGGGCTCTTATTCGAATAATCGCACCCGGTTGGAACGTATCTCGATATTGTTCGGGTGAGAGGTTGACCCGAACATAAGGCGGCAATTCTGAATCGCCGCGGGTGGCAAGCCGAAGTCTAAAAACCTTCCGAGCCGAGATATTCTCAACCGCTTCAATTCTTCCATAGAATTCGCCGATCCATATTTTTCCTAAAACCGGCTGGGCAACTGTCGTTGACCGCAATGCAATCAGGGAAAACCCGACCAATATCGTGATGGCAACCATTTTAATGATTTGCCTTAACCGGCTACTGGGCGGAGCCAACATCCCGAACAGAATTAAGGAAGCGCATGACAGTGCAAGTGCATTTATTCCAGATAGGCCAAAAAATTGCCAGATCGCGACCCCGAATCCGATACCAACCGGCAACCAAAGCGGTAATTGGTCACGTTCCCGGTCGAGCCAGTTTTCAACAACCTGCAATTGCGCCTGCAGTGCGTCCGATTGGACCGTCCCGTTCCCGCCTGAGCTTCCACATTCCGCTTTCATAACAGGTGTTTAACATTCACGCAGCAATGCGCAAATTGTTGGTAGGAGCAGAGCTATTGTTTGCCTTGACGCCCGTGGAATTTCCTACCATTGGGCTAGGCAACGACATAGCCATTTTCTCCCCACGAAATATTGGCACTTGAAGGGCCTCAACTTGTCGTCACGGGCGTTTTCCGCGTCCCGTATCTAATAGAAAAAACATGCCTTACTAAAGGGCAGCCCGTTTAACTGACTAGCAGGATATGGAGTTTGAAAATGGCCGATAAGAACGCAACGCTCACAGTGGGCGAAACCAGCTATGATTTGCCCATCATGACGGGTTCGGAAGGCCCCGACGTGATCGACATCCGCAAGCTGTATGCCGCGTCCGACCATTTCACATTTGACCCAGGCTTCACGTCGACGGCTAGCTGCGAGTCCGCACTTACATTCATTGATGGTGACAAAGGTGTTTTATTGCACCGTGGATACTCGATAGAAGAACTGTCAGAACAATCCAGCTTTATGGAAGTATCCTATCTATTGCTGAACGGCGAACTGCCTACCAAGGCACAACTCGACCACTTCAGCCACACAATTTCGCGGCACACGATGCTGCATGAGCAGTTGGCTACTTTTTACCGTGGTTTCCGGCGCGATGCGCATCCAATGGCCATCATGTGCGGGGTCGTAGGGGCACTTTCCGCATTCTACCATGACTCGACCGACATTAGCGATCCAACACACCGGATGATATCAAGCCATCGCTTGATCGCCAAAATGCCAACCATTGCAGCTATGGCGTATAAATATTCGGTCGGACAACCCTTTGTCTATCCAGACAATCGCCTGTCCTACACAGGCAACTTCCTGCGCATGACCTTTGGCGTGCCTGCTGAAGAATATGTTGTAAACCCTGTCATCGAACGTGCCTTGGACCGGATTTTCATCCTGCATGCTGACCACGAACAAAACGCCTCGACGTCGACCGTTCGCTTGGCTGGATCATCTGGGGCAAATCCGTTTGCCTGCATCGCCGCCGGTATTGCATGCCTTTGGGGCCCGGCACATGGCGGTGCCAACGAAGCCGCGCTGAACATGCTGCGCGAAATCGGCACGCCTGACCGCATTCCGCATTATATTGAGCGGGCAAAGGACAAGAATGACCCGTTCCGTTTGATGGGTTTTGGTCACCGAGTTTACAAAAACTACGATCCGCGCGCTTCGGTCATGCAAAAGACCGTTCGGGAAGTTCTCGCTGAGCTAAACATCAGCGATCCGATTTTCGATGTGGCAATGCAGCTTGAAGAAATGGCCCTGAACGATCCGTATTTCATCGAGAAAAAGCTTTTCCCCAATGTCGATTTCTATTCGGGTATTATCCTGTCTGCTATTGGCTTCCCGACCGAAATGTTCACGGTATTGTTCGCTCTGTCGCGCACAGTTGGGTGGGTGGCTCAATGGAATGAAATGATTTCTGATCCAGCGCAGAAGATCGGTCGCCCGCGCCAGCTGTATACTGGTCCAAATTTCCGGTCTTATCCCGGGCTGGACGCTCGCTGATTATCGTGGAAGGCGGAGCGTAAATATTGCGCCTCCGCCTTCGGCGTCTCCAATTGTAAGCTCACCGCCCATAGCTCTGGCCAGACGGCGGGAAATATAGAGACCAAGGCCACTTCCACCGTCACCCGAGCGGCCCAACCGTTCGAATTTCAGGAATATCCGTTCGCGATCTGCCGCACGCACGCCGCCCCCCTGGTCAGATACCGATATGAAGGACCAGTTTTGCTCGGCAGATATATCGATCGTCACCTCTGTTCCGTCGGGTGAATAGCGAATGGCGTTTGTAACCAGGTTCAGCATAATCTGCAGGACCCGCCTGAATTCTGCAGTCGCGTTTACCTTCATGTTTTCGTCTGGAACTTTCAGGTTTATGCTGTGATCAGCGGCTTTCAGCGCCAGAAGTCCAGCCACACGCCGCGCCATGTCACCCAGTTCTATTTTATCAGGGGCCGTAGTAAACCCGGGCCGTTCTACGGCCTCCAAGTCACCTAAATCTTCGACCAAAGCGGTCAGGTGGCGCGCCGCGTTGGCAATGTCGCGAGCATAGGTTGCGTAATTATGCCGGACGGGCCCGAGAAGTTCGCTGCCAATTGTCTCGGCGTTTGCAATAATTCGACTTAAAGGCCGCTGCAGGACCGGAGCAAGATTTTTTCCGAAGACCGAACTTGGATCTAATTCCTGCGTTTTTTTGTATCCGATTGATGATCCCGACGGTGCCTTGGTAAACCTAAGTGTGTACCCGGTAATCGTCCCCGTCTCATCCGCTACTGGTTCGCCCCAAAGCAGGACATCATTCTTGTCAGCCAAACGCGTCCGCAAGCGGCCAGTGGCGGCAAAACTCTCGATCGACTCAAGATAGCTCGCGGCATCGGTACCGAGCAGACGCAACATTAGTTCACGCGCTGTCGTACCGAAATCCTCCTGATGAATCACATCGTCCACTGGACCGGCAGCGCGCACAAGCCTGAGGTATCGATCGAATTGGAGTGTGATCGTTTCGCCAGCGGCGCCCGCCCAATCTACCTTGGCCGTGACCATCACATCGCGTATGGCCTTGTTTCGCCAGCTCAATATAGCGATGCGAACAGTCTCTCCCGCCGGCTCGGCCTCTACCCATAATTCAATGTTATCAGAACCATCCGATACTGTCACAGCGCGGGCAAGGCGCATCTGTAGCCGCGAGACGATTTGGACGAGCCCGAACAAGGCCGGGCAAGCAATAATACCGCCATTCAAGCCACCTGCACGAGAATGAAGGCGTGCCAACGCTTCGTCGGCGCGTAACAGATGGCCTTCTCGCGACAATTCCCCTGTAACGGGGCGCGTCAAAGCTGCCGTTCCCGTCATCTTAAACCGAACGTAAGCAGTGACAAACGGGATGCGGACCATGAGGCAACCGTATCAAGTGCCAATTGACGGGTTATGCCCGCATAGCTTGTCTCAAATACATGTGCCTCGCGCTGGGTTAGCGTGTGACTTCTCAGATCCAATAGGATCCGCAAAGCATCGGCCTTTGATATCCCCATTGCCGCGAGTATGATCATGAACGCAAAAGCAGATTCAAAGTCCATTATCCGCAATATGTGATCGTGTTCCAAATTGAGCGTTGCGCTCAACTGTGCAACGAACAGATGTACGCCGCATCTTTTGGGATCCAGCAATTCACCCCGCATATCGTCGTTCAGGAAGTGAACAATTTTGCGGGCAGCGGCAGGCGCTGTTCTTGCTTCGTCATATAAGGCGATCAGAATGTCGGCAGCTTTTATAATGTCTTCGGACCTTTCGCCTTGAGACACTTCGAGCGCTGCCACAACGCGCCAACAGCTTTTATGAAGTAATTCCGGTGGCAAGTTCAAATAAGTTCGACCTTGGGCGCGCAGGTGTAGACTGTCCGCCGCCAGCAATATCTGTGCGGCGTCAGCGACATTCGATTCAGGGTGATCCAAAAGTCCGGTTACAAAGGCTGGCTGGCCAGTTCCAAGCTGTGCATCCAGCCTGTCCTCCGCAACCCGGGCCATTGCGAAATCGACCAAGGCCGTTTCCCGCAGAAAGCCCGAACGCACCAGAAGCGGCCAAGTTTTCGGCTCGCGCGCCTCACCTGCCAGTCTCACTTCAATGTCACGGACAATTTGGAGCAGCTTGACCGATACCGCACTAATCGTAGCTTCCGATGGCGAGTGCGTAGCGGAAGGAAAGATGATGGCCGCCACATCAAGGCACAAAGCGTCAACGTCGCGCGCATGGGCAGTCGCGACAGAAAGCAGGTCTTCATTATGGCCAAGCGATAGATTCAACGCTAATCCCGTGTGGTTAACAGCCACCCCTATACGGATTTTCGGTTAACGCGGCTTTAAGCTTGCTTTGCCTTTTTGGCGCTGACGTCGTTCCGAAAATGTACGATCAGCAAGACCCCTAGCTGTAACACCGCAATCCACTGTAATGCGGGGATAATCCCGAAAAATGCAGACCCAATCGCCGCAAACGCCGCCAACGCCGCCGGTGAGTGAAGCATTTGTTTGGCCCAACCCGTCAATGACAGTTTCTGAGTTACAAGCGTAAGCGCCGAAACTGCGAATGCTGCGAAAAGGCCGTCGTCGCGGTATGTTGACAGCATGTACGCCGCAACAAACATGGCAAATATGATTAACGCCCATGTTATCAGAGACAGACCCTGAATTTGGTTACCGCCGTCGGCATCATCCGTAACTGCAAGGCGCAGGGAATTGGCTGCTATCGTCATAAACGCCGCCACGCTTGCCGCTGTAGCAAAGCCGCCAAATGCCAACGCAACGGCAATCATAGCCAATACCAAACTGGCGTATCTGGTAACAGTGACGGCCACTGGACTCTGCCAAATGACAGGAACAAGACGCGCCAGTATCGGCCCGAACACCTGTGCCTCGACAAATCCAGACCGGCTCGCAACTCGTCGCCGGAGTATTTGGCGGTTGAGCTCAGAAAAATCATGTGGACCAGTCAGTACAGTGACCGTCCCGTTATGGACATGTTGTTGAGACAAAGGTCGAAAAGGAATTTTGGCCAAAATCGCCTGACGCAATAACGAGGATATAATACTCCAATCGTCAGGCAAATCTTTCAGCAAGGCTATAGTGTCCGCCGCGACGACCGACACGCCAGCCCACCGCGTGTTCAAATCAATACGTTCAAACGCCGCGTTTTCATCACGGCCATCCAGCGTTGCGACAAAGTTATCGTTTGTCCTCAACAGTGTCTCTACCAATCCCAATTGCACATATAGCAGCCCGGACTGAACCCATATGCGGTCTCCCGGTTCCAGATACCTCTGGATATCCGAGCCTGACCGGATGAAGTCGACCGTCAGGCGCTTGACGCGACACCGATCCGCCAAGGCAATTAACGAACCATCGACATTTTCAACCTCAATAAGAAACCTGGCTATTCCGGCACGGGCCAGCGTCGTTATTTGATATTCAATCAATGATCCTCCGGCCAGATCCTGACGCCCAGCGCCTGCTGACAAGTCATGTCCAGCGCCGCCATCCGTCGACACCGAGAGAAGAGCAATATTAGGCATATTCTGATTACGAGCGGACAGCATGTGTCCGATATGAATGATGGACCTATTTTGCCAACAGAAATATTGCGACTGGCACGTTATTGCGTGGCAAAGCTCTCAATAGCTTGAATCGCATTATTGAGTTTCCGAACCACAACCGGGTCACCAGGGGCGCCGTCGCTCGCCTCGTCGGCTAACGCCATCAACTGAGTCGCGCCAAAACTTGCGGCCAATCCACGTAGTCGCCAGCTTGAATATTGCCAATTGGCGTCGCACCGCGACCTTGATAGCAAACTGATTTGCCGCTTTGCGCTATCGATGAAGGAAAGGCGCAGTTCTGCCATTAAAGCCGTGTCGTCGCCGACGGCGGCCTTCAATGCTGTGTCAAATGAGCCATAATCTACGGACATTTCATTACCGTACCCGCGACATCGTTAAGTTTGCGTTTCTCTACACAAATAATGTGTTAAATAGCACTTCATGACCATCCGCTCCAAAATCGTCGGCTTGAACCGCGAAGTGACTGAAACCGAAGATGAAACTGCTGCTCTGGCCGTGGACGAGACCGGGGATTCAGCAGCAGACGATGACTATGTCCCGGAATATCCGGATTATGCGGATGAGAACTCGCCCCGAGTCGGTGCGGTACGATTTGTTGCTCCGGTCCTGCTCCTGATGGCGTTTGTTGGGTGGTCGGCATTTTTTGGCCTGACCTTTTGGCCAGAGGCCCAAGCCGGTATCGCTAATGACCGGATCGTTACTTTATTGGCAACATGGGCTGGCCCCACGTTGCTGATTGCAGTTCTATGGCTATTATTAATGCGGAACAGCAGCCGGGAAGCAACGCGTTTCGGCAAGGTCGCGGTATTACTTCGCACCGAAAGTGATGCACTGGCATCGCGCATGCGTACCGTGAACGAAGAGATTGCGCTCGCACGGGAATTTTTATCTCAAAATGCCCGTGAGCTTGAAACCGTTGGTCGGCAATCCTCGCAAAAGCTCGTCGAGTCTGCACAGTTGCTTTCGGCGGCCCTGGCAGACAGCGACGACAAGGCAAAGACACTTGAGGCAGTAAGCAACGCAGCAAATACAAACCTTGAACAGCTGCGTAAACATTTGCCGGTGGTGACCAGTGCGGCAAAAGACGTCACAAACCAGATAGGTGGCGCAGGCAATAGCGCACAACTTCAGATCAAGGCTTTAATTGCAACGCTTGAACGGGTGAGCGACGCGGGTAAATCGGTTAGCGAGTATATCGATAATGTCGAAACCCGAGCCCATGACCTGTCTGTAAGACTTGAACAGTCTTTGAACAGCAGCGCAAAGCTTCTCGACGATAAGAGTGCCGAGGCTTTGGACCGCAGCGCCGAAATGGCAACGCTCATGGACAGCGCATCTCAGGCTATCGCAAGTGGCATTGCGCAAGCGTCTGGAGATGTCGACAGGCTTTTGGCGGGCAGCAATGCAAATATCCAAGCGAGCCTTGCTGACCTGCGGCAGGCGCTGGCTGACATCGAGGCGCAATCACAACAGGAAGACCAGCGCATTCGGGACATGATTGCTGCAATTAGCGCGCATATCCAGACCAGTGCCGCTCAAATATCCGAGGTTGACCGCGCGGCAACTGATCAGACGTCGAAACTGGCGTTTGCTGTATCGGCCCTTGACGAAAGCACGCGATCGGTCGGTTCGGCACTGTCCGAAAACCAGAACATTACCGCCGACCTTATTGCGCAGTCGGAAAGTTTGATTCATTCGCTTGGCGTTGCAAACCAAGAAATCAGCCAGAATATTCCGGCGGCCATGGACAGCCTCAACGTGCGCATGATTGACGGAATAGAGCAGGTCAAGTTGGCACTATCCAATGCTGAAACGCTTGAGGATATGAGCGACATAATCCTTGAAAAGCTTCAATCCCTTGAACAGCTTATCGCCACACAACATGACGCCGTTGGCACTCTCATGGCTGAAAGCGACGCCCATTTTGCCGCCCGTCATGAGCAGGTTGATGCCCTTGGGGCGTCACTGAAGCAGACGCAGGCATTGCTGGAAGAAATGTCCAACGATGCAAATGACAGGCTAGTCTCTTCGCTTTTGCGCGTTCGTGAAACAACACGCGCCGCTGCCGAAAGCAGCCGAAAAATACTTGATGACGAGCTTGCACATATTGCGGAGCAGTTGACCGAGCAGAACCGGGTGGCCCTCGCGAACGCCCTGGACGCACAGGTTGCGTCAATGAACGATGCTGTTCAAGAGGCTGTGGCCCGCAACATAGAACTTGCTGAAACTGCATCTTCCATGGTGGTGAAACATCTCGGCGAACTCGACGAGATGACAACGAGCCTCGAAAGCCGCATCGCAGATTCGAAGAACAGCTTTGAATCGGTCCACGACGACAGCTTTGCCCGTCGGATGGTCCTGCTGACCGAGTCATTGAACTCAACTGCCATAGATGTAGCGAAGATATTGTCGAACGATGTTACGGATACAGCCTGGGCCGCATATCTTAAGGGAGATCGGGGCATATTTACCCGCCGCGCTGTTCGTTTGCTCGATTCAGGTGAAGCTAAGATTATCGTCAAACATTATGGCGAAGACAATGAATTCCGGGAACATGTAAACCGCTACGTCCACGATTTCGAGGGCATTATGCGCCTGTTGCTCAGCACCAGGGACGGAAATGCTATTGGCGTCACCTTGCTATCATCGGACATCGGCAAGCTGTACGTAGCTCTGGCGCAAGCCATTGAGCGGTTGCGCAAGTGAGATTCAAGCGGGTGGATTGAACAGGCTGTCAAAACTGTCGCGGTTGATCCAGCCATAGGTGTAATTTGCATAGTATAGCGCAAATAATGCCGCAGACAGCATCGTCGTTCTCAGCAATATAGTGCCGGGCTGAAAATTGCCGGGGGCGCTGTCAGCTTGTCCCGGCACTTTGGGCAAACCCAATTCATCATGCGTACGTACGCCAATGGGCAGGACAACGAACGCTGTCATAACCCAAAACAACGCATATATGGCGATAATCGATGTCCAGGTCATGCGGTCTCCACAATTAAAACATCAACGATAGGTTTCTTGCCGGTCCAGCTCACCGCCACACGGCGCACGGCCAAACGCACCGTTTCGCGCAACTTATCATAATCGCCGCGATGATCCTTCACCGCTTTCACCGCAGCGGCGGTAGCTTCCTCGAGAAAATCGTCCAGATCTTCTTCGATTGGCACGCCGTGCAACCGGATTTCAGGGTTGCCAAGCATCCGGTCCTTGCCATCAAGCGCGAAGGCGACTGAAATCAGGCCATACCAGGACAGGCGGCGGCGTTCGTTCAATGTCGCGCCGTCGGCGGCGATGATGGTATCACCATCCAGGATTAAACGACCTGTGCGTTCCTTGCCGATAATCGCAGGTTGGCCCGGCGCCAAGCGGACGACGTCGCCATTTGACTGCACGATAGCTTTAGGTACGCCATGGGCACGCGCAAACCGCGCCTGTTCGGCCATATGACGACGTTCGCCATGGACAGGGATAAGGACGTCGGGACGGACCCAATCATATAGTGCGGCCAACTCGGGCTGGCCGGGGTGGCCAGACACATGCACATGTGCCTGCTTTTCGGTGACCGTCAATATGTTACGTTCGGCAAGCTTGTTCATGATGATGCCGATTGCGATTTCATTCCCGGGGATCTGCTTTGAGGAGAAAATGACTGTGTCGCCTTCCTCCAGCTTCACTGGGTGATTCCCTTCTGCAATACGTGCCAGCGCCGCACGTGCTTCGCCCTGCCCGCCAGTGGCGACCACGATAACCTCATGACGCGGCAGGCTGTCGACGCTCTCCATTTCGACGGTTTTTGGCATATCTTTCAGATAACCGTTGGCCTGCGCCGCTTCAATAATCCGGTGTAGCGAACGACCCGCAAAGCACAAAGTGCGCCCGCTTTCGCGCGCCACTTCACCCAGAGTTTGTAAACGAGCGGCGTTGGATGCGAAGGTGGTGACGACCACCCTACCCTTGGCTGCCTTGACCGACTTTAGCAGGTCATCCTTTACGCTGCCTTCGCTGCCGCTGGTTTCCGGATTAAAGACGTTGGTTGAATCGCATACCATCGCTAGCACTTTGCTGTCACCGATTGCAGTCAGCGCCTCTTGAGTCGATGGTGTGCCCAGTACCGGGCGGGGGTCCAGTTTCCAGTCACCAGTGTGGAATATCTTGCCATACGGCGTGTTGATCAGACACGCGCTCATCTCAAGAATGGAGTGCGCCAGCGTGACTAATTTAAAATCAAACGGCCCCAACGAAAATGCGCCTTCCATCGGGATGACATTCAGCTCGATGATGTCAGCGATGCCTTCTTCTTCCAGCTTGCCTCTGATCAAAGTGGCCGTAAAAGGTGTCGCGTAGAGAGGTACGCCAAGGTCTGCCGCGAAATAAGCGACTGCCCCAATATGATCTTCATGACCGTGGGTTAGCACTATACCAAGCAAGTCATCCTTGCGCTTTTCGATAAATTCCAAATCTGGCAGGACAAGGTCAACACCGGGATATTCGGAATTCGCAAATGTCAGGCCAAGGTCAACCATCACCCATTTACCCTGACACCCATACAAATTGACGTTCATGCCAATTTCATTTGATCCACCAAGGGCAAGGAAAAGAAGTTCATTTTTTGGGGTCGTCATTAGGTAAGTTCTCTATTTCTGTACAAAAGCGCCAGCCCCCGCAGCGTCAAATCGGGTTCTACCCGGTCGAATAAATGGCCATGTTGCTGAAACAGGATGGCCAAACCGCCGGTCGCAATAACCGATACAGGTTCGCCAATTTCAGCCTTCATCCGTGCGAGGATCCCCTCGATCATCGCCACATAGCCCCAATAGATGCCAATCTGCATTTGTCCAACAGTCGTTGTACCAATCACGCTTTCATTTGGCGGCGGTTCGATTGCAATTCGCGGCAACATGGCGGCAGCGGCGTATAAGGCATCAAGCGACAGATTAACCCCCGGAGCAATGCTCCCGCCACGATAGGAGCCATCCGGGCCGATATAGTCAAAGGTCGTTGCCGTTCCAAAACTGATCAGTATCTTGTGGCCTTCGGCAAGCGATTGTGCCGCGATTGCGTTGACGGCGCGATCAGCACCCACGGCATGCGGTTCTGCGACCTGCAACTGAATTCCCCAACCAACAGGTCCCCGCCCTGCGACTAATGCCTCACATCCGAAATAGCGCGTGGCCAGCAACTGCAGATTATGCAAAGCGCGGGGAACAACAGTCGCAATGATAACTGCATTGATGTCTGTACGACGATAACCGGCCATTTGGATCAACTGATCCAGCCAGACGGCATATTCATCTGACGTGCGGCGCGCATCAGTCGCGATACGCCACCGTTGCAATATTGTTCCCGCATCATCCACCAACGCAAATTTTACATTGGTATTACCCGTATCAATCGCGAGCAGCATAGCTCACCCCTGTTAAATGAGAAAAACGTCGGCGGCGTGAATGGCACGAATTGAGCCATCCGCCAAGCGAAGCTGCAAGGCGCCTGAGTCATCCAAGCCGGCATACAAGCCTTGCAGATATTCCCCGTCAGGCAACGCAACAGACAGGCCGGTTCCGCGAGCGTGGGCATGTGCTTCCCATTGACGAACAATTGCTATCATCCCCGATCGCCGCCAAGTGCCGAGATGGCGGTCAAATGACTCTGCAACGATCTCTACTGCCGATTGTGCATCAGGTGGTGTCGCACCGAGCGTCAAAAGGTCAGATACTTTGCGATCCAAATTTTGCGGGTGCCAGACGAGGTTAAGGCCAATGCCCACCACTACCGCGTCGCCTGTGCGTTCCAACAATATGCCGCACAATTTTGCGCCATCGATTGTCAGAACATCATTGGGCCATTTGAGGGCAATCCCGACTTCCGGCGCCATATGTCGTACCGCATCGAATACCGCAACTGCAGCGACAAAGGCGAGACTGGCAGGCGACGGATCGTTCTCGCGAAGTCGGACAATCGTGCTGGCGAACAAATTGCCTTTAGGGCTTTCCCAGTCGCGCCCAAGTCGGCCGCGTCCGCCATCCTGTGCGTCCGCACGAAGCCATAATCCCTCAGGTGCGCCATGCACCGCGCGCGACAGGAGATCTGCGTTCGTTGATCCTGTGAGCGCAACTTCTTCGAATGTCGGCTTCAGAACAGCGCCCTTGCCGCATAAGCTGTCCAAACCCCTAGAGCAGGTATCGCGAAGTAGCCCAAAGGCGAGTTCACCGCGGCGAGCACGCTGCCGGTCCAGACAAGTACCTTGTCGTCACTTTCGACTATGACATCGGCAGCGTCATCAAAATACATGACCTTAACGACCTTCAGATAATAGAAAGCGCCAATTACAGAAGCTGTGATGCCGATCACGGCGAGCGGCAGCAGGTCAGCGGCAACGGCGGCGTTAAAGACCACCAGCTTGCCCCAGAAGCCGAACAATGGTGGAATACCCGCAAGGCTGAACATGAAAATCGCCAAAGCCGCCGCAAGTGCAGGGCGTGTCTTTGATAGACCTGCGATGTCGGCAAATTCCTCACGATATGCACCGTCGCGGTCTTTAAACTGCATCAGGCAGACAAAACTGCCTAGGGTCATCGCGACGTAGATGACCAAATACACCAGCATTGCTGCAATGCCCTGTTCAGTGCCCGTAGCAAGACCGATCAAGATGAAGCCCACATTGTTGATCGAGCTGTAAGCCATTAGTCGCTTCAAATTTTGTTGGCCGATGGCACCGACTGCGCCGATGATGATTGACATCAATGCGACCGCAATAATGATCTGCTGCCAGACCAATATTTGCGATCCAAAAGCCTCAAGCACCACACGGATGGTCAATGCGATGGCGGCGACCTTTGGTGCGCTCGCGAAAAAGGCGGTCACAGGCGTTGGCGCACCTTCATATACGTCGGGCGTCCACATGTGGAAGGGCGCGGCGCTGATCTTGAAGGCGAGACCTGATAAAATAAACACTATCCCGAAGATCAGGCCAAGGCCAACTTCAGTTTCCATGGCGGCACCGACGGCCGCGAAGCTTGTCGAACCTGCAAACCCGTAAACCAAAGACGCTCCGAACAAAAGCATGCCGCTGGCAAGTGCGCCAAGAACGAAATATTTCAGGCCGGCCTCGGCGGAACGACCATCCGAACGCACGAAACTTGCCAGAACATAAGCTGAAAGGCTTTGAAGTTCGAGGCCGATATACAAGGAAATTAGGTCGGTCGCTGAAACCATGACGCCCATGCCGACGCAGGAGAGCAGGATAAGAACTGGATATTCGGCCCGCATGGCGCCGGCTTTTTCCAGGAAACGCGGCGCGATCATCAACGAAATAGCAGCTGCGATGAAGATCAGTATTTTGGAGAAGTTGCCAAACGCATCATTGACCAAAAGGCCATCAAAAACGGATGCATCTGTACGGTTTATCATAAAATTTATAACGAACGCCGCAGCAGCGGCCAGCGCTGCGACTGACAATATGCTAATTAACCGTCCCGCCTGTTCACGCCACGCGGCGAGTAGCAGCAACGCAAGCGCCGAGAAGCTCAGGACGATCTCTGGACGGACCAAAGCGAGAGAAGCATTCAGTTCCATTATCAATGGCTCCCCTCAGCCACATTTTTTTCGGGACTATGCACCACGCGGTAACGCGCAGTTGTCGGGTCCACTAATTTCAGCTTGCTGTCACCGGCGGGTGCAGCGCGTTCGACGCGTTCCACAATCGTTGCAACGTCGCGGCGTATGGGTGCGAGGAATGTTTCGGGGTATACGCCCATCCACAAGACGACCACGGCAATCGGCGCGAGCAGCCAAAGTTCGCGGCTATTTACGTCCGACATTGCGGCCGCATCGGCGTTAGCCTGCGGACCAAAAGCAATGCGGCGGTAGAGATACAACATATAACCAGCCCCCAGGATGATCCCGGTGGTTGCGATAAACGTGGCCCAGGTCGACACCTTGTAAGCGCCGGCAAGGCTTAAAAACTCCCCAACGAAGCCACTGGTGCCAGGCAGGCCGACACTTGCCATTGTAAACAGCATGAACAGCAGGGCATATTTGGGCATGTTGACGCTCAGTCCGCCATAACGGCTAATCTCGCGGGTATGGAGGCGGTCGTAGATGACGCCAACGCATAAGAAGAGGGCACCCGATACCAGTCCGTGGCTCAACATAACGATGATCGCCCCTTCGATACCTTGTTGGTTGAAGGTGAACAGACCAACCGTCACAATTGCCATGTGCGCGACCGACGAATAAGCGATCAGCTTTTTCATATCCTGCTGCACAAGTGCAACAAGGGATGTGTAAACCACGGCAACCATCGAAAGTCCAAAGACAAGCGGGATGAAGTCGGCGCTTGCCTCCGGAAACATCGGCATTGAGAAACGCAGGAAGCCATAGCCACCCATTTTGAGCAACACGCCTGCAAGTATGACCGAACCAGCGGTCGGTGCCTGAACGTGCGCATCCGGCAGCCATGTGTGAACTGGCCACATCGGCATCTTCACTGCGAAGGATGCGAAAAAGGCAAACCAAAGCCACTTTTGGGCCTCTGCGGGGAAATCGGTGTTCAGCAATGTCGGGATATCTGCAGTGCCAGCAAACTGTATCATCCACAGCATTGCGATCAGCATCACTAGCGAACCAAGCAATGTGTAGAGGAAGAATTTGTAAGAGGCGTAAATGCGGTCCTGCCCACCCCAGATACCGATGATGAGATACATCGGGATCAAGCCAGCTTCAAAGAAGATGTAGAACAGCAACAAATCCTGCGCCGCGAAGACGCCAATCATCAGCGTTTCCATAAGCAAAAACGCCGCCATATATTCGCCGACCCGTTTCTGAATCGAGGTCCAGCTTGCGCCAATGCAGATCGGCATCAGAAAGACAGACAGCATGATAAGCGTCAGCGAAATACCGTCAATTCCAAGCCGCCAACCAATAGGGCCAAACCAGGTGGCGCTTTCTGTAAATTGCCACTGCGCGCCTGCTGGATCGTAACTAAGCCAGAGACCAACACCCAGGACCAGGTTCAACAATGTCGCCGCCAGCGCAAGAATGCGCGCAAGCTCAGCGCGCACGAACAGGCACAGCGCTGCCGCGACCACCGGAATGGCCAGCATAATCGAAAGTACAGGGATATCCGCGGCGTTCATTACACTCTCACCATCATCCAGCTAACCGCGATGACCAGTCCAAGAAGCATCACAAGCGCATATGTATAAAGATAACCCGACTGCATCCGCACAGCCATTTTGCTGCCAAAGGAAACCAAGGCTGCGGAACCGTTTGGCCCAAAACGGTCGATGATTCCGATGTCACCCTGTTTCCAGAACAGGCGTCCGAACCAGAACGCAGGACGCACAAACAGGAAGTTATAGAGCTCGTCAAAATACCATTTATTGAGGAAGAAACGATAGATAGGTGCGAAGGTCGTGGCCAAACGCTGTGGCGCGTCCTCAGAGCGTTGATACATAAAGTAGGCCGTGGTCAGACCAATAAGCATCGCGATTGTCGATGAAAGTTTTACCCACAACGGCACCTCGTGCATTTCATGCATTAGATGCTCGTTAAAATAGAGCGTACTATTGGCCCAGAATGCGCTTCCAGCCGCTGCATCAATGAACTGGTTGTGGAACACGAACCCCGCAAATACAGCCCCTACTGTAAGCAGAGCCAGCGGAACAAGCATGGACCAGGGGCTTTCATGCGGATGATATCCGCCGGTTTCATCGCCATGGGCAGTATGCGCATGCCCGCCGTGGTCGCTTCCGGAATCTTCCTGCGCAGGGGGATTATGCTCGATATGATCGTGCACGGCATGTTGAATATGTTCCGATTGCATCCAGCGCGGTTTGCCGAAAAAGGTCAGGAACATCAGACGCCAGCTATAAAAGCTCGTCAAAAGTGCAGCGATCACACCAATGGCAAAGCCATACATATGATAAGTGGATTCACTGGCGAACGCGGCTTCAATGATCGCATCCTTGGAATAGAAACCAGCAAATCCGCCAAGCCCGACAATACCAACTCCCGTAATAGCGAGTGTCCCGGCCATCATTGCCCAAAAGGTCAGCGGGATATGTTTCCGCAAACCGCCATAATAACGCATGTCCTGTTCATGATGCATCGCGTGTATCACCGAGCCAGCGCCGAGGAACAGCAACGCTTTGAAGAACGCGTGAGTGAACAGATGGAACATCGCCGCGCCATATGCGCCGGTTCCTGCGGCAAAGAACATATATCCGAGTTGCGAACAGGTTGAATAAGCAATGACGCGCTTAATGTCTGTTTGAACCAGGCCAACGGTCGCGGCGAAAATGGCTGTCGTCGCTCCAACAATTGTCACCACATTGAGCGCAAACTGGCTCGTTTCGAACAATGGTGAAAGGCGACACACCATAAACACGCCGGCAGTCACCATGGTTGCTGCGTGGATGAGGGCCGATACTGGCGTTGGCCCTTCCATAGCATCAGGCAACCAAGTGTGGAGGCCAAGCTGCGCAGATTTCCCCATGGCACCAATGAACAGCAAGATGCACAGCAAGCTCATGGTATCAACGCGCAGACCAAGGAAGCCAATGCTTGACCCTACCATATCGGGCGCTGCGGCGAGAATTTCGGGAATGGAAACAGTGCCGAATAACCAGAATATGCCGAAGATACCGAGCATGAAGCCCAAGTCGCCAACGCGGTTGACTACAAATGCCTTGATGGCCGCTGCATTCGCGCTTGGCTTCTTATACCAGAAACCAATCAGCAAATAGGACGCGAGGCCAACGCCCTCCCAACCGAAGAACATTTGCACAAGATTGTTGGCCGTAACCAGCATCAACATTGCAAAGGTAAACAGCGACAGATACGCAAAAAAGCGCGGCTGATCGGGGTCTTCCTCCATATAGCCCCAGCTATACAGATGGACGAGCGCAGATACGCTGGTGATCACCACGAGCATGACAGCGGTCAGTGCATCGACGCGCAATTCCCAGTCAAAAGTCAAATCCCCCGACTGCACCCATGTCATCACGGGTTGCACATAAGCAGTCTCGCTGCCGTTCAGGAACCCGATGAATATTGGCCAGCTCAGGAAAGACGCAATGAACAAGCCAGCAGTTGTGATCGTCTTTGCCGCCAACGCGCCAATGAACCGCTGCCCTAAGCCTGCGACCAGCGCAGCCAGAAGTGGCAGAAATACGATAATATGTATTGCAGTCACTGGATGTTACCCCTTCATCCGGTTGACGTCATCAACGGCAATTGTGCCACGGCCGCGGAAATAAATCACCAATATGGCAAGCCCAATCGCGGCCTCACCGGCAGCGACAGTCAAAACGAACATCGCGAAGACTTGCCCGGTCAGGTCACCTAAAAACACGCTGAATGCGACCAGATTGATGTTCACTGCGAGCAAGATCAGTTCAATCGCCATCAATATGATGATCACATTCTTACGGTTCAGAAATATGCCAAGCACGCCCAACACAAACAGGATGCTGCTGACCACGAGATAATGTTCAATACCAATCACAGCTCAATCCCCTGCCCGACGGGCTGATTAACATTACGCGTAGCGTCTTCAGGACGGCGCTGCACTTGGCTGCTGATATTCTGGCCCCGCGTGCCGTGGCTGCGGCGGTGGGTCAGAACAATAGCGCCGACCATGGCTACTAATAGGATCAACCCCGCGGTTTCGAACAGGAACACATATTTGCTGTAAAGCAGGCGGCCGATCGCCTCGATGTTGGGCACTGTGGCTGATGTTGTCGCAACGCCTGTCTCAGGTGTACCCAACTGAACAGCGCCAGCCTGAAACGCGCCAATTCCAAGCACCAGTTCAGCAACCAACACCACCGCCAGTAACAACCCAAGTGGTACGTTTTTCACGAAGCCCGCTCGCAATTCGGCGAAGTCGATGTCGAGCATCATGACCACGAAAAGAAACAGCACTGCAACCGCACCGACATATACTATAACCAATAGCATCGCGATGAACTCAGCACCGATCAGGACCATGAGGCCTGCTGCGTTAAAGAATGCAACAATCAACCAGAGCACGCTGTGCACTGGGTTACGCGCGAAGATGACCATCGCAGCAGACGCAATGACGATGCTTGCGAAAATATAGAATGCGACGAGCTGAATCATGATGCGTCGCCCTTAACGATAGGGTGCATCGGCGGCAAGGTTCGCGGCAATTGCCCGCTCCCATTTGGCACCGTTGTCGAGGAGCTTGGCTTTATCATAGAGCAATTCCTCACGCGTTTCAGTTGCGAATTCGAGGTTCGGACCTTCGACGATGGCGTCAACGGGGCATGCCTCTTGGCAAAAGCCGCAATAAATGCACTTGGTCATGTCGATGTCGTAACGCGTTGTGCGGCGGCTGCCATCTTCGCGTGGTTCGGATTCAATCGTAATGGCCAGCGCCGGGCACACTGCTTCACATAATTTGCACGCGATGCAGCGTTCCTCACCATTTGGATAACGGCGCAGCGCATGTTCGCCGCGAAAGCGTGGGCTCAAAGGATTCTTCTCGTAAGGATAGTTGATCGTAGCCTTCGGTTTGAAGAAATATTTCAAGGTCAGCATGTGCGCCTTGACGAATTCCCACAATGTGAAGCTTTTGATGAGATGCGTAATTGTGGTCATGCGAAATGCCCTGTGAACATAAGATAGCCGCTCACCAAAAAGACCCACAACAGCGAGATCGGCAAGAATACTTTCCAGCCCAATCGCATCAATTGGTCATAACGGTAACGCGGCACTGTCGCCTTCACCCATGCGAAGATGAAAAACATGAGCAGAATTTTAAGGAAGAACCAGATGATACCTGGAACGGCATAAAGCGGAGCCCAATCAAAGGGTGGCAAATATCCGCCCCAGAAAAGGATCGCATTTAGCGCGCACATTAACAGGACGTTCGCATATTCACCCAGCCAGAACAATGCAAAGGCCATCGACGAATATTCCGTCTGATAACCCGCAACCAGCTCAGCCTCGGCCTCTGTCAAATCGAACGGGGCTCGCGATGTCTCGGCCATCGAACTGATAAGGAACATGATGGCAATCGGGAACAGCAGCGGGTTGAATGCATAAGCGTTGATGAAGCCCAAGATGTGCCCGCGCTGCCCTTCGACGATGCCACCAACGTTGAATGTGCCTGCCCAAAGAACGACGCTGATCAAAATAAAGCCAATGGAAACTTCATATGAAATCATTTGCGCAGCAGCGCGCATAGCCGAGTAAAATGGATATTTGGAATTGGAAGCCCAACCCGCAATGACGACGCCGTAAACGCCAAGGCTGCTGATCGCGAGAATGTACAGCAGGCCAACATTTATATCCGACAACACGACGCCGCTGGCGAAAGGAATAACTGCCCAAGCCATCAACGCGACAGTGAAGGTGATGATGGGCGCAATCAGGAACAATCCACGGTTCGACGCGCTTGGTATGATGGTCTCCTGCAAGAATACCTTGAGGCCATCGGCGAAGGACTGCATGATACCGAAGGGGCCGACCACGTTTGGTCCCTTACGCAAGGCGAATGCTGCCCACAATTTGCGTTCCGAATAAATAATAAGCGCTACGGCCAGCATCAACGGGAACGCAATGAGCAATATGCCTGCAATGGTCGCAATGAACCATGCCGCTTCGTAGCTCATGCCAAGGCTTTGGAAGAAGGAAGTCATTCGGCCGCCTCCAGATAATGCGTGCCGTGCACCAATTCTGCCGAGCATTTTTGCATCGTTTCCGACGCGCGGCAGATGGCGTTGGTGAGGTAGAAATCTTTGATAGGATAATCCGCAATTTTGCCGCTAACCCCGGCCGGCAAGACAGGTTCAGACCAACCATAATCGGCCAAGCCCTCAACACCAAGCGCAGGTACAGCCGTCGCCATTTCTGCGCGTAAAGCGTCAAGACTGTCAAATGGCAGGCGTTTCCCCAAGACATCGGACAGCGCGCGGAAAATCGCCCAATCTTCCCGCGCATCACCAGGCGGGAAGACGGCACGTTCGCCACGCTGAACGCGCCCTTCAAGGTTTACATAAGTGCCCGATTTTTCGGAATAGGCAGCGCCCGGCAAAATAACGTCTGCATGATGCGCGCCATTGTCGCCGTGGTGGCCGACATAGACTTTGAAGCTGTTTCCAAACAGGCTGTAGTCAACCTCGTCCGCGCCAAGGAAGAACGCCAATTTTGGCGAAGACTCCGCCAACTTTTTAATGCCGCCCTCGTGCGCATAGCCAAGCATAAGACCGCCCATTCGCGCCGCAGCAAAATGCAGAACGTTGAAACCGTTCCAGCCATCACGAACGAACTTGAACTTTTTGGCTAAGGCCAACGCCGCACCATGCACGCCGTCATAGCGCAACGCACCGCCACCAACGATGATCGCTGGCCGTTCGGCCGTCTTCAGTGCCTCAGCAAGGGCCTTAGGTGCTTTTCCAAGCGCGCTCAGGTCATCGCCCAACCACTCAACCTTATAGGTCAGGTCAGTCACCGGGCCGATTGCAAAGACCCGGGCCCCTCGCTTCCGGATCGCCTTTTGAATTCGCGTATTCACCAATGGTGCTTCACGCCGAAGATCGCTGCCGACCAATAAGATCACATCAGCATTTTCGATGCCAGCAATCGTCGTGTTGAAGTTCACCGCTGAAAGCGAGGATGTGTCATAAGCCAGGCCGGTCTGACGCCCTTCAAGCATCTTGGTGCCAGCTAATTCACGCGCTGCGAACATGGTTTCGCAATCGACCTGATCGCCGGCCAATACGGCTGCTTCGCCGGTCCAATGTGCCTTTATGGCCTCAAAGGCCTCGCCCCAACTAGCGGCGACGAGCTTCCCGTCTTTACGGATATAAGGCTTGTCCAGTCTGCGATGCATTAGGCCATCAACGGCATGGCGCGTTTTATCCGACGCCCATTCTTCGTTCACATCGTCATTGATGCGGGGCAATGCACGTAAAACGGCCCTGCCCCGGCTGTCGAGACGGATGTTTGTGCCCACGGCGTCCATGACATCAATGCTTGGCGTTTTCTTCAACTCCCACGGACGGGCTTCAAATGCATAAGGCTTGGACGTCAGCGCACCCACTGGGCACAGGTCGACAACATTGCCTGAAAGCTCGCTTTGCATGGCATGCTCAAGATAAGTCGTGATCTGTATATTCTCGCCGCGACCAATCGCGCCGACTTCTTCAATGCCAGCCACTTCTTCGGCAAAGCGGACGCAGCGGGTGCACTGAATGCAACGGGTCATTGCTGTTTTGACAAGCGGCCCCATATATTTTTCAGTCACCGCGCGCTTGTTTTCCTCAAATCGCGAAGCACCACGGCCGTAAGCAACACTTTGATCCTGCAAGTCGCATTCGCCACCTTGGTCGCAAATCGGGCAATCGAGCGGGTGGTTGATGAGCAAAAACTCCATCACACCTTCGCGCGCTTTTTTTACCATTGGCGTGTCAGTGCGGATGATCTGGCCTTCAGTCGCAGGCAGCGCGCAAGACGCCTGAGGCTTTGGCGGCCCGGGGGCAACCTCAACCAGGCACATGCGGCAATTGCCCGCGATGGAAAGCCGCTCATGATAGCAAAAGCGCGGAATTTCCTTCCCAGCCATCTCACACGCCTGCAAAACGGTCGCGCCTGCAGGGACTTCGATGTCCAATCCGTCTACGGTGACTTTAGGCATTTTTACTCCGCCGCCTCCAACATATTGTCGCCCTTGGCTTCATGAATGCGCCGCTCCATCTCCGGACGGAAATGTTTGATAAGGCCTTGGATCGGCCAAGCCGCTGCATCGCCAAGCGCGCAGATAGTGTGGCCTTCGACCTGTTTGGTTACATCGTACAGAGTGTCGATATCGCCAATGTCGGCGTTACCGGTACGCATCTTTTCCATCACGCGCCACATCCAGCCCGTGCCTTCGCGGCACGGCGTACATTGGCCGCAGCTTTCATGTTTGTAGAAGTAGGATAACCGGGCGATGGCCCGCACAATGTCGGTGGACTTGTCCATCACGATAACAGCTGCTGTGCCAAGGCCGGATCCTACCTCTTTACAGCCATCAAAATCCATCGGTACGTCCATCATCATGGCCGCAGGGACCAATGGGACGGACGAACCGCCGGGTATGACTGCAAGCAGATTGTCCCATCCGCCGCGAATGCCGCCGCAATGCTTCTCGATCAGTTCTCGAAATGGAATGCCCATTTCTTCTTCGACAACACACGGCTTTTCAACATGACCGGATATCTGGAACAGCTTCGTGCCATGGTTATTTTCACGACCGAAGCTTTTGAACCAAGCCGCACCACGCCGCAGAATTGTTGGGACTACCGCGATACTCTCGACATTGTTCACTGTCGTGGGGCAACCATAAAGCCCTGCGCCTGCCGGAAATGGGGGCTTCAGACGCGGCTGACCCTTTTTGCCCTCAAGGCTTTCGATCATCGCGGTTTCTTCGCCGCAGATATATGCGCCGGCCCCGCGATGGACGAAGACGTCGAAGTCATAGCCTGATTTTGCAGCATTCTTGCCTAGCAAGCCTGCTGAATAGGCTTCGGCAACTGCCTTTTCGAGAATCTTGGCTTCAAAGATATATTCACCGCGAATGTAGATATAGGCGGCGCGCGCGCGCATGGCGAAACCGGCGATCAGTGCGCCTTCGATCAATTTATGCGGATCGTGGCGGATGATTTCCCGGTCTTTGCAAGAACCCGGTTCGGATTCATCGGCATTGATCACCAAGAAATTAGGACGTTCGGGCGTTGGCTCCTTCGGCATGAAACTCCACTTCATACCCGTAGGAAAACCAGCGCCGCCGCGACCGCGTAGGCCAGAGGCTTTCACTTCCTCAATGATCGCGTCTTGGCCAACCTTCATGAGGTCAGCAGTCTTGTCCCAATCACCACGCACCTGTGCAGCTTTCAGCCCAAAATCCTGATAGCCATACAGGTTGGTAAAAATGCGGTCTTTGTCAGCGAGCATCAGCCCAAACCTCCAAGCAGAAACCAAGCAGCACCAGCAATGAGCAAGCCAATGACGGCAAGTTTAATGATGCCAGTCAGCAATTTCCACGCAACGAACGCGGCGATGAGAACGCCGATTAGCGGGAGCAATTCCATTAGACCGCCCCCTCATTGAACAGCCCGTGATGATGGACTTGGGCCAGCATCCGTCGTGCCACACTGGCCGACGAGTAAGAAGGCGAACTGGACCCAGAAACAAGTTCACGGTGACGGCGAGGTGTAAAGTAATGGTTCACTTCCACTCCTCCCGATAATCATGGTTCCTGTCTACCATCGCCTGCAAAGTCGTCGCGCCGCCATAAGGTTCAACTGTGTGTCGCCCCGGCAGCTGCGTTCCGACCTTCGGTTGCTTGCCTTCGACCAAATCGGTGAGGATGGCCGTCATGCTGTCATAATCGAGATCTTCGTAATTATCGTCGTTGATCTGAACCATAGGCGCTGAAGCACAGTTGCCCATGCACTCTACCTCATTCAGCGTGAACATACCATCCGGTGTCGTGGCACCCTTGACCAAGCCGCGGTTCTTACAAGCCGCCATGATGTCGTCGCTCCCGCGCAACATGCATGGCGTGGTCCCGCACACTTGAACATGGTATCGGCCAACCGGCGCAAGATTGTACATCGTGTAAAAAGTAGCGACCTCATAAGTCCGCATATAAGGCATCCCGAGATAGCCCGCGACATATTCGATCACTGGGATGGGAAGCCAGCCCTGCGTTTGGGTTTCTTCGCCGACCTGACGCTGCGCAAGGTCAAGCAGCGCCATCACGGCCGATTGCTCACGTCCAGCAGGATAGCGGGCGATAAAGATATCAGCTTTCGCTTTATACTCCGGCGAAAAGGCAAAGCTGCCCCATTTAGCCCGGGTTTCAGCCTCATCAGGGATGTGTACCGCGTCAGCCATGTGCTTCTTTCCGTCCCCAAATCCGACCGATATATGCGCCGAACATCATGGCAGCAGCGGTCGAACCCACTTCCTTTGCCGACACCTCGGCATGAAATAAATAGAGATAGGCCGCGACCAACGCGACCGACCCAAAAGCCGCTGATGCCAAAAATATAAGTTCACGTGTCATCAGCGGTCACACTCCCCGAACACGATGTCGAGCGCACCCAATATTGCGGGTGTATCGGCCAGCATGTGTCCACGGCTCATAAAATCCATCGCCTGCAAATGCGAGAACGCCGTTGGACGGATTTTGCAGCGGTACGGCTTGTTTGTATCATCGGAGACAAGATAGACCCCGAACTCGCCTTTCGGGCTCTCAGTGGCCACGTAGACGCTCCCTGCGGGCACTTTGAAGCCTTCGGTATAAAGTTTGAAGTGATGGATCAATGCTTCCATCGACTGCTTCATCTCTGCCCGCTTTGGCGGGACGACCTTGCGATCATCGCTGCAGACCGGGCCTTCGGGCATTTGTTGCAAGCACTGCTTTATTATTCGGACTGATTGGCGCACTTCTTCAGCACGGACCATGAAACGGTCATAGCAATCCCCTCGCGTGCCAACAGGAATGTCGAACTCCATCTTGGCATAGACGTCGTAAGGCTGGCTCTTGCGGATGTCCCAGGGAATACCTGCGCCCCGGATCATTGGGCCGGAAAAGCCCCACTTGATCGCGTCCTCCTTGGACACGATCGCGATATCGACGTTGCGCTGCTTAAAAATGCGGTTGTCGACCACCAGCGACATAGCGTCTTCGAACAGGCGCGGCATGCGATCGTCCAACCATTCAGCAATGTCGGTTAGCAGCTTTAACGGCACATCCTGATGCACGCCGCCAGGGCGGAACCATGCCGCGTGCATACGTGCGCCGCTTGCCCGCTCGTAAAAGGTCATTATATCTTCGCGGATTTCATACAACCACAATGGCGGGGTCATTGCGCCAACATCGATAATGTGGTGCGCGATGTTCAACGTATGGTTCTTAATACGCGTCAGTTCAGCAAACAACACACGCAGATATTGCGCACGAATGGGCACTTCCAAATCCAACAACTTCTCGACCGCGAGCACATAGCTGTGCTCCATCGCCATCGGCGATGCATAATCCAAGCGATCGAAATAAGGTAACGCCTGCAAATAGGTCTTGTACTCGATCAGCTTTTCAGTGCCGCGATGCAAAAGGCCGATATGCGGATCAAGCCGTTCGACGATTTCACCGTCCAACTCCATCACCAGACGCAAAACGCCGTGCGCTGCGGGATGCTGAGGCCCAAAGTTGATGGTGTAGTTCTGGATAACTTCATCACCAGTGGTTGGGGCGAGATCCTGTTGCATGCTCATGCTTTGTCTCCCGTCGCCTTCGGCTTGCGGACGCTGCGCTTGACCGCTTCCTTGTTCGCGGCCTTGCCAGCACCCGTTTGCGTCGCGGTGTCAGTCGTTTTCGGGGTACCTGGCGGCGGCGAACTTGGCTTAACCGGGTCCTTTTTAACTTCTTCCGCTGTCATCCGCTGCGTTGCGCCCTTGCCCGCACCTTCACCATTTTTCTCGTCGCCCGGTAGGACATAATCCGCGCCTTCCCAGGGCGACAGAAAATCAAAATTTCGGAAATCCTGCGCCAATTGCACCGGCTCATACTTCACACGCTTTTCTTCTTCGGAATACCGCAGCTCGACATATCCCGACAGTGGAAAGTCCTTACGCTGCGGGTGGCCGGAAAAGCCGTAATCGGTCAAAATACGCCGCAAATCCGGGTTGCCGGAGAAAAGCACCCCGTACATATCGAACACTTCGCGCTCCAGCCAACCAGCCACAGGCCAGATACCCGTTACCGACGGAACTGGCTGATCTTCATTCGTCGTCAGATGCACGCGGATTCGGTGGTTCTTTGTCAGACTTAACAGGCAATAGACAACCTCAAACCGCGGATCACGATCGGGCCAGTCGACCCCGGCCATTTCCATCAATTGCTGATACCCGCATACATCGCGGAGTTGGACCATTGACTCCACCAACGCGTCGCGGTGAACATGCACGGCGACTTCACCATTGGCTTGTTCTATTGAAACCATATGCTTACCAAGCGATTTTGAGATCGCTTCTATCGTACCGTCAGGCGTGGTAATTAAAGGCGCGGAATGGCTCACCGTTCTATAGTCCCTGTCCGGCGGATTTTGCGCTGTAGTTGCATGATGCCGTACAAGAGCGCTTCTGCAGTTGGCGGACATCCGGGAACGTAAATATCTACTGGCACTACACGGTCGCAACCACGCACGACGCTATAGCTGTAGTGATAATAGCCGCCGCCATTTGCACAACTGCCCATAGAGAT
This sequence comes from Sphingorhabdus sp., assembly GCF_046292425.1. Lineage (GTDB taxonomy): Bacteria > Pseudomonadota > Alphaproteobacteria > Sphingomonadales > Sphingomonadaceae > Sphingorhabdus_B. The sequence goes on from NZ_JBKBQV010000010.1 coordinate 29,840, forward strand.
AACGTATTTTGGTTCTGACATCTGGTCATAAACCTTTCGCAGGGCGGGTGCCATTTTGTTGCACAGGGTGCCCGCAACGATCATTACATCGGACTGACGCGGTGATGCGCGCGGCGCAATACCAAAGCGTTCAAAATCATAGCGCGGCATATAGCCATGGATCATCTCGACCGCGCAGCAGGCAAGTCCAAAAGTCATTGGCCACAAGGAACCCGTCCGGGCCCAATTGAACAGGTCTTCCGCCGAAGAAACGACAAAACCTTTGTCATTAACTTCGCTTTCAATATCCTTGAAGAACGCCGCATCCGGCGCTTGCACGTCAGAGTGTGCCGGGGTGATTACTCCCATTCGAGTGCTCCCACTTTCCAAGCATAAATAAACCCGATGACCAGTTCGAACAGGAACAGCATCATTGTGCCCCAACCGATCCAACCCGTTTCCCCCAAGCTAACCGCCCAAGGGAACAAAAAGGCTGCTTCGAGGTCAAAAATGATAAACAAGATCGCAACAAGGTAAAAGCGAACATCAAATTGGCTTCGTGAGTCTTCAAAGGCGGGAAACCCGCATTCATACTCGGACAGCTTTGCCTCATTTGGTTTATGCGTGCCCGTCAGGCGCGATACACCCATCGGCAAAAACACGAATGCCGACGACAGGACAAGTGCAACCACCAGAAACAGCAGTATGGGCAAATATTGCGACAAATCGGTCATATCAGACTCACTTCCGAAACCTCGTAAGTTGCGGCGCTTTTAGGCAGAAGAATCCGCCCCTGCAAGGCCAAGACTCGGCATTTTTCCACCATTTTCGTGGTTTATTTTATGGCCCCTACCAGCAACTTATGCAGCTTGCTGTGCAATATGTCATTTGCTGCCAAAACCTGAGCGTCTGCAATATGCGGACTTCGTCCGCGATAGTCAGTTACAAAGCCGCCAGCTTCCCGAACCAAAAGACATCCAGCGGCCGTATCCCATGGTGACAAGCCACTTTCCCAAAAACCGTCATAGCGACCTGCAGCTAGCCATGCCAGGTCAAGGCTTGCTGCTCCAAAGCGGCGGATGCCCGAAACCGAAGGACCAATTGCGCCAAAAATCTTGCCCCATTCGTCAAAGTCGCCATGCCCCTTATACGGCGTGCCTGTCGCGATCAGCGCTTCGTTCAATTGTCGACGTGCGGACACGCGTAACCTGCGGTTACCGAGCCACGCACCTTTGCCGCGTTCGGCCCAGAAGCTTTCATCCGTAATTGGATTGTACACGAGGCCCGCAAAAATATCGCCCCAACCCGACCCGTCGGGTTTGGGATCTTGCACCGCGATCGAAATGGCAAAATGCGGTATGCCATGGAGAAAATTGCTGGTGCCATCGAGCGGATCGACAATGAACCGGGGCTTCCCCTCTGCCCCGGCAATCTCGCCACCTTCTTCCATGAGGAAACCCCAATCGGGCCGAGCAATTTCGAGTTCACGGAAAATCGTATCTTCGGCGCGTTCATCGGCCTTCGAAACAAAGTCTGCTGGTCCCTTTTGCGACACCTGTAGATGTTCGATTTCGCCAAAGTCGCGGCGAAGCTTGCCACCTGCTTTACGCGCAGCTTTCTCCATGATGGTCAACAGACCTGTCAACGCTGGCATTAGTCGGCCTTCCGGACATATTCCCGTTCATAAACATCGACCACAATACGCGTTCCTGCGCTGATAAACGGCGGCACCATGACGCGCACACCATTATCGAGGATTGCAGGCTTGTAGCTTGAAGACGCTGTTTGCCCTTTGACCACAGCGTCAGCCTCAACCACCGTCGCTTCGATCTGGTCCGGTAAAGCGACGGAAAGCGCTTCGTCGTCGTACATTTCCATAACCACATCCATGCCGTCCTGAAGGAAAGCGGCGGCATCGCCCAAGAGATCACTTGGCAAAGTCACCTGATCATAGGTTTCCTTGTCCATGAACACGAGATTGTCGCCTTCGGCGTAGAGAAATTGAAAGTCTTTCTGGTCAAGGCGCACCTTTTCGACGCTTTCCGCTGAACGAAAGCGGATGTTGTTCTTGCGACCGTCGCGGAGATTCTTGAGTTCCACCTGCATATATGCGCCGCCCTTACCCGGTTGGGTATGCGCAGTCTTTACGACGCGCCACAGGCCGTTTTCATATTCCAGAATGTTACCCGGCTTGATTTCAACCGCGTTGATTTTCATGAGTGCACTCGCTTGACAGATTGAAAGAGCAGGCACGCGAAAACGTGCCGTTGGACGGGGCCTTTAGCGATGGTGACGCAATTAGGCAAGCAGTGCGTTGAACGCCTTTACCGCTTCGGCAGGGCCTTGCGGGTGATTCCACACTGCACCACTAACCGCCAAGAAATCAGCTCCTGAATCAATAAGCGGCTTTGCGTTTTCCGGCGTAATGCCCCCGATTGCCACACAGGGGACTTCAGTTATGAACGACCATTTCTGCAGAGTGTCGAGTTCGGCAACATGTTCAACTTGCTTCGTCGGCGTTGGATAAAATGCGCCAAAAGCCACATAGTCGGCGCCGGCTTCGGCAGCTTCCATCGCAAGATGTCGACTATTGTGGCAGGTAACACCGATTTGCGCGTCGCGCCCTAGTAATTCGCGCGCTTCGCGCACGTCGCCGTCACCTTGCCCCAGATGCACGCCGTCGGCCTTTAAACGTTTTGCCAGGGCAACGCTGTCGTTTACGATGAACGCGACTTCATGTGCTGCGCAAATGGCCTGCAGCGGCTCTGCCAATGCCGCTGCCTCGTGCTGGTCGATATTTTTCACGCGGAACTGAAACGCGGCTACCGGGCCAGCGGACAACGCAGCCTCAAGCTGGGACGGGAAATCTCCACCGACTTCGAGCGGCGAAATGAGATATAACTGGCAGGGAAATTCTTTCATGCCGCGCTCATTAGCGACGCTTTAGGCCGGCGGCAAACATCTTGCGCATTTGCCGCCGGCCCCTCTCCAAACTTAGGTCACCGACGCGGAATGGATTTCGTCGATGGCGCTCGAAAGCGCGGCGTCGAATTCCTCGTCTGTCATCTCGTGGCGCAAATCTTCCAACAAGGCGCGTGAGAAACTCGCGATCATGCCCTTGTTCTTGGCAAGTTCAGTACAGGCTTCAGGACGGGCATAGCCGCCGGACAGCGCAACCACGCGCAACACGCGCGGGTGCGTGATTAACGCATCAAACGTGCAAGGTTCCGCGGGTATTGAAAGCTTCAACATAACCTGATGATCAACTGAGACATTGTCGAGCGCCTTCAAGATTTCGTCGCGCAAAATGACATCGCTCCGCGCGCGATCCGCGCTTTTAATGTTTACCTCAGGTTCGATTATGGGCATCAACCCGGCGGCAAGTATTTCCTCCGCCACTTCAAATTGTTGTTTCACAATAGCGGAAATGCCTGATGACGATGCTGCGTTGATAACCGAACGCATTTTTGTACCAAAAACACCATTGGCCCTTGCGCGCTGTAGCAGTTCATTGAGACCAGGTATTGGCTTCATCAGTTGAACGCCCTCAGCCTCGTCCTCAAGACCCTTGTCGACTTTCAGAAAGGGGACAACGCCCCGGTCCTGCAACGTTGCAGGCACAGGTTTGCCGCCCGCTTCCCCATCCATCGTCCGTTCAAACAAAATGGCACCCAAAACCTTTTCACCGGAAAAGCTTGGTGAAGTCATGATCCGCACGCGCATGTCGTGAATCAATGCAAACATTTCTTCGTCGCTACCGTACGCGTCTTCTTCTATTCCATAGCCACGTAAAGCTTTTGGAGTTGAACCGCCGCTTTGATCAAGCGCAGCAATAAAGCCAGAACCGTTCGCAACTTTTTCAATCATGTCCTTGTAATTCATTAATTAATTCCTGTTTTGCAGGGTCGGGCATACGTATGCATCGACAGTCGAAAAAAACGGGGCGTTGCCCCGCATGTCTAATAGATATTTAAGGCATCTACCCCGGGCAGCGGCTTGCCTTCCATCCATTCGAGGAACGCGCCTCCCGCGGTTGAAACAAACGTGAAATCCTCCGTAACTCCAGCATGAGCTAAGGCAGCGACAGTATCACCACCACCCGCAACCGACACCAACGAACCTTCACGCGTCAGAGCAGCCGCGGTCCGCGCAAGTGAAACCGTCGCAGCGTCAAAAGGTTCAATTTCGAAAGCGCCCAACGGACCGTTCCAAACCAATGTCCGGCAATTTTTCAAAACATCGGCCAAAGCTTCAACAGCTGCTGGTCCAACGTCGAGGATCATCTCATCAGCAGCAATTTCATGAACGTTCACTATCCGGACCGGAGGATTCGCGCGGAATTCGACTGACGTCACGACGTCATACGGCAAATGCACCGTGCAACCGGCAGCGTCCGCTGCATCCATAATAGCATTGGCCTGATCAGCGAGTTCATGTTCGCACAAGGATTTGCCTACGTTCACACCGCGCGCCGCCAGAAAGGTGTTCGCCATGCCACCACCAATAATCAGGTGATCGACTTGCTTCACAAGATTATTGAGGACATCAAGCTTTGTAGAAACTTTGGCGCCGCCAACGACTGCCGCGACCGGATGTTCCGGTGAGCCTAAGGCCGCCCGAAGGGCTTTCAACTCGGCTTCCATCGAACGACCAGAATAAGCCGGCAGGATATGCGCCAGCCCTTCCGTTGACATATGTGCGCGGTGCGCCGCAGAAAATGCGTCATTTACATAGAAATCGCCATTTGCGGCGACAGCGCGCGCAAGATCCGGATCATTCTTCTCCTCGCCGGGCCAGAACCGCGTGTTTTCGAGGAGCGCGATGTCGCCATCGGCTAAAATCCCGACCGATTGCGTTACAACATCACCCGCAATTTCCGGTACAAACATGATCTCGCGGCCAAGCACTTCTTGCAGGGCATCCAAGACCATTGAAACAGACATTTCGCTGTGCTTGGCACCCTTGGGACGACCGAAATGCGCGAGCAGAAGGACTTTGGCACCTTTATTCGCCAGTTCAAGGACTGTCGGCAAGAGCGCGCGCATCCGCGTCTCGTCGGTAACGCGCCCGTCGGCCATTGGGACATTCAGGTCAACGCGGACAAGCGCGCGCTTTCCCCTAATGTCTCCCAGATCGTCGAGCGTGCGAAATGCCATCAATATATCCTTAGAGCAATTTGCCAATGACACCGGCAGTGTCCACCATACGGTTAGAGAAACCCCATTCATTGTCGTACCAGCTCAGTACACGCACCAGTTTGCCGTCGATAACCGCTGTTTCCAGGCTGTCGACAGTCGAGCTTGCAGGGCAATGGTTATAATCGATTGAGACCAAGGGTTCGTCCGAATAGGCCAGCACGCCCTTCAATGTGCCTTCCGAAGCTGCTTTCAGCAATGCATTTACTTCGTCAACGCTTGTATCACGTTTTGGCGTGAAGGTCAGGTCAACAATACTGACATTCGGTGTCGGCACGCGAATGGCCGAGCCGTCCAACTTGCCCTTCAACTCCGGCATAACTTCGCCAACAGCGCGCGCTGCGCCGGTTGTTGTCGGAATCATCGACATTCCCGCTGCACGGGCACGACGCATGTCGTCATGGATCTGGTCGAGAATTTTTTGATCGTTGGTGTAGCTGTGGATCGTGGTCATCAATCCGCGCTCAATCCCGATGGCGTCGTTCAGCACCTTCGCCAATGGGGCTAAGCAATTGGTGGTGCAGCTCGCGTTTGAAACAATGACGTCATCCGCAGTCAACACGTCATGATTGACGCCAAAAACCACCGTTTTGTCTACGTTTTTGCCCGGGGCGGAGATGAGAACGCGCTTGGCACCTGCGGCCAAATGCTTTTCGGCGCTTGCACGGTCAGTGAAGAAACCGGTGCATTCCAGAGCGATGTCGATACCATTTGCCGCATGTGGCAAATTGGCTGGGTCTCGCTCGGCGGTGACGTGGATCCGTTTGCCATTAACGATGATGTCATTGCCATCGGCCTCTACCGTGCCCGGAAATGCTCCGTGGATGCTGTCACGCTTGAACAACAGTGCGTTTGCCTTGGCAGGCGCAAGATCATTAATCGCAACCAGCTCCAGATCATGGTCATCGCGCTCCAATATCGCACGTGCGACGAGGCGACCGATCCGGCCAAATCCGTTAATTGCTACTTTGACAGTCATGCTTGCTCCTATCAGCCCAATCGGGCGATTATTTCCGGGACGATTTTATCGGCCGTCAGGCCGAAATGTTCGTAAAGTGCGTCAACTGGACCAGATGCGCCGAAGCTATCAATACCGATCCGAAGGCCGTCGCCGACATAACGCTCCCAACCCATAGTTGTGCCCGCTTCAATCGAAACGCGCAGGGTGCCTGTGGGTAAAAGCTCTGATTTATAGGCTGCAGGCTGCGCGTCGAAGCGCTCCCAGCTTGGCATGGAGACCACGTCTGCGCCAATCCCCTGCGCTTCCAACTTCTCGGCAACCGACGCAGCGATTTCGACTTCGGAGCCCGTCGCTATCAAAATGACCTTCCGGTCAGCATTGGCTGCAAAAAGCCTATAAGCGCCTCTGGCGGAGAAGTTTTCGCTTATATCCGTGCGCAATTGAGGCAGGTTCTGGCGTGACAGCGCCAAGACTGAAGGGGTTGAGGCACTATCAATTGCCAAGGCCCAGCATTCAGCCGTCTCAATCGTGTCACAGGGCCTATACACGTTCAGATTTGGAATCAGCCGCATCGACAAAATTTGTTCAATCGGCTGATGCGTCGGGCCGTCTTCGCCAACGCCAATGGAGTCGTGGGTCATCACGTATATGACCCGCGTCTCTTGCAAAGCGGACAGGCGAATGGCGGCCCGGCAATAGTCCGAGAAAATCAGGAATGTGCCCCCATAGGGAATTATGCCGCCATGCAACGCCATACCGTTCATCGCCGCTGCCATACCGAATTCGCGGATCCCGTAATTGACATAACGCCCAGAATAATCGTTTTTGTCTAAAATGTTAGTGGATATAGTTCGGGTAAAATTTGAACCGGTCAAATCGGCTGATCCACCGAGTAACTCGGGTATCGCCGCGGTTGCAGCAGTCAAGGCAATTTCGGAAGCCTTGCGCGAAGCGATTTTTTGCGGCGTAGCGATCAGACTTTCCAGATGCGGCTTAAGCCATGCGTTGCTGGGCTCACCTGCCATGGTCGCCTTGAATTCAGCCGCTTTCCCGGAAGCGGCAAGCCGTGACTGCCACTCATCATGGGCATGCGCACCGGCCTCACCCGTTGCACGCCAAGCAGACAATATGTCCTGCGGAATCTCAAATGCCGGATAGGGCCAGTTAATTGCTGCGCGGGTAGCAACGATTTCGTCCTCCCCAAGCGGGCTGCCATGTGGTGCCTTTGTGCCCTCTTTATTGGGCGATCCCTTGCCGATAAGGGTACGGCAAGCAATCAGCGACGGACGGGCATCCGCCAGCGACGCCTGAATTGCGCGTTCTATATCATTGAAATCATGGCCATCGCATGCCTCAACATGCCAGCCAGTCGCTTTATACCGGGCTGCAATATCTTCGCTGGTCGAAAGGTCGGTTGCACCATCAATGGTGATGCGATTGTCGTCCCAGAAAACGATCAAACGGCCAAGGCCAAGATGCCCGGCGAGACCAATCGCTTCATGGTTGATGCCTTCCATTAGGCAACCGTCGCCTGCCACTACCCACGTGCGGTGATCGACAAGCTCGTCGCCAAAACGCGCGTTAAGATGACGCTCGGCAATGGCCATGCCGACGGCCATCGCGAGCCCCTGCCCGAGCGGCCCCGTTGTGCATTCTATGCCGTCGATAAGGAAATTTTCCGGATGGCCAGCACACGGGCTGCCCAATTGGCGGAAATTACGGATATCATCAATCGTCGGGCTTGCGTAACCAGTAAGGTACAAGGTCGCATACGCAAACATCGAACCATGCCCCGCTGACAGGACGAAACGGTCACGATCAGCCCAATCGGGCGATTTGGGATCAAATTTGAGGAATTTCGAATACAAGACTGTTGCGACGTCAGCCATGCCCATGGGCATCCCGGGATGGCCGCTATTTGCGGCCTGCACAGCATCCATGGCCAGTGCCCGAATTGCATTGGCCATTTGCTGGTCACTAACAGTCATGTTCTTTCCCCACTGGTTACTCCCGAACGGAAGCGGGAGACGGGGCAATTTAAAATTTGCTGCACCGTCGAGTCGTTGGTGCGAACCCTTTGCGGATGCAGGCGGCTACCGTCAAGTGAGCCACGTACTTTTTCCAGGGAAACAGTGCTTAAATACGCCTTCATACATTTGCATTGCACAGATACTCTGTTACGGTTCCTGAGTAGAGGAACGTAACCCATGGCAGACGAACGGTTTATTGTTGCAATCGGCCGAATTGAGCGTGCCCTGTCTCGGGTCGAACAACTAGCAACCCCTCGGGCGACGACGGGTGATGGAGAACTTGTCGAAAGGCATGAACGCCTGAAAGCTGAGGCTTTGGCCGCTATCCAGGAAATTGATAAGATTTTAGCGGTGCAGACGGATGCCTGACGTTAAACTAACTATTGCTGGCCGTGACTATGTTGTTGCCTGCAACCCGGGCGAAGAGCAGCGGTTACAGACTCTCGGTGCTATGGTAGATGCTAGCGCCCGTGAAGCCGGCGGAGGGTCCAATGGTCTCAACGAAACCCGGGTTTTGTTATTTTCTGCGTTGTTGCTTGCCGATAAATTGCATGATGCGAACAGTGATGCAGGCGTAACAACACATAATGCCCAAACAATCGAAACGATGGCACAATCGGCCGATGCTTTGGAGGGTCTTGCGACCCGGTTGGAAAATCTCGCACTAAGACTTGAGAATTAACGTAACGCGCTTATATTGATAGCTGGCGGTACTGTCCGGCACGAACTGATGAGAACATCCCTGAGGCGATTATCTATCTAAGGGAGCTGTCCCTGCCTGGGCCGTTTGGGAAACCTTAAGGTCCGGATCACACGGTGCCCACCTGACGTCCTGGCGTCAGAGGATATTCCGGGAAACGACCCATGATGGTTCCGCCAACAATTTTCAGGAAAAATCGTGTCCTCAGAGAATGAAAAACAGGCGCAGCGATTGGAATATCGCTGCATCCGTGACAGGTTTGTGGATGCATTGTCACCGCAAGATCGTGCGCTGGCGTTTTCTAAAATCCCTTCGCCCCTCAAAAAATATCTTGGGCTTGGAAAAATTGTCGCTGGCTATGTCGCCGTGGGCTCAGAGGTCGACCCAGCGGCATATCTGACTGAAGCGTACGGGCTTGGGTGCGAGATCGCTTTGCCTCATGTAACAAGTAAAGTAGCCCCGATGCGTTTCCTGCGCTGGAGACCAGGCGAGGTTTTGGTGCGCGGGCCATTCGGGTTACAACAGCCTGCCGACGATTCCAAGGAATGCGCGCCTGACATTGTGCTGGTGCCTTTGGTCGCTTTTGACGATCGGCTTATGCGGCTTGGACAGGGTGCAGGGCATTATGACAGGGCACTGAGCCTGCTTGACCAATCCGTTGCCATTGGCCTTGCCTGGTCCGTGCAGCACGCTCCTGCCCTTGAAACGGACATATGGGACGTGCCTCTTGACGCCATTCTCACTGAAAAATCTTGGATAACGTTATGACAGCACCACTTAAGCAACCAACCTGGCGCAAACCTGCTGGTATGCTGGCGATATTGCTGATCATTTTGGTGTGGTCAATTATCGTAGTGAGCGCATCCGATTTTATCGGCGCACAGCACATTGCCGTTCAAAGTGTAATCTACCTGGTTGCTGGCGTCATCTGGATTGCACCAATGCGACCATTGATGATCTGGATGGAGACGGGATCCTTTCGCGCACCACCCAAGACTTAGACCTGAGAAGTGGCGCGAGTGACGGGGCTCGAACCCGCGACCTCCGGCGTGACAGGCCGGCGCTCTAACCAACTGAGCTACACCCGCTAACTTGCGGTGGGGGCGCACTATAAGCGGCGCAAGATTCTGTCAACGTCATTTGTGGGAAAAGGATGATTTCAGGGAAATCGACGTTAACCAAAAATTGCACCGCCTCGTTGCAAACGTTGTATATTTTTCACCAGTTTACATTTTGAAATGCATCTGGTCTTAATATAGTTATTTATTCTCAATGACTTATAATGGTTAATACCCGCGACTGGTATTAATATTTTCTTGATACTGTTCCGGCATATATCCGCCCATGTCCAGTATCCCACTTTCAAACAGAAAAAGCCCGACCCTTTCGTCCATTCGGCGGAAACGGTTCCCCTATTGCGCGCTTATGCTGCTTTCAACGAGCACACCTGTATTTGCTGCGGGCACTATCGCCGGCACCGATATCGAAAATGTTGCTTCAGCAACGTTCGACACAGCGGGTGGACCGGTAACAATCACAACCAACACGGTGACAATCAAAGTTGACGAGCTACTCGATGTTGCCGTCGTCAATACCGATCCGGGCGACGTCATAACGAACCCCGGGAAAACTGGCAGTGTCCAGTCGTTTCGGATTACAAACACCGGCAATGGCGATGAAGCTTTTGCGTTAAACGTTGATGTTGCGTCTGGCGGAGACGATTTTGATCCAACACTCCAGCACATCGTCATCGATGGTAACAATAACGGCCTATATGATGCCGGTGTAGATGTGGTTTACGTTGCCGGCGCAAATGACCCAGTCATCGCACCGGACCAGAGCCAGACAGTATTTGTCGTGACTTCCACACCGCTGAGCACCGCAAATGGTGCAAGAGCGAGCGTTGGCATGACCGCTACCGCCGTCACAGGCGCGGGCATAGCCGGCACGTCTTTCGCCGGGCAAGGACAAGGCGGTGGAAATGCCGTCATTGGGTCAAGCACAGCACAAGCTGCGGCAAACGGCTTTCTGGTCGTTCAATCTGCGTCATTGGCGCTCGTCAAATCGGCCTCCATCGCAGACCCGTTTGGCGGACAGCGCGCTGTACCAGGAGCATTGGTGACGTATAGATTGGTAGCGACAGTTTCCGGCGATGGCGCCCTCAATAATCTTGTCATTACCGATCCAATTCCCTCGGGGTCTGCCTATCAAGCCGGATCGCTCACGCTTCAAAAATCTGCATCAGCGGCAGTTGCATTGACTGATGCAGCCGACGCCGACCCCGGAACATTTAACGGCACACGTGTAGCTGTAGCGGCAGGCAATGTTCCTGCAGGTGAAACCCGGACAGTTACTTTCAAGGTCGTCATCCAATGACGTGCCATCGCTCCAAAGGCACACAATGCACCTTGGCTAAAACTAACTCTTTCGTGGTCGTTTAATAGACCGCGAAACCGTTTCGATTGCAGCGGCGTGGACGCAATCAGTGAATACAACAGGAGTATTAAGCAATGACCAGTACGCTTAAACTGCTCGCTGCCTGTTCGTCGGTATCAATAGCCATGCTGTGCTCTGCACCTGCATTTGCTGGGGGAACCGCACCAGGCACGGACATATTGAATACCGTAAATGTGAACTATCAAACCGGAGGGGTCGCCCAAACGACGATATCCGCATCAGATACGTTCAAGGTCGACCGAAAAATTATCTTCAGCCTAATTGAAGCGGCAACGACGGGCACCACGACGGTAAACCCGGGCCAGGCCGGACAGGTTACACGTTTTCAATTAACGAACACGTCGAATGACACGTTGGATTTCAACCTATCCGCAATCCAGCAAGCAACGTCAACCAATGCGGCCCATGGCGGACAAGATGCATTTGATCTGACGTCATTTTCATTCTTTGTCGACGCAAACGGCAACGGAACTTATGAGCCTGCAACTGATACGGCAACAACGGTCGATAATCTCGGCCTTGATGAGTCGCGCTTTATCTTTGTTGTAGGTGACGTCCCGCTTTCAGCCACAAACGGCCAGATTGCAGGAGTCCAGCTAACCGCGACCGCTTTGGAAAGCGATGGTAGCGCCATTGTCGCGGTTACCGATTCAACCGCAAACGGTGCAATGACAGTCGAAACGATATTCGCTGACACCGCCAAAAGCGGCGTTGCAGGTACATCATCCGCTCGTGATGGTATCGACGTTGCAACCGACAGCTATACCGTGTCGGCTGCTGTCTTGAGCGTGTTTAAAAGCAGCCGAATTATAAGCGATGGCGTAAGCACCAGTAACTTCAAGTCGATCCCCGGCGCCGTAGTGGAATATTGTATCTCCGTCGCAAATGCGGCTGGGGGTGCTACGGCCACAAATATCAGCATATCCGACCTTGTGCCGACAAACACGACTTATGTTGCGGCCTCAATCCGCATTAACGGGACGGTTACTTCACCGGGTGCAAGCCAAAGCTGTAGTGGCGGAACGGCAGCAACGGATAGTTCTGGCGACGCTGATGGCGGAAGTTTTGGTTCGCCCGCAAACACCGTTGCCGGTTCGCTGACGAACATTTCCGGGGGCACCTCAAGCGCTCTCATTTTCCAAGCAACCATTAATTAAGCAATCAGCGGGCGGTGTGCAGTTGATACTGCCATCGCCCACCTTTGTAATGGGCTCGGTAACTAAATCTCTCAATAGGCTGATCTGCCAGATGATCAGACTGTTCAAACTGGCCGCTATTTCAGCGTCAGTGGCACTGGCAATGCTGTGCGCCGCACCGGCACTTGCTGGCGGTACCGCGCCGGGCACGGACGTTTTGAACAACATCACAGCGAGCTTTGACGTGGGCGGCGTCACCCAAACATCGGTGAGTGCCTCGGACACATTCAAGATCGACCGAAAGGTTATATTCAGTCTGGTCGAGGCGGCACCAACCGGAACAACGACGGTAGGCCCGGGACAGACCGCCCAGGTTACCCGTTTTCAGTTGACCAACACGTCCAACGACACTCTGGATTTCAGCCTTGGAGCCTTCAACCTTCCTACTGGTACAAACTCGCCCCATGGCGGGCAGGATTCGTTCGATGTCACGCCCTTTGCTTGGGTCGATGTAAACGGCAATGGCACTTACGAGTCCGCCACAGACAATGCGTGGTATGTCGACAATCTCGCTCCAGATACATCACGCTTCATTTTTGTCGTCACGAACATTCCATCGTCCGTTACGGTCGGTCAAACAGCGACAGTACACCTTTTCGCCACCGCGCGGGACCCTAGCGGAAGCCCTGCAAATGTTGTTTCGTTCAACGTTGCAACGGATTCTACGGCAAATGGCGCCAACACTGTGGAAACGGTATTTGCCGATGTAGCGAAAACTGGACTTGGCGGCGCATCCATCGCTCGCGACGGTGTTGATAAAGCGATCGACAGTTATACGGTCGTCGCACCAACACTAAGCGTCTTCAAAAGCAGTCGGGTGGTCAGCGACGGCGTAAGCAGCAACAATTCAAAAGCCGTTCCCAGTGCTGTTGTCGAATATTGCATTTCGGTCGAGAATGCTTCTGGCGGTTCGCCAGCATCGAATATTACCATCTCGGATATGTTGCCGCCGAACATTACATATGTTCCCACCTCTATCCGTATCAACGGCACTGTGACGACGCCAGGTGTCAGCCAGATATGTTCAGGCGGCACTGCCATCTCGGACAGCGCAAGCGACGCCGACGGCGGCAGCTTCGGCTCGCTTGCCAACACGGTGGAAGGATCACTGGCGAATCTCAACGGCGGAAACGCCAGCGCGCTGATCTTCCGCGCGACGGTTAACTAGAGCTCCGCTGCATCATGGTAAAATTCACGAAATTTCTCAAGCGAGCCACGCTGGTACTAGCGACCGGCATGCTTCTCCCTGCCGCCACGACAACCGCGCATGGGCAAAATGCGCCCAGAAGCATCGTGAATACGGCCTCGGCTGAGTGGGACGCGGGCAACGGCCGATTATCTGCAAGTTCGAATACCGTGGAATTTACCGTTGACCTTGATCCAAGTCCCGTAGGTATTTCGCTATACCGCCTTTCGCGCGGCGCCGGATCAATAACGCAACCGCTGCCCCTCACAATGTGTGCAGGAAGCGCAGGCCGGACACCAATGACATTCGCCGGCGCTTATGCCGATACCCAGCTGGCGGCAGCGAGCCTGTTGCCAGCCACGACCATCCGAGCGGGCGAGCCACTCGTTATCCGGGTCAACGCGCCAACGAAGAACCTTAATATGGCAGTGATAGATTTGTTCGATGCCATGATCGTGACTTCCAAGGGCGACAGGGAGAGCATTTCGTTCACCGAAGATGCCCAAAACGCAGGCACATTCACGGGCTATATCAACACCAAAGCGATTCCGCCCACACCAATCGAGGGTGATTGCGCTTTATCAGTAAACCCTGGCGATACGATAGATGTAGAACTGGACGATGCTTCGAGCGGATCGGCTGTAGGCCATGCCGGTGTAGAAATCTTGGTCGATCCCTTTGGTGTAACGTTTGACAGCGGTGACGGTGCGCCCGTGAACGGCACCCGCATCACAATAGTGGATGCCGCTACCGGACAGCCCGCAGATGTGTTCGGCGATGACGGCATTTCTGCTTACCCCAACAGTGTCATAACAGGGTCCACTGTCACAGATGCCAGCGGCACTGTGTATGCATTTACATCCGGTTTCTACCGATTCCCGTTTCTGCGCCGCGGTACATATCGACTGGTTGTCACACCACCTGCCCCCTTCACATTCCCATCCACCGCCACGCCAGACGAACTTTCTGCGTTTTCGCGGCCTGATGGCGGCGCTTTTGCTATTTTGCCAGGATCTTATGGTGGGACGATCACCTTGTTCGATCCAGCGCCGGTCAGGGTCGATATTCCCTTGGACCGCCCCGGCGGTGCGCTGACTTTGCGAAAAGAGACATCGACGGTCACTGCAATGCCCGGCGACTTGATCCAATATCGCATTACGGTCGAGAACCCGGACCGTACACGTAATTCGGGGCAAGTGAGGATAACCGACCAGCTTCCAAGCGCACTACGTCTCCGCGAAAACAGCGTGAGGTATCAGGGCGCCCCCCTTATTGCCGACGTTGCGCCAAATGGCAGTGGCTTTACTATTTCGTTACCGCAACTTGCACCGGGGGCGAATGGACTGCTGACCTACATAGCAGAGGTCAGGCAAGACGCACGGCCTGGTAATGCCGTCAACTTGGCCAGCGCTGTTGACAATCGCGGCGCACAAAGCGGACCGGTCGATGCCGCAATCCGCATCGTAAGAGACGGCATTTCTGAAAGATTTACACTCATCGGACAGGTTACAAATGGCGGCTGCGCTGTCAATCCGCGTCAGGCCAGGGGTATACCAGGTGTCCGCGTGATGCTTCAGGACGGCACCTACACAATCACCGACCAAGATGGTCGCTACCATTTTGAAGGGCTCGTTCCCGGGCTCCATGTGGTTCAGATTGACCCGGCCAGTCTGCCGCTTGACCAAACACCCGTTGATTGCACTGACAACACGCGCAGCGCAGGAAGTGCCATTTCACGCTTTGTCGACGGTAAGGGCGGCGACCTGAAACGGGGTGACTTCCGCACAAAAACCACGGCCACTCGGGCTGACACACGGAAAGCCGTTGCGGCATTGCCAACTGTCCTCACTGACCCGCAAGCTGCAGGTGCCGAGCGTGACTGGTTTACCGGACAGGAACCGGGAACTGGCTTTGTCTATCCGGACGCAGACCAAAACCCTCGTGTAAAATCGATCCGCGTCGCCGTGAAGCATCGCGCCGGGCAAACCGTTGAGCTCTTGGCCAATGGCACCCCGGTAAGCGCCCTTAACTTTGACGGCGTGAAGAAAAATGCCGATGGACAGATATTGGTCGCTATCTGGCGCGGCGTTGATATCGACGACGGTGAAAACAGACTTGTCGCGCGGATTAAGGATTCAAACGCGGTGTTAATCGAGACACTGGAGCGCACAGTCTATTTCGCTCGCCCACCGATGTTGGCGCAGTTTATGAAGGACCAGTCTGTTCTGATAGCTGACGGCGTAACACGACCGCGCATTGTTGTACGCCTGACCGACCGGTCAGGGAAACCGGTGCAGCATGGTTCCGTGGGGAATTACCAAGTCTCCGATCCCTACCACGCAGCTTCTGAGGTCGATGCCGAACAAGCTAACCAATTGTCGGGACTGGAGCGTGCGGCACCAGTATGGCGCGTCCACGGCGACAACGGCCTTGCCTATATCGAACTCGAACCGACCACTGCGTCGGGTACGGTTGCCATCAGTTTCAATTTTACCGATGGCGAGGTTCGCAGGGAACAGCGCGTTGAAACATGGCTCGATCCTGGTGACCGGCCTTGGACCATCGTGGGTTTCGCTGCAGGAACCGTAGGCTTCAACAAGCTTGAAGAAGGACTTCAAGACCTCGCGGACGACGGCGACCCCATAAATGTGGATGGCCGCATTGCATTATACGCAAAGGGTCGAGTGACGGGCAACTGGTTGATGACCATGGCCTATGATACTGACAAGAAAGACGACGAAACCCGCTTTGCAGGCATCATCGATCCGCGCCGCTATTACACAATCTACGCAGACGGCACCGACCAGCGTTACGACGCAGCATCGGTACGCCGCTTGTATCTCAAGCTTGAACGTCCGCAATTTTATGCGTTATTTGGTGATTACCAGACCGGCATCGATGAACCGGGGCTTGCCCGCTATCAGCGGTCTTTCAACGGCATCAAGGCCGAATTTCGTAATGATGCCATTCAGGCCAGCGCCTTTGGTTCGGATACGCCCTATCGCTATCGCCGTGAGGAAATTCAGGGCAACGGCCTGTCTGGCCCCTACAATCTTGGCGCGCGCGATATTATCGCCAACACCGAACGCGTGCGCGTTGAGACCCGCGACCGGCTTAGGTCGGATCGCATTATCGAAACCAAAAGCATGTTTCGGCATATCGACTATGACATCGATTATTTGTCAGGCACCCTTCGCTTCCGTGAACCAATATTGTCGCGTTCCACTGGCCTCAATTCACAATTCATCATCGCAGAATATGAAGTTGACGGCATCGGCAAGCGCGTGGGGAATGCAGGCGCACGTGTCCGCTGGACAAGCGACGACGAAAAATTGCAAATCGCAGCGACTGGAATCCATGACGAAAGCGACATCAGTAGGACCGATCTGCTGGGCGCCGATCTCACTTACCGTGTTGGCGTCGGCACTGAAGTGCGTGCGGAATTTGCAGGTTCCACCTCGCAATCGCAATCTTCCGCAGTTACTCCAAATAGTGGGAATGGTACAGCGTGGCTACTTGAAGCCGAGCATCATGACGAACGATTTGACATACTCGCCTATATTCGGGAGCAGCAGGCAGGCTTTGGTGTCGGCCAGCAAAATCTTTCAGAGATCGGTACACGCAAATTTGGTGTTGATGGCCGGGTCCGTCTGACTGAAAAACTTTCAACATCGCTGATCGCCTATCAGGAAGAATTTTTCGGCAATGACGCGCGCCGCCGAGCTGCCATCGGCGAAATCGAATATCGCGCCGACGAAACAACCTTTCGCATTGGGCTTACACACGCCAGCGATGCACTTTCGGATGGGACAACGAACGAATCCACACTGGCGCGCCTCGGTGCATCGCAGCAGTTCTTTGACGGAAAGCTCGATATATCAGGGCAAACGGAATTTGCACTTAATAGCAATGACGAAAGCATCGATTTTCCGGCACGCCACAATATTTTTGCTCGCTATCATATCAGAACAGGTGTTGCTCTGGTTGCGGGTTACGAGATAGCCCGGGGCCAGAACATTGACGCACGGACCGCCCGGCTTGGTTTTGACGTTACGCCTTGGACTGGCGGGCGTGTTCTTGCCAGCGCCAACCAACAGCAGATGACAGAATTCGGACCACGGACCTTTGCCGCCTACGGCCTCGCACAATCGGTCCGGATCAATGAACAATGGTCAGCTGATGTCACGCTTGACGGCAACAAAACTATTGGCGGGGTCAACCCTGCCGACGTGGTCAATCCAGACCAACCAGTAGCATCTGGAGGCTTCCTGGGAACGCGGGACGCACTTACAGAGGACTTTACAGCCGTGACCGCAGGTGCCAGCTTCCGCGGCACCTCATGGAGCTGGACGGGCCGTGCCGAGGCGCGAAAGGGCGATAACAATACGCGTTATGGTCTGACGACTGCGATATTACGACAAATCGGTGAAGGACGCGCAGTTGGAGGAGCACTTAGCTGGTTCCGTGCCCAACAGTCCGGTGGCGCCCGGACAACGACAGCTCGAGCCGAAATTAGTTGGGCTTATCGTCCGGGTACCAGCGCATGGTCGCTCCTGAACAAGACGGAGTTCCGCTATGATGCTGTTCGCGATGCCGTTGCCGGCAGGGCGGGGCCTATTGACGGCGCATTATTAAACATTGACGGCAAAGCCGAATCGCGACGGTTAATCAACAGTCTATCCGTTAATTTCACGCCCGTTGGTGAACGTTTGGGAAGTGTTGTCGAGCGCGGTGAATATTCTTTCTTCTGGGGTACACGTTACGCCACAGACCGTTTCGGCAGCGACGATATCGAAGGCTGGAGCAACGTGTTCGGCGGTGATCTACATTTGGATATCAGCAAATATGCCGACTTGGGTGCATCGGGCACAATCCGCATCGGCAACGACGGTGACAATGTTGCTTACGCCGCCGGCCCCATGCTGACGGTTACGCCGTTCACAAACGCGAACATCGTCATTGGCTATAACATCGTAGGTTTCGAAGATCGTGATTTTGAGGCGGCGCGTTATAGCCGCTCAGGTCCCTTTTTAACCTTCAAGCTGAAGTTCGATCAAACGACCCTGCCTGGCCATCCCTTTTAATCGGCAAAAAGCAGGACCGGTGTTTCAATCAGCTTCTTCAACGCCTGAACATAACTGGCTGCGTCCCACCCGTCCACGACGCGGTGGTCGCAGCTAATGGACAGGTTCATCAACTTGCGCGCTTCGATATTGTCGCCGACAAACATGGGCCGTTCGACAATTTTGTTGGGTCCAATGATTGCAACCTCAGGGCGGTTGATAACCGGGGTCGTCGCAATACCGCCAAGGGGGCCAAGCGAGGTGATCGTCAAGGTCGACCCAGACAGCTCTTCGCTTTTGGCTGAGCCACTGCGTGCTGCCTCGGCCAGACGGGAAATTTCGCTCGCCAGTTGCCATATGTTGCGGTCTTGCGCGTCGCGAATAACTGGAACCATCAACCCAGTATCGGTCTGCGTCGCCATGCCGAGATGAACTGCGCCGTGACGGGTGACAACGCCGGCCTCGTCATCAAAGCGCGCGTTGATCATCGGGAACTGCGGGATAGTTTTGCAAATCGCCACAATCAGCATTGGTAGCATGGTAAGCTTTGGCTTGGTCCCGCGGTTCGCGTTCAAATCGCCACGCATCGCTTCAATAGCTGTTACGTCGATTTCCTCTACATATGTAAAATGCGGGATGTGGCGTTTCGATGCGGCCATATTGTCGGCGATCCGACGGCGCATGCCTATGACCTTGACCGCCTCGTCCGCGCGCCGCGCATTAGTGTTAGCAGGCCGATACCCCATTTGCGTTCCGTAGCTCAGAAAAGCATCAAGGTCAGAATGGCGAACATGTCCGCCTGCCGCCTTGACGTCAGTCAAGTCAACGCCCAACTCCTTGGCGCGCTGGCGAACGGCTGGCGATGCGGTGACTTTTTCATGTCCTTGAGCAGATGGCGCAACAGGCTGAACTGGTGGCGAAGCAACGCTTTGAGATGTTTTGACGTCGGAAACGGCTTCAGCCTCGGGCTCTGGCGCGTGCGGATTTTCATCCTCAACAACCGCAGCCAACACTGGCTCCGCTGCTGCCGGCTTTGGTGCCGCGGCGGCCTCGTTGCTTGCGTAGCCTGCAACCTCAATCTCAACAAGCATCGCGCCAATGGCAATCACATCGCCAGCTTCCCCTGCGACCTTGGTAACCACACCCGAAACCGGGCTTTCCATCTCGACGGTTGCCTTGTCGGTCATCATGTCGGCCAAGGGCTGGTCTTCGGAAATAATATCACCAACCTTGACGTGCCAAGCGACGATTTCGGCCTCGGCGATGCCTTCACCAATGTCGGGCAGATTAAATGTAAATTTGGGCATCGCGTCAGTCCTTCATGATCTTGTCAAAGGCGCGGGCAAGGCGCACAGGTCCGGGGAAATAGGCCCATTCAAGGCTGTGTGGGTATGGCGTGTCAAATCCGGTGACGCGCTCTACGGGTGCTTCGAGATGGTAGAAGCAGCGTTCCTGCACCTGTGCCGCCAATTCCGCGCCAAAGCCGCTGGTCCGCGTTGCCTCGTGCACCACCATGCAGCGGCCTGTTTTTTTCACTGACGCTTCAATGGTCTCGATGTCGAGCGGTAACAAAGTCCGCAGGTCGATGATTTCTGCGTCTATTCCATGTTCCGCCACGACTGCTTTCACGACGTGAACCATGGTGCCATAGGTCAAAACGGTGACCGTTTCGCCTTCACGCACGACAGAGGCCTTGCCTAAGTCGATACGATAATAGCCTTCTGGAACATCGCTGCCTTCATGCTTTGACCATGGTTCAACGGGGCGGTCATAATAGCCGGTAAAAGGACCATTATAAATGCGTTTGGGCTCGAAAAAGACGACGGGGTCATTATCTTCAATCGCTGCAATCAAAAGGCCCTTGGCGTCATAGGGCGTCGCCGGAATGACAGTCTTGATTCCGCAAATATGCGTGAACATGCTCTCTGGGCTCTGGCTATGCGTCTGCCCACCGAAGATGCCGCCTCCAAATGGCGAGCGTACGGTCATAGGACAAATAAAGTCATTGGCCGAACGGTAACGCAAGCGCGCTGCCTCGCTCACCAACTGATCCAAGCCGGGATAGATATAATCGGCAAACTGGATCTCCGGCACCGGACGCAGACCATAAGCCGCCATGCCAACACCGACGCCAATGATGCCGCATTCGCTAATCGGTGTATCGAACACCCGGGTTTTGCCATGCTTTTTCTGCAAGCCAGCGGTCGCGCGGAACACACCGCCGAAATAGCCGACGTCTTCACCCATGATGACGACTTCGGGGTCTTTGGCGAGCATGACATCAAGCGCGCTGTTAATCGCCTCGATCATGTTCATCGTTTTTGTGGCAGGCTCTGACATTAACGTGCCTCCCAATCAGGACCAAATTTGTCCTCTTGCTCTTCGAGCATTTGCGCGCATTGCTCTTTCAAATGCCAAGGCATCTCTTCGAAGACATCTTCGAACATCGTTTCGAACGGATGGTGGAGCCCATGACCCAAGATACCATTTTGTTCGGCCTCTTTTTGAACGACCTTCACATAGTCGGACAATTCAACAATGAGCGCATCCTGCTGCGCATCGCTCCACGCGCCAATGG
Organism: Sphingorhabdus sp.; assembly: GCF_046292425.1. Lineage (GTDB taxonomy): Bacteria > Pseudomonadota > Alphaproteobacteria > Sphingomonadales > Sphingomonadaceae > Sphingorhabdus_B. Next base: position 51,185 of record NZ_JBKBQV010000010.1, read on the forward strand.
CAATCAGGTGATCTTTCAAACGCGTCACCGGGTCGCCCAGCGGCCACAATGCATATTCCTCTGCCGCACGATAAGCGCCGGGGTCATCTGACGTAGAATGTCCCTCGCCGCGATAGGTGAAATATTCGATTAGCGTCGGCCCGCCATTTGTCCGCGCACGGTTTGCTGCCCATTGCATCGCCGCGTAAACGGCTAGCGCATCATTTCCGTCAACGCGAAGGCCAGCGATGCCATAGCCGATAGCACGCGCCGCAAATGTCGTTCGTTCGCTGCCCGCAAAACCGGAGAATGACGAGATTGCCCATTGGTTATTCACAACCTGAAAAATGACGGGTGCGTTGTAAACAGCGGCAAAGGTCAAGGCGCTGTGAAAATCACCTTCGGCCGTTGAACCGTCACCACACCAAACTGCTGAAATACGCGTGTCCGCACGCGATGCCGATGCCATAGCCCAGCCAACAGCTTGCGGATATTGCGTCGTGAGATTCCCAGAAACGCTGAAAAACCCATATTCTTTGGCCGAATACATGACTGGCAATTGGCGGCCCTTCAAATGGTCGCCGCGGTTCGAATAAATCTGGTTCATCATATCAACCAGCGGATAGTCGCGTGTAATCAATATCCCCTGCTGTCGATAGCTTGGGAAACACATGTCATCCGAATGCAGCGCCATCGTTGTCGCGACCGACGTTGCCTCTTCGCCAAAGGATTTCATGTAGAAGCTTGTCTTGCCCTGACGCTGGGCACGGAACATACGGTCATCGAAAGCACGCAATAACAGCATTTTGCGCAACATTACCCGCAGAGTATCAGCATCAAGGCCTGGGTTCCAGCTACCCGATGCGTGACTGTCATCGCCGAGAACGCGGACAAGGCCATAAGCTAACGGGTGAATGTCTGCTGGCATTACATGCTCGTCTGGGCGCGGATAGGCGTCAACCTCAGGCACAATGATGTCGCTAAAATCGGCGACATCACCCGGACGAAATTTCGGTTCGGGAATATGCAGATGCAGCGGCGCGAGATTATCCTTCTTAGCTTGCACCATCTCCATCTCCGCTCTGAACCGCCTGAACGACTCAGGCAGTTTGTTATCCATGCTTGTTATAATATTTCAAACATGATTTTAGGTCAATATCACTGACCTAAAAAGAGCTTATATCGCGACAGGCGCAGAAATGTGGGCTTGCGGGTGATAATCGGTCACTTCGAAATCTTCGATGCCGAAGTCAAATATGCTGTCGGGCGTCCGCAAAAGCTTTAGCTTAGGATTACCAGAGGGAGCGCGGGACAATTGCTCCTCAACCAAAGGCGCATGGTTGAGATACAAATGCACATCGCCACCCTGCCAGATCAACTCACCTGCTTGGTATCCACATACCGCCGCCAACATCCGCGTCAGCAAGGCCGCAGAAAATGCGTTGAATGCAAAGCCAAGCCCAAGATCACAAGAGCGTTGAAACAAGATGCAGCTCAAAACATTACCGGCGACATGGAACTGATAAGTTTTATGGCATGGCGGCAGTGCCATCTGGTCCAACTCGGCGACGTTCCAGCCCTCAATGATGTGACGTCGCGATCCGGGATTGTTCTTCAGGCTATCGACAAGCAAGCTGACCTGATCAATGCCCTTCTCTGCGCGGTGGAACAAACCGTTCCCAGCGGGCTCGTAACGCGGCCAATTTACCCACTGCGCGCCATAAACCGGCCCAAGATCACCCCATTTTTCTGCGAATGTCGCATCGTCGACAATCCGCTGTTCAAAATCTTCTTGCGAGATTGTGTCACCCGTTTCGCGACGATAGCGATCCAACGGCCAGTCAGTCCAGATCCTGACTTTCTGTTCAAGCAATGGACGGATATTGGTGTTGCCAGTGAGGAACCAAAGCATTTCGCGCGCCGCTGTTTTCCAGTATACGCGCTTGGTCGTCAACAGCGGTATTGCGTCATCGGCCAGCGAAAAACGCATGCTTGCTCCAAAAAGCGCTTTCGTTCCAACACCTGTCCGGTCGCGCTGGACCGTCCCCCGTTCCCATATCTGCCGCATCAAGGACAGATACTGCTCTTCATAATGTTGCGTGTTGTGCATGCCCTTCGCTAAGCGCAGCGACGCAGTTTTGCAACCGTGCGGATGTCCGGACGTTGGTAAACATTTGCGAAAATGCTGCTCGCTGCCTCTTCACAATTTCTGCGCTACGCGTTCATTAATCTTAAATTTGTCAGCCTTCGTGTTAACCAATGTCGGAAACGGGATGGCTGTATGTATGGGCGCAAAGAGAGCAGATGGATGCGGCTCCTCTCTCCAAGCGCCCCAAGGCGCGCCAAAACGTTCTTCGTATTGCGATGCTTCCGATGGCATTTGCAACTGCTGCAGCATCGATCGTGCTGCCGACAGGTGCCATCGCTCAGACTCAGAATGCGACTATTGGATCGGAAGCTTGCGTATCGTTGCCTGATAATCGGGCTTTTTCGTTGGCGCTTGCTATCAATACACGTGTCGAGCCGGGTGCAGGTCCGCTCACGACGACAAAGGCCAGCGCAATTTTAGGCGGGGCAACAAGCAAGCTGGATCAGATGCGCTCGATTCAAGCGCCTGGGCAGGCTATCGCGTCCAGCATGAACAGCGGGGCCGCCGCGACGCAGATGTTTCCCTCCACGTCGGATTGTACGCGTGCTGGCGAAAATTTCGCCGGATCAGCCTTTATTCAACCCGCGACATTTAAAGAGGCCGTTTTAGGCACTCAGTCCGTCGCCGTCACGCGCACACCGTTTGATCGCGATTGGGCATCAATCCAGATGCGTCCGAACAACAGCCGCATCAAACGTGCGGTGACGTCATCGGGCGCGCGTGGTTCCGTTGACAAACTCCAGCAACTGGAAATGGTCAACCGGTGGGTAAACCGAAATATCGCATTCGGTGAAGATCAGGCTGTTTACAGCCAAGCCGATTATTGGGCGCCAGCGAGTGAAACACTGCGCCGGGGCATTGGCGATTGCGAGGATTTCGCCATTGCCAAGATGGAAATGTTGTCAGCACTTGGCATCGCACGCGCGGACATGCGTTTAATCATCGCGCGTGATTTGGTGCGTAACGCAGACCATGCGGTCCTAGTCGTGAAGCTGGATAACGGTTCGGTGATGCTAGACAATGTTACGGATCGCTTGCTGGACGGCCGTATCCCCAATGACTATCGGCCTATCATGTCATTTAGCCAGAACGCCAAATGGGTGCATGGCTATAGCGTGCCTCAGCCAGCCACTGTGCGTCTTGCATCTTTGCCGCCTACGGTCGTACCCGCATTCGGGCAATTGCCTGAGGTGGCCACTGTTACTGCAGAACTTCAGCTACCCGAGATTTCGGTCGCATGGCTCAGCGCTCCGTTAGTGCTTCCGACCTTGCTTTAATCACAGGTTTTAACAAATAGCTCAGCACGCTTTTGCGTCCGGTCATAATCTCGACGTCGCAAATCATGCCTGGCGTTATCGGCAGGCGTTTGCCGGCTTTCAGCAAAAATGCACGGTCAGTTTCGACGATGACAGTAAAGTAGGCCTGCCGTTCAACCTCGTCATAAATGCTGTCGGCGGATACCTGCGCAACTTTTCCTGACAATCCGCCATAGATAGAAAAGTCATACGCGGTGACTTTGACATTTGCACGGTCACCAACCTTGATGAAAGCAATGTCGCCAGGGGTCACACGCGCTTCAATCAACAATTTATCGCCCATTGGGACGATCTGCATGATCTTTTGGCCCGCGTTCAAAAATCCGCCGACAGTTGTCACCTGAACGTCATTAATCACGCCCGCAACGGGAGAGCGGATTTCGGTGCGGCTAAGTCGTCCTTGGGCACCGCGCATCGTCTGCTCGTTAACGGCAATTTTGGTATTGATTTGCGATCGTTCATTGAGCGCATCCTGACGATACTGGAATTGCGATTCCGACATCTGCGCCTGCGCCTCTCGGATGGCTGCAGTGGCTCGCGACGCCCCCTGCCGGGCCGCGTCCAATCGACCGCGAATATCGACGAGCTCGCGCTGCGCAGACAATAACTCAGTTTGCGGAACAATGTTCTTTTCCGCCAACGGGCGGATCATATTTACCTGGTCTTGTGCCAGTTTCAGGCTCGATTCCAGCGACGCAATTGTTGCCTGCGCCTCTCCCAGGTCACGCCGACGTTGTTCTACCGCCGCAGACAAAGCGCCCACGCGGCTCCGCTGCGCAGCTTGCCGGGCCGCCTGCAACCGTGCCTCATCCATGCAGCTTTCGCCGACGCAACCGTCCGCACCGCCTGTTTCCCGGTTCAGACGCGCAGCGCTAGCTGCCAGACGCTCCGTTTCAGCCTGCAATTGCCCCAGTTCCGAGGATGACGATGTGTCATCAAAACGGACCAGCAACTGCCCCTTTTTCACGGTCTGACCCGACCGAACTAGAATAGCTTCTATAGTTGAAGGTTCGGCGGCCTGAACTAACTGCACCTTCGATGACGGAATAACGCGTCCCTGCCCGCGCGTTATTTCGTCTACTTGCGCCAGACTGGCCCAAAGAATGAAAAGCGACAGTCCGACTGCACTAAAGAATATAATCCGTTCGCTCGCATTTAATCGCGCGAACCATGTCCGTAATTTCATTGGGTCGCCTCCAGGGCGGATATTTGCATATTGGCAGGCACGTCAGCCTTTGCACGGGTTTCAGGGCCCATTGGTATTGTCAGTCGCCATGTTTTTGTCGTGTCTATTCTACCGCCCACGTCATTGTCGGCCCTGCGGTCCGAAACATGTTTGACGACAGGGGCAGCACTATCAACGCCAAGTTCTGCCTCGGTAACGAAATCGGTGCTCGCATTAATATTGGCGAGACTTGACGTTGCTGGAATATATTCACCCCCGCGATACACGCCGTTAAATGCTACCCGCCTGCCCCAGTTGCCCGGCCATCTGTAGAAGATATGCGCGCCCATCTGCGTTATTTTGTGGAGCTTGGGTGCCCAATAAGGCGAGACATAATTGGCATGGTAATGTGTCGCCATGCCCACTGCAGACGTCACGGTCCCGGCAAGTACTTGTTCCGCCACTTGCCGCGCTTCTGCCCAAGCCTTTGGGCTGGGCGCGCGGAGTAAGGAACCATCGCATGCAAAGCTGAATTGGCAACCCGGCTTACTGCTTCCCTGATAAATGACACCGCACACTGATTTTGGAAACGCTGGATGACGCATACGGTTAAGAATGACCTGCGCCACGGCATAGCGCCCCGCCATGGGCTCGAAGCCTGCTTCATAATATACCGCTTGAGTCATGCAGCGCAGCGCTTTTTCGGCGTTGGTCATATTATTTTCTGTCAGATAGAATGGCTGCGCGGCTTCAATGGGTCCGTTGCCGACCGGCATTGCGGCGTTCAGTGCTGCTGCGGCCTCGCCTTTTGCTGCAACCTGAGTCTGATCCTGCTGCGTTGCTTCAGTCAGTGCAATCTGCTCTGGTGTAAGTACCGGCGTTGACACTGCAACAGCTTTATTGGGTGAAAGACTTTCAATAACCGATTGCCAATCCAACGCCGTGACCAATGCCGCGACCGTCAGACTTATACCGATTAGAGCGATCACGACCTTGCCGAGGCCGCTCTTGCCCGGTTGGTTATGCAGGGGTGGCATTTCGTCGCCGATAACAACCGCTGCGGTACTGGAGGGGTGATCATGCATCATGCAGCAACCCCTTTAGCCATGGCCTGCGCCATGATCTTTTCGCGCGGGCCATCAGCGACTATTTTGCCGCGATCCATGACTATAAGCCGGTCGCATAAAGATAACACGGCATGACGATGCGTCGAAACTATTAACGTCTGCCCCGGATAGGTTGCGGTTTTCAGCCGCTCGACAAAGCTGGTCTCGGTTCGCATGTCCATCGCGCCAGTAGGTTCATCAAGGAACAATAGTTTGGACGGCGATGCCAGCGCGCGGGCAAGCACCAAAAATCCGCGCTGACCGCCGGAAAGATTTCGGCCCCGTTCACCTGTCCCACGGTCAAAGCCGCCATCGTCGCGACCAAGAAACTCGTCTGCGCCTACCCTGCGCAGCGCTTCAATCAATGCCTCATCATCGGCATTGGGAGCGCCCATTAACAAATTGTCCTTGATAGATCCGCTGAATAATTCGGCGTCCTGCCCGACAAAGCGAAGCTGGGAACGCAGATTGATGGGGCGGTACTGGCGGTTATCCAGTCCATCAATCAGTACGGAACCCGCATCAGGATAATATAGTCCACAAAGTAGCCGTCCCAAGGTTGACTTGCCCGACGCCACACGGCCAATAATCGCAATTTTCTCGCCCGGCCTGATTTCAAGGTTCAGCCCGGAAAGTGCCTCACGATTGCTATCGGGATAGGCAAAATTCACGTCTTCAAGCTTGATATGGCCTTCACGCACAGTCGGAACAACGCTTCGGCTGCCAAATGAACGCTCGTCTTCTTTGTCCATTAACCCGCCCAAGCTGTCCAGCACAGTCAAAGCCTGCCGCCCGCGCGTCATCAGAAACGCGAGCTGCCCTGCTGGTGCAAGTGAACGCCCGGCAAGCATGACGATGGCAATGATAGCGCCCATCGATATCTTGCCAGCATCGAACATGTAGAAGCCGCCAATGACCAACGCGATACTGGTCACTTGCTGGCACACATTAGCCAAGGTGACCGCGGTCGCATTCAAATGCCGAAGCCGCTCTTGAGTCTGCGCGCTCGTGCGAGCCAAATTGCGCCAGCGCCCGATTACCCGGCCCTCGGCTGCTGTAGCTTTCAGAGTTTCAGCGCCGCTGATCGCTTCGACCAATAGGCTATGTTGCAAACCGGCGTCGGCTTGCGCTTCAAGCGTTGCTGCAATCATTTTGCGTTGCAACACCTGCCCTGCAAAAAACATGACGAGGATGATGACAACAGGCACCATGGCCAGCCATCCGGCCAAAACGGCGATCAACCCAACGAAAACGACGAGGAACAACAGATCAACCAACAGGACAGCCGTGGTGGATGCAAAAAAATCACGTACGATTTCGAATTCGGATACCCGGCGGACGAGTCGGCCAGTGTCACCACTTCGGCTGGAAAGTGGCATATTGACTAGCTTGCCGAATATCTTTTCTGACAACTTCAGGTCCAGCTTGCGGCCGAGTTCATCGAGCAACGTCGAACGCGCCATGCGCAATGCAAAATCAATAGCGAAGGCTAGCAAAACGCCGATGGCCAATACCCAAAGGCTTGAAACAGCGCGGTTTGGAATGATGCGATCATACACATTCATCGAAAACAGCGGCAGTGCAAAAGCCAATATGTTGATGATGAATGCTGCACCAAAGACTGGATAAAACTCCGGCTTCAATTTGATGAGTTCTGACCAAAACCAGTTATCGCGTGATGTTTTTGGCGCATCATCTTCGTCCAAGCCGCGATGGCGGACCGCAGCGCCGCCGACGTGAATCGCTTGCCCGACATAGACAGCTTCAACTTCTTCCAAATTGGTCCAAACCAACTCGGAAGCGTCAGCCTTCCATAATAGGACCTGGTCCTTGGACGCTTCGTAGACAATGCCGACGCTATCATCGTTGAGACGGATTAACGCAGGCAGCTGATCCGACTTTTTGGGTAACCGCGTGCCGTGTATGGGTGCGCAGGACAGACCAGCCAGTTCAAGCGCGTGTTCAGCCTGATGAAAAGGCAGTTGCCCATTGCCATTCTTAGGCAAAGTCAAAAACAAGCTTTCCGGATCGGGAAGATCATTCTCTCGGGCGAGCCTTTTAACCGCCGCGGCGACCGTATCGGGTAAAATGTTCCCGATAACAGCCACCGCGTCAGCCAAATCACTGTCTAAACGATTATACAACTTTGTACTCCAAACTGGGCCAAGCCCAACGCCGCGATCAACGTGAAGAGCGTCTACGTTGCAATTCTGCTGGCGCTGGCGGACCATAGTCAAAGCGTGTCCGTGCAGAGGCCT
>NZ_JBKBQV010000011.1:0-256 GCF_046292425.1 Sphingorhabdus sp.
GGCGGCTTATCGAACGCGCAGGGGGCATTTGCGTGGATGCAGGTCACAAGGATGCCCGCATCGCTTTTGTTGCCATAGCCGACGAAGACGAAGCATGCGCCGCCGCTGATGATCTGAAGGCACGCGGCTTGCTGGTCAACGTCGTTGACCGGCCCGAAATATGTGATTTTACGACGCCAGCCATTGTGGACCGCACGCCCGTTTTGGTAGCGGTCGGAACAGGCGGCGCGTCGGCGGGCATGGCAAAGGCCATTCG
>NZ_JBKBQV010000011.1:266-55812 GCF_046292425.1 Sphingorhabdus sp.
CAGCGGATTGAGACGATGTTGCCTGAAACATTGGGGCCGCTTGCCAAGGCCATATCTGGCGCACGCAGCAAGATACGCGAACGCTGGCCAGAGGGGCCGGAACGCCGCCGCGCACTTGACCAGGGCTTTGCCGCAGGTGGCTTGTTGGATCCGTTCGGACGCCACGCGCCTAATAGCGTGGATCTTTGGCTTGATGTCGCGCAGGAACCTTTGGGTGACCGCCTTATTGAGATCGCCTTGTTATCTGCAAATCCTGATGACCTGACATTGCTCACTGCGCGTTTATTGGGAGAGGCTGACCATATATTCCACGACGCCAATGTACCCCCTGCGATCCTCAATCGCGCCCGTGCCGATGCCATCCGTCATGTCGGTGCGCCGCCCCTGACAGCGCCCGAAGGCTTGTCTCTCTTCCTTCGGTTGCCGTTAGCGCACGGATAGGGCATGACGTTGGCCTGAACAGTCGCAAGGTCGTTATTTTGTCCGCTTTTCCAACTGAAATATGTTTTTACGGCTGCGGTAATATGGGCAGCGCAATGCTGCGGGGGTGGCTTGCTGCGGGCATGGCGCCGGATCGCTTCGTCGTCATCGATCCAATAGCTGACAATGTGCCAAACGACGTTTCCCTCTACCGGTCACCACAAGAAGTAAAGCGGCAGTTCGATATACTCGTGCTCGGTATCAAGCCCCAGCTTTTGCCATCGCTTGCGGCTGACATTGCGACATTGCTTGCGCCGGATGCCTTGGTCATCTCCATACTTGCCGGCACAACAACCCGGACGCTATCGGCGGCCTTCCCTGCCGCTCGCACCATTCGGCTAATGCCCAACCTAGCTGCCGCTATTGGCAAGTCACCATTGGCCATGTTTGCACCACATGCAGATGATCAAGCGCGCGCCGACATTGCATCGTGGCTTACGGCATTGGGAACAGTGATATGGATCGAAGATGAAAGCCACATGGATGCCGTGACCGCGCTGGCCGGTTCGGGCCCGGCTTTTGTCTACCGTTTCGTTGACGCTCTGGCGAAAGGCGGCGAAGCAGCAGGGGTGCCACATAATATTTCCGCACAATTGGCCATGGCAATGGTTGAGGGTGCATCTGCACTTGCGGCAGGCTCGACCGAAACACCGAGTGAACTGGCCGCACGTGTAACGAGCCCAGGCGGGACGACGGCCGCTGGATTGGCTGTGCTTGATTCAGACCACATTTTGGATGTGTTGATCGCACAAACATTACGCGCAGCACGCGACCGTGGGACGGAATTGGCGAAGGGAGATACCAAATGAGGCTAAATATCGCTTTGGCGCTAGGTTGTATCTTGGCGCTGCCAGCCTCCGCATGGATTGAAGCCCCGCCATCGATGGATCAAGCGACTGCAAATCTTGCCAAAACGGGTCCAATTGAAAACCTTGAACTTTGGCAGCTCGCAGAGGGCATCGAAAATGGCGCGCTTAATAGTGAAGCCATTACCGCCGCCTACCTCGCTAGAATTGCTGCTGTTGATGACAGCGGGCCAACACTGAACGCCGTCATCGCAACATTGCCTGACGCGGTCGACCAGGCGCGCGCCATGGATGCCGAATTGCGCACGGGGAAATATCGGGGACCGATGCACGGTATTCCCATATTGGTTAAGGACAATGTGGAGGTTGCGGGACCCATCGCGACGACCGCTGGGTCCTTGGCACTTGCCGGAAATATTACCAACCGCGACGCACCGCTGATCGCGCGCTTGCGCGAAGCGGGTGCAGTCATTCTTGGAAAAACCAACCTCAGCGAATGGGCCAATATCCGGTCGGATAATTCAACCAGTGGCTGGAGCGCGGTTGGAGGCTTGACGCGGAACCCCCATGCGCTTGACCGCAACAGTTGCGGTTCATCCAGCGGAAGTGGCGCTGCAGCAGCCGCTGGTCTTGCCGCGGCGGCCATTGGCACCGAGACCGACGGCTCAATCACCTGCCCCGCCGGGGTGAGCGGTGTGGTCGGGTTCAAGCCGACCGTTGGCTTGGTTTCCCGCCGCTTTGTTGTGCCTATCAGCCACAGCCAGGATACCGCCGGACCAATGACTCGCTCCGTGCGTGATGCTGCTATCATGCTCACAGCCATGGCAGGGAGCGATCCGCAAGACCCTGCGACAGCCGAGGCGGACCGCTGGCGCGGGAACTATGCGGCGGGCCTGTCCGTCGATGGCTTGAAAACCATGCGCATCGGTGTCCTGCGCGCACCCAATGCCGACGCCGCATTGTTCGACGCGGCGATGGCCAAATTAAAGGACGGAGGCGCTGAAATCATAATGCTTGATGGCAGCAAGATTGACCGGCAGAAGATTGGGCAGGGCGAATTCAAGGTATTGCTCACGGAGCTGAAAGCAGACCTTGCATCCTATCTGCAAGGCCTGCCGGACGGCCTCGTGCCGCACAAGACACTGGCCGATATCATGGCATTCAACACAGCCAATGCCGACAGGGAATTGCAGTATTTCGGGCAGGACACGTTTGAAGCGGCAGAAAAGGAAAAAGGGCTGGATGACCCTGCCTATCTTGAGGCGTTGGCAACATCACGCAGCCTTGCCACCAATGCGTTGAACCAGCTATTCGCGAACAACAAGGCTGATGTCATCATCGCCCAGACCAATGGCCCGGCATGGGTGTCAACTTTGGGCAAGGGCGATGCCTTTGCGGGGCCGAGCGCCAGCCAATTGCCGGCCGTCGCGGGCTTTCCCCATTTGACGGTGCCAATGGGGCTGTCATCGGGGCTGCCCGTCGGGCTTAGCTTTATTGGCCCGAAATGGCATGATCATATGGTTTTAAAAGCCGGATTTGCGTATGAGCAGCTTTCTAAAGCGCGAGTCACTCCGACATTTCCGGCAACATTGGAAAGCAAATAAATGGCATTCGGAAAACCTGATCTGGGCAGCATCGTGCCGAAAGGTGCGAACTTTGACCCGGCCTTGGTCAACAAATTGATGGGCAAGTTCGGCCATGGCGGTTTTCTTAATATGGAATATGTCGGCCATGGCGATGACTGGGTAGAACTCGCTATCGACTGGCGGGAGGACCTGGTTGCTGACCCCGATACGGGCATATTGGCCTCTGCCGTTATCATCAGCCTGATGGATAACGCGACCAGCATGTCCATTTGGACAAAACTGGGGGAGTTCCGGCCGCAGGTGACGATGGATTTGCGGATCGACTATTTGCGCCCTTCCCCATCCGGGGAGCGCGTTTACGGCCGGGGTATCTGCTACCATCTGACCAACAGCATTGGCTTTGTGCGGGGCTTTGCCCATAACGGGAACCCTGATGAACCCCTGGCACATGCCAGCGGAACCTTCATCCGCATTGGAGACCGCGTGTCATGAGCGGTTCGGTAAGTGCACTTCCGCCTTATGCCCGTGCGTTGGATATGGACATTGTGGACGAATTCAATGGCGCTCCGGTTATCGGGATGCCTTTTGCTGACCGCGTTCAAGGCCGACCAGGCTTCTTGCATGGCGGTGCCATTTCGGGGCTACTGGAAATTGCTGCCATTGCGGCAATTCACCGCGCCCTACGCGCGAAAGGCAGCGATTCCGCGATCAAGCAAGTCAACGTCACTGTCGATTTCATGCGCGGCGGCGTCAGCCAAATGACTTATGCGGTAGGCGAAGTGACACGTCTTGGCCGGACGATGGCAAATGTCGAAGCCCGCGCTTGGCAAGAGGACCGGGATAAGCCCATCGCCATGGGCTATATGCATTATCTGATTAAGCCAAAGCGTCCGGTTTAATGACCTTAAGCCTCGCCATGCGTTTCAATAAGCGCGCTGGCAATGGCTTCCTCAGGCGTCTTGTCACCCCAGATGATGAACTGAAACACCGGATAGAAACGCTCGCATTCGTCAATCGCGACGTCAATGATGGTCTGCGCCTGATCCACGCCCAATAAGCCGTTGGATGGCATCAGGCTACCGTGACGGAACAACAATATGCCATTGGCTGACCACATGTCGAAATGGCCAAGCCACAATTGTTCGTTAATCAGGCCAAGCGCGGTATATACACTGGCGCGCTTGTCGTTGGGCACCGTGATATCCGGCAATATAATCAGTTGAAGCGCATTGTCCTCCTCACGCCAAATCGCGCGAAGCTGATAGCTGGCCCAACTGCCCTTATATTCGGCGGTGATTTCATCCTCACCTTCCAGTTCGAATGACCATCCGCGCGCCTCGAACAGCGCCGCAAGCATATCTACTGGCGCGGATTCGTCCCGTTCGAATTGCTCATATTGTTCGTCTGCGTCGTGCATGTTAATTGCGCCTGTCGTGTTGGTTCGAGTCTGCCCCCTGACTGACTCGCGCGCAAGGGGCTTGCGTCAACGCGCAACACAAGCCTGTGGGCCAACTGTGGAAAAGTTTAGACCGGGCCGTCTGTCGGCTTGATTGCCGGCTTTGCCTTGGCGGGAGCCGCGCTGCCTTTTGCATTCAACGCAGCTTCCAACGCCGCTACCCGTTTGCCGAGCGCGTCTGCTTCGGAGCGTGCATTTGCAGCAAGCGTTTTGACAGCGTCAAATTCCTCGCGTGATACAAGATCAAGACCGGCGGCCCATTCGCGTGCACGTTCGCGCATGCTCGCTTCGGCCTCACGGCCCATACCAGCCACGGTACCGGCAACGCCGTTTAATACCTTGGCCAAATCATCAAAAATGCGCTTTTCGCTTTGCATGTCATTCACTCCATTGCGGCCGGGGGTTAACCGCCATTACCTATTTGGGAAGTCACAGCCGGAACGTAAAGGCTTTCGGCATCGGGATTCAGCTGGTCGATCTGAAAATTCAGGATTGAGGCAAAGCTGATCCAGACAAGATAGGGCACCATGAGCCACGCCGCAGCCTTGCGAACGCGCGCAAATGCGAAGGTGGTAGCGATGGCCATGACAAGCATGACAAGGATTATATAAAAGGCTGTGGTCACCTGATGTTGACCAAAAAAAACGGGCGACCATGTCAGATTGATCAGGAACTGCGTCACAAACAAGGCAACAGCCACATTGCGGTGACGTGCCCCCCGCGCGTGAAGCACCATTGCAAAGGCCAGTCCCATCATGAAATATAATGTTGGCCAGACAACACCAAATACCCATCCAGGCGGCTGAATATCTGGCTTGATCAGCGTCTGATACCAGGCTTTTTCTTCAGTCGACCCGGACAAAGTGCCTGCGAAAAACCCAAGAAACATGATGACAGGGATAACGAAAAGCGCCCAGCGCAATAAGGACATGCGCAACTGCGATGGGGATGCAAGCTGGTTCATGTAAATTGCTCCAGACACGTCAGCGCGATTCGAATGGAAAAGCGTCTAATCAGGACATTAGCATCGGCGCAGAATAGAACAAGGCCGCCTACCCGTTTGGATAGGCGGCCATTTGTCCGCTCATTTGGCACAAGATTTGTACCAATAGTGCCAGTTTTACTTGCGCGTGCCCGAAAGGCCCATTGAACCAAATGCACCAGCCTTGACTTCGCCGGTCATGGCATCGCCCGAAACCGTTGCCGTGGCATCAAGATGCATTGGCATTGGCACCGTAATGTCCATGCCCCAGCTCAGCGTGTCGCCATCGACCGTGCCGTTGGTAATGTCCATGGAGCCAAGTCCACCAGACATTTGGCCCGAAAATGTACCGCCGTCGCTGTTGACGGTCAAAACTGCCTTTTGGTCACCCATTGGGCTTTTGATTGTTACGTCCCAATCGCCATCAACTGCCGCCATATTCTTGCTCCTTATTTCGCTGTGTTGCTTGCACTGGTGTTAGCAGCTTCGGTTACCATTTCAATTGGCAATCCGAGCACTTCCAACTGTGGCTTTACCTTCGCGGCATCGCCAACAACAAGCCAAGTGATCTTGGAAGGATCAACCTTCACACGCATTTCTTCGTTCAACGCATTGGCTGTCAGCGCATTATATTTGTCCGCCAGTGTCTCAACATAATTAAAAGGACGCTTGTTAAGACGGTCTGACTGCATTTGCGCAAGCACGGCCGATGATTGTTCATAGCTGCCTGGCAATTCAAGCACATTGCCCTTGATCGTCTTTTCCAGCTCGTCTGCCGTCACTGGCTTCCCGCCATTGAAATCCGTTAACTGGTCCATCAATACCTTAACCGACGGGCCGGTCTGGTTGGTCTGAACGGGCGCAAACATGTAAAATGGCACGCGGTCTTCGGCGCCATTGACCTGGCTGCGCACGCCATAGGACCAGCCCTTTGTCTCGCGCAGGTCCATGTTTATACGCGACAGGAAGTCACCGCCGAAAATCTCGTTCGCGGCGCGCAGGGTCAACAAATCGTCAGATCCTTTTGCGTCCAGCACCAGACCGGCCAGCACAAGCGATTGTGGCGAATTAGGCCGGTCGATCAACAAAATCTTAGCTTCAGGTGCAGGCAATGCGACAGCAAAATTCTTTGCTGGCGCTGGCGCTGCTTTTGGCTTCCACTTGCCAAAGCGCTTCTCAAGCATGGGCTTGATCTCGTTCAGGTTTGTGTCACCGACGACGAAGATTTCCGCTTTTGACGGGTGAATCCATGACTGGTGGAAATTGGCAACGTCGGCACGGCTAATTGTTGCAACCGTTTCTTCATAGCCGCTGCCAGTCTGCGGTCCGCCATAAGGATGTGCTTGCCCATATAGTAACGGTGGCATGCGGCGGACGGCGATACCCTGTGGCTGGTTGTTCTCCGACTTGATGCGAGTAAGTTGCTGAACGCGAACACGCTCCAGTTCATTGGTCGCAAAAGCCGGATTTTTGATGACATCTGCCAACAGGTCGAGTGACAGGCCAAGGTTCGGCTTTACCGCGCGAAGGCTGGCAACGGTGCGGTCAAGTGACGATCCGACATTTACGTCAGCACCAAGCTTTTCCTCGGTCTCGGCGATCTGGGTCGATGTAAGCGACTTTGTGCCTTCCATCAGCATCGTCGACATCATCGAAGCAATCCCGCGTTTGTCAGCCGGGTCGGCTGCATAGCCTGCGTTAAAGCTGACGGCCACGCGAACCGTTGGCACTGCTGCCCGCCGCGCGAAGAACACCTTGATGCCATTGCTTAAGGTCGTTTCCTCAACGGTCGGGAAATCCAGCGAAGGGGTGCCGGTCGGCTCAGGAAATTTGCTGCGATCCTGAAAGGCGACGGGTGCGGAAACCGAAGTGTCTTCTGCACCGGGGGGCGCATAAAATGCGGGTGCAGTAATCGTGCCGGTCCGGCTACCTGATCCAGCGGCGACTTCCTGATAGGCTTCACGCTCGCCGGGTTCGACACGAATTTCAAGCACTGGGCGAGTCAGCCACTTTTGCATTGCCGCCTTGACGGCCTCTGGCTTGGCTGATGCCAGCCGCTCCAGTTCCTTCTTGTAGAAAGATGAATCGCCAACATAAAGCTGGCCTTCGGCAAGCGCGACAGCCTTGCCGCCAAAGCCGCCAACTTGCTCAAGCCCGTCGATCTGCTGCGCGATATTGCTTGCTGCAACGCGCTGAACTTCTTCGGCGGTTGGACCAGTTTTGATATAATCTGCAATGATTTCATCGAGTCGCTTGGCCACCGCATCGGCATCACCGCCTGGCTTAACGTCAGCCTGAATGTTGACCAAGCTGCCATGGACGAAGGGGATGAGATAGGCGGATACGCCGACCGCGCTCTGCTCCTGGCGCACCAGTATATTGTCCAGACGCGAACTCGACAGGCCGCCAAGCGCGCTCATCGCGATAAACAAGGAATTTGCATCGGGATCTGCAAGACCGGGAACGACCCAATTGCGATAGATCCGCGTAGTCGGTACCTTATCCTTCATGACGATTTTAACGTCTTTTTCGAGCGTTGGCACTGCCGCGTTGACTGGCGCAACGTCCTTGCCGCGCTTGATGCTGCCGAACCATTTTTCGACCAAAGGCTTTGCCTGCGCGGCATTAATATCGCCAGCCAGAACAAGAATGGCGTTGTTTGGGCCATAATGGTCGGTGAACCAGTTTTTCATGTCATCGAGCGAGGCGGCGGCGAGATCCTCAAGGCTGCCGATGGTGTCGTGATGATAGGGGTGCCCTACCGGGAACAGAGTCGCTGAACGCTTGTAATCGACCAGACCGAAGGGTTGGTTGTCGCCCTGACGCTTTTCATTGGAAACAACGCCAATCTGGTTATCGAGCTTTTCCTTGGTCACGGCATTGAGCAAATAGCCCATACGGTCGCTTTCGAGGAACAAGGCCGACTCAAGCGCGGTCGTCGGCACTGTCTGGAAATAATTGGTGCGGTCCAGCCATGTTGTACCGTTCAGGTCGGTCGCGCCAATTTTCTTGGTATATTCAAAATAGTCGCCCGGCGCGTTTTCGCTGCCGTTGAACATGATATGCTCGAACAAATGGGCATAACCCGTTTTACCCGTTGGTTCGTTCTTTGACCCAACGCCATACCAAATAGACACGGCCACAATCGGTGCCTTGCGGTCTTCGTGGACAATCACGGTCAGGCCATTGTCGAGCGTGAATTTCTCATGCGGGATGTTCACTGCCTCTACCAGTTTTGAAACTGGTGCCGGGGTCTGGGCCAAGGCGGGCGCCTGCACTGCGAGCACAGAGCCCGACATCATAAGTGCGAGGGTCAATTTACGGATCATATTCTGCTCCCAAAGCTAAAAATTCATTGCTGCCCGAGATAGCGACGAAGTGGACAAACACAATCAAGCCAGGGAATATTTTCGACGAACAGCGTTTAGGGCCGATAACGGCGCTTTGCGTTCTTGACCGCGTCTGCCCATTCAAAATGTACCGGCTTGTAGCGACCCGCCACGAAGAGCTTCATCTGGTCTGTGTAATGCGGCGATTCGGGCCGCGTGGTGGCGGCACCATATGGCTGGATGGACTCTGACTTTACAGTTCCATCCTTGTCCCAACGGACCAGCATGATGAAACTGTCGCCATGCCTCACACGCACTTTGCCGTCTTCTTGATCGGCATCCCACATGGTGGTGGCACGAAGGGCGTCGCTACCCCCAAGCATCGGCAAATCCACATCGCCGCGCCGCAGCCGTTGAATTTCGGCAAGCGGCGGGTCAATCCGCCCAAAGCGTTCCTTGAATTCGGTTACCGCCTCCTGAAGCGTTTTGCGGGCGTCGGGCATCTTGTCCCCGCGCCAGTTTGGCCGTGCACCGAAACGAATGATGCGCTCGGCAAAGGCATCGGCGCTGCCCTTTCCGTCACTTGACCAATCCCAGCTGGCCAGTAGCTTTTGCGCTTTTGCCAGTTCAGGCGCGTCTTTCAAATCGAGGGCAGCAAAGGACGCCATCCACGACCCGGCCCAGCCTTGCTTGCTGTAAATTGTGTCCATCTTGATCGCGAGCAGTTCTTGCGGCGTAATGGACGTGTCCGCAGCGAGCAATTCGGTAGCGCGCAAGCCGCGGTTGGTCATTCCCCGCTCAATGCCCAGATAAAGCGAATACGCGGATGGATCCATTTCCGAGCCCGGCCCGGCTGCCAGAAAAGGCGTGTTGTTGGCGTTCTGGACAAAGCCTGAGGCCGGATCAACGATCTTGGGATAGCGGTCAAAGCCCACTGGCCCTGCCCACATCGCCGCCGACGTATCGCCCGGCAGCATCTTGGTATAGTCATATCCAGGCTTCCGGTCAGGGAAGAGCGCATTGTAGATATACGCAACGCGGCCCGTTTTATCGGCATAGATAAAATTCGTTGCCGGAATGCCGCCGATCGACATCGACTTGGTCCATTCGTCCCAGTTCGTTGCCTTGGTATTGCGATAATATTGCTCCACGACCTTTACGCTGTCGATGCCGGCATAGCGGATGGCATAATAGCCCTTGTCGTTCTTGATCACTGGGCCGTGGATCGAACGATACACCGTTTGAGGCACTGGCAGATTGAATGGTCCCAGTTTCACGGGCAACCAAACCCGCTTGGATGTCAGGGGCAACCACTTGCCGTCATAGCGATACCGGTCCCCGGCCTTATTCATGACCAGCTTGTAGACATCGATAAGGTCGGGGCGGTTGACGGTGTTGGTCCACCCCAGATGGCGATTGTGGCCCAGAAGCACGAAAGGAGAGCCGGGAAACAAAGCGCCAGCCATATCAAGCCCCTCGCCCGAATGGGTCACAGCTTCATACCAAGCCACCTGCCCTTCATAAGGCTGGTGCGAATTTGAGATAAGCCATGTCTTGCCATCGGCCATGCGCTTTGGTGCAATGGCAAAGGCATTGGAGCCGTTCATCTCAGGATCGCGACCGATTGGCGTCATGGGCGCTGCATTCTCCTTGGGCAGCGGCTTGCCTTCGGCGAGCGCGCCGATTGCACCATCAAGTCCATAGAAAAAGGGCGCACGCAGCACGAACCCAGTGACAATGTCCTGCCCGGTTACGGGAAACAGCTTCGACAACCGGACTTCCTGCGGATGCTTTGCGGCATAATGGTTCAGGCCGGCAGCATAGGCTTCTGAGACAGCACGCACTTCAGGCGACAACTCCATATATCGCTTTTCCGCTGTCTCGCGCGCGCCCAACAGATGAAGTACATAATCGACCTTTGCTCCATCCCCACCGGCAAGCGCGCCATAGCGGCCGCGGGTCATCGCAACGACATCTTCAATCGTCGAAAAATCGTCCTCGGCATGGGCGAAGGCCAGACCATAAGCGGTATCGGCATCAGTCCTGCCATTAATATGCGGAACACCATAGCTGTCACGGACAATTTCAACATCGTAGGCGCGTGACGATGCGTCATACCCCGTCGCGGCCAGCGGCTCCCAAACCGCGCCTGCGCCTGCAACGATTCCGACGATCGCCAGCGATACCCACAACAATTTCCGCACTACACTCTCCCCATGCCGTGAGACCTTGTCACATCGGTCCTTTTGCGTACATATCCGGCATAACCAAGAATTAAGGAAAGGAAAGTCCCTCGATGCATCGCACCTTCATCGCCCTTGCACTGGCAAGCGCCGCAATCACACCCGCATTCGGTCAGGCTGACGTTATTGGATCGGGCGTGTCACCTTCGGCTGCGGCCCATTCGCAGACACGGCCGATCAGCTTTTCGGCGACGGTGCCAACATCCGGCGCGCTTGTAATCATGATGCGCAATTCGACGCTGCCGACGGACATTGTTGATATGACGACTGCCCAGGCACTGAATGCGGCCATCGCGGCGGCGAAGTTTGAAGGCAAGGAAGGAACTTCCCTGTCGCTGCGCGGCATTGGCAGTTATGCGCGCATAGTTCTGACCGGAACTGGCGAAGAAGGCGACCGCGTTACAAATATCCGGAATGCATCGGGCAAAGCCGCGCAGGATTTACGCGATGAAAGCCAGCCCGTCTCGATCACCGGCGGTCTGAATCAGGATGAAGCTGCCGCAGCCGCCTTGGGATATGCCATGGGCCAATATCGGTTTGACCGTTACAAGACCGTTGACCGCAAGACACCGCCCACGAACCCGGTCTTGATTGTAAGCAACGATGCGCAAGGCGCAGACAGCTTGTGGAAGTCACGCCATTCGGCGTTGGCAGAGGGTGTTTCCCTGTCACGAGATCTGACCAACGAGCCAGCCAATGTCATTTACCCCGAAACCTTTGTCGAACGTGTCCGCGCCGCATTTGGCAACACTGCCAATGTCAAAATCGAGGTGCTTGATGAACCCATGATGCGAAAGCTCGGCATGGGAACGCTTGTCGGCGTCGGCCAAGGATCACGCCGGCCTTCGCGCCTTATGCTCGTCGAATATCGCGGTGGTGCCGATGGTGCGCCATTGGCGATGGTTGGCAAGGGCATCACTTTTGACTCCGGAGGCACGTCGCTGAAGCCCGGTGCCGGCATGTGGGAAATGAAGGCGGACATGTCTGGCGCAGCCAACATCATGGGCGCAGTTTTGTCGCTGGCAAAATCGAAGGCACAGGTTAACGTCATCGGCGTTGCCGCGTTGTCCGAAAACATGCCCGGCGGCAATGCGCAGCGTCCCGGCGACGTCGTGCGCACAATGAGCGGCAAGACCATCGAAATCCTTAACACCGACGCCGAAGGCCGGTTGGTGATGGCGGACGCCAATGAATATGTGATTGCCAACAAGAAACCCGGAGCGCTGGTGAACATGGCGACCTTAACGGGCTCCATCGTTGGCGCATTGAATGACGAATATGCTGGTCTTTTCAGCCGTGACGACCGTTTGGCAGCAGCGGTTGTCGCAGCGGGTACCGCGACTGGCGAAGAGGTCTGGCGCATGCCGCTGCACAAAAACTATCTGGATGACATGAAGTCCGACATTGCCGACATCAAGAACGTAGTTGAAGGCGGCGGGCCCGGTGCGGGATTGGGCGCAACTTTTGTGGGGTTCTTCGTCGATAAGGCTGTTCCATGGGCGCATCTCGACATTGCGGGCGTCAATTGGGCTGACAAGGCCGGACCAGTTACGCCAAAAGGGGCTTCGGGCTGGGGCGTGCAATTGTTGGATGCACTGGCGCGCAATTGGCGTTAACCCTCGCTTCGTCGCATTTCTACCGGAAAACCGTATTTAGGGATTCCTTTTATTAAGCCCCCGTTTAGTTATGGGGGCTTAACACGGTGGTCACACACTGAAAGTTGGACGGGGGTCCAACAGGGGGCTAACATGATATCACGTTGGGATTCATCGACCGCACGCGCTTGGTATGCCGCCATCCCATGGAATAGCGGGTGCAACTTTGCGCCATCCTACGCCATCAATCAGCTTGAGATGTGGCAGGCCGAAACCTTTGACCTGGCTGCAATTGACGCCGAGTTGTCGCTCGCTGCCTCGGTCGGCATGAACGCCGTGCGCGTCTATTTGCACGATCTATTGTGGTTGCAGGATGCCGAAGGTTTCATGGGCCGTATCGAGGCATTTCTTCAGCATGCCGACGCCCATAAAATTCGCACGATGTTCGTGCTGTTTGATTCCTGCTGGGACCCGGACCCGGCGCTGGGCCCGCAACGCGCGCCGCTTCCTGGCGTCCACAACAGCGGCTGGGTTCAGGCTCCCGGCATGAAGGCGCTGAAAGACCCCATGCAACATGACCGGCTTGAAGCCTATGTCCGCGGCATTGTCGGCCGCTTTGCTCATGATCGCCGGATTTTGGCGTGGGATATCTGGAATGAGCCTGACAATGGACCGGACGTGGCCTTATGCGACGCCGACGAATGGCGCATCAAGGGTGAGTTGGTGCGTCCGCTCATGGTCGATGCCTTTGGATGGGCACGCGCCTCGGACCCGACGCAACCGCTGACAAGCGCGATCTGGATCGGCGACTGGTCGGACCATAAAAAACTGACCCCGCTTCAGCAGGCGCAGGTCGATAATTCAGATATCATTACCTTCCACAATTATGGCGGGGCAGAGGATTTCGCGTGCCGCGTTGAATGGCTTCAGTCCTATGGCCGCCCTGTCATGTGTACAGAGTATATGGCGCGTCCGGCAGGAAGCACATTTCAGGCGATATTGCCCATTGCCCAAAAACATCGCGTTGGCATGTTCTGCTGGGGCCTTGTGCGTGGCAAAACACAAACGCACCTGCCATGGGCCAACTGGATTAGCCCGCTCAAGGATTTCCCCGCCGAAGCATGGTTCCACGATATTTTTGATGAGGATGGCAACCCCCATGATTTGGCTGAGGTGGAGTTCCTCCGGATGATGCACAGCATGGAGCATTTTGCAGTCACCGGAGAAGCCGGAGTCCGCCGGACGCCCAAACGCATCAAAGCAAAGGCCCGAAAACTCGCGACCGTCGCCTGACGTTCATCTTCCGTTGCGGGCATACTTGTGTTGCGAAAATGCCGCACTACATTCTGAATAGAAATTGAGTCCTCAACAACGAGGGCATCAACGGCATTTGGGATTTAGCGTATGAACCTTGAAAAATTTACCGACCGCGCCAAAGGTTTTCTCCAAAGCGCGCAAACCGTCGCCATTCGTATGAGTCATCAGCGCATCGGGCCTGAGCACCTGCTTAAGGCTCTGCTTGAGGACGAACAGGGGATGGCATCAGGCCTGATCAAGGCAGCCGGCGGCGATGCGGCGACCGCCTTGCGCGAAACCGACGCAGCGCTGGCAAAAGTTCCAGCCGTGTCAGGCGGCGGCGCGCAGCAAACGCCGGGGCTCGACAATGACGCCGTACGCATTCTCGATTCTGCCGAGAAAGTCGCGCAAAAGGCAGGCGACAGCTACGTCACTGTTGAACGCCTGTTGCTTGCAATCGCATTGGCGACGACGACAACTGCGGGCAAAGCTTTGGCAACGGCGGCAGTCACCGCCGAGGGTCTGAACGCTGCCATCAATGAACTGCGCGGTGGGCGAACAGCGGACACTGCGGGCGCCGAAGACCGGTACGACGCACTTAAAAAATTCGCACGCGACCTCACTGAAGTGGCGCGGGCCGGAAAGCTTGACCCGGTCATTGGCCGCGACGAAGAAATTCGCCGCACCATCCAGATTCTGGCGCGACGCACCAAGAACAATCCGGTCCTTATTGGCGAACCGGGCGTTGGCAAAACGGCGATTGCCGAGGGGCTTGCCTTGCGCATTGCCAATGGTGATGTCCCCGACAGTTTGAAGCACCGCAAATTGCTCTCGCTGGATATGGGCGCGCTTATTGCCGGTGCGAAATATCGCGGTGAATTTGAAGAGCGTTTG
Organism: Sphingorhabdus sp.; assembly: GCF_046292425.1. Classification (GTDB taxonomy): domain Bacteria; phylum Pseudomonadota; class Alphaproteobacteria; order Sphingomonadales; family Sphingomonadaceae; genus Sphingorhabdus_B. The sequence continues at coordinate 14,934 of NZ_JBKBQV010000011.1, forward strand.
AAGGGTGTTCTGGACGAGGTCAAACAAGCCGAAGGCGACATCATCCTGTTCATCGACGAAATGCACACGCTTGTGGGGGCTGGCAAAGGCGAAGGCGCGATGGACGCAGCGAACCTTATAAAGCCTGCCTTGTCACGCGGCGAACTGCACTGCATCGGCGCGACCACGCTCGATGAATATCAAAAACATGTAGAAAAAGACCCGGCACTGCAACGCCGGTTTCAGCCGATTTTTGTAGGCGAGCCTACGGTTGAAGACACAATCTCGATCTTGCGCGGCTTGAAAGAAAAATACGAACTGCACCATGGCGTCCGTATCACCGACAGCGCGTTGGTGAGTGCTGCCACCTTGTCGCACCGTTATATCTCTGATCGTTTTCTGCCAGACAAGGCCATCGACCTGATGGACGAAGCAGCTTCGCGTTTGCGGATGGAAGTAGAATCGAAGCCCGAAGAAATTGAGACGCTCGACCGCCGCATCATCCAGTTGAAGATCGAACGCGAAGCACTTGGCAAGGAAAGCGACGCCGCGTCCAAGGACCGGCTGGCAAATCTGGAAGGCGAACTGGCCAATCTGGAACAGCAATCGCTTGAGCTCACGCAGCGCTGGCAGGCTGAGAAAGACAAGATTTCGGCGGAAGCAAAAATCAAGGAACAGTTGGATACCGCGCGCATCGAGCTTGAGCAGGCCCAGCGTTCTGGCGATCTCGCCAAAGCGGGCGAGCTGCAATATGGAACGATCCCCGGCCTTGAAAAGCAACTTGAGGAGGCCGAGGCTGCCGCTGGCAATGCGATGTTGCGTGAAGAAGTAACTGCGCAGGATATCGCTAGTGTCGTCAGCCGCTGGACAGGTATTCCAGTCGACAAGATGCTTGAAGGCGAGCGCGACAAGTTGCTCAATATGGAACAACTTATCGGCGCGCGCGTCATTGGCCAAAAGGACGCAGTTGAGGCCGTTTCAAAGGCCGTCCGCCGTTCGCGTGCGGGTCTTCAGGACCCCAACCGGCCGCTGGGCTCGTTCCTGTTCCTTGGGCCAACAGGCGTCGGCAAAACGGAACTGACCAAGGCGCTGGCATCGTTCCTGTTTGACGATGACAATGCAATGGTCCGCATCGACATGTCCGAATTCATGGAAAAGCACAGCGTTGCGCGGCTCGTCGGGGCCCCTCCTGGCTATGTCGGCTATGAAGAAGGCGGCGTACTCACCGAGGCAGTCCGTCGTCGGCCCTATCAAGTGGTGTTGTTCGACGAGGTCGAGAAGGCGCATTCGGACGTGTTCAACATCCTGCTTCAAGTGCTTGATGATGGCCGCCTGACTGACGGGCAAGGCCGTACGGTCGATTTTTCCAATACGCTCATCATTTTGACATCGAACCTTGGCAGCCAATATCTGGCTGCGTTGGAAGATGGGCAGGATGTGAAAGAAGTCGAACCGCAAGTCATGGAAATCGTGCGCGGCCACTTCCGCCCCGAATTTCTGAACCGGTTGGACGAGGTCATATTGTTCCACCGTCTGGGTGCGGAGCATATGGCACCGATTGTCGAAATTCAGGTTCAGCGTGTGCAAAAGCTGCTCAAGGATCGCAAGATCGCGCTCGCGCTGTCCGAAGGAGCGAAGGCATGGTTGGGCCGGGTAGGCTATGACCCAGTCTACGGCGCTCGCCCGTTGAAACGCGCTATCCAGCGCTATCTTCAGGATCCGCTGGCTGACATGTTACTGCGCGGTGGCATTCCCGACGGCGCGACCGTGACGGTCGAGGAAGGCGATGGGCAGTTGAAGCTGGGCGTATAGCAGCGCCAGCCGCAAGCTAAACCACTCTGGCTGCCGGGTCGCACTCCGGCAGTCGGGCGGTTTGTTGGCACTAAGCTGGAACGAACCAAGGGGCGTCGATTGGACGCGGGCCGGCGGGTGACACGACCACAATTACTGACCGCCAGGGCGGGTAGTTCCATCCTCCACCAATTTACGGGCGAGGGTATTGTTGGATTCCATAATTGCGCGCCACTCCGCCAAAGTCTTGCAAACCCTGCCCTTTTTCACCAAGGATCCGGTCACTTCGACTTTGCGGCACCTGAGCGACTTGTCCGAACCGGAAACTGCATCGGTTGTTGCCTTGGTTGTCTTGCTGTCCTCGGACACCGATGTCGCGGGTGTGGGGGACGAGGCCGAAACCGAAGCTACGCTGCCGAGGGTCAGAACGGCGAACAGGAGATAGCGCATCAAATATTCCTCATTGGTCTGTTGTTCTTACGTCATCACAATCGCGATGGTATAACGAAACTAGTCAAAAAACATTTAATATCAACGCGAAATGTTAAATCCTGTCGCGTCAGCGGCGTCATAATAGCGCACAATAACATCCTGTTCAACGACAGTGAGATGGGGGTTCCACACATCAAAGATTAGAATGGCGCGATTTTCGTCACTGTCATTCCATGCTTCATGTTCAATTGTGTCATCAAATGCAAAGGCCCTACCAACCTGCCAAGGCCGTGTTTCACCGCCGACGCGGAAACCGCAATTTTCGGGAACTAAAAGAGGCAGATGGACGATAGCGCGGGTGTTCGTGACACCAGTATGGGGTGGAATTCTGGTGCGGGGCTTTAGTATCGAGAAAAACGCACTGGGTGCCCGGCCTGGAAGCATTGCTTTGGGTAAATTCGCCAAAGCCTCCGCGGTTTTGGGGCACCGGTCCAGAACGGCCTGATTGGGCTGCCCATATTCCCACAAAAAACATGCGCCCCAGTTCAGCGACTGGTCAAGTTCCGACCACTTATTTTGCGGCACGCCCGCGTCCATTTTTACATAAGGTCGCAATGCGTCACCCGGATCGGAAAGCAGCGCTTCCAATTCCGTTCTTATGTCATCTGTCGCAGCCTCGATTTGCGACATCCAAGGAAAGTGCCGCCTGTCAAAAAACTCGTCAGCTGGAAGAAAGGGATAATAAAGACCTTCGCAATTGTTAACAAAGCTCTGGCGACGACCAAGGGCGAGGTCAACAAAAGCACTGCTTCGCCTTCGCTCCATCTCGTCCATTGTTGCGTTAAGGGGCGCGAGTTCGGCGCCAACGGCATCTGCAATTTGCACCGTCGCCTCAGCGACAAACGTCTGGCCAATCTGTAATGCTGACGAAATCTCCGGCGACAGGTCTGAGGCTTGCGCGGCCATCTGCAGCACGCCGCTCCACGCGACAAGCGCCTCGGCCTTCTCTTCTGTACGCTGGTGCAATTGAGCCTTACGCAGCCAAGCCATGAAGTCGCGCCTGTCAGCATCAATAGCGGCATTTAGAGCCTGCAATTCGCCTTTATCATCGCCTAACGAGCGCCGCGCGGTGGCCACATTCCGCCAAAGCGCACTGGAAAACTTGTCATGCGTCGTAGCCTCTAGGAAAAGGCGTTCGGCCTCAACAAAGCTATGCGCGCGCAACGCAAGCATGCCTTGACTATTCAATCGGGCAGCTTCAGCCGAGGGCGCGCTCTGGTTCATAAGCTCGATGCTTGCCATTTACAGCCATAAACGGCAAGGTCCAACGCGCAATGGAGCATAATAATATCAACGCGATGTGGAAGGACGGCGAATGGCTTGCCCATCGCTATGATGCTTCGACTGACACATTTCAATTGCGGTATGTGAATCGCCCGATGCACAACGCCGCAACCTTCGCCACAGATGAGTATCTTGGTATCGAGCAAAACCCGGTTGTCGTCGCACGGCGCGATGCCAGGGATTTGGTCGAGCAGACCGACAAGTTGCATTTCATTCTGCACTCTGCCTTTTGCGCATCAACGATGCTGGCCAATGCGTTTGATCTGCCGGGTGTGTCGATGGGTTTGAAAGAACCAGTCGTGCTCAATGATGTTGTAGGCTTTCGGCGGCGCGGCGGCGCTCCGGCTGCTGTTGCCGAGCTTCTCGGCGATGCGTTGGCGATGCTCGCCCGCCCGTTCGGACAGGATCAGGCCGTGATTGCCAAACCTTCGAATATATTCAACGCGCTGGCGCCTGCGGCACTGACCATGCGGCCTAATAGCAAAGCCATTCTTCTGTACGCGCCGCTGCCGGTATTCTTGCTTTCTGTGGCACGCAAGGGCCTCTGGTGCCGGCTATGGTGCCGTGAATTGCTTGAAGGGCAGATCAGAGACGGAATGGTCAATCTTGGCTTTGATATGTCTGACTTTTTCCGGCAATCTGATCTGCAAGTCGCGGCCGTCGGCTGGCTGGCTCAACAGAAATTGTTTAGCTTGATTGCACAAAAATTTGGTCCTGAACGAATAGCAACGCTGGACAGTGAAGCCCTCACAGCCAATCCCGGGAAAGCTCTCCAGGCGGCTGCAATGCACTTTGGAATAAGTGACCACGGCGCGGCAAATGAGGCGCATCCTGCGTTCAGCACGCACAGCAAGTTCGGCGGAAGTTTTCGGGCGGAGGACCGCCGTGCTGAATATGATTTGGCACACAAGGCGCATGGTGATGAAATAGAAAAGGTACTGGTCTGGGCGCAAGCTGTCGCCGATTCTGCCGATATTGCCCTTACGCTGGAACATCAGTTGCGATTTTGAATCGACGCCGCCCTACGTCGGGTTCATTCCGTTTTTCGTAACAAAAAAGGGCGGACATTGCTGTCCGCCCCTCTTGAATTATGAACTGTTCTTCAGATTAGAAGCGCAGCTTTGCCGATACAGCATAACGACGACCAAGCGCGTCGTATGTCGACGGGAAGGTGTTGCCGCTGTTGAAGGTCGTCGTACCGGCGTTGTTACCAGTGATTGGAGGACCCTTATCGAGCAGGTTTTGAACCGACAGGTTCAACGTCAGGTTTTCCGAGACATTGAAACGTGTCGACAGGTCAAAATAGTCGTAAGCTTTGATCTTACCGAAGTTGACCGTACGGCCACCTACGCCAGGGATCGCAGCACCGATTGTTCCATTGAAGAACGGACCAGAGTCGTCGACGTCAAGCGGTTCTTGCTCGAACGAAGACAGGTGACGCCACAGAAGCGAAACGTCAATGTTTTCGAACGACAAGGTTGTACGCTGAGACCACTGGAATTCAGGCTGCAAAGAACCACAGTTCGAGCTGATGTAGCTTACGCAATCACGGTTGATCGAAATTGGGCTTGCTACAAATGCGTTGAACTTCGACGCGAAGGTATAGTTACCAGCAAACGACAGCGACAGACCAACATTCTCAGTCAGATCAGTACGATAGTTTACCGAAACGTCGATACCGTCGGTTTCAAGGCTGCCAGAGTTCGACAGTGTCGAAGGCAGACCTGTGCTCGTGTTGGGATCACCGCTCAAGCCAGCGGTAATCGGATCACGACGGATCGAAGTACACGCAGTCGATGCAGCAGCGCCAGCAGCAGGAGTGAAGATGCCATTTGCGCCTACGCCAAAGCACGCGCCGATGACGTCAGCAGGTGTTGGCGCACTGATCGCCTCATTGACCTTGATGTTGTAGTAATCGATCGATGCCGAGAAGCCTGGGATAGCCGCAGGTTGGAAAATCACGCCAACTGTGTAGCTGTCCGACTTTTCAGGCTTGATGTTGAGGTTACCACCACCAGTCGATAGCACCTGACCCGAAATTGGCTCAGGAATGACTTGGACGTTACCGGCATTTGCACCCTGCGCAAGGCAGACTGCAAGCAACTCACCGGTCAGGTCAGGACGGAGAACCGTCCCGTTCGTCCGGCGGGTAGCGCATGGGTCAACGCCCAAGTTGGTCAGGCCAGTGTTTACCGGGCTGAACAGTTCGGCAATATTCGGTGCACGAACGGCACGTGAATAGTTGCCACGGACAGTTACGCCTTCGATTGGCTCCCATGAACCACCAACCTTGTACGTGGTGGCACTGTATCCAGGATTACCTGGTGCAGCGATGGTATAATCCGAATAGCGCACGCCGCCTTCAACCGTCAGGCTGTGGAAGAATGGCTTATCGGAAATAAGCGGCAAGACAACTTCGGCAACAGCTTCATATACGTCATAGCCACCCGCGATATTTGGCGTTGCACCACCGGCACCACCCAATTCACCGGATTGCGCCAACGTATCGGCACCTTGCGAAGCTTGATATTTGCGGAATTCACCACCCAGAGCAAATGCAACCGGTTCAGCAGCCCATGGGCTGGTAAATCCGACATCACCGCTGATGGTCGCGCGGGCTTGCGCAAGTGATGATTTCACAAACGAAGAGCTTTCCTGAACCAGGAAGTTGACTGCTTCAGGCGAAATGTCGCCAAAGAAGTTTGCAGGAACGCAACCATTTGCCGTGTTCTGGCAGACCAGGTTACCTGCAGCATCACGTGTTGTCAGCAAAGACTGGCGAACGCGCGAGTTTGTGAAGTAGCCCTTGATGGTCTGGCGATTTTCGCTTTCGCCATAAGCACCAAATACGTCCCAGTCGATTGAGTCAGTGATCGCACCGCGCGCACCAAGCTTATAATCGAACAACTGGGTTACGTAGTTGCTGACGCGTGGACCAGCTTCAACCGAACGGCGGAAGAGAGCCGATTGCGGGTTGTTGAAATAGCCTTCGCCAGTTGCGATTGTACCGTCGTTGTTAACGTCAAAGGGCACAAAAGTGTTGTTGCGGCCGACTTCACGATAGGCAGCACTGCCTGGTGCAGCCGTTGCAGCAGCATCACATTCCGCTTGAGTGAAGCGCGGTGTGTAAACGGTAGCGCTTGGGTTCACGTCAAATGCGCAGAACTGGTTACGTGCAGCAGCCGGCAAGAACGGGTTGTTCAAGCTGAGATTGACTGCAATACCGAATGCGCCGGACGGCGCGATGATCGTGTCCACGGTATTTTTCGAGAACAATCCACGCGTGTAAACTTCGACCGCATCGCTTACTTCATAATTGGCCTGGCCAAACATGTTAACGCGTTCAAAAGGTGTCTGGAACACGTTATATGGGTTGAAGTTAAAGGTCGAGAATGTCGGAACGATTTGTCCGGCACTGTTAACCTGGGCTGTCCCTAGGTTAGCTGTGCCATCAAGAGCACGAGCACCTGAGAAACGCGAAGGGAATGCTGTACCCGAACCAAGCGCCGTACCGGAGAATGTTTCCAGCGTATCGAGCGAAACGTCACGTGCACCCTGATACACAGGATCAGATTCCTGATAACCGATGCTGAACACGGCGTTACCGCGACCATCGTCGAAATTCGCACCGAGGGTTACGTCAACGCGGAACGTGCCGCCATCGCCTTCTTCAGTGATCTGGTAGCCAGCATTGGCTTCCAAACCAGCAAAGTCGCGACGCGTAATGAAGTTCACGACGCCCGTGATTGCGTCGGCACCATAAGTTGTCGAAGCACCGCCGGTAAGAACATCAACCCGCTCAACGAGTGCGAGAGGAATGTTGTTAAGGTCGAAAACGCCAGCCAGACCAGCAGGCACAACGCGTGTGCTGTCGATCAAAACGATGTTACGGTTTGAACCGAGACCACGCAAGTTGACGAAAGATGCGCCTCCGTTACCGTTGTTCACTGCGGAACCAATGGACGGGACTACACCTGGGATTTCACGCAGGATTTCTTCAGCCACGTTCGACTGGAGAAGTTCGATTTCGTCTGCCGTGGTCGCAAGGACCGGCGACGAACGCTCAAGGTTCGGATTGACGATGAGCGAACCGGTAACGACGATTTCGCTACCTGTCTGTTCTTGAGCGACTGCATCTTGGGCAAATGACGGCGTTGAGATCAACGCCACGCCCAATGCGAGCGGTGCCGCTGCATATTTCAAATTGCTGATACGTGTGTTTTTCACGATATAGCCCCTTTAATAAGGCCACTGTTAACGGTTTCCCGCCCCGCAGTGGCTGTTAAACTCCCCAGCTTTTCCATGCACAAGACGCACAAATGGCGCGCAAAGTCCTATGAAATCCCTCCGGGTTGAGCGTGCTTTGACGGATATGCTGGGGTTACGCAACAAAATGGGTCGTATTTCGGAAGATATTTCAGCCCTGTCACCTTTATGCAACAGTAGGACTAAGGCTTGGTCATGCCATTTATCCGGTGCACATTGGCATGGAAAAAATCGTTCATGACAGCGACAGCGTCGTTCGCTAAAGGGTCTGGAACTGGTTCTCCGAGGCAAGCATTAATGTCCCTTCGTTTCTTATTTTCAAAAATCACGCTTCTGTTGCTGGGGATTTTTGCCGCAGCCCTGTCTCCAGCCCTGGCCCAGCCCGCGGTGCCTGCGCCCACAGCGCCGGACCCGGAAAACATACTTGTATTGGATTTGTCCACAGGTGGCCGCGTGACCATTCAGATGTTTCCCGCTGTGGCCCCTGCGCATGTCGAGCGCATCAAGACGCTGACGCGGCAGGGATTTTATAACGGCGTTGTCTTTCACCGCGTGATCGACGGATTTATGGCACAGACGGGCGACCCGACCGGAACGGGCCAAGGCGGATCGGAGCTTCCTGATCTGAAGGCCGAATTTAATAGCACGCCGCATCTGCGTGGGACAGTGTCGATGGCGCGAACGAACGAGCCCGACACGGCCAACAGCCAGTTCTTCATCTGCTTCCAGCCGCGCTTCAATTTGGACAACAAATACACGGTTTTTGGCCGCGTAACCTCTGGCATGCAGTTTGTAGACGCCATTGAACGCGGTGAGCCACCTGTTAGCCCAAGCAAGGTGTTACAGGCATCCATCGCAGCGGATAATGTTCCTCCGCCGGCCTTTGCCACGCCAACCGTGCCTGCTACAGCGGACAAGCCGATTACCGTAGACCAGCTTAGCGGAAACTGACTGGGCTCAGCTTCTCATGCGCGTTGACCTTTTTGATTTCGAGCTTCCGCCCGAACGGATTGCGCTGCGCCCTGTCGCGCCTCGTGACGCCGCACGGATGCTCTGTGTTAGCGGTGACCATGGCCTTGCCGATCGCTTCGTGCGCGACCTGCCACAGTTGTTGCGCAAGGGTGACTGCCTGATCTTTAACGATACGCGGGTCATTCCGGCGCAGCTTCAGGGCAAGCGCGGCGATGCATCGATTGGCGCGACCTTGCACAAACGTAGCGACCTGCGCCGGTGGCAGGCCTTTATCCGCAATGCCAAACGCCTGCATCCCGGCGACGTTGTCGATTTTGGCAAGGGCGTGACGGCGATTGCCGAAGAACGCCATGACGACGGCAGCTTCACATTGTTTTTCGAGGGTGATGAGCCAGTCGAAATCCTCCTGCAACGCGCTGGCACCATGCCTTTGCCGCCTTATATCGCGGGCAAACGCCCGACCGACGAACGCGATGCCGAAGATTATCAGACGATGTTCGCGCAAAAGGATGGCGCGGTTGCTGCGCCGACGGCATCCTTGCATTTCACGCCTGAATTGATGGCCGCGGTGCAAGCGGCAGGCATTGAAACCGCGACGCTTACACTTCATGTTGGCGCGGGCACGTTCCTGCCAGTCAAGGCCGACGACACCACCGAACATCGCATGCACAGCGAATGGGGCAGTATCGATGCCGCAACCGCGCACCGGCTTAACAGCATCCGCGAAGCAGGTGGGCGCCTTGTCGCGGTTGGCACAACGTCATTGCGCCTTGTCGAGAGCGCTGCTGACGAACATGGCATTGTTCACCCGTTTGAAGGCGACACCGATATCTTCATCACGCCGGGTTACCGGTTCAAGGCGATTGGCGGCTTGATGACAAATTTCCACCTACCGAAATCGACCTTGTTCATGCTGGTCAGCGCGATGATGGGCCGCGAGACGATGCAAGCGGCTTACGCCCATGCAATCGCCGAGGAATACCGCTTTTACAGCTATGGCGACAGCAGCCTGTTGTTGCCATAACGCAGTCGGGCGGGCTTAATGCCCTTTAAGCTCGTCGCCGGTCAGGCGAACGATATGCAGCACATTGGTTGAGCCCGGCGTGCCAAAGGGTACGCCTGCCATGATGATAATCCGTCCTCCCGCGACACCCAGGTGATAACGCAGCGCCATGCGCTTGCCCTTGGCGACCATTTCCTCAAACGAGCCAATGTCCTTGGTCCGGACAGCAAAGGCGCCCCATAAAAGACCCAAGCGACGCGCGGTGGACTGGCTCGCCGTCAGCACCAAAAGTGGCACTGCAGGCCGTTCGCGTGAGATTCTGCGCGCGGTCGAACCGGATGAGGTGAAGCAGACGATCGCGCTGGTTTCCACAGTGTCGACGATCCGCCCGCTGGCTTCGGCCAACGCGTCCGCGGTTGTCCCGTCCGCCGGGGTCTCGGTGAAATGGATGCGTTTGAAGAAATCAGGGTCGCCTTCAACCTGCTGCGCAATCCGGTCCATGATTGACACCGCCTCGATCGGCCAGGCACCGGCCGCCGTTTCCGCAGACAGCATCACGGCATCGGCGCCGTCGTAAATCGCGGTCGCAACGTCCGACACTTCGGCCCGCGTTGGCGACGGCGAGAATATCATCGATTCCAGCATCTGTGTCGCCACCACGACTGGCTTGCCCATCCGCCGCGCAGTCGACACAATCTTCTTTTGCAGGGGCGGCACTTGCTCCGGCGGCAATTCTACACCCAGGTCCCCGCGCGCGACCATTACGCCGTCGGCAAGCTCAAGTATTTCTTCCAAGCGTCCAATGGCAGCAGGCTTCTCGATCTTGGCCAGCAACGCCGCCTTGTTGCCAATCAGCTTTTTGCCTTCGGCGACATCCTCCGGCCGCTGGACGAAGGACATCGCAATCCAGTCAACGCCCTGCTCCAGTGCGAACGCGAGATCCGAGCGGTCCTTTTCAGTCAGCGCAGCAATGGGAATAACGACATCAGGGACATTCAACCCCTTACGGTTGGACAGCATCCCGCCCACCTCAACCTTGGTGTTGATATGGTCAGGGCCAATTTCGGTAACACGCAACACAAGCTTGCCATCGTCGAGCAACAGCCGCGCGCCAATCTCCAACGCTGCAAAAATCTCCGGATGCGGCAAATAGACCCGATGCGCATCGCCGGGCGTCTTGTCAGTATCGAGCCGGAAATTGTGGCCCGTGTGCAATTCAACCTTGTCGTCGGCAAAAGTTCCGACGCGCAACTTGGGCCCTTGCAGGTCAACCAATATCGTCGTTGGCCGGTTATAGGATTTTTCCAGCGCGCGGATATTGGCAATCAATTGCACCTTATCCGCTTGCTCACCATGGCTCATATTGACGCGGAATGCGTCGGCACCAGCCCGAAACAGTTTTTCGATCATCTCGGGCGTGTCGCTCGCGGGACCTAAAGTCGCCAAAATGCGGACCTTGCGCATGCGTGGTTTATGATATTGCATGGAACTGGCTCCGCGATATGGATTTTGAACTTCGCCTTCCCCATAACGAGGCAAACCAGCAACGGAAAGGGCGCATAGCTATGCAACAGGACACGCAAATTTCAGACGCAGCCGCCGCGGCCGCCTTTCGCCGCCTCGTTGCCCATTTACAGCACCGGCATGATGCCCAGAATATTGACCTGATGGGCCTTGCCGGCTTTTGCCGCAATTGCCTCGCCGATTGGGTGATGGAGGCTGACGGGCAGATGACCAGAGAACAAGCGCGAGAGATCATCCATGGCATGCCAGCCGCACAGTGGAAGGCAAGTTACCAGACCGAAGCCACGCCAGAGCAGTTGGCGCGCATGAAAGAAAGCGTGGCGAAAAATAAATCGCACGGCTAACCATCAACCTCGGAGATGTAAAAAGGGAAGCGATATGAAGCGCGCAATAATATCTGTGGCCATGCTGTTGGCTGGCACACCACTGGCGGCACAATCGGTCGATACGACCTATATCCATGCAGGCCAGCTGCTGGATCAGCCAGGCAAATCCCCGCGCGGCGCTTCAACGATCATTGTGCGCGATGGCAAAATAGCCGAAATCCGCGACGGCTTTGTGGCAGCAGAGGGCAATGCGCGTGTCGTCGACCTGAAAACACAATTTGTGTTGCCCGGTCTGATCGACATGCATGTTCATATTTCCAGCGACGACAATCTGCTGCGCAGCCGCCTCGAAGGTGCACAACGCGATGTCGAGGACGTCTTTGTCATTGCACAAGGCAATGCACGCCGCACTTTGGAGGCTGGCTTTACCACCGTGCGCGATTTGGGGGGTGATGGCAGGACGACGACCAGCCTGCGCGATGCCATCAACAATGGCGTGATATCAGGTCCTACAATTATTCCGGCCGGTACGATGATATCGGTCACGGGCGGGCATGGCGGCGTAAACGGCCTGAACCGCGCTTATACCAAAGCGGTCTTGGCCGAGCGCAACAATTTGTGCGACGGACCAGACGCATGCGCCAGCGCTGTTCGAGCGCAAATTTCGCTGGGCGCTGAAGTTGTCAAATTTGCCGCAACTGGCGGTGTCCGTTCCAATATCGCTGGCGGACTTGGCAAGCAAATGACCGACGCCGAAATGAAATCCATCGTAGACACTGCCCACAGCTTCGGTCGCAAGGTAACTGCGCATGCTCATGGCAAGGAAGGCATTGATGCTGCCTTGCGCGCTGGCGTCGATTCCATCGAGCATGGCAGCTTCATCGATGATGAAACCGCCAAATTGTTCAAGGCCGAAGGTGCTGCCCTCGTGCCAACGGCCGTTGCGCCCATCGCAGCGCTTGCCCAGGCGCGTCGCGGCGATGCCCCTGCCCCGCAATTGGCAAAGGCAGAAGAAGCGGGGCTCGCCCATGCCAACAGCTTTGCCCGCGCCGTGAAGAGTGGCGTGCGCATATTGTTCGGCACCGATTCCGGCGTTGCGCCCCATGGCGAAAATTCCAAGGAATTCGCACTGATGATCAAGGCGGGCATGACGCCGATGCAGGCCATTAAGGCAGCGACCGTGGACAATGCGGACGAACTTGGCCGCCCAATTGGCGCGATATTGCCCGGACGCGACGCGGACATTATTGCGCTCAATGGCAACCCGCTCAGCGATGTGACTTTGCTGGAAAAGGTCGATTTCGTGATGCGTCAGGGCGTGGTGCACAAGCTTGACGGCAAGCGCCAAGCCTTCCCCCCGGAGTAAACGCTTAGCACCCGCTCGTGTCTCGACTACGCTCGACATGACCGGATCTAGTTTCTAAGCGGGTGCCATTCCGATTCGGGGCGTGATGCCCCATTCAACACATAGGGGAAAAATCATGGCCGAAGGCAATGTCGCCGCCGATCAACTGCGTCTGTTTATTGAACGCATCGAGCGTCTGGAAGAAGAGAAGAAAGGCATCGCCGACGACATCCGCGACGTCTATTCAGAAGCCAAGAGCCAGGGGTATGACGCAAAAATCATGCGCCAGATCGTCCGTTTGCGTAAAATGAGCCAGGACGATCGCCAGGAAATGGAAGCTATCCTCGACACCTATAAATCGGCGCTTGGTCTGGCGTAATTGCCGTTTCGATTTTGTCATCCCGAGCGCGTTTCGGGATGACAGGCGGCGTAAGTTTGCTACCTTGTGGCGGGTTCAGAACAACGACCAAATATTGATGGAGATCGAAGCATGTTGATGACCACCACCACATCTGTTGAAGGCCAACCCGTCCGCGAATATCTCGGCGTTGTGACCGGCGAATGCATTGTAGGCGCGAACATCTTCAAGGATTTGTTCGCTGGTATCCGCGACATTGTCGGCGGTCGCGCAGGTGCTTATGAAAATTCGCTGCGTGATGCACGCCAGACCGCCTTGGCCGAACTCGCAGCCGAAGCACGTAATATGGGTGCCGACGCGGTGATCGGCATTGACCTCGATTACGAAGTGCTTGGCAAAGAAGGCTCAATGCTCATGGTCACTGCGTCCGGGACTGCGGTAAAGTTAAGCTGAACCACATGGCTTGCCCAATGGCGTGCGCCTGATGTAAGGGCGCGGCTTCATATCCTTTAGCCAGAGAAGAGCAGAGCCATGGCAGGCCATAGCAAATTCAAGAATATCCAGCACCGCAAGGGCGCGCAGGACAAGAAGCGGTCGGCGCAGTTTTCCAAGCTTTCGCGCGAAATTACCGTTGCGGCGAAGATGGGCATGCCCGATCCCGACATGAACCCGCGCCTTCGCCTTGCGGTGAACGCCGCCAAGGCGCAATCGGTGCCCAAGGATAATATTCAGCGCGCTATCGACAAGGCAATTGGCGGGGACGCTGAAAGCTATGACGAAATGCGTTATGAAGGCTATGGCCCCGGTGGCGTCTCCATCATCGTTGAGGCACTGACTGACAACCGCAATCGCACCGCAACCAATGTACGCACAGCCTTCAGCAAAAACGGCGGCAATCTTGCCGCTTCAGGTGCGGTGAGCCACGGTTTTGACCGAATGGGTCTGATCACCTACCCCGTGGGCGCTGGCGATGCCGACAGCGTGTTTGAAGCCGCATTAGAGGCTGGTGCAGAAGATGTAGAGTCGACTGAAGATGAACATAGCATCTGGACCAGCATGGATGCCCTGCACGAAGTCGCCAAGGCACTTGAGGCGACACTCGGAGCGGCCGAAAGCGCCAAGCTTGCATGGAAACCACAGCTTTTGGTCGAAGTTGACGAAGCCAATGCCGCAACCCTGCTCAAGATGATAGACGCACTGGAAGACGATGACGATGTCCAGACCGTGTGGGGCAATTACGATGTCTCTGAAGAGGTTATGGCGAAGCTGGGTTAAATAGCCGTTTGTCATTACGTCAATTGTCGATACTGAAGGTAAATTCGAATTTGGGGGCGGCATAATGACATCAAGTATTGGGACGGAAGCAACGGGTCAAAAATATTGCAGTGGCTGCGGAAATTTAATTCATAAAGATGCAAAAGCCTGTCCACAGTGCGGAGCGCCACAGGCTGGCACCGGCGGAAATGGAAGAAAAAATAAGATCGTCGCTTTTATTTTTGCATGGTTTCTTGGAGGGTTTGGAGGGCACAAATTTTATTTAGGAAGGACAGGTTGGGGCATTCTTTATCTTCTGTTCTTTTGGACATTGATTCCAGCAGTCGCCGCATTTATCGAGGGCATAATATATCTAACAATGTCAGACGAAGCATTTGAAGCAAAATACGGATAGTTTAATCATTCTCGGTCTTGACCCCGGCCTAGGCACCACTGGCTGGGGCGTAATCCGCAAGGAAGGCAATCGCCTGTCGCATATCGACAATGGCGAAATCGATACCGATGCCAAACTGCCACTCGCCAACCGGCTGGTGTTGCTGGATGAGAAGCTGCACGCCGTGCTCGATCATTTTCGCCCCGATTGCGCAGCCGTCGAAGAAGTGTTCGTCAACAAAAACCCGCAGTCGACGCTGAAGCTTGGGCAGGCACGCGGCGTCGTGCTTTTGGGTGCAGCACGCAATCGCACTCCGGTGACCGAATATGCCGCGCGGCTGGTGAAAAAATCAGTCGTCGGCACCGGCAAGGCAGAGAAGGAGCAAGTACAGGCCATGCTGCGTATCCTTTTGCCTGGCCTCAAAATTGCCGGGCCGGATGCCGCCGATGCACTGGCTGTGGCCATCACGCACGCCCATCATAGCAGGGGTTGATGGATCCGCGCAAAGTCGCGTCCTGTTCCCGCGATGTTCTCTTTCGCTTGCCGATTGGGGAACGAACAGCTAACCCGCGACAATGATTGCAAAGCTTTATGGCCGCATTGACGAAACGGGCGTTGACCATCTGGTAATCGACGTCAATGGCGTTGGCTATCTGGTACAAGCGAGCGCGCGGACACTCGCGGCGCTCGGCAAGACAGATGATTTCGCCACCGTTTTTACCGAAATGCAGGTGTCGGAAAACGACATGCGGCTCATCGGCTTTGCGACGCGTGAGGAACGTGACTGGTTCCGTCTGCTGACGGGCGTGCAAGGCGTTGGCGGCAAGGTCGGGCTTGCGATTTTGTCCGCGATTGAACCCGCCGACCTCGCCCTCGCGATCGGCAGCGGTGATGCGGCAATGGTCGCCCGCGCAAACGGTGTTGGACCAAAGCTTGCCAGCCGTATTGTCAACGAATTGAAGGACAAGGTTGGCGCGCTTGCTGGCATTGGCGGCGGCGCTAAGTTGATGCCAACTGGCGCGGCGGCAGGTAACCATGCGCAGGATGCGATGTCTGCGCTCGCCAACCTCGGCTTCAAACCCGGCGAAGCAGGCAGTGCTGTGGCACAGGCAGTTGAAGAACTCGGCCCAGATGCGACATTGGATGCGCTTGTCCGGCTGGCGTTAAAGAGGGCGTCGCGGTGACTGAAGACGACCGCATCACGACGCCCGATAAACGGCCCGAGGATATCGATGCTGCCTTACGGCCTAAGACGCTCGCCGAGTTCATCGGGCAGGCGGCAGCGCGCGACAATCTGCGTGTTTTTATCGAAGCTGCGAAGGGGCGCGGACAGCCGCTGGACCATGTCCTTTTCTTTGGCCCGCCGGGCCTTGGCAAGACCACATTGGCACAGATTGTGGCGAAGGAAATGGGCGTCGGTTTCCGCGCTACATCAGGCCCGGTCATCGCCAAATCGGGCGATCTTGCCGCATTACTTACCAATCTGGAAGACGGCGACGTCCTGTTCATTGACGAAATCCACAGGCTCAGCCCAGTGGTCGAGGAAATCCTCTACCCCGCGATGGAAGACCGTGCGCTGGATATCATGATCGGCGAAGGTCCCTCGGCGCGGTCGGTGCGGATCGATCTGCCGGCGTTCACATTGGTCGGCGCCACCACGCGGCAGGGTTTGCTAACCACGCCACTGCGCGACCGCTTCGGTATTCCGGTGCGGTTGAATTTCTATACCCATGCCGAACTTGAGCTTGTGGTCACCCGCGCTGCGCGGCTGCTTGACCTTGGCATTGCACCCGATGGCGCAAACGAGATTGCAAAGCGCGCCCGCGGCACACCGCGCATTGCCGGGCGGTTGCTGCGACGGGTGCGCGACTTTGCCAATGTTGCTGGCGAGCCGGTTGTCACGGCCAAGATCGCCGACAATGCACTTAACCGGCTTGAGGTCGATGCGCTTGGTCTGGATGCAATGGACCGGCGCTATCTGTATATGATCGCCAATATCTATCGCGGCGGCCCGGTTGGCGTCGAAGCGCTTGCCGCTGGCCTGTCGGAACCACGCGACACCATCGAGGATGTGGTTGAGCCCTATTTGCTGCAATTGGGCCTCATCGCACGGACGGCGCGTGGCCGCTGCCTGAATGCGCCGGGATGGAAACATCTTGGCCTTAATCCGCCAGCCGGTTCGCAGGATGGATTGTTTGATTCTTAGCGATGTGAAGAGTCTTGCGGGCGACCAGTTGAGCGGTCGGCAACTAAAAAACCTAGCCGCCGGACTCGACAACGGTTAAGCAATTTAGCGATGACCGTCCCATCCCCCTATCAAGGCCAGTTTGACGGCACACGGCACCTGTTTGCGGTGCGCGTTTACTTTGAAGACACCGACTTTTCGGGGGTGGTCTATCACGCGCGCTATCTGCATTTCATGGAACGTGCACGGTCCGACATGCTGGCCTGCGTTGGCATTGACCAACGGACAGTGCATGCGCAAGGCCAGGGCGCTTATGCAGTGACCGAAATGCAAATCAAATATCGCCGCCCAGCGCATTTCGACGATGCGCTTGTTGTGGTCAGCACTGTCGAAGCGGTGCGCGCCGCCAGCTGCGATATTCATCAAACAGTCATGCGCGGTGAGGAAATATTGACCGAGGCGCGCGTCACTGCTGCCTTTGTTTCACCACACGGCAAACCACGCCGACAGCCCGCGCACTGGGTTGCCGCGTTCCAGCCCATCATAAACCGACCGCAGGAATAGGATATCCATGGACCCGATTATCGCCACCCAAAATATGGGCTTTTCACCCGTTGAGCTGTTTATGGACGCCGACCTGGTGGTCAAGGCGGTCATAGTCGGTCTGGCGCTCGCCAGCGTCTGGGTATGGACAATCATCATCAGCTTCACGCTGAAAATGTCGGGTATTAACAAGAAAAGCGAAAAGTTTGAACGCGACTTTTGGGCAAGCAGCGACATCGCCGGATTTTCCAAAACGCACAGCCAGAACGAATTGCCTGTGGCAAAGGTCTTTACGGCAGGAATGGCGGAATGGCGGCTTTCCACAAAAGGAAAGATAATTGACCGCGCCGGAACGCGCGAACGACTTGCCACAGCCATGGACGCCACCATCGCTGCCGAAACAGATCGCCTCGCCAATCGGCTGAACTTTCTGGCGACGACTGGCTCTGTTGCGCCCTTCGTCGGCCTGTTCGGCACAGTCTGGGGCATCATGCGCAGCTTTGCCGCGATTGCGGCGGAACAGAATTCAAGCCTTGCGGTCGTAGCACCGGGCATTGCCGAGGCATTGTTTGCCACCGCAATCGGCCTGTTCGCCGCTATTCCGGCAGTTATCGCCTATAACCGTTTCTCCTATCGGCTAAACCAATATGAAGCGCGCATGGGGCGCTTTGCCGATGGCTTCCACGGGACGTTAAGCCGTGAACTGGAGCTTGAGATTTAGCCATGGCCATGAACACCTCATCCGGCGGTAGCGCAGGACGTGGGCGCAAGCGTGGCAGCCGACGTGCACCGATGGCCGACATCAACGTCACGCCCTTTGTCGATGTGATGCTCGTTCTGCTTATCATTTTCATGGTGACTGCACCGTTGCTTGTCACCGGCGTTCCTGTGGAACTGCCGGAAAGCCGAGCGAATGCGTTGGACCAACCCGATGAGCCTATCGAAATCGCAATCGACCGCGATGGCGTTACCTTCATCGACGGCACGGAAGTCCCCCCCGCGGAGCTTGCCGCACGGCTTGAAGAAATTGCCGCTTCACAAACGCCTGACACTCCGCGGCAGATCATGCTGCGCGGCGATACCGCTATCAGCTATGGCCAGATGATGCGCGTAATGGGCGAACTGAACCGCGCAGGACTGAACAGTGTCAGCTTGGTCACCACAGGTTCATCAAACGAAAACTAACGAGATAGCAATGGATAGGGTGGAGAAACTTGGACTTGGCGCTGCGGTCGGCGGCCATGCCATTTTGTTGGGCGCATTTGCGCTTGGCATGATGGCATCTACCGAAACTTTGCCCAAGCAGGAATCTATCTCCGTGTCGTTGGTTGGCGAGATTTCGGAAGTGTCGACTGCCCCTGACGCCATTCAGGAGGAATCTGCACCGCCTGCCCCCGCCGACAGCGCGCCCGCCGAACCACCGCCTGCACCTGCGCCGACACCCGCAATGCAAATCGAAAAGCCAGTAGAGAAGCCGGTGGAGAAATCCGTAGAAAGACCGCAGCCCAAGCCGGTTCCGAAAGCGGCCAAGCCTGAGACCTCCCCACCTGTCGCCAAGGTCGCGGTAAAAAAAGAGCCCGTGAAGCAGCCCCCTGCCAAAGCGGCTGCACCGCCTGTTAAAACGGCTGCCGCCACGCCGCCCCCGACCGCTAAGGCCGCGTCTACCGCTGGCAAGGGCACTACCCCTGCAAAACCAGGCGGCTTGAGCAGAAGCTTCGAAGACAGCATTAACAATATCGGCAAGGCCCCCGGCGCTGGCAAGGCGGTTGGCACGCCCGCTGCAAAAACCGATTCTGAAGTGCGCCGCTCGGTTGGCGTCAGCCTTGCTGGTCAAATCCGCAGCCGCGTTCGTGCCTGTGCGCCGTCGGGCATAGACATTAACCAGATCGAGACCTTTGTAACGCTTAGCCTTGAGCCCTCAGGCAAATTGACCTCGGTTCGATTTGACAAGCAGACTGGTGTGAACGACAGTAATCAGCCGCAGGCTGGGCCCCTGAAAGACTGCATCTTGCAAGCGGTGCGGGCAGCTTCGCCTTATGAGGGGCTTGACCCCGAATATCATGACGTATGGAAAACCCACGCGCTTCGTTTGCGCGCAACGGGATAAAGGAATGAAAAACATGTCACTCTTCGCATTGAACCGGAAACTGGCGTCTTTCCTACTTTTGTTCTTCAGCGCGCAACTAGCCACTGCACAAACACGACCCCCGGTTGCTCCTGCGTCGGACGAGCCTGAACTGGTGGAATTTGACACATCAAAAACGCGCTCCATCGCTGTGCCAGCTTTGGTCGCACCATCGCCAGCCGATACGCCAGCCGGCAACAGCACTGCACTCGGACGGCAAATTGCCGAAGTTATTTCGGCCAATCTGCGCGCATCTGGCGTGTTTGAAACCCAAGGGCCAAACGGCCTGCGCGCGATCACCCTGCAAGAGGTTACTGCGCCGCAATTCGATTACTGGAGATCACGCCGTGTCGAACATCTGGTGCAGGGCTTTGTCCGCGTCGGAGGTGATGGCAACCTGACCGTTGGTTGTTATCTCTACGACGTTGGCTTTGGCAATGAAACCACTCGACTTGGCTTTAATGTGCCGCCGCGTGAATGGCGCCGCGCTGCGCATAAATGCGCTGATGCGATCTATTCCCGGCTGACTGGCGAGCTACCCTTTTTTGACAGCCGCATTGCCTATATTGCTGAAAGCGGGCCAAAGAATAAGCGGGTCAAGCGTCTGGCGATTATGGATTCCGATGGCGCAAACCACCGCTTTATCACCAATGGCCAGTCAACCGCGCTCACTCCGCGCTTTTCGCCCAATTACAAATCTATCCTGTATCTTTCCTATGTCGACGGAAACCCGCGTATTTATGTGTATGACATTGATACCGGACGTCAGCGTGTGATTACCCAGTCGACGAATCCGACCTTTGCACCGCGCTGGTCACCCGATGGGCAGACTATCCTCTATTCCATGGCTGTTTCCGGAAATACCGATGTCTATAAGATATCTGCAACGGGCAACGGCACGCCTGTCCGCCTCACCAATTCTCCGGGGATTGATGTCGGAGGCAGCTTCTCTCCCGATGGCCGCCAGATCGTCTTTGAAAGCGACCGTTCAGGCAGCCAGCAAATATATGTGATGAATGCAGACGGCAGCAACCAGCGTCGCATCACTTTTGGTGCAGGGCGCTATGCCACGCCCGAATGGAGCCCGCGCGCTGACCTTATTGCGTTCACCCGCATTGCTGGCGATTTCCGCGTCGGCACTATGCGGCCCGATGGGTCTGGCGAACGCCTGCTGACCAACAGTTGGCAGGACGAAGCACCGACATGGGCTCCAAATGGCCGCGTTATCCAGTTCTTCCGTACCGCCAAGGGAAGCGGCAAAACAAGCATCTGGCAAGTCGATCTGACGGGTTCCAACGAACGCCAGTTGCCAACACCGGTGGATGGTTCAGACCCGGCGTGGGGACCCGTTTTGCCTTAAAAACGTTTACAGTTATAAGACTGAAATATGCACCACGAATAAACCAGACCAAAATAGAAGGAGAAGACCGTGAAGAAAAACAACGTGAAAATGGCCGCCTTATTGTTGGTATCGACCGCGCTGATTGCTGGCTGCGGCAAGAAGAAGGTCGACGTTTTGCCTCCCGCGGCTGAGGGTAGTGAATATGGTGACACTCAAATCGATCCGAATGCAGGAACAGGTCAGATTGTACCCGGAAGTCAGGAAGATTTCCTGCAACAGGTCGGCCAGTTTGGCGATCGCATATTGTTCGATACTGATCGGTTCAATGTTGATATGGAAGACCAGGCCGTTCTGCAGCGTCAGGCGCAATGGCTGGCGCGCTACCCTAACACGCGTGTTGTTCTTGAAGGACATGCGGACGAACGCGGCACGCGCGACTATAACCTCGCTTTGGGTGAACGCCGCGCAAACTCCGCCAAAAATTATCTCGTTTCCATCGGTGTCGATGCCAGCCGGATACAGACTGTCAGCTATGGCAAGGAACGGCCGACCGCTTTGGGATCGGACGAGCAATCCTGGGCGCAAAACCGCCGGGCTGTGACCGTCACCGTTCGTTAAGCACAGGGTGTTTGTCTGATCATGCCGTGCTCCCCGGCATGAACAACACGCTTGAAATGTAGGATTTGTTCTGAGAGATTGTGCGCGTCATCGGGTTATTACCCGGACGCGCTCTTTCTCATTACTACTTTTCCTTTATGCGCGCTGACGCGCATTCCTGCGGCACGGGCGGCCGTCAGTTACGCGAGGTCTGGGGGCCGCCGACATTTGTTTAGGTGAGACTTTAATGTGACCTTTCGCCGCTGACCCGCATTCTGCCATCGCTTTTGATATTCACTGCCAATCGTGTGTCGTTCGCCGAACGCTGGCTTCGGGTTGTCGAACGGCCAGTTCATAGTTGCGGTCAGGCGCTAGGCATGACAGCCTGTGCGATAAAAGAAAATGGCAGGGGAGCCTATCGATGAAAAATTACGTCAAATCCTTGTTGCTGCTGAGCGCCGCAATCATGCCTGCATGTGCCTTTGCCCAGGCACCGGCAGCAGCCGACGACAAAGCGCCCAAATGGGACGTTGCGGCTCCTCCGGGCCTGACTCTACGCCAGATCAACATCGACACAGATGAAGGTTCATGGATGAACCTCGACGTCAGCCCCGATGGCCGGACAATCGCGTTTGATCTGCTTGGAGATATCTACACCATTCCCGTAACCGGCGGCACACCGACACGCATTGCCGAAGGCTTGCCCTTTGAAACGCAGCCGCGCTTTTCGCCTGATGGCAATCGCATTGCCTTTACCTCGGACCGGGGCGGCGGTGACAATATCTGGATCATGAACCGCGACGGTTCGGACAAACGGCAGCTCAGCAAAGAAGATTTCCGCTTGCTCAACCAGCCAAGCTGGAGCCCCGATGGACGCTTCATTGCCGCCAAGAAGCATTTCACCACTGGCCGGTCACTTGGAACTGGCGAAATCTGGCTTTATCATGTCTCCGGCGGTGCTGGTGTGCAGTTGGTCAAACGGCCCAATGAGCAGCACCAGAAAGAGCTGGGCGAGCCCATCTTCGCCCCCGATGGCAAGAATATCTATTATACGCGCAACATCACGCCAGGGCCAATTTTCCAATATGCACAAGATTCCAATGGCCGGATTTTCGATATTGAACGCTATGAAATCGAAACCGGCAAAACCGAAACCGCGGTTTCCGGTATCGGCGGCTCGGTGCGGCCGACCCCCTCGCCCGACGGCCAGAAAATCGCCTTTGTCCGCCGCGAACGGACCCAGTCAAAGCTATATGTGAAAGACCTCGGCACGGGCGAAGAGCGCAAGATTTACGATGCGCTCGACCAGGATGTGCAGGAAACCTGGGCGGTCACTGGCGTCTACCCGAACATGGATTGGTCGCCCGACAGCAAGACTATCTATTTCTGGGCTGGCGGGAAGATCCGCAAGGTCGACTGGCCAAGTGGCGCGACAAGCGAAGTTCCGTTCCGCATTTCGGATACGCGTGACTTGATTGACCCGCCACTGCCGCAAATTGAAGTTGCGCCCGCCAGCTTCGAAACCAAAATGCCGCGCAGCCCCGTCACCTCGCCAGACGGCCGGACGATATTATTCGAAACGATGGGCAAGTTGTGGCTCAAGCCAGCATCAGGTGGCACAGCGCGCCGCCTGACCTCGTCGGATATGGGCATGGAGGCCTATCCCACATGGTCACGCGACGGCAAAACCATCGCTTATGTCAATTGGACCGATAAAGGCCTTGGCCATATCCATACGATTGGAGCTAGCGGAGGCACACCCAAAAAGGCCACTGCGCAGCCCGGTCATTATGCCCGCCCGCGTTTCTCCCCCGATGGCAAGACAATCGTCTTTGAAAAGCAGGAAGGTGGCGGCCTCACCTCGCCATTGCGCTCGGACCAGTCAGGGATCTACCGGATGCCAGCATCGGGCGGCGCAGCGACGCGTGTCACCTCGGCTGGTACAACCCCGCATTTCGGGGCGTCCAGCGACCGGCTGTTTTACACCGAATCCGGCGCGAACAAGCGCATGCTCGTCAGCGTGGATCTGAACGGCGAAGCCAAGCGCAGCCATGCGAGCGGTGAACTCACGACGATTTACGAAGTATCGCCCGACGGCAATAACTTTGCCTTCCGCCAAAATTACGAAGCCTTTGTGATGCCGTTAATGCCGGGTACGCAGGAAGTGACGGCTTCACCATCGGGCAGTGCGCTTCCCGTGGTGAAGGTCAGCAATGGCGGCGCTGACTATATGCACTGGAGCCGTAATGGCGATGCCTTGCATTGGGCAATTGGGCCGACCTTATACTCGGCGCAAACCAACGCGTTCTACCCCAATGGCCCGTTGGCCAAGGACGCCAAGCCCGTTAAGTTTGCGCCGCCCAAGGAAGGCGTTTCGCTTTCCATGCCTGTGACCTCGGACCGTCCGACTGGACTGGTGGCGTTCACTGGCGCCCGCGTTGTCACCATGGCGGACAAGAGCGGCGGAATTATCGACAACGCCATAATTCTCGTCGAAAATGACCGGATCAAAGCCGTTGGCAAGGCAGGCGACTTCGCCATCCCTGCGGGCGCAAAAACCGTTGATGTTGCTGGCAAGACGATCATCCCCGGCCTTGTCGACGCCCATGCCCATGGCCCTTATGGCGTCGATGAAATGACCCCGCAGCAGAATTGGGTAAATATGCTCAACCTCGCAATGGGCATTACTACGCGGCATGACCCGTCGAGCAGCGCAGCGACGGTATTCCCGGCGCTGGAAATGCAGCGGGCTGGATTGTTGCTTGGGCCGCGTTCATTCTCGACTGGCGAAATCGTCTACGGAGCCAAGGCAGCCGATGTATATGCCGAAATCAACGGCTTGGATGACGCGCTGGCACATGTCCGGCGGTTGAAGGCGCAGGGCGCGCATAGCGTCAAAAACTACAACCAACCGCGCCGTGAGCAGCGTCAGCAGGTCGTTGCCGCCGCGCTTCAGGAGAATATGCGATCAGTCGCCGAAGGTGGTTCGTTATTCGGTATGGACATGAACCTGATTGCCGATGGCAATACGACGCTTGAGCATAATATCCCGCTCGACATCTTCTATGATGACGTGCTGCAATTCTACTCCAAGTCGAAGGTTGGCTACACGCCAACGCTTGTGGTGACTTATGGCGGCCCTGCCGGTGACCCATATTGGCGGGCCCATACAGATGTTTTCCGTCACCCCTTGATGGCCAAGCATTATCCGCCAACCGAGCTTGCGGCCAACAATGCCCGCCGCGAGATTGCGCCGGAAGAAGATTATGTCGACGACAACAGCGCGCGTGAGGCGCATAAACTCGCGAAGCTGGGCGTTCCTGTTTCCATAGGCGCGCATGGTCAGGAAGCTGGTATTGCCGCACACTGGGAGCTTTGGTCCTTTGTGCGTGGCGGCATGTCACCGATTGAAGCGCTTGCCGCTGGTACCATCGAGTCCGCTCGTTCGCTTGGCTATGACAAGGATGTGGGGTCCATCGTGGCAGGCAAGCTCGCTGATCTTGTCATCCTCGACGCTGACCCAAGTGCCGATATCCGCAATTCGGACAAGGTCGCCAAAGTCATGATCGGTGGTCGTCTCTATGATGCAGCCACGCTGAACGAGGAGGTTACGGGCAGCCGCAAGCGCATGCCTTATTATTGGGAGTGAGCCTATCCCGGTGAGTATAATTTTTTGGCCCGGGCGAATAGTCCCGGGCTGGAAAATGGTTCGAACATCTCGTCAGGGTTCGCCGGATCAAGCACAGCATTTTCCGCCAGTGTTTTTTCGGCCTCTGTCAGATCCGGCAACTTGAGTGGACACAAGGCCCGGCCACTTCCTGCGGAATTTTCGATAATCTCCCGCATGACTGCGCCGTTACCGAGCAGTTGAGCAACCTTCTCGACCGCGAGCCCGCAATGCTCCGCCAGCAAAGTGGCGCGCATCATGCGGATACCGGGCGTAGCGCTTTCATTGCCGGGGCGCTTTGCGTCAATGAAGATGTCGCATTCACTGTCGAGGCCAAGCGAGCGGTTGTTCATATTCGCCGAGCCAATGCGCAGGACTTCATCATCCACGATCATCAATTTGGCATGCACATAAATGGGCCCACCCATTTTCGTATGCGGAACGTAGATTGAAAATCTGCCCTTTTTATCATGCTTGCCAATCGCGCGGAGCAATTGGACCCGCGCGCTGTCCATCGCCTTTTGCTCCAACCAGCCATCGGCCGTTTCTGGATTCACAATGATGATTTCGGGCGGATTCTCCTCCGCCATGCGTTTGGCAATGGCATCGGCGATTTTCGGTGAGGCAAAATATTGATTTTCCGCATAAATAAAGTGTTTTGCGCGCGCTATTTGTTCCAGAAAAAGTTGCTCTATTTCGCGGATTGGCCCGACATCCTTATATGCGGCGCGGGTGCGCGCGATGCCCATTTCGACAAACTGAAATTCGGCCTGTAGAAATTCAGGCCACGGGGATTTGGCATCGACAGGGCAAGGGTCCAGCGCGTCGCCACCGGCAAGTTTCCAGCGGGCACGGCTCAATTCTGCAAGTGCAGCGGCGGCCTCGCCCTCAACCAACATCGTGATGTCGTGCCATGGGCCGTATAATTTGCCATTGGGCCGCCTGCGTTTGGGGTCATAGTCGATGTGGTCGGGCGTATCCCAACGATCTGCAGTCATGTCGATGCCGCCACAGGCAGCCATCTTGTCGTCGATGACAACAATTTTCTGGTGATGGCTGCACCCAACAGGATGTGCGCTATCGAGCTTGAATTGGATTTGCTGATGCATCGCCCATTTGGCAACGTCCACCATCGTCGAACCCCGCCCCATCATCTTGAGCGCACCGATATTCCATTTCAGTAATTTGATTTCGAGCCCCGGCGTCCGATCTGCGAGCCAGAGAATGAAGTCGCCCAAGCGTTTTGGCGGGTCGCCCTTTTTCCGGCGGCTTCGGCTCAGGTCAATTCGGGTGTCGAAATCCCAACCGATGAGCATGATACGATGTTGGGCATTCATCATCGCGGTCTGGATGATCTCGAAATATGGAGCGGCATCAATCACAGGATGGGCGCGCGTGGCCTTTGCAAAACGCCATATGCTGCTGCTTTCTGATATATCTGTGCTCATACGCCCTCCGGTTGCCATTCTATAACGTGCTAAACGATTTCAAGACGGAAAAAGCTGACTCCACATTCATGAAAAATGGAGTATGGAACAAAACATGAACATAAAAGCGATTCTATCATCGGATGCTTTTCCTTCTGTGCATGGAGCATGGAAGCAACATCAGCCGAACGCGTCGCAATCCTTACTGCCAATTGGCGCACCTGATGTCGATGAACGATTACGCGGTGGCATTGCACAAGCCGGGTTGCACGAGTTTTTTGGCGGAGCAAAGGCAGACTCGCATGCGGCGGCCGCATTTGCACTGTTGTTGGCATGGCGGTTGCCCGACAGCGAAGCGAGCATATTCTGGATATCTGGGGACAAGGAACGCCAGGCGTCCGGACGTCTATACCCGCTTGGACTGTCGGCCATGGGCGGCAATCCTTCGCGCATATTGCTGATCCAGACAGTAGACCTACGCGACGCCCTGCGTGCGGCAGCCGATGCCATAAGGTCAAGAGCCGCGAGCGCCGTCATATTGGAAACGCATGGCAATGCCCGTCTGGTGGACCTCACCTCGACACGGCGTCTGGCTCTGGCTGCGGCAGAAAGCGGAGTTTTGGCGCTGCTGGTGCGGGGCGATGCCGTGCCCATGCCAAGCGCAGCCAGCACAAGATGGCGGATATGTTCTGCACCGTCGGTGCCATGTCCGGGCAATGCGCCTGGCCTTCCAACCTTTGACATCAGCCTTCTGCGCCATCGCGGTGGCACAGCACCTTTTGAGGCAAGAGTGACCTGGGATCATGCAACACGAAGCTTTTTTGACACGCCGCTATCTGGCGGTCTTTCTGCCACTGTTACCGACGGAGCGCTTGGTCCGAATCAAAGGTTCCGCGCCTGACACGCCTTTCGCGATGGTCGAAAAGCAGCGCGGGGCCATGCGGTTGGCGGCATGCGACCCCGCGGCCCTTGCGCTTGGCTTAAGCGCTGGGATGGCGTTGGCCGATGCGCGCGCGCGGGTACCTGATCTGGCAGTGTTTGATCATGATCCAGCAGCGGACCTTGAATTGCTTGGCTGGCTGGCGGACGGATGCGAACGGTATAGCCCCGCCTTCATGATTGACCCGCCCCAAGGGCTGTTGATCGATATAACCGGCTGCACATATCATTTTGACGGTGATGAAGTCCGCTTGGCTAAGGATTTAAAACGACGCTTGCGCCGGCACGGTCTAAGCAGCCGGATTGCCTTGGGCACAACCCCGGACAGCGCGCGGGCGAAGGCGCGATATGCCAAATCGGCGATTCCTGCTTTGCCGGTCGAGGCATTGGACGCAGGGGCCAAGGTACATGAGGCATTACGTCGTGCTGGCCTCAAAACATTGAAGGACCTCGCTTGTCGCCCCCGTAAAGCTTTTGCCGCCCGCTTTGGAAAAGCGACTGTGGTCAAACTGGCGCGTTTGCTGGAGGAAGAGGACGCGCGCATCATCCCGCGTCGCCATTTGCCTGTTATCACCGCCACGCAAAATTTCGCTGAACCTGTTTCGCGTACCAATGACGTTCTCGACACCATCGCGACGCTGACGGGCAAAGCCGCAGTGCAATTGAATGAGCGCAGCCAAGGTGGCCGCCGGTTTGAGGTCAGTCTGTTCCGAAGCGACGGCCATGTCGCACGACTCGCTGTCGACACAGGTGCACC
Source organism: Sphingorhabdus sp. (assembly GCF_046292425.1). Taxonomy (GTDB): domain Bacteria; phylum Pseudomonadota; class Alphaproteobacteria; order Sphingomonadales; family Sphingomonadaceae; genus Sphingorhabdus_B. Next base: position 43,504 of record NZ_JBKBQV010000011.1, read on the forward strand.
AACGCGTGACGCCGGCATGTTGATGCGGCTGATCCGCGAAAGGATTGACGCCCTTTCTGACCCGCTTGACCCCGGCTTTGGCTATGACTGCATTCAACTTACGGTACCAGCGGCCGATATTTTGCCGGCGTTCCAAGTCGGACTGGAATCGAAAGTCGACAGGTCAGCGCAAGCTGCCGCATTGATTGACCGGCTAAGCGTTCGGCTCGGCAGCGAGCGGGTACGCTATTTTGAAGAACGCAACAGTCACATCCCTGAACGCGCCGCAGTCGAATGCGCCGCGCAATCAGGGCGTCCGCAGAAGGAGTGGCCACAAGCAATCGAGGCCGAACCACCAATGCGGCCTTTTCGCCTTTTTGAAACACCGCAGCGCGTGGAGGCTTTGGCCTCCATTCCCGATGGCCCGCCCCGCCAGTTCCGTTGGCGCAAAAGCCTACATCATATTGTGGCTTATGAAGGCCCCGAACGCATTGCCGCCGAATGGTGGCGGCGCAAGGCCGGGCATGAACAGGGCAAAGGCGGGCCAACCCGGGATTATTATCGCGTAGAGGACAGCGAGGGACGCCGCTTCTGGCTGTTCCGCCATGGCCTTTATTCCGAAACCGATGCGCCGATCTGGTATCTGCACGGGCTGTTCGCATGATGCATATCCCTGCCTATGCGGAGCTGGTCGCTGCCACCAATTACTCTTTTCTGCGCGGTGCATCACACCCTGCCGACATGGTGTTTCAAGCCGCTGCGCTAGGCTTAAACGGGATTGGCATCGCTGACCGCAACAGTGTTGCCGGCGTTGTCCGTGCCTGGGTCGCGGTCAAAAAGGCAAAGGATGCAAATGCGCTACCTCCTGCCTTCCGGCTGGTCACGGGTAGCCGTCTGGTCTTTGCCGACGGCACGCCCGACATTGTCGCCTATCCTAAAAACCGCAAAGGTTGGGGACGGCTGACGCGGCTGCTGACCGTCGGGAATATGCGCTCCAACAAGGGCGGCTGCATATTGCGCTTTGATGATCTGGCCGGACATCTGGAGGATTTGCTGCTGATCATAGTACCGCTTTCAACCGCCGAAGAAACCAGCCCGCATAAAAAGCCCGTCGAATATACCCACTCCGATGGCGGCGAGAAGCTCCGGTTGGTTGAGGCAACGCCCAGTAATTTGAACGAGATATTGCTTAGGCTAAAAAAGCTTGCGCCTGAAAGGGTATGGCTTGGTATCGCAATGCATGGACGTGGCAAGGACCGCCGTAGGCTTGAAGAACAGCGCGCGTTGGCGAAGCAATGCGATGTTTCGATTCTGGCGGTCAATGACGCGCTCTATGCCGATTGCGCCGCACGGCCACTGCATGATGTGCTTACCGCGATCCGCTTGGGCGTTTCGGTGGACCAGGCGGGCACCCGGTTGGAGGTAAACGCTGAACGTTATCTAAAATCGCCTGCTGAAATGACGCGGCTGTTCGCGCGTGCGCCTGAAGCGATTGAGGAAAGCCAAAGGCTCCTGAACCTAATCGAATTTGACCTCAGCCAGTTGAAATATGAATATCCCAATGAGCCTGTCCCCAACGGGTGGGAACCGCAGGACTGGCTTGAACATCTTGTACGTACCGAGGCGAACCGGCGGCACCCCGATGGCCTGCCACCCAAATGGGTCCGCGCTCTGGACGAAGAATTTGCTTTAGTACGCCAGAAAAATTACGCCTGCTATTTCCTGACGGTCCATGACATCGTCCAATTTGCCCGCTCGCAAGACCCGCCGATCTTATGCCAAGGACGTGGTTCCGCCGCCAATTCCGTGATTTGCTATTTGCTCGGCATCACTTCGGTTGACCCTGTATCCAACAATCTTTTGTTCTCGCGCTTTCTGTCCGAGGAACGCGATGAGCCACCCGATATCGACGTCGATTTCGAACATGAGCGGCGCGAGGAGGTGATGCAATATGTCTATCGCCGGTTTAAGCGGCACCGCGCTGGCATTGCCGCGACCGTCATCCATTATCGCCCGCGCAGCACCGTGCGTGAGGTTGGCAAGGCCATTGGCCTGACCGAAGACGTGACGGCACGTCTGGCGGGCACTGTCTGGGGCAGCTTTGGCAGGGACTTGCCCGAGGCGCGCTTGATTGAGGCTGGATTTGACCCGGACAACCCTCAAATCGCGCGGCTGCATGCCTTTGTTGGGCAGTTGCTGGATTTTCCGCGGCATTTGTCGCAGCATGTGGGCGGCTATGTCCTCACCGAAAACCGGCTTGATGAAACCGTGCCCATCCACAATGGCGCGATGGCGGACCGGACCTTCATCGAATGGGACAAGGACGATATCGACGCGCTGAACCTTTTGAAGGTCGATATCTTGGCATTGGGCATGCTGACCTGCATTCGCAAAAGCTTTGAAATGTTGAGGCAGACGGGCGGCGGGGATTACACATTGGCCAGTGTTCCAGCCGAAGACCCAGCGGTTTACGCCATGCTACAAAAGGGCGACAGCATTGGTACCTTTCAGGTCGAAAGCCGCGCGCAAATCAACATGCTGCCACGCCTGAAACCTAAGGAATTTTACGACCTCGTCATCCAGATCGCTATTGTACGCCCCGGCCCGATCGAAGGTGACATGGTCCATCCCTATCTGCGCCGCCGCAATGGTGAGGAGAAAGTCGAATATCCCTCCCCCGCCCCGCCGCATGATCCCAATGAATTGCACGACATATTGTACCGCACCTATGGCGTACCGCTGTTTCAGGAGCAGGCGATGAAGCTGGCGATGGTGGCCGCCGCGTTTACGCCGGATGAGGCCAATGGCCTGCGCCGCGCAATGGCGACCTTCCGCAATTCGGGCACCATGCCCGAATATAAGGACAAGATGATCAACGGCATGGTCCAGCGCGGATATCAGCAGGATTTTGCCGAGCGCTGCTACAAGCAGATTGAAGGCTTTGGCAGCTATGGCTTTCCCGAAAGCCATGCGCAGGCGTTTGCCCATCTGGTCTACATATCGTCATGGCTGAAATGCCATCATCCAGCAATTTTCACCGCGGCCTTACTCAATTCGCAACCCATGGGCTTTTATGCGCCAGCTCAGCTTGTGCAGGATGCGCGCAATCATAAGGTCGATGTCCGAGCCATTGATGTGAATTTCAGTGCTTGGGACAATGCAATCGAGTCCGGCGCATTGCGGCTTGGGTTCCGGCAAATCGGCAGTTTTCAGCAGGATTGGGCCAATGCCATTGAGAAGGCGCGTCCCTTTAGCTCATTGGAGGAATTGGCCCGCAAGGCGCATTTGCCAGCGCGGGCCCTACATTTGCTAGCCGATACCGATGCCCTGCGCTCGCTTGGCCTTGACCGGCGCGAGGCTGGGTGGGAAGCGCGGCGCACACCGTCGGACGAACTGCCCCTGTTCGCGGCGGCAGATGCACGGGAGTTGGCGAAGGAGCCGGAAATCGCATTGCCGGCAATGCCAGTCAGCGAACATGTGGCGGCGGATTATCAGATGACGCGCATGTCGCTGAAGGGGCACCCCATGGAGTTCCTGCGCAACGTCTTCGCCCGTGAAGGCATATTGACCTGCGCGCAAACCGATGCCGCGAAACATGGCGCGCGGGTTAAAACGGCGGGCGTAGTGCTGACGCGGCAGCGACCAGGGAAAGGCAATGCTATTTTCATTACGATTGAGGATGAGACTGGCGTCACCAATGCGTTATTATGGTCGCGCTTGTTCGAACGCCAACGCCGCGCCGTCATGGCGTCACGGTTGATGGTGATCGAAGGCGAGGTGCAGCGCAGCAAGGAGGGCGTAGTACACCTCATGGCGACAACCATCACCGACCGCTCGCATGAGCTGGAGCGCCTGTCGCAAGACCATGACATTAATGTCCCGCTCAGCCGGTCGGACGAATTTGCCCAGCCGGTCTATCCGCGCCATGGCCACCCGCGCGATGTGCGCATCTTGCCTAAGTCACGCGACTTCCATTAGGCTAGGTCATTAGCTGCTTTAAGCCGCGTCCTTTGCCGCCCTACGTGCCGCCAGTTCCTCCACTGAAGTCGCACGCATGAACGGATTGGTGGCCCGTTCCAGCGCAATCGTTGTAGGCACCGTTGCCTCGCCGCGTTCGCGCAAGGCGATCACGTCGACCATACGCGCGGTAAGATCGGCATTTTTTGGCTCTACCGTCACCGCAAAACGCGCATTGCTGAGCGTATATTCATGCGCGCAATAGATTACGGTATCGTCACCCAAAGCCTCAAGCTTGCGCATATTGTCGAACATCTGCGCCGCAGTGCCTTCGAATAAGCGGCCACAGCCCATCGCGAACAATGTGTCGCCAACAAACGCGGCATGCTCACTTTCGAAATGATACGCAATGTGCCCGGCTGTATGGGCTGGCACGTCAATCACGGTCGCGAACAATTTGCCCAAATGCACAATATCCCCGCCGCGAACATGCGCATCCAGCGTCGGTATCCGCTCTGCTTCGCCTATCGGCCCCGTAATGACGCACCCAGTCGCGGCTTTAATCTCCGCATTGCCGCCGACATGGTCTGGGTGCCAATGCGTGTTCCAAATCTGCGTGATCGTCCAACCACGCGCTTCTGCCGCAGCCAGAACGGGCGCTGCAACCGCTGGATCAACCACCAGGGTCTCTCCACTTTGCGCTTCGTGCACCAACCAGACATAATTGTCGGACAACACTGGGACACGAACAATCTCAAGCATGTTTACCATGCCCCGACATTAGGCATGCTCACCCAAGGTTCGGCAGGCGCGAGATGCCCCTCTTGCAATAGCTCAATCGAAATGCCGTCGGGCGTCCGCACAAAGGCCATATGCCCGTCACGTGGGGGGCGGTTAATCGTCACACCTGCGTCCATCAGTCGCTGGCACGTGGCGTAAATATCATCGACACGATAGGCCAGATGGCCAAAATTCCGTCCGCCGTAATACGCCTCCGGCGCGCTACCATCCGCAGGTGGCCAATTGTGGGTCAGCTCCACCTCGGCAAGGCCCGCTTGGCCGGGCGCTGCAAGAAAGATGAGCGTGAAGCGGCCAGCCTCATTGTCAAAACGGCGCACTTCTTCGAGTCCGATCAGCTTGAAAAAAGCGACTGTCTCGTCTGGGTCAGTGACACGGATCATAGTGTGGAGATAGGTCGTCGGCATCTTTTATTCCATTCATCTACATTAAGGCACAATTCATCGCCACAAAGCTAGTTTGGCGCAAACGGAGTTGCGGCTATTCATGAACCTTCGCAGCAATAGGCGCAAGACACCGCAAAATCGGAAATTCAGGGAATAAGCGATGAACAACGATCATATCGACGACAACACATCAGGCTGGTTTGGCAGAATCATTGGGAATCAAGGGCGTTTGTGGCTCGCTGGGTCGGCGTTGCTTACCATCGGCTTGTTGGGGGGCGGGTATCTGATGGGCGATGGCCTTGTCCGGATGAAACAGGCGGACCGGGCCGTGACGGTGCGCGGCCTTGCGGAACGAGACGTAACCGCCGACCTTGCGACCTGGACGATTGCCTATTCGGCCAAGGCGAGTGACTTACAAACCGCCCAAGCGAAAATTGACAATGACACAAAGGCAATTCGTGGCTTTTTTGGAACCTTGGGCTTTGATGCAGAAGCGCTTCAGCCCACGGGTGCCAATGTTTCGCAATATAACGAGAATGGCATTCCAACCTACACTGTTAAACAGCGCCTAAGCCTGCGCACCACCGATATCAAGCGGGCCGAAGCTGCTGTAAAGCGGCAGTTTGATCTCGTGAAAGTGGGCGTTGCGCTGGAGGAAGGATCAGGCATGTCCTATACCTTCACCAAGTTAAACAGCATTAAGCCCGAAATGATTGCACTCGCAACAAAGGATGCCCGCAAGTCTGCTGAGCAATTCGCGCAGGATAGCGGCACGGACGTGGGCAGAATTAAGTCAGCCAGCCAAGGCTATTTCGAAGTCACCGCGCGCGACGGCGACAGCGCTGGTGGGTGGGGCGTATCGGACTCTCCGTTCAAAAAAGTCCGCGTGGTCACGACGGTGCAGTATTATCTGGATTGAGGCTCGCTTGCTGGCGCTGGCGTAGCCGCTGCGAGTGCCGCGAGTTGGGCAGCCGCGGTCAGGGCTTGCCGACTATTTGGAGCAATCGTGATCGTCTGCTCCCATTGCTTGCGGGCGGTGTTGTCATCGCCAGCAGCAATCGCAATATTGCCCGCCTCCAACGCGACTGCCGGGTCGCTTGGCAGCAACGCGGCAGAGGTTTGGATAAAAGTCAGCGCATCGGGTAATTTGTTCAATCGTCGTGCGAGTGTTGCCGAAAGCAGCCACGCTGCGCCATTTTCGGGCGATAGCTGGCGCGCTGTTGCCAAGGCGGCTTCACCGTCGGCATTTTTGCCCAAAGCGACCAAAGCGCGCGCGCGGTCAACTTCGCTGTCGGCGCGTTCATTATTATCCAGGTTTTTCGACGCCAGTGCCTTGGTCAGGGCATCTACCGCGACATCTGGCTGATCCGCCGCGATTGCAGCGTTACCCGCCTGTGCCCAGAAGCGCGCAGCACGTGGGTCGCCTTTTGCTTCAGCCAAGGTAGCCGCCTCGCTTAAGACCGGCACAGCAAGGTCAAATTTGAAATCGGTGGCCAACGCAAAACCATGACAGGCCCGCGCCAAATGACCTCCATTTTGCTGCGCCCACAGGCTGGCGCTGGAGATCGCGGACGCGGGATCTTTGCTCGCCAATGTGAGGCACTCTTCAAACTGCAGTTCGTCTAAGGTTGGCAAAGGTTGCGTAGCGGCGAGTTGCAGCAAGAGTGACAAGAGATTCAGCATGGACGCTCCGGAATGGTTCAGCAGGCCAGCTTCGTGACGGTGTCGATCAGCAGGGCAATATCCTGATCACGCGAAAGCCGGTGGTCTCCATCCTTTACCAATATCGTCTGCACATCGGATGAACGAAGCGCTGCAGCGAGCCTGACGGAGGTCTCCCATGGCACGTCCGGGTCGCGCTGGCCGTGGATGAGGCGCACGGGGCAATCGATAGCGACCGCGCGAGTCAGCCGCAGATTGGCCTGTCCTGACTGCCAAAAGCGCTGTGTGATGACCATGGGCTCATAACCATAATCGCTTGGCCGTTCGATGCGGCCAGCGGACGCGATGGCCCCCCGGTCGGCTTCGTCAAAATCCCAATCAGTAAAATCGGGTGCAGCGGCGATGCCAACCATCGCTTTGACCTGATCGCCAAGCGCCTCGGCCACCAGCAGCATGAGCCAACCGCCCATTGAGGACCCAATCAGGATCAGCGGTCCGTCCACCATTTCGGCAACCACTGTTAAAACATCATCGCGCCAGATATTGAGCGTCCCGTCTTCGAACGCGCCTTCGCTTTCGCCGCAACCCGAATAGTCCAACCGGAGCATGCCCAAGCCCCGCTCGGCTGCCCAAGCCGAAAGCGCAATCGCCTTGCTGCCCTGCATGTCGGACATATACCCGGGCAAGAAAACCAACGTCGGGCCCTGGCCCGGCTGGTGTCGATATGCCAAGTGCACGCCATCTGCGCGTACGGCAAACTGAAGCTGTGTTTCAGACAGCGTCAGATCACCCAGTCGACCGTCAACATTTGCGTGACATCCTGCCCCTTGGCGCGGCGCTGTTCGACCATGATGGTGTTCAACCGCTTCACCGTGTCGCTGCCCGACGTGATGCACAGGCCGGGGATGACGGCATGGACCAGTGCCTTCATTCCGCCCCAGATCATCGTAAAGCCAAAGCGGCTGGCGACACCGAAATGTTCAACATAATTTTCATCGACGCTCTTGGGGTGATCGACAAAGAGGCGGTTAAACATGTCGGGTTCCTTATCGAATGGCTTTGTTCAATCCTGCTTTAACGACATACTTAGTCAAAATCAAAGCCGAAGCCCGACTTTGCCTTGCGGTCCAGTGTGCACATTGACTTCAGCGCGCTCCATTCCGCCGCGGTAAGCGCCGGCTTGTAGTTTCTGCCTTGGACGATGCTTTTTTCAAACGCCGCTTTGCGCGAGGCCGAAAGCGGGTGGCTAGACAGATAACCGGTGAGCCCGGCATTCTGCTTCACCGTTCCCGCGCTGCCATCAAGTTCGGAAAGCCGGTCAAAAAAGGACGCGGTGCCAGCGGGAGAGATGTTCGCATTGCCCAATACCTTCATCGAATGTGCGTCGGCTTCGGCTTCGGATTTGCGGCTATAGCTCATGGCCAGAACATTATTTACCAATGCGCCGCTGTTGCCGTCGACGCCGCCAAGCACCACAGCCAGACCCATTTGCCGCAGCAACGCCTGCATCACATGCTTTTCGCGCACATGCCCGATTTCATGCGCCAATACGCCAGCCACTTCATCGGGTGTTTCGGCTTGTTTGATGAGGCCATCGAACAAGATAACGTTACCGCCGGGCAAGGCGATTGCATTGAGCATGTCGATCTTGGCAACCTCGACCTGCAGGTCTTGCGGGTTGTTATCGAGCGAGGCCACCAGCTTTTTCAACGCCGCGTCCCCGGCGGGCGTGTGGCAGAAACGGCCGCCGAAATCTCCGACCAGCGCGTCGCCAAGCTTGTCGTCAACACTGGAGGGTATCAGCGGCGCCAGCCATTGCGGGCTTAACAGGACGACGGCCACCGCCACAGCGCTTGTGAGCGCAAAGGCGACTGCAGCCTTACCCAAGCCAAGCCGGTCAACCCATCCGCCATATCTGCGGCGTGTAGGCAAACAAGCAGCAAGGTCGGCAGGCACAGGACCGGACAGCATAAGGCGCCACCCGTCCCTATCGTCCAAACCATAGACATCCGCCTCACCCTGTTGCGTCACATATTCGACGTCGGCAAAGGCAAAGGGGCCGTGCCGCCTTTCGGTCTCCAGAAGGTAGAATTGCTGGCCGATAACCTGCACCTCGACCTTGCGCTTGACTGCGCTTTTGCCGTCATAATGCCAGGCGTTGAAAAATGCGGGCATCGGTCAGATCGCCCCCACGTCAAAGGCGTCAAGCAAGCCCTCACCATGTTTTTCGACTATGGTCTGCGACTGAGTGAGTTCGTCGATGTTGATCTCCCCATACGCTTCCATATGGTCAATAAAGAATTTCCAGTTGCGATAGGGCAGGAAAATATAGCCGATGCCCAAGGTGCAGACGACGATCGCAATGTTGGCGAGGAAAAACAATATCCAGTCTGCGGCGCGCGCGCGGAACGCGAATTCCAGGCTGTGCAGCCGCAATCCGCCGACTGCGAGGCGGAAATATTTGCTGTAAAAGGCAAGCGCAGCAAGCGGGAGCACAATGTAGAAGGCCAATATGGCAACGATCACTAATATCGCCCCAATCGCGACACCGGTATTACCCAAAGCGTCAGGCGTGCCGCCCGAGATCGCCATGCTGATCCCGAAAATAGCGGCGCCGACAAAAATGAGAAACGGCACGAGGTAAAACAGCAGATATCGCTTCATGAGCGGCTTCCACTCGGCGGTCGCGCTGAAGCGGTGTGGGCCAAAGCTCATGGCATTCCAGCGGTCATTCCACAGCGAAATCATCGACCATGGCACCAGCAGAAATATCGGCAGCCAGCCAATGACGCTTTTCCACATATAGGACAGGCCGTATTGAAAGCCGGGATTATCGCTTCCGCCGCGGATCCCGCGCCAATAGGTACGGCTTAGGCGGTAACGCAGCGCCCGAAAATACGCGACGCCCGTGAGGTAGAACAGCAGCAGGAACATCGCGAAGGTCACAAGGCCGGCGATGATAGCCTCGCCCCGGAAGATCAGGCCTTGCGAAATCAACTGGATGACGATGAAGGGCAGACCAATGAGGAAAAACACCATGATGAAGCCAATAAAAAGCTCCACCCCGCGGCCAGTCCACTCCAGACGCTCGTCGATAAACTGGGTCTTTCCCCAGAGATATTCGCGCTCGCGGGTCGTCGCCCAGAAACGGTAAATGCCAAGCGTGACGATGGTCAGCAACAGGTTTGGAAAGGCAATTTGCGCAAATTCCTGCCAGCTTCCGTAAAAGCGGAACGCACTGTTTCGCTGTAGGTCTTCGTCGTGCATCCGTCACCGCCCCCTGTAAAACTTCAACCCAGACATGCGGGGGATAACGGCACTTTGTCAACAAATGCTCTTTTTTTATCAAACAGCCCTAGAGCGCCAGAAGAAGCTGAAAGGTCACACTAAGGTCTCACTTAAACGGGTTTCGGCAGCATTTGCGTTTGTGCGGTGGGGACGGGAATAATTGTCGCCAAACCACCGGAAAGCACCTGCAAAAAGACGCGCCCGCACGCGACGGGTAACCAGAGGAAATACAGCAATGAGAAAGAGCGTGTTCGGGCCAAAATGGCCAGTCGCCGCTATAATCTCAAAGCAAATCCTACATTGCAAGCGTGGGTTATCACACGGGCAATAAATGCTTTTCCATCAGGGCCCGTTTAAAGTCCTGATCGCCGATCTGCACGACCTGATGTTCGACGACAGAAAAGCCGACGGCGGCGAAGGCAGGCTGCGCCATCAGGCTGGCATGCACCCAAAGCCGTGGTTCGCTTGCGACGCGGGCATGTACCTCGACCATGTTGAAGAGCGCACGGAAAAGCCCCGTGCCCTGTGCCTCGGGCCGGATAAACGCGAAGTCGATATAACCGCCGCGCTCAATGCTCATGAGACCAAGGATGCGGGTGTCGTTGCGGCCAATCGCTATGCTTTTGGCCGCGAGCCGCGCGTCCCATTCCGGCCCGCTGCGGCGCTCAGGCATCCAAGCCGCGCGCTGGGCGTCGGTGTACTGGCTAGGCCCGTTGCGGACAGCGTCGAAGATGACGTCGGCGAGCTCATCGTGGTCGGCGGGGGTGGCCCAGCTTGGGGTGTGGGGGTGGAGCATAATATATAAAAGCGCTCTCGATGGCCTTTTTACCGCGACCAGTCGATTGACTGTCGACAAATTCAAAACGAGTCTTGAGCGACAGCTTCTTATTTTAATCGTAGCGACGCTATGCAGGTTGAAAGCAATAATTGGAACTGTTGCTAACGTCGATTAGTTTATCCGAAGATTTTTCCTGTCGCCTGCCGCGCGCAATTGCGAAGCGGCCGTATTATAACGGTGCGCCTTATGGCGATGTGAAGTCGATTGCTTTCGTTGACTCTATTTTTGACAAACAATTGGAGAGACCGCGTGGAAAAGACTGTGTTTATAAATCTGCCGGTAACGGATTTGGCGCAATCAATGGCTTTTTACGAAAAAGTGGGCGCACCCAATAATCCGTAGTTCACCGACGGTAATGCCGCGTGCATGGTCTTTTCCGATGCAATATCAGTAATGTTGCTAATACATGACAAATGGCGACAGTTTACTTCAAAAGAAATTCCCGACGCCCACACATGTGCACAGGTCCTTCTGTGTCTTTCGGCAGATTCCAAAGAGGCGGTAAACGAACTTGTCGAATGCGCGCGCAGCGCGGGTGGCATCGCCGATCCGACACCAGTTCAAGATCATGGTTTTATGTTTGGCCGCAGTTTCGAAGATCCAGACGGCCATATTTGGGAAGTAGCGTGGATGGACTTTTCCGCCATGCCAAACGGTAACGTCCCACCTCATTGAATTTATGTAAGGAGAGAGAAATGCCATATATTGACGGTTTTGTAATTGCATGCCCCGAGGCCAATAAGCAAAAATTTATCGACCATGCCAACACAGCAGACAGTGTCTTTATCGAACTGGGGGCTACCCGTGTGCTTGAATGTTGGGGTGATGACGTCCCGGAAGGTCAGACGACTGATTTCCGCATGGCAGTCAAGGCAGCCGAGGACGAGGCTGTCCTTTTCAGCTGGATTGAATGGCCTGATAAGACCACGCGGGACGCTGGAATGGCAAAAATGACGGAGATGATGAACGACCCGTCCAAGGTAGATCCGCGCATGGATCCTGCAAAAAATCCGATGCCATTTGACGGTAAACGTATGATTTTTGGCGGCTTCGTCCCGATAGTCGAATTCAACGCATAATCGTATGTTGTGTAGCGCTGATTAGAATATGGGGATTGGTATGACGCCTTTGCTCTCCCGTTGATCAATGTTCCGGTTAAAGGAGGTGAAAATCCACAATCCACCACGACCAACAAAAAAGGCCCCACGAGGGGGCCTGTTTTGTTGGTTGCGGGAGTAGGATTTCACGGCTTCGCCGTGGTCTCCGCAATGGCAATGCCATTGCTCCGGCTGAACAAGCTCCCAATTCAGCCCTCACCACAGCCAACAAAAAACCCGGCGCGAGGCCGGGTCTTTTGTTGGTTGCGGGAGTAGGATTTGAACCTACGACCTTCAGGTTATG
>NZ_JBKBQV010000012.1:0-53095 GCF_046292425.1 Sphingorhabdus sp.
TGGACCTGGGAATATGTAAAAGAAAATCCGTTCGGAGGCGGCTTCGATGTGTATCGCCAAAATCGCCTTCGTTATGACATCGCCGACACCAGCGGAAATGCAGGAACGCGCTCGTCGGAAGTTCCTGCCATCAAAGAAATTGTCGATCAGGGCCGCGCCTTTCACTCAAGCTATTTTGAAATGCTGGGAGAACAAGGCTTCCCCGGCCTGATCGCGTGGCTATTCATTCACGTCGGCGGGGTTTGGAGAATGGAGGTCATTTCGCGCATGTACCGGAAGCGAAACCGACCCGACGAAGCATGGGTCGCGCCGCTCGCAACTGCGCTGCAGAATAGCCAAATCATATATCTTGTCGGCTCATTATTTGTCGGCATTGCCTTTCAGACATTTTTCTACATGTTAATCGCTCTCCAAATCGGTTTGGACAGCTATCTCAATCGGCGACGTAAAGAGGCGGCATGGCGTCCGATGAAAAATCGAAGCAGCCGGTCGACGGTTGTGGCGGCAGAATGAAGCGGCCGATTGACTGCAAAGGTTGTGCGCGGAGCTTATCGACTTTACACAAGAACGATGACTGCAAAACCAGCACCCACTTTAGACCATATCGAACCGGCATCGATTGGCCCGCGTCTTCAATCCTATTGGGATGCTTTAACAGCTTGGGTACAGAACAATTACGTCGAGCTCGGCATTGCCGTGGTCGCAGCGATCATTGTTTTCATTGCTCTTAGCTGGCTGAAACGGATCGCTGCGAGAGTTTCGCGGGAAAGCGAACATCGCGCGCATGTAAAATCAATCATCGCCCGCACCCTGGCGCGCACGAGCAAATTTTTCCGCATCATGGTGTCGATTGAACTGGTGAACCAGATCGCGAATGCGCCTGCGACTTTGGCCGATTTTATCGACATATTGTTTACCATCGCGATTGTCATCCAGGTCGCGATCTGGCTTCGCGAAATCATCCTGGGGTTGATTGAGCGGCGCGCTGGCGAAGGCATTCACGAACATGATACTCTTCAAAGCGCGATGGTGTTGATACGCCTGCTCGTTAGCTTTGCCTTGTTTGCGATCGCCGCCATCGTGGTTCTGGACAATCTGGGCGTGAACGTAACGGGCCTTGTAGCCGGCCTTGGCGTTGGCGGCATTGCCATCGGCCTTGCAGCGCAAGGCATTTTCTCAGACCTTTTTGCCGCAATCTCGATCATCTTTGACAAGCCATTCCGGCGCGGTGACACCGTGTCGTACGACAACACAACTGCGCGGGTTGAAGTTATCGGAATGAAAAGCACAAGACTGCGGGCACTTACGGGCGAAGAAAAGATTATTTCAAACAGCAAATTGCTGGAGAAGGAAATCACCAACAACACACTGACACTGTACCGTCGAGTGACGTTTGAATTGACTCTTGTTTATCAAACCCCCCCTGCTCTTGCGCAGCGCTTGCCCGAAATTTTACGCGAAATAGTCGATAATAACGGTGCACAGTTTATCCGCGCTGGTTTCATTAATTTTGGCGCGAGTTCAATCGATTTTCATTTGATGTTCGATATCGAAAGCGATGATGTTGAAGACATGTTTCAAGCTCGGCACAATATCGGTATTGCCATAATCGAACGCTTTGCCCGTGAAGGAATTTCTTTTGCCTATCCTACGCAAACAACGTTTACAGCCGCACCGGATGGCGAAATGATAATGCCCTATGCCATTCCACCCGGCGCGACGGCGGCACCTCCAAAAAGCTGATTCGCGGGGTGTTCGAGTAAAGCCCCCTAGCATGCCGTAACGGCAAACAGCCGGGGCTTGTATTGGGCCGTTGAAATCGCCACGATAGCCTAAAATAGTACCTAGGAGAGACCATATGACCGCAGTTACACCCGCTGAACTCGCTACTAAGGTTGGCGAGAATATCGGCGTATCCGAATGGATATTGGTTGATCAGGACATGATCAACAAATTCGCTGACGCGACAGGTGATCATCAGTTTATCCATGTTAATGAAGAGATGGCAAAACAGACCCCGTTCGGCGGCACAATCGCGCACGGATTTCTCACTTTGTCGCTATTTCCGGTGATGAGCGCCAAGTCCGATTGCCCAAAGGTTGCGGGCGTCAAAATGGGTGTCAATTATGGTGGTAACAAAACACGTTTTCTCGCCCCTGTCCGTTCGGGCAAGCGCGTCCGCGGCCACTTTAAACTGCTTGAACTCGCCGAAAAGCGCCCGGGCCAGTGGCAACAGACGCTTGAATTCACTGTCGAGATTGAGGGCGAGGAAAAGCCAGCACTTCAGGCTGAATGGATCAGCCAGTTTTTCGTATAATTTTTAATTCAAGGAAACACTCCCATGCGTGAAGCAGTAATCGTATCCACCGCCCGCACCGCCATTGGCAAAGCCTATCGCGGCGGGTTCAACGCCACTCTCGGGCCAACGCTCGGCAGCTATTCGTTGAAAGCCGCTGTCGAGCGCGCTGGAATAGAAGGCGGCGAAATCGACGACGTTCTCTGGGGCTCCGCGCTTCAGCAGGGCACGCAAGCCGGCAACCTTGCACGCCAGGTTGCATTGCGCGCTGGCCTGCCCGTATCTGTGTCCGGCATGACCATGGATCGCCAATGTTCCTCGGGCCTAATGTCGATTGCGACCGCTGCAAAGCAAATCATCGTCGACAATGTCGATGTGATGGCCGCTGGCGGGCAGGAGTCCATCTCGCTTGTGCAGACAAAGGAAATGCGCGTTCAACCTGACCGCGAACTGGTGGAAATGCACAACTCCATCTACATGCCCATGCTGCAGACAGCCGAAGTCGTAGCGAAGCGTTACAATATCAGCCGGGATGCAATGGACGAATATGCCCTGCAATCCCAGCAGCGCACTGCCGCAGCGCAAGCTGCTGGCTATTTTGATGCTGAAATTGTTCCTGTCACCACGACCATGAACGTGATGAACAAGGAAACCGGCGAAGTCAGCCAAAAGGAAGTGACCATCGCAAAGGACGAAGGCAACCGTGCAGATACGCTGCTCGCAGGCTTGCAAGCGCTTCAGCCGGTCCTCGGTCCTGACATGACGATCACCGCAGGCAATGCAAGCCAGCTTTCTGATGGTTCATCCGCATCGATCCTGATGGAAGCCAAATTGGCCGAGAAAAGGGGTCTTACTCCGCTTGGCCGCTATGTTGGCATGGCTGTCGCAGGTACAGAACCTGACGAGATGGGCATTGGTCCAGTATTTGCGATCCCCAAATTGCTTCAGCGTTTCGGCCTCAAGATGGACGATATCGGCATCTGGGAACTGAACGAAGCGTTCGCAGTCCAGGTACTTTATTGCCGTGACAAATTGGGCATTCCAAATGAGCTGCTCAATGTAAACGGCGGATCGATCTCCGTTGGCCACCCTTATGGTATGACCGGCGCGCGCTGCACCGGCCACGCCTTGATCGAAGGCAAGCGTCGCGGGGCGAAGTACGGGGTTGTCACCATGTGCGTCGGCGGCGGCATGGGCGCAGCTGGCCTGTTCGAAATCTTTTAATCGCAATCAGGGAACAGCCTCATGTCAGCTATCGGTGTTATTGCGACGCTTACCGTCGCAGAGGGCAAGAACGAAGATTTTGAGGCTGTTTTTGCCGAACTGGTAGCGGCCGTTCGCGCCAATGAACCGGGGAACGTGTTCTACACGTTGACCCGGTCTAGGGCCAACCCGCAGGTTTACAAAGTGCTTGAACAGTATGTGGACCAAGAGGCGCTGACCGCACATGGCAGTAGCGACTATTTCAAGGCCGCCGGTCCAAAGCTCGGGCCATGCCTCGCCGGTCCGCCTGATATCGAGTATCTCGACGCCGTGTGAGGTGCAATTGCTGCATTAAGTAGTGCCTGAGCCGGAACACCGCTGGGTATCGTTGGTTTCCCTCACTCCAACAAGGAGTGATCAGATGCCGAGCGACACGGAAATCAAAGAAAAATTTTGGAAGGCCCTCAAATCGGACATGACTCTGTTTTTGGGTCTGGCCGAAGGCGACGATGGCCATGCGCGCCCCATGACTGCCCAACTGGACGACGAATGCTTTCGGGATAACCAATATGAAGGACCAATCTGGTTTTTCACATCGCGGTCAAGCGAACTATATCAACAAATTGGCTCGGGCGGCCGTGCGATGGCGCATTTTGCGTCCAAAGGCCATGATATCTGGGCAACAGTCCATGGCAATTTGTCTCAATCTACCGACCGCGTGACTATCGACCGTCTGTGGAATCGCTTTGTGGCTGCATGGTATGAAGGCGGCAAGGACGATCCAGAGGTTGCGCTCATTCGTCTTGATCCGGAAAATGCAGAGATCTGGATTGATGCTTCCAGCATGGTCGCGGGGATCAAGATGCTTATGGGGATCGACCCCAAACAGGATTACAAAGATAAGGTTGCCCACGTAACCTTGTGAACGCTCAGGCCGGGGACAGGCAGCCATTGGCAAAGGAAAAGCCGCCCGGCCGGTCGTTTGCGAGCAACACGGGGCCGTCAAGGTCGACCCAGTCTGCCGATTGCGCAACCAGGAACGCTGGCTGAATAGCGAGGCTCGTGGAAAGCATACAACCGACCATGACCTGCATCTTAGCGCTCTGTGCTGCCTGCCTGAGCGCCAGCGCCTCGGTTAGGCCCCCTGCTTTATCAAGCTTTATGTTCACGCCCTGATATAGTCCGACCAATCGCGGCACGTCTTGCGCGGCGTGGCAACTTTCGTCGGCAAAAATTGGCAAGGGGGAGGAAATATTTGCCAGCGCGGCGTCCTGTCCGGCGGGCAAGGGTTGCTCAATCATCGCCACGCCAAGGTGTTTCAATGCTTCGGCCTCTGCAGCTATATCTACCGCGCCCCAACTTTCATTTGCATCCACGATAATTCGGGCATCACGTGCGCCTGCCCGAACCGCAGCAACACGGTCGCGGTCAGCATCACCATTTAATTTGAGCTTTAGCAGGCTATAGCCGTTTTTTGCCGCGCTGCGCGCGTCAGCTAGCATCGCATCTGGCGTACCTAAGGAAATCGTGAAAGCCGTTTCCAGCGGCAAGGGCGGCAACCGCATGCCCACCAATTCCCAAAGCGCACGTCCTGTCTGCTTCGCCTCCAAATCCCACAGCGCACAATCGAGCGCATTGCGCGCCGCGCCAGATGGCAGCAACGACTGCAAAATCTCGCGCGCCATTGAAACGGAATGCGCCTCCAGTTCGTCGATCACCCGCTCGACCTGTCCAAGGCATTTTTCTGCTGTCTCGCCGCTATAATAGATGGCGGTGCCTTCGCCATAACCGATACGCGTGCCGTCGCTAACCACGACCACGAGCAAGTCGACAAACTTCTTGGCACCACGCGCGATGGTAAAATGGCCGTTCACGGGCCAGCGTTCGACAACTGCGCTAATACGCAAGGTCATCGCTCGAACACCGCAGGAAACCGCGTGCTGCTAAATCCTACTTGGCAGGGCCCGTTAACGGCGGACATTGTGCCGCTCAATTATGGCTGGATATCCAGTTTTCAACAACCGGCGCGATTTTTTCGCGCCATCTGCTGCCGTTGAAAATGCCGTAATGGCCGACTTCCGGAGCCATATGATATTTCTTAAATACCTCAGGCAAGCCAGTTGCGATGTTCAATGCAGCCTTGGTCTGGCCCAAACCGCTGATATCGTCGCGCTCGCCCTCAATTGCGAGAATACCGATGTCAGTGATCGCAGCGGGATCAACGAGCTTTCCGCGATAGTTGAATTCGCCCTTCGGCAACAAATGCCTTTGGAACACGGTGTCGACCGTTTGCAGATAAAACTCGGCGGTCATGTCGCACACGGCACGATATTCGTCGTAAAATTCCTTGTGCCGGTCGGCGCTTTCGCCATCGCCTTTCACAAGGTCCGAAAACATCGACCAGTGGCTGATCATATGGTTGCCAAGGTTCATCGACATAAATCCGGACAACTGAAGAAAGCCCGGATAAACACGGCGCCCCGAGCCTTTGTAATAAGGTGGGACCGTCGCAATCACATTTTGCACAAACCATTCATGGGGCCGCTGCGTCGCGTGGTTGTTAACCGCGGTCGGCGCTTCGCGGGTATCGATTGGGCCGCCCATCATCGTTAGCGTGCGGGGCCGAAGCGGATGCTCCTTGGCACTCATCACGGCAACTGCAGCATAAGCAGGCACTGACGGCTGACACACGGCAAGCATGTGTGCGCCACGACCGCCTGCATCAGGACCGATAAATTCCAGCCATTCAATCAGGTAATCAATATAGGTCTCAAGGTCAAAACCGCCGCCCGTTAGCGGCACATCGCGCGCATCTTTCCAATCGGTAATGTACACGTCATGGGTCACCATCATGCGTTCAACCGTACCGCGCAAGAGCGTCGCAAAGTGGCCCGACATCGGTGCGCAAATCAACAACCGCGGCTTGTCGCTACTGCCCTCATAAGCGAACCGCTTGAGTTGGCCGAAAGGCTTGCGCGCGACATTTTCCTCTTGAACCGGCAAGGTTTTGCCATTGATGACAACTTCATTCAATCCGAAAGCCGGCTTTCCACGTGGCAGAACCGAATGGGCGAAAACCTCAAGCGCAGAGGCAGCCACAGGGGCCAAGCCAGCATAATTGAATGGCGAAGGAAGCGTGTTGAGCCACTCTGCCTGTCGTTGCGCAACCCAACCAGCTCCAGCCAGCAAGCCACGTTGAAGGTCATATCCAGTGTAAAGCATATTGAAGCCTTTAAAATATCGTATACGGCAGATTACTGCTACGCTTGCGTAAGGCTTTACGCATTTATTGTGCATTGCACCATAGGAAAAGCAACTGGGCAGTCTGTCGCGGATTGTTCCGGCATCTATGCACTGCTAGGCGAGCGCCATGACAAACGATATTACCGACGTTCAGACTGAGACTGCAGCCGAGACACCGGAAACGGTTCCGGCCAAGCCAAAGCTAAATTTTGGCAGTTTGCGGATGATAGGGCATTTTACGATCCAGTATCCTCGTCAAATTACTTACGCGCTGTTGGCACTTGTCGCAGCGGCGGCGTCTACGCTAGCGATCCCATATGGCCTTCGGCTGATTATTGACGAGGGCTTTGTTAAAAATGGCGGAGATCCGGCACCGTACTTTTACTTGTTGCTAGGCATTGTCGTCATCATTGGTGTCTCAACAGCGTTTCGGTTTTATTTTGTTAGCTGGCTTGGCGAGCGTGTGGTTGGCGACATTCGGGTGGCCGTACAGCAAAATCTGTTGCGGTTGGCCCCGCGCTTTTTTGAAGAAAACCGGCCGGGTGAAATTGCAAGCCGTATGACCGCTGATACGGCAATAATCGAACAGATTGTTGGCACCACAGTGTCTGTGGCATTACGGAATATCTTTATCGGCATAGGTGGCGTGACGCTGCTATTCGGACTTGCGCCAAGCCTAACGATTTGGCTTCTGGCAGGCATCCCAGTGGTCGTTCTGCCGATTGTCTTTCTGGGAAGGCGGCTAGAAAAAGCCTCGCGTACCAGCCAAGATAATGTAGCGAGCGTCGGTACCATTATTTCAGAAGCGCTTGGCGCTATCAAAATTGTTCAAGCCTTCGGCCAGGAAAGCCGGGAAGGGATAAGATTTGCCGACGCCGTCGAAGCCACCTTTGGCGCGGCAAAAAAGCGTATACGGCTCAGAGCATTCCTAACCGCCCTTGTCATGGCTTTGATATTCGGTGGCATCACAATGCTTGTTTGGGAAGGCACCGACCAAGTGAAAGACGGCGTGATCACGTCGGGTACCTTATTCGCGGTTGTGTTGTATGGCGCGCTCGTTGCGGGCTCTTTCGGTGCACTGACCGAAGTATATGGTGACCTTGTGCGTGCATCGGGCGCGGCTTCAAGGTTGGCAGAACTGCTGAACGAGGTACCAGAGATTGCACCGCCTTCAAGTCCGGTTGTCATGCCACCTGCGCGTGGGCAACTGGAATTTCAACATGTCCGCTTCCGCTATCCGACCCGGCCCGAGGTCGCCGCGCTCGACGATTTCAGTCTGAAAGTGTCGCCCGGGGAGACGGTCGCCGTCGTTGGTCCATCCGGCGCAGGCAAATCGACATTGTTTCAATTGGCAGAGCGTTTTTATGATCCTGAATTCGGAACCGTCCGTATTGACGGTGTGGCGCTGACCAGCGCCGATCCTGCAGAATTCCGGCAGCGCATTTCGCTGGTTCCGCAGGACACGGTATTGTTCGCGGCATCCGCGCGGGACAATCTGCGATATGGCCAGTGGGACGCAACCGACGAAGCCATTTGGGCTGCTGCGGAAAAGGCCAATGCGGCAGGGTTCCTCCAAGAGCTGCCCGATGGGTTAGATACCTACCTGGGCGAAGGCGGCGCGCGTCTGTCTGGAGGGCAACGCCAGCGGCTGGCAATTGCCCGTGCCCTGTTGCGTGACTCACCGATATTGTTGTTAGACGAGGCAACGAGCGCACTTGACGCAGAAAGCGAGAAACTGGTTCAGGATGCACTTGAACACTTGATGGTTGGCCGAACGACAATTGTCATAGCACATAGATTGGCAACAGTTCGCTCCGCCGATCGGATAATCGTCATGGATCAAGGCCGGATAGTCGAAGAGGGCGATCATGCAACGCTGAGCGCGGCTGGCGGATTATATGCTCGTCTCGCCAGTTTACAGTTTGACGCCTAAAAGGACGACAGCAACCTTTCGCGCATGGCTCGGGGTTCCGAAACGGGCACCGCGCCCAAACGCATCTGGCCGCTAAAGCGTTGCAGGCGCAAATAGAGCTCTTCACTGGCAGCGATAAGGGCCTGCGCCTCTAACGGAAACCGTTCGGCTTGCGAGGCATCGCTCGCCGGCGCATAACCTAATGTGTTGGCGTCGCTGCGCGCCTCTTCTTCCGATATTTCACCGGCGCGCAACGCCTTTTGATTCAAGAGCCAAGCGATGCTGTGCATCAAGCGCGTCGTTACCTTCAGCGACTCACACGAAAATGCCACGGAGATCTCAGGTGAAAGATCGCCTGTTGCCTGATTTCGGTCAAAACAGTGCCGCGCCTCATCAGCCAATACCATTGCTTCGGTATAAAGCGAATCAAGCAATAGAGGGGTCAATTCCAAGCGCTGATTTTCCATAACTTTGTATGACATGACCCCACAAGAGATGTTAGTAAAAAAAGACCCATTATCGTGCAAACAATCAAGTGTGCCGCGATGGAACGCTGTTCAAGCAAAGGTGAACGCCAGTCCATCCGATATGTTCAATTATGCAATGATGTCGGGTACCAGTTGATCCTCAAGGCGCATAATGCGATCCTTTAGTATCAACTTTTTCTTTTTCAGTCGGGCAATTTGGAGTTGGTCGACCAAAGTTTGCGCAGCGAGAGCCCGAATAGCATCATCAAGATCGCGATGCTCAACCCTGAGCTGTTCCAGCTGCTGCTGATATCCATCATCGTTCATGAGACCTTCTAAACAGAGTGCGCCAAACAAGTCATCGTTAAAAAGCGGGCGCTTGGCCGAGAGATGGTTTTGATACGCGTCCGGTGGATCATTATCGGCAAGACACGGGTTTCATTTCGTGATTTACTCCCGGGTTCAGATCGCCGAGTCTCACACTGAAGGAGAATGATGTGAATAATAATCATCTGTCCGCGCTTCGTAACAAGCATGCCGAACTGGAACAAAAGTTGGAGCGCGAAGAAAACAGACCCCTTCCCGACAGCAAAGTGATCCTCGATTTGAAAAAACAGAAATTGCAGCTGAAAGACGCACTCATGCATGAGTCCGCTCTAACAGGCTGACTACGAATAATTTCATGGGGGGTATCGCTTGCCCGTGAGGTCTCTGCTAGGTGCAGTGCATGGAAAGCGCTACCCGTTCTGCCCGTAACATACTGACCGGCCTTCATGAAGTCATGGCCTCGAAGAACCACGCGCAGGGCAAGCTGAACCACGTTGTCAATATTATCGGTGAAGCGCTTTCAAGCGAAGTTTGCTCCATTTATCTGCTACGCGACGGTGCGCTTGAATTATTTGCCACGCGTGGTCTGAATCAAGCTGCTGTCCACATTACGCGCCTTGGCTTGGGAGAAGGCCTTGTCGGCACCATTGCAGAAAATGTCGAAACCTTGAACCTCGATGAGGCCGCAGCACACCCGAATTTCCGCTATGTGCCCGAAACGGGCGAAGAACGGTTTCACAGTTTTGCCGGCGTTCCGATTGTACGTTCTGAAAATGCCGTAGGGGTGTTGGCAGTCCAGCATGTCGAGCCGCGCAAATATGAGGAAGTTGAAATTGAGGCGCTGCAGACCGTCGCAATGGTCCTGTCAGAGCTCATCGCCAATGCGGACTTGATTGACGAGCCAAGTTCAAGGGCTGGCAACGAGACAGGCACAATCAGCCTGACCGGCCTGCCCCTTGTCAAAGGCGCTGCGGCCGGTGTCGCCATTTTCCACCAGCCAAATGTTCGAATCGAACATACAGTTGCTGAGGACGTCGAGGCCGAACGCCAACGGGTCTATTCGGCCTTTGACAAAATGCGCGAACAAATCGATCGCATGGCCAGTCAGATTGATTTTGGCACCGGGGGCGAACATGAAGAGGTTATCGCGACCTATAAAATGTTTGCGTATGACGAAGGCTGGAGCCGCCGGATTAACGAAGCGATCGACAGTGGCCTGACCGCAGAAGCAGCAATCGAACGCGTTCAGCAGCGTACGCGTATGCGCATGCGGCAAATCGATGATCCCCTGCTTGCGGATCGCATGCATGATCTCGAGGACCTGTCCAACCGGCTACTGCGCATCGTATCGGGTCAAATGAGCACCGCAGCGCAGCTCGGGCTGAAAAGGGATTCCATCCTGATTGCGCGCAACCTTGGCCCGGCCGAATTGCTTGAATATGATAAGCGGCGCCTGCGCGGCGTCGTCCTCGAAGAAGGATCGCTTACCGCGCATGTCGTAATTGTCGCGCGTGCAATGGGTATCCCGGTGCTCGGGCGGGTGCGCGGGATCCGACACAAGGTACGCGACGGCGACATGCTCCTGCTCAACGCCGATGACAAAAATGTCATTGTTCGCCCATCCTCAGCAGCCGAAGAAATTTTCCAGCACGATCTGGTGGATCGTCAAAAGAAAAAAGCCCGATACGCTGCGATGCGCGGCGAAGCATCGGTTACAAAGGACGGTGTACCGGTCACGCTAATGATCAACGCAGGCTTGCGCGACGATATGTCTGCACTGGCGACAACAGGCGCCGAAGGTGTGGGCTTATTCCGGACCGAGTTCCAGTTTCTGATTTCAGCGACCTTGCCGCAGCGTGAGCGCCAGCAGCGTTTCTACCGCGATGTATTGGAAGCCGCAGGCGACAAACCTGTCATCTTTCGCACGCTCGATATCGGCGGCGACAAGGCGCTGCCTTATCTCAAGGATGAAGCCAGCGAAGAGGAAAACCCGGCGCTTGGCTGGCGCGCACTTCGCCTCTCGCTTGATCACGCGGGATTGATGAAGGCGCAGGCGCGCGCGTTAATTGAGGCATCAGCAGGCCGCACGTTAAATGTGATGTTCCCTATGGTATCCGAGCCATGGGAATTCGATGCGGCAAAGGCCATTTTTGACGGACAGATCGAATTTCTGAGCCGGCAGAAAAAGGTGCTGCCAAACAAAATTCGCTATGGAGCAATGCTTGAAGTGCCGGCGCTTGCAGAAACGCTCGACATCCTGCTGCCTAAGATCAACTTCCTATCGATCGGTACGAATGACCTGACTCAGTTTCTGTTTGCAGCCGATCGGGCCGACCCAAGGTTGGCCGAACGCTATGACTGGGTAAGCCCTGCCATTTTGCGCTTTATCAGGCGGGTCGTTAGGGCAACCGAGGGCCATGATGTCGATGTTGCGGTATGCGGCGAAATGGGTGGCCGAACGCTTGAAGCGCTTGCGCTCATAGGGGTCGGTATTCGGCGGCTATCAATAACTCCGGCAGCTGTCGGACCAATCAAGGCGATGATACGCTCCACAAACCATGCGGACGTTCGCGCAAAACTTGAAGAATTGCTGGACGGTCCCACTGAAAACCTTCGCGAAACACTTACTGCGTGGGCCATCAGCCAAGGTATCGAAACTGGCTAAAAAGCTTGTTTTTAAATGACGAAACGCTGCAAACAACGTTGACATTATTTCGAACTTGCTCATTATCTGCGCGACTGCACGCAGAGGCGGGGAAATCGGGTCGTGGAGAATCTATTTGGATGAAATTTCCCCAGTGGACGTAAATCCCAAATCTGTGGGCGTACAGCTAAAGTCCGCGCGTGAGCAAATGGGCATGAGTCTGGCAGACCTAGCGGCTAAAACGCGGGTTCCGATGCGACATTTGGAATCCATCGAACGTTCTGAATTTGGTGCCCTTCCTGGCCAAACCTATACTGTGGGGTTTGTTCGGTCATATGCGCGGGCAGTCAAGCTGGACGAGATTTCCATTGTAAACACCTTGCGCAATGAATTGTCTCGCAGCGGGCATGAGGGATATCAAGCGCCGCTCCAGAATTACGAACCCGCCGATCCGGCGCGCGTTCCGTCCAAATCACTGGCGTGGACGGCGGCGGCAATTGCAGCGATCGTTTTGGCCGCCTACTTGGTTTTCAGGAGCTTTAGTCTGGCTCCAGCCGCCGACGCGCCTCGGATCGTGACACCGCAGGCGAAAGTGGATCCCAAACCAACCACGGCAGCGAACACCGGCGGCGTGGTCGTCTTGACGGCGACTGATAATGTGTGGGTAAAAATCTACGATGCAGATCAGAAACGATTGTTCGAACAGGAAATGGCAGCGGGCGACAGCTATAGTGTGCCGCCAAATGCCAACCGGCCAATGATTGTTACCGGTCGCCCTCAGGCGTTGGATATCACTGTCGGCGGAAAGGCCGTGCCACCACTTGGCGCGCCTGACAAAACCATTGCAGATGTGGGTATTAGCGCGCAAGATTTGCTAGCTCGCGTCCCAGCCCCGAACGCATCGGCGTCTTGAGGCCTAGCTGGTGCGACCCGATTTTCCGATAAATGCATTTTGTTTGCCTCCGAATAGCGCGATGGGACTTTATTGCGCTGTGCCAGTCAGCTATACGGCCCGAATATCCAGTTAAGGGAAATAACCCAATGCATTTTCGGCTTGCCATCATTACCAGCGCAGCGCTCGCACTTATTGCGCCCGCAATTGCGCAGGATGCAAATATCGACGGGCGCGTAGGCAAGCTGGAAAAGGAGATGCGCGCGGTTCAGCGTCAGGTTTTTCCTAACGGTGCGGGCAAATTTCTGGAACCCGACATTCAGTCGCCAACCGCTCCCAAAACGACCACCAGCGCGACCACCGCCACCGTCGATTTGACCGCCCGTGTCGACGCGTTAGAGGCGCAGCTTGCGGCACTGACGGGGCAAGTTGAAATTCAAGGCAACAACTTGCGCGGACTTGAGGGCCGTTTGAAAGCGATGGAAACGCAGCTTGTTGCCCAGCAGACCCCTGTGGCATCCGTCGTCACTGCAACGGTGCCGGCTGCAGCGGTGGCAACGTCAACCACGAAGACAACGGTGCCTGCCACAAAGCCTGCGGTAACAGCCAAGCCCAATCCCGCGCGTGTCGCGGCCATAGCAGCAATTGAACGCCCCTCCACAGGCGATGCGTTTGAAGACGGCTACAATTACGGCTACAGGTTGTGGGAAGCAAAATTCTACCCGGAATCGCAAGCCACGCTTGAGGAAACTGTAACCAAATTTCCGAAACACAGGCGTGCAAGCTATGCACGCAATTTACTTGGAAGGGCGTGGCTGGATGACAAGAAACCTGCCACGGCAGTTAAAGTGTTTTACGACAACTATAAAGCCGACCCTCGGGGCGACCGCGCACCGGAAAGCTTGTTTTTCCTAGGATCGGCTTTGACTGACCTCGGGAAAACAGCCGAAGCCTGCGAAGCTTTTGGCGAGCTGGCTAAGGCTTATCCTGATGTAGCCGCAGGTCGCCTTGCAGAGCGCCTTACATCAGGCAGAACAAGGGCAAAGTGCAAGTAACGCTTGACCCGGTCTTCCTCGACCGTTTTAGAGCCGCCCTTGGAAAGCTGCTGATAGCTAAGGATGACAGGGTGCTATGTGCCGTGTCAGGGGGGCCAGACAGCTTGGCCCTGCTATTGCTGGCGCAGCAGCTTATCCCGGACAAATTAGTCGCAGCGACGGTTGACCACCAACTGAGGCCGGAATCAGGTGACGAAGCGCGCTATGTCCAAAACATCTGCCGAGCTCTGGGTGTTCCGCACCTGATTTTGACGCCCGACGAAGCCATCTGCGGCAATATACAATCTTCAGCGCGTGCCGCTCGCTATGCCCTGCTAGATCGCGCGGCCGATGCCGAAAGCTGCCGTCATATTGCAACCGCACACCATGCCGACGATCAGTTGGAAACAATGCTGATGCGACTGGCCAGAGGCAGCGGCGTCGACGGATTATCTGCCATTAGGGCAAGAAATGGTCGAGTGATTCGTCCGCTACTTGGGTTCCCAAAGTCGGAACTGGTAGATATTTGTGCCAGAGCAGACATCCGCCCCATGGACGATCCCAGCAATACCAACGCCGACTTTGACCGTGTCGCTATGCGCATATGGCTGGCAGCTGCGCAGCACCCGTTTGCTGCTGACAGGGCCGCGCGTTCTGCCAGCGCATTAGCTGAAGCGTCGGACGCACTAGTCTGGATGGCCGATATGCTTGCTGCGGAGAGGATCCGCCGCGAATCTGGTTCTCTGGTTTGCGATTTCAGTAACATCCCTAAGGAATTGAAACGGCGTCTCTTAATTCGTTGTCTGTTGGAGCTTGATCCAAATCTTACACCACGCGGCGAAGCAATTGAACGGTTGCTGGTCGATCTCACCAGCGGCCGCACGACTACAATCGGCAACATCAAATGCATGGGCGGCAGATATTGGCAATTTTCGGATGCACCGCCACGGCGAAACTGAAATTCAGCTGACCGGAAATTTGCCAATCCTTATATTGTCATTCACACAATCGACCCTACATTGGTCTGGTATCCTCGGGCATTGTGGCTCGGGCACAGAGCAAGGCTGTTATGATGAACGACGAACAAGAACCGAAAAGCAATCCGATGCTGCGTAACATGGCCATCTGGTCAGCAATCATTGTGGCGCTTTTGCTTGTCGCCTCGATTTTCAGCGGCTCTTCGGATCCCGCCAAGGGCATTAGTTATTCGTCGTTCCGAGACAAGGTTGAGGCTGGTGAGGTCAAATCCGTCGCCATTGCGCCAGAACGTATCAGCGGACGACTGCAGAATGACGAGACATTCGTCACTGTTCCCATTCCCGGCGACACCAGCCTGTATCCGTTGCTGGATGAAAAGGGCGTCGATGTTCAAGGCAAGGCAGAAGAACAGCCGAGCCTGTTACTTATTCTCGTGTATCAGGCGCTACCATTTCTCCTCATTCTGGGCATTGCTTTCTTCGTTCTGCGCCAGATGCAAAAAGGTGGAGGTGCGGGCGGAGCCATGGGCTTTGGTAAGTCCAAGGCGAAGCTGTTAACGGAAAAACATGGCAAGGTAACCTTTGAAGATGTTGCCGGCATTGATGAAGCACGTGAGGAGCTTCAGGAAATTGTCGAATTTCTAAAAGACCCACACAAGTTCAGTCGTCTCGGCGGTAAGATACCAAAAGGTGCGTTGCTTGTGGGTTCGCCCGGTACTGGTAAAACCTTATTGGCGCGCGCGATTGCTGGTGAGGCTGGCGTGCCCTTCTTCTCAATCTCGGGTTCGGACTTTGTCGAAATGTTTGTCGGCGTTGGTGCAAGCCGCGTGCGCGACATGTTTGAACAGGCGAAGAAAAATGCACCATGTATTGTCTTTATTGACGAAATCGATGCCGTCGGGCGGAGCCGCGGTGCTGGACTCGGCAATCAAAACGACGAACGTGAGCAGACACTAAATCAGCTTCTGGTCGAGATGGACGGATTCGAAGCAAATGAAGGCATCATCATCGTGGCCGCAACAAACCGCCCTGATGTCCTTGACCCAGCCTTGCTGCGTCCGGGTCGTTTTGACAGGCAGGTTGTGGTGCCACGTCCTGATATTGATGGCCGTGTTAAGATCCTTGAAGTTCACATGAAGAAAGTGCCATTGGCGCCAGACGTCGATGGCCGGGTGATCGCGCGCGGAACGCCCGGTTTTTCGGGTGCTGACCTTGCAAATCTCGTTAACGAAGCTGCATTGCTTGCCGCGCGACGGGGCAAGCGACTTGTCGCCATGCAAGAATTTGAGGACGCCAAGGACAAGGTCATGATGGGCACGGAGCGTAAGTCCATGGTCATGACCGAAGACGAGAAGAAGATGACGGCTTATCATGAAGCGGGGCATGCCATCGTCTCGATACATGAAGAAGCGTCCGACCCTATCCACAAGGCTACCATCATCCCACGTGGCCGCGCCTTGGGCATGGTCATGCGGCTGCCGGAACGGGATAACTACAGCTATCACCGTGACAAAATGCATGCCAACCTTTCTGTTTCGATGGGTGGCCGCGTGGCGGAAGAATTGATTTTCGGCTATGACAAGGTCAGCTCGGGTGCTTCCAGCGACATTCAATATGCCACCAGTCTGGCACGCGATATGGTGACGCAATGGGGAATGTCGGATGAGATGGGTCCACTTCAGTATGAAGAGCGCCAGGAAGGTTATCTTGGCTATGGCATGTCGCAACGCTCTGCCATGTCGGACGAGACCGCACGTAAGATAGATGCTGAAATTCGCAAATTGGTCGAGGGCGGGCACAAGCGGGCTACGGATCTTTTGACAAAGCATAATGAGCAATTGCACTTGTTAGCCAACGCGCTTCTTGAATTCGAAACCCTATCGGGCGACGAAATCAACCAGCTTTTGGAAACAGGCAAGTTTGAACGCGATGACGGCAAAGTGATCAAGCCATCGTCCATCCCGACGGTCGGCACTGCAATACCGAAGGCAGGACGGGGCAAGTCTGCGCCAGTCGGAGGGGTAACCCCGCAGGGCGCCTAATTTTCGGCTATTATTCGCGGCCTCAACGCTCTACTTCCATGCGGGAGAGAGTTGAGGTCGCAAATATGAAATATGCTGTGCTTGTGGCAAGCGGCGCATTATTGTGTGCTTGCCCTGCAAACGCTATGGACGCTGAAACCTTTTTTACCAAGGCTGTCGCTTTGAAGAAAAAAGGCATGGGTGCTGTGTTTGCCAAAGACCTCAAACCCATGATCAACATATTCGAAGCCGCGGCAGATTCGGTCAAAGCTGAAAATGAAGCTGCCAGGTTAGCAGGGGCACCGTTGTTCTGTGCGCCCAAGAAATATCGCTTGACCGCTGAACAGTTTATTGGAGAATTCAGCCGTATTCCAAAAGAGCGCCGTCGCATCCAGTCCGTGCGTGAGGCATGGCGCGAAATAGTCATTCGGCGATTTCCTTGCTTACCTCACATTATGTGAGGAGCAGCCCGCATGTCGATTTATTGTGACGAATCCGGTGGAGTGGGGCGAGGCGTAATGACCTTGGCTGCGATTTCCATTGATGATGAAACTGCCGATGCAGTGGTCAAGCGCTTCCGCGCAATTACCGGCCTCTCAAGCGAATTGAAAGGTAGCCGAATTGATCTGACCGAGCGCGGACTATTGTTTGAATTGCTTGGCCAAAAGAGTTGGACTGCAATCGTCGGCGTTGCAATATCCGCCCTCGTCCCCGAAGCTGGTCAAGACCGCGGCTCCCACGACACCGACATCTATGCACAGCTTCTAAACGATGCCGTTGCAGGGCTCATTGAACGCGCAGACGAGTGCGTTCAGGTCATTATCGACGATGGTCGTTATGGCCCAGAAACGCTTGCATTAATTCGAAGGGACATCGCTGACTCGATAGGGCCGTGTGGGACGGCTTCGCTTGAGCTTAGTCACAGGCTCCCGGGGCTGCAGATTGCTGACGTTATTGCCAACACATTCTTCAACCGCGCAATGGCAACAGAACGTCAGGGCCGCATGGCAGCAATTGTTGCGCCGTTTCTAGATAGCGGAAAGATCAAACTGCACGTCTTGTCGTCTAACCCAATGGGTGTCGACCAGCATCCTGGTTAGAGGTATCGGGGTCATTACTGATCCATCCACGACCATTTGCCATCGGCCGTGCTATCACCGAAAGACAAAAGAAAAGGCCCGGACATGCCGGGCCTTCTTTCAATCATTGTGACAGGTAGAAATTACCGGTCGTAATCGCGTTGCATGCCAGCGCCACGTGCGGGCGCAGCAGCGGTCAAACGAAGGGCTTCCGCCGACAGGCTGATTGAACCGACTTCATCGGCTTCCTCATCCTCATCAACCTGAACCTTCTGAAGCGATTGCACGAGGCCTTCTTTCAACTGGTCAGGGCGAACAGTCTCTTCAGCGATTTCTCGCAAAGCAACAACCGGGTTTTTATCGCGGTCACGGTCAATCGTCAGTTCAGCGCCACCAGAGATTTCGCGCGCACGTTCTGCGGCAAGTAATACAAGGTCGAACCGGTTGGTGATCTTGTCGATGCAATCTTCAACAGTAACGCGTGCCATTTTGGCTCCTGATTCTTCGATAATTTCGGGAAGTTGCCCGCCCCTAAAGATAACGGGCCAAAATGTCAACGAAAAGGCGGCCCGCTTGCCGTATGCCACGCAACGCGGTATCGCATAGGTTATGGCGGTGCAATCAGCTAGGCCCGGGTTCCCCGGAACGCAGTTTCACGTTGCTGGCCACGACCTGCAACTTGTCCATCTGCCGCAGGACAGGCTGAACGCTATCTTACAATTAATCGCCTTGGCGCAAAAATCAGTCCAGATGTTTTTCTACATGTTCGGTGGCGATGAAACAGGCAGGGAAGTCCGCGACGCTCTTATTGATGCAGCCCACCGCGGTGTCGAGGTACAACTAATCATCGACAGTTTTGGATCGACTCAGGTGAGCGATCGTTTCTTTGACCCGTTGATCAAGGCAGGCGGCGACTATCACTGCTTCAGCACGCGCAAAGGTCTTGGCTATCTGATCCGCAATCACCAAAAGATGCTGATCGTTGACGGCGCTCATGCCCTTGTCGGCGGCTTCAACATCACGGACCAATATTTCGGTCGTGCGGGCGATGACAGCTGGGAAGACCTGGGCATGATCGTGACAGGTCCGCAGGCGCAGCGCCTCAGCGATTATTTCGAAGAGATGGCGCGGGCTTCAAATAATGGCAAGGTGCGATATCGCCAGATTCGGGCTATTATCCAAAAATGGCGCCCAGGTATTGGTCAAGTGCAATGGCTCTTGGGTGGACCGACAAACCGCATTTCGCCATGGGCGCTCACCTTCAAAAGGTCGCTTGATACCGGCAAGCGATTTGACATCGTATCGGCATATTTTTCGCCTTCGCAAACCATATTGCGACGACTTGCCAAAACAGCCAAGCGCAACAAAGGGTCGCGGCTGATCATGGCTGGTAAAACAGATAACGGGGCGACAATCGCAGCTGCCAGAGTGCTCTATCGCTATTTAATGCGGCGTAGAACGCGTATTTTCGAATTTCAACCACGTCCACTTCATATGAAGCTGATGGTTATTGATGACACGGTATATATTGGCTCGGCCAACCTTGATGTCCGTAGCATGTTCATCAATTTGGAAATCATGGTGCGTATCAAGGATGCAGGACTTGCGCTGCATATGCGACAGATGATTGACGAGATGGTCTCACAGTCGGAGGAACAGACGCGGATATTGCTTAAGGCGCGCGATAGCTGGTGGAGCCGTTTTAAGGCAGGGCTTGCCTATTTTTTGGTCAATTCGGTCGATTACACAATTGGCAGGCGAATAAAATTCGGATTGATTCGGAACAAATAGTCACTCTTTCCAGCCCCAGAACAGGTGGCAAGGGAGCACATTCCAAAACTCGTATCCGTTATCGATCTTGCGAAAATGCGGTGTCATGAAATCGCGGGCACGGGCGCGAAATTGATAAACCAGAAATGCACCACCGGGCCGGATCGCCTTTGCCGTCTCCTCTGCAATGACAGGGCCGAGATTATTTGGCAGCGTCGAGAATGGGAGGCCAGATAGGATATAATCGGCGTGCTCAAACCCAAAGTTACGGATGATGTCATTGACATCAGCGGCCGAACCGTGGACCGCGATGAAGCGGCTATCCCGAATCGTATGACGCAGATATTCAATGAAATCTTCGTTCAGATCAATAACCAGCAACGTTGCATCAGGACGCATCCGGTCCAACACAGGCTGGCAAAATGTGCCAATACCGGGACCATATTCCACAAACAATTTTGTATTGTCCCAATCCACAGGGGCAAGCATTTTTTTCACGGTCATCGATGACGACGGAATAATCGATCCGACCATTACTGGATGTTTAATGAAGCCTTTGAAGAAAACACCCCACGGGCCGAAAAAGCGGCTAGCCCGGGTTTTAATGCGGTCCAGCACCGTCGTTTTAGCCATAGTCGAAGATGTCATGCGATGGGGTCCGGGGACAGTTGTCACGAGGCGCATGCAGTCGCAAATTGTCGCCGTTTATGCAACCGCGTTATACAACTATCTGTTCCCTCCGACTTGCATTGCGCCACATTTCGGCCCAATGCCGCCGCCATGGCGAAGCTTCCTAGTGGCACCATATCCGTTATTTTTGTGGCGCAGCGCACGGAACTGGACGCCGATGGTTATGCCCGCGCCGCCGCGATGATGGATAATCTGGCCGCACAACAAGAGGGCTATATATCCATGGATTCAGTGCGCGGGACAGGTGGACTTGGCATAACAGTCAGCTATTGGGCGAATGAAGCCAACGCTAAGGCATGGCGTGATCATCCTGAACACACCGCAATCCGCGACGCTGGACGTGAACGGTGGTATTCGGAATATAGCCTGCATGTCGCGCAGGTAACGCGCAGCTATGACTGGAAAAAACCATGAGCGCGGTCCAAGCAATCCCCAACAGTCGAGTCGTGGTGTTGTTTTTGGTGATGCTAGTCGCGGCGGCTGGCAATACCGCCATGCAGTCCGCGCTTCCCGCAATTGCCAGTGAACTGGATATGCCTGACGTTTGGGTCAGCCTGGCCTTTAGCTGGTCTGCATTATTATGGGTCGTTACCGCACCCAAATGGGCTCGTCTGTCGGACCGCAGGGGTCGCAAACAGTTGATGAGCGTTGGCGTCATGGGCTTTATTGCATCGATGGGCCTATGCGGACTTGTACTTTGGCTTGGTTTGGCTGGCCTGATTGGCCCCGTGGTTACCTTTGTCCTGTTTGCGTTATTCCGGAGCCTTTACGGTGGCTTTGGTTCGGCCGCGCCGCCAGCGGTTCAGGCTTATGTTGCCGCCCGAACCGAGAGGGCCGAACGCACCAAGGCATTATCAATGCTGGCATCATCCTTCGGCGTCGGCACTGTCATTGGCCCTGCGACAGCGCATTATTTCCTGTTTCCGCCCTTTGGGCTCGCGGGACCGCTTATCATGTTTGCGGCCTTTGGCGTGGCCGTTCTGATTGCGCTGTATATCCAATTGCCAAACGATACACCTCGCTTTGAAGCGCGGGGCGCTGTTGCCGCCTATCCCAATTCGGCGTCCATGAACTCGCCCGACGCCGAGGACATCAAAGGTGAGGCGCTGGGCTCCGTGCTTCCTTCCAAGGAAGTGCGTTTGCCGTGGCGTGACGAAAGGATGGCATCCTGGCTCATTGCGGGGCTAATTGGCGGGCATGCCCAAGCAATCATATTGGGCGTGGTTGGGTTTCTGGTCCGCGACCGGCTTGGACTTCATGACCGCCCGTGGGAGGCAGTGCAGGCCAGCGGTTCTGTCATGCTCATTGGAGCAATGGCAACCTTGTTAGCGCAGTGGGGGCTCATTCCCATGCTGTCGCTGGCTGCGCGCAGTTCAGTCCTGTTGGGCGCAATTCTGGCGCTCATCGGCACAGTTTTGACGGGCATCAGCTATGATTTTTATGGTATCAGCACTGGCTTTGCCATCGCCTCGCTTGGTTTTGGGCTGTTTCGGCCAGGCTTTACCGCAGGAGCATCCTTGGCTGTACGCCGACACGAGCAAGGCGATGTCGCAGGCAAGATCGCGTCCATTAATGGCGCGGCCTATATTTTTGCGCCCGCGGTCGGTGTCGCTTTGTTCAATTATTGGGAACCGGCAACATTTATTTTGATCTCTGCATCTCTGCTGTTTTTGATCGTCTGGGGACGCCGCGCATTGGTCGTGCCGGATCTTTAAGGATCATGCTTGGAATCGCGGACCGGCTTCATCATCCCCGGCGAAACAAAGCCCATGCCCTGCGGCTGAAGTGCCGCGGCCTTAAGCTTAGTCTCCATCGCGCCATATTCTTCCTCCATTTCGACCGTGACAGTCGCACGGGAGGCGTTTAGCGCCTGGCTGAAATGCACCATGTTAACTTCCCGCACGTCATTGCCCCCTTCGCGTAAAGCAAAAAGACCCGCACGACGCACAAGATCCTCAAGATCTGCGCCAGTGTAACGCTCGGTTCGCTCGGCAATTTCGTCGAGATCAACATCTTTGCCAATCGGCATTTTTACGGTGTGTATACCCAATATCCGGCGTCGCCCGCCTTTATCGGGAACGGTAACGTATACCAATTCGTCGAAACGCCCCGGACGCAGCAATGCCGGGTCAAGCAATGTAGGCCGGTTGGTAGCGCCAATCACCACAACAGACTGCAGTTCTTCAAGGCCGTCCATCTCCGCAAGCAAGGTGTTCACGACACGTTCGGTAACTTGAGGTTCACCCCTGCCACCCCCGCGCGAGGGGGCAAGACTGTCGATCTCGTCGAAGAATATAATGCAAGGCGCGACCTGTCGCGCACGGGCGAAAAGGCGAGCGATTTGCTGTTCACTCTCACCATACCATTTAGACAGCAGATCAGAGGACTTAGTAGCAATAAAGTTCGCCTGTGCTTCACGCGCCACAGCCTTGGCAAGCAAGGTTTTGCCGGTGCCTGGCGGCCCATATAACAAAAATCCCTTTGCTGGCCTGATTCCTAAGCGTCGGAAGGCATCAGGGTTGCGCAACGGCATCTCGACCCCTTCTTTCAATCGCATCTGCGCGTCATCGAGGCCGCCAATATCTTCCCAGCGCACATCGGGTGCCTGCACCATGACTTCACGCATCGCCGACGGCTGAACGCGTTTGATAGCCTCAAAAAAATCGTCGCGCGTGACCTTCAGGCTTTCCAGAACCTCTGCGGGAATAGTGCCACTTGCCAAGTCAATTTTCGGCATGATCCGTCGCACTGCTTCAATCGCCGCCTCCCGCGTGAGTGCAGCGAGATCAGCGCCAACAAAACCAAAGGTTGTCCGCGCAAGCTCTTTCAGATCAACCCGAGCGCCGAGTGGCATCCCGCGCGTGTGGATTGCCAAAATCTCACGCCTGCCATTTTCATCAGGAACGCCAACGATGATTTCACGATCAAACCGACCCGGCCGACGCAGTGCCTCGTCAATGGCCTCTGGCCGGTTTGTCGCCGCAATCACCACAAGATTGGTGCGCGGCTCCAGACCGTCCATAAGCGTAAGTAATTGCGCGACCAGCCGCTTTTCTGCCTCACCGTGCACTTGGTCACGTTTAGGCGCAATCGAGTCAATTTCATCAATGAACAGTATTGACGGTGCCGCCCTGGTGGCCGCTTCAAAAATTTCCCGAAGCTTTTTTTCGGATTCGCCATAAGCCGATCCCATAATCTCAGGACCGTTGATCAGGAAGAACTCCGCTTCGCTCTCATTGGCTACCGCGCGTGCCAGCCGCGTCTTGCCAGTTCCCGGGGGACCATGCAGCAAAACGCCGCGCGGGGGATCAACGCCTAGCCGGGTAAACAACTCTGGATACCGCAGCGGCAATTCCACCATTTCGCGCAATTGCTTAATAGTATCACCCATGCCGCCAAGGTCGTCATAAGTGACGTCTGCCCGGCGGCCGTCTTTGGCTTCCGCAAATTCTGCGCGCAGCTCAACTTCGGTGTCATTATCGATATGGACAATGCCTTTTGGCACCGTAGAGACGACGGTCAGTCGGATTTCAGCAAGTGCAAAAGCCGGTGCAGCGAGCATTTGGCGCAACTGCGGCGGCATATCATCCGGTGCCACTCTTTGCTGCCCATGTGTGGCGACAACATCGCCAGCCAGGACCGGACGCCCAAGAAAACTTCGCTTCAAGGCTTGGGACGGCCCTTCAAGACGGATTTCGCGTTGGGCGGGTGCAAACACAACTTTTGTGGCCGCTTTTGAAGCCGCCTTTCGGACCTCAACATAGTCGCCAGCCCCTACGCCCGCATTTGCGCGCTGCAAGCCATCCAGACGGACTACCTCCAACCCCTCATCTTCCGGATAAGGATCAACGGCACGTGCAGCCGTGCTTCGTTTGCCGACGATTTCGATGACATCGCCCTGCGCAATGCCATGTGCCGTCATAAACTGGTGCGACATGCGCGCAAGGCCACGCCCCGAATCTTCGAGCTTGGCGTTGGCAACCTGTAGCTTTGGCGTTTTTGTTTTGGGGGACATCGGCTGCCTCATTATCGTTAAGCTACCAAAATAGAACTTGTTCCCAGAATTACGACCCGCTGATCGGGAATTTAGACAAAAAAAAAGGGCCGACCGAAGTCGACCCTGAAAAAGTCTTTAGGAGAGGATGCCTATAAGGCTTTTCCCGTATGGCGATATTTCATTTTTTGTGCAAGTGCGAACAGTGCAATAGCTGTTGCAAATCATGCAACTACAATTTATGGGTTTAATACGAATTTCGTGACATTAGCACGATCGCGAAATCGGATAATTTTTTGTTGCACTGCGACAAAATGAGGAGATGATATGCGCAGATTGCCGCCCTTACGTTCGCTGGAAGCTTTCTTGCGTGTTGCAAAACTTGGATCGGCCAAGGCCGCTGCCAGTGAACTTGCCCTATCCCCGCCCGCGCTAAGCCGGCGCATCAAGGCACTGGAAGATTTCATCGGAAAGTCGCTTTTCGACCGCCGGGCACAAGCGATGGTTATCAATGCTGACGGAGAGGCCCTGCTTGCGGCCGTTGAACCAGCGATGGATGCCATGGCTGAAGCAGTAGACGAACTGGCGGGCCGTGGCGGCGAATATCGCCTGCGGCTGGGCCTCTTGCCCCTTTTCGGGTCTCAGCGCCTCATCCCGCGCTTGCCTGAACTGCGCAAGGCCTTTCCAAAACTACATATTGACGTCGACACCTCTGGCCATGCTGAAAATCTGCTGGGCGACGTGGTAGACGCTGCAATCATCATTGCGACTGAGGTCGACCCGAAACTGTACAGCGTCCGCCTCGACCGCAATCTGGTTTACGCCATCGCCTCGGAACAATGGGCGAAGGAACATAATGTGCAAAAGCCCGAAGACCTGAGCAAGCACACAGTGATGGTGCACAGTGACATGCCGATGATCTTCGATGCCTGGCGTCAGGCGATGGGAGTACCGCGCCTCAAGCCCGCTGCCGTCGACAGTCTGGACAGCGGTGCACTAATGCTTGAAGCTGCTGCAAACGGCCTTGGCGTCGCCATCATGCATGGCAGCCATTTTTCAGACGCCCGCGATCCACGACTGACTCGGCTGTTCAATGCTGAAGTTGAAAGTCCATATAGCTATTATTTCGTGTGTCGCCCCCGCGCGCTCAAGCAACGCGCTGTCAAAATTTTTCACGATTGGCTGTTGAAGTCCGGTGTTTAAAAAAAGGGGCCGGAATTCCGACCCCTGTTCTGATAAATCAGGTTCTTTTATGGTTTATTCGTCATCCTGAAGATACTGGAACAGATCCAATATTACGGAATGAAGAAGAAATCAGCTTTTGCAGGTCTGCGCGCCCTTGCCAGCAAGCTTAACATTGATCTGATTGCCGCTACCCGAAAGTGAGTTTTCGCCATCCGCCGAAGTCAAGGGACCGGCGGTGTTCGCTTGGGCGGGTGCTGGGCTGGTGCCAGCCGCGGGGACATCTGCCTTGGGCGCCATCACGCGGATTGCCAGCGCTGTTTTTTCGCCCACTCGAATATCGGCTGCTTCATTCTGCCCCAGGAAATCTACATAAAGAATAGTGTTGTCGGCACAGCGATATGTACCGGTCGCGGTGATCGCGGGTGGCAATTCAACGTCTGCTGCCGGTACAGCCGCGGTTTCAGTACCATTTTCAGTAGCCGCAGGGGTTTCAGTGGAGTTGCATGCTGCCAGCGCAAGCATCGACAACGGGGCGATGAAGATGAGTTTTTTTGTCATAGGCGCAGGCCCCTGCCTCAGCAGGTCGGGATTGTGAAGCAGATTAAAGGCGAAAAGAGCAAATTTGTCGATAGAGCGAAGCACTTGACCCGGCGAGAGTGGGACGCCATTGCAGTCGCATGACTCAAGACGTAGCCGACATGAATTTCGAGCAGGCGCTGCGCGCGCTTGAGGATATCGTACACAAGCTTGAAAGTGGCGAAGCACCGCTGGATGAGTCGATCGCATTGTACGAACGCGGCAATGCGCTACGAGCGTTGTGCCAGCAAAGACTGGACACGGCAAAGGCGCGCATTGAGGCGATTACACTGGGGCCAGATGGGTCGCCAGCGGGCACCACACCCTTCGACGCAGGATGAGGATCATGTCCCATGCTCCCCCATCTTCATTGCTTCAGGATTCGCTCGCGCAGATCGCGGAGGACATTGATCGGGAGTTTGATGTTCTTCTTCCATTGCCGGGTGACGCCCGGGATCGTCTATATGCTGCCATGCGGTATGCGGCGATAGGCGGCGGCAAGCGGCTTCGGCCGTTGCTCGTGACTGCTACCGCCGCCTTGTTCCATGTGGATCGCAACGTGGCCTTGCGGGTTGGCACCGCAGTCGAAGCCATTCATGTTTATTCATTGGTGCATGACGACCTGCCGTGCATGGATAATGACGACATGCGGCGCGGCAAACCCACTGTGCACCGTGCATTTGATGATGCAACTGCCGTCCTTGCCGGCGATTCCTTGCACGCTTTGGCATTTGAGATTTTGGCCAGCTCCCAGACCCATACCGATCCATTTATCCGCGGCGAACTGGTGTCGACGCTTGCGTTGGCCAGCGGCCCGGAAGGTATGGCTGGTGGCCAGATGATGGATATCGAAGCTGAAAAATCGGCTTTTGATCTACAGACAATTACCCGCTTGCAAGCGCTCAAGACCGGTGCGTTGATCGCAGCAAGCGTGGAAATGGGCGCCATATTAGGCCATATACCGCCCGAGGGACGGACTCACCTGCGCGGCTATGCGCGCGACATCGGCCTTGCCTTCCAAATCGCCGATGACATTATGGACGTAGAGGGCGACCCCGAACGAGCCGGAAAAGCACTTCAGAAAGACGCAGGCGCGGGCAAGGGCACATTTGTGTCGCTAATGGGTCTGGACCGTGCAAAGCAACAGGCGGATATGCTGGTGGCGCAAGCCAATGAACATCTGTCGACCTATGGCAGCGAAGCCGATCTTTTGCGTGCCATTGCCAACTATA
Organism: Sphingorhabdus sp.; assembly: GCF_046292425.1. Classification (GTDB taxonomy): domain Bacteria; phylum Pseudomonadota; class Alphaproteobacteria; order Sphingomonadales; family Sphingomonadaceae; genus Sphingorhabdus_B. Next base: position 27,543 of record NZ_JBKBQV010000012.1, read on the forward strand.
TTACGGAAAGGGACCATTGATGACGCACCGAATCGGCGTATATCCGGGCACCTTTGATCCCATAACGCTTGGTCATATGGACATCATCCGACGCGGTGCGAAATTGGTGGACGAGCTTATCATTGGCGTGACCACGAACGCGGCGAAGTCCCCCATGTTTTCAGATGATGAGCGGATTGCCATGGTCGAGCGGGAAGTTGCAGGCATAGGCGCTGCCCATATTCGCGTTGTCGGATTTAACTCGCTCCTGATGGATTTTGCCGAAGCTCAAGGTGCAAGCACCGTCATTCGCGGTATCCGCGGGGTCACAGACTTCGAATATGAATACCAACTTACCGGCATGAACCGTCAGCTAAACGACCGCATCGAAACACTGTTTTTAATGGCAGATGTCTCGCTTCAACCCATTGCATCTAGGCTCGTGAAGGAAATCGCATTGTACGGTGGAGAAATCGGCAAGTTCGTAACCCCGGCCATCCGCTCTGAAGTCATGGAACGTGTGCAGCAGCTCGATAACAAGGCTGGCTAACCTCCAAAGCTTTCCAGCCAGATTGCTACCATCAAGCCCAACGCAGTTGCAACGCCAGCGAGATGATGATCCTTTTTATATGCCTTGGGAAATACTTCCGTTGCTAATGACGCGACAACCGCGCCTGCCGCAATGCACCGGATCGCCGCCAGCAGATTAGGATCTGCACCCTCTAGCATAAAATTGCCTGTCAAAGCGGCACCCGCGAGCAAGATCGTTGCCCCGCCCCACAATGCGAAAATAGTGACTGGCTTCATTCCGCCCTCCTTCATCTCGCGTGCACCGCCCGCAGCTTCGGGAACGTTCGATAGCAAAATTGCCCCGGCCAGGGCGGCAACCTCACCCACCGACGCCCCGATGAGCGCAACGCCAAGCGCGAGATTTTCAGGCACGCCATCAAATGTTATGGCTGCCAGCAACCCAACACCTTTTTCGGACTTCAGCTTCTCGTCGATCCAGTAATCCACCAACGAAAACAGAACAGCACCGAGCGCAAGAGCGCAGATGGATACCCATAAGCTGCCCTCTTTAACCGAGGGCTCTACAAGTTCGCTAATGACAGACATCGTCAAAGCACCACCGGCGGCTGCAACTATAAAGCCCTCAGTCCGGTTCGACAGCTTGCCGTATACGCCCCATAATGCTCCCACCATCAATGCGGCGGACACGATGACGGTAACCACGAATAATATGAGCATGAACGCCTAAATGGTGTCGCGCCCTTTACGTTCCGGAGGCTTAGGCGCGGGCGGCAATTCCAGATATTCCTCCGGAACATAAATGGCATAGGTCGCCAGACGGATTTCGCGCACGAATTGAAAAAGGCACGCAGATAATAGCGCAAGTGCCAGCATGAAAAGTGCAACGGCCACCCAAGCGGCCGAAGAATTTGTCAGCCCAAGGACAAAAAGGACCACAATCATGATACAAACCGAAATTGCGGACAGCACCGCAAACAAAATCGACGATCCCACCACTCGCATGCGTTTTTCGATAATTCGCAGTTCGCGCACCACGCGCTCATGTGCTTGCCCCTCCGTATCGGCATATTGGCGCTGGAGGTCGCGCGAACGATCAACAATTCGCGACAAGCGGCCCGTTAGAACATTGAGCAGGCTACCCACAGCAACAAGCAGGAACGCGGGGGTTAACGCCGTTTGCAAAACCGAGATGACAGCGGCAAGATCAGGTCCCAAATTACCGTCCAATCTGCTTCTCCGCTGCTAAAATCCGCAAGTCGGTTTTTAGCAATTTGCCGATATGGCTGCGCGGCATTTCGTCGATGGTATAAAGCACGGAAATGCGCTGGGTCTTGCCCAACTGCCCGTTGACCCTGTCCAGAATGACGTCCGGCGACGCCGATGCCTCTCGCAGCCGCACGAATCCAACCGGCGTTTCGCCCCATGCTTCCGAAGGTATTCCCACCACCGCTGCCTCAGCAACTTCAGGCTGCTCCTCCAACAATTCCTCCAGGTCTTTGGGGTAAATGTTGAAGCCACCGGAAATGATCATGTCTTTGGCACGACCGACAATCGATACAAACCCATCATCGTCAACGATGCCGATGTCTCCTGTTTTCAGCCAGACATTGCCGTCTTCGTCACGCCATTCCATTTCCTGCGTCTTGTCGGGCTGATTTTTATAGCCCGACATCATGGTTGGCGAACGCCCGGTGAGAATGCCCTTGGACCCAGGGGGCAAGCGGTTGTCGTCCTCATCTAACACGATCAGTTCATGGCCAGTTACAGGCTGCCCGACGGTATGTAGCTTGTCGGGGTGGTGGTGTGCCTGTAACATGCAGACGACGCCCCCCTCGGTCATGCCATAAATTTCGACTAGCCCGCCAGGCCAGCGCTTAAGTACATCGGCCTTCAACTCCGCTGCAAATGGTGCGCTGGTGCAGAACTTGATGATAAAGCTGCTTAGATCATAATTCGCGAAATCGGGATGCGCCAACAGCCTTTGATATTGAACGGGCACAAGCATCGTGTGCGTGGTCTGGTCAGTCTGGGCATGGCCAAGATAGGTAAGTACATCAAACTTTTCCATGATCCGCGCAAAACCACCATGGCAAATCGTCGGCAAGAATACCGCCAATGTCGTGTTCGAATATAATGGCGTGGAGACAAGCGAGCGCGTCTCACGATTGTAGATCGATTTGAATCCGCCGGCCATTTGGTGCCAACGCATGCCATGCGAGTGAATGATACCCTTTGGCGTGCCGGTGGTTCCGCTGGAATAGATAATGTTGAAAGGGTCGCTCGCTGCTGGCGGCCTCGCGTTCAATGCCACGCCTTCGTCCGCCATCCACGCGGTTAATGCAGGATAGTCGCTAACTGCGTCATCCAGCAGGACGATCTTGACATCGCCCAATGCGACCCCTTCGAGGTCAGCCAGTTTAGCGGCATCGACGAAAAGATGCATAGCGCCCGAATCTTTCAGCATCGCGGCCAATTGCGCCGGAGCCGCCGACGTTGTCAGTGGCGCTGCACAGCCCCCGGCCCGCACGGCGGCAAGATATACCAATGCATATTGAACATTGCTGGTGCCCAAAATGGCGACAGCCTGGCCATGCTGCAGCCCGTCGCGCTGAAGCTGCGCAGCTATACGCGCTGTCAACGCAGCCAGATCGCGCCACGTCAATTCAGCCGTGCTGTCGGCAATCGCTCGACCGTCCGGCTTATCTTCAGCCCAAGCGGCAATAAGCGAGCCGAAGTCACCGAACGATTTTTCCAGTTCAGACTCAATATGCATACCGATTCCGTCTCCTGATCCTTTGCCTTACCTAATGATTTAGCGAGAACTGCAGAAGTTTCATCGCCTAATTTGGGACGGCAGCACAACATCGGCAAATGCAGTGACCCTTGCCAATAAAAGATTGTGGAAAAACGCCGATTTTTTGAGGCTTTTCCTTGGGTTTTCTGGGGTTAAGGCCTATGGTCCGCGAATGACTGAAGAAACACCAGAAATTGCGCAAAACAACCCCTCTGCGGACAGCGCAGCTAACCCCAACCAAAACGAATATGGTGCCGACAGTATCAAGGTTTTGAAGGGGCTCGACGCAGTGCGCAAGCGGCCCGGCATGTATATCGGCGATACAGATGACGGCAGCGGCCTTCACCATATGGTGTTCGAAGTTTCCGATAACGCCATTGATGAAGCGCTAGCCGGGCATTGCGATCTGGTATTGATCGAGTTGAACCCCGACGGCTCCGTTTCAGTCGAAGATAATGGCCGTGGTATCCCCACGGGCATGCACAAGGAAGAAGGTGTTTCCGCTGCAGAGGTTATCATGACCCAGTTGCACGCGGGCGGCAAATTCGAGAACACATCCGACGACAATGCCTACAAGGTCTCCGGCGGATTGCATGGCGTTGGCGTGTCTGTGGTGAACGCGTTGTCTGAGTTTCTTGAACTCACCATCTGGCGTGATGGCAAAGAGCATTGGATGCGTTTCGAGCATGGCGATGCCGTGGGTCCTCTCGTTATTCGCGGTGATGCTCCGGTGGTCGATGGCAAGCCCAAAAAGGGTACGCGCGTTACCTTCATGGCGTCGACCAATACTTTCAAGAACGTGCTCGAATTTGACTTCGACAAGCTTGAGCATCGCTATCGTGAACTGGCGTTCCTGAACTCCGGTGTTCGTATCTTGCTGCGCGATAACCGGCATTCTGATGTCAAGGAACATGACCTTTATTACGAAGGCGGCATTGGCGCGTTCGTTAAATATCTTGATCGGAACAAGGCGGCACTGCTTGCAGAACCGATTACGATTACCTCGCATCGCGATGGTATTGGCATTGATGTGGCGCTTGAGTGGAACGACAGCTATTACGAAAATGTCCTGTGCTTCACCAATAACATCCCGCAGCGTGACGGTGGCACCCATTTGGCTGCCTTTCGTTCTGCGCTGACTCGCACACTGAACAATTATGCCGAAAAATCCGGCGTATTGAAGAAAGAAAAGGTAACGCTTACCGGCGACGATATGCGCGAAGGCTTGACCGCGATCGTCTCGGTAAAATTGCCCGACCCCAAATTCTCGTCGCAGACGAAGGACAAACTGGTGTCCTCCGAAGTCCGCCAGCCGCTTGAAAGCCTCATGGCCGACCGGATGAGCGAGTGGCTGGAGGAAAACCCCGGCCACGCCCGTACAGTCATCCAAAAGGTAATAGACGCTGCCGCGGCCCGCGAAGCCGCGCGCAAGGCACGTGAAGCCAGCCGCAAATCAGTGATGAGCGTTGCGTCGCTTCCCGGCAAGCTTGCCGACTGTCAGGAAAAAGACCCCGCTAAATCCGAATTGTTCCTGGTCGAAGGTGACTCAGCGGGTGGATCCGCCAAGCAAGGCCGTGATCGCCATTATCAGGCAATTTTACCGTTAAAGGGTAAAATTCTGAACGTCGAACGCGCGCGTTTTGACCGGATGTTGTCGTCAAAGGAAGTCGGGACCCTCATTCAAGCCATGGGCACTGGCATCGGCCGTGAAGATTTCAACATCGAGAAACTGCGCTATCACAAAATCGTGATCATGACCGACGCGGACGTCGACGGTTCGCATATTCGTACGCTCTTGCTCACGTTCTTCTATCGGCAGATGCCCGAGATTATCGAGAACGGGCATCTCTTCATCGCGCAGCCACCTTTGTACAAGGTTGCAAAGGGCCGCAGCGAAATTTACGTCAAGGATGACAAGGCGCTGGACGACCACTTGGTCGAACTTGGCTTGGGCGGTGTGGTTCTGGAAGGCGCGGGCGGACAGCGCGCTGGTGCTGATTTGGGCGCTTTAGTCGACCATGCTCGCCGAATGCGCAGTTTGATGGCGTTTGTGCCGCGCCGTTATGACCCGACGATTGTTGAGGCTATGGCGCTGACTGGCGCATTGGACCCCGAAGCCACTGACCGCACTGCTGCCGTTGCCAAAGCGGCCGCGTGGATGGGTGCACAAGATGTCGAAGGCAAATGGTCCGGCCGCGTGTCGGAAGATGGCGGCTATCATTTCGAGCGACTCTGGCGCGGCGTAACCGACCATCACATCATCGAGGCTGCATTCCTGATGTCAGCAGAAGCCCGCAAATTGCACAAGCTGGCCAGCGAAGAGACCGCAAGCTACGAAACACCGGCACGGCTTATAAAAGTCACTGCCGTGACCGCTGCCGATAGCGTAGACGAAGGCGATACTGAGGCCGATGCGGAAACTGGTGATGCGGTTGGCGATCAAGCCAAGCGCGCAACGACGGCGGTGAGCGTCGGCAACAAGGGTGCCATCACCCGTCCTTCGGAATTGCTTGATGCCATTTTGGTAGCTGGCCGCAAGGGACTGTCGATTTCGCGGTACAAGGGCCTTGGCGAAATGAATGCCGAACAATTGTGGGAAACGACGCTCGACCCCGACCATCGCTCACTATTGCGCGTCGAAATTGACCAGGCTGATCTTGCGGACGATATTTTCACCAAATTGATGGGCGAAGTTGTTGAACCACGGCGCGATTTCATTGTGGAAAATGCGCTAAACGTCGCAAACCTGGACGTTTGAGGCTGCATTTTTCCAGGCATCTGTTTCAGCGTTATCAAGTGACCGCAAACGTTGGGCAACACATCGCTTGCCTGTTGGATGTGGGTAATTCGTGATTTAGGCATCGACCCACTCAAGGGAGGGGGGGATCCATGAATCGACGTGGTTATTTGCTCATGGCGCTGTTAGCTATGCCAGTATTGGCACAAGCAGGCGACAGCCGGGTCGAGATCGGTACTGGCATAGCAAGCTATTATGGCGCTGAGCTTGGCGGCAACCGCACGGCCAATGGCGAACGTTTCGATCCCGACGCATTGACTGCAGCTCATCGGAGCCTGTCATTCGGCAGCCGTGTTGCGGTGACAAACCTTGCCAATGGTCAGGAAGTTGTCGTGCGGATTAACGACCGCGGACCTTGGGGCAAGTCACGTATCATGGATGTTTCGTATGCGGCGGCCAAGCAACTTGACATGGACCGCAGCGGAACAGCAAAAGTGAAACTGGAACTGCTAGATTAGCTAATCGCAGCGCGTTGCCATTCCGGCAGATCGAGCTGTACCATATCCTCGATACGGCGTAATTCCACAGACAGTCCAAATTCCGGATATGCATGGCGTTGGCGGCTAAGGTCTGCTTTTTCGGCTGGCACGACCACCAACCGCCGATTGACCTTTTGCCGCCAGTTCATTCGGGCAGTGTTCTCCTGCCCAACATAACATCCTTTCGAGAAAGACACGCCGTTCAGTTCGGCAGCATTTGTCTCAAGCCATAATGTCTGCTCGCTTCCAAGCTCCGCCACGCCCTCGGGTATGCCGAGCGCCAGACGATGCGCGCGGTACTCGGCGCTAACATCGACATCATCGGCCGAGGGTGTTCCCAGACATCGTTTGCCCATGTCCCCATGGCGCGGGTCGCTGCTGCCTTCTGGGGTCCAATAAACACCGATGGCAGAATCAGCCGCGATCGCGATTTTCCGCCTCAGCCGATACATTGAAAGCCGCCGAACCAACGCGTCAGCTTGCGTGCTCTCACAATCGATCAATACATCCTCGCCATCCGCCCATAATAGGAAATCGAACAAAGCCTTGCCTTGCGGACTTAAGAGCCCCGACCAAACAGGCATTTCCGATGTGGTATCCTGAGTCACCAGACCTTGCAAAAAAAGGCGCACATCCTCGCTGGCTTCGGTCGGTGACAAACGTATGATGCTACGGTCGAATAGACGGGTGTTTCGCATAGGTGACAGATAGGGTGCCGGGCGCTTAAAGGGAAGCCATGACCGACCCGACGATTCTTTCCATCCGCCGTCCTGATGACTGGCATGTCCATTTACGCGATAATGCGGTGATGCGCAGTGTCGTGCCATATACCGCGGCGCAATTTGCGCGTGCGATTGTGATGCCCAATCTTTCGCCGCCGGTAACAACAGTTGAGGCGGGCGCGGCCTATCGCGACCGCATTTTGGCCGCCGTGCCCCAAGGCGTCAGCTTCACGCCCTTGATCACCTCCTATCTGACTGATGCGACAGACGGCGGGGAACTGGCGCGTGGTTTTGCCGAGGGCGTGTTTACAGCAGCAAAATTATACCCCGCTCATGCAACGACCGGAAGCGCGCATGGCGTTACCAACGTCGCCAATATCATGCCCGCGCTGGAGCATATGGCGCGTATAGCTATGCCCCTTCTCATTCATGGCGAAGTGACCGATTCACATGTCGACATTTTCGACCGGGAGGCGGTCTTTATTGAGCAGACGCTGTCCAAGCTGGTCCGGGACCTGCCGGAATTACGAATTGTTTTTGAGCATATCACCACCGCAGACGCCGTCGCTTTTGTCGACGAAAGCAGCGATAACATCGCCGCAACGATCACGCCGCAGCATCTGCACATCAACCGCAACGCGATGTTCGCAGGCGGCATTCGCCCGCATGCTTATTGCCTGCCTGTGGCGAAGCGCGAAATGCACCGTCTTGCTTTACGTAAGGCCGCCACATCGGGCAGCCCCAAATATTTCCTTGGCACCGACAGCGCGCCGCATGACAAATCGGCGAAGGAAAGTGCATGTGGGTGCGCCGGGATTTTCAATGCCCCGTTTGCCATGGAAAGCTATGCCACTGTCTTTGAGGAAGAAGGTGCGTTGGACAAGCTGGAGGCCTTTGCGTCGGAAAACGGACCACATTTTTACCGTCTGCCGCTCAATGAGGAGCGCGTAACGTTAGAACGCATTGACACTCCGGTTTCAGAACTGCTTGAACTGGATGGCGTTTCTCTCGTGCCGTTTCACGCCGGAGAAACCCTGCGCTGGCGATTTACGGGTTAGGCTTTGGCCGCCCGATAGGTTTTGATCGCATCTGCGCAGAAAATCGCGATGCTGCCCCATATCAGAATGAAACATGCAAGTTTGGTAGTGCTCAGGGGTTCTCCATAAACGAATACGCCCAACAAAAACGCAATCGACGGCGCAATATACTGCACAAAACCAAGGCTGGCATAGCTCATCCGCCGTGCGGCCGTCGCAAACATCAGTAGCGGGATCGCAGTAACTGCGCCTGCGAGGATCAACAATCCGGATGTCGTCAGATCATCGCCAAACCCGCCAGTGCCGCCTGCGCATACCAAATAACCGCACCCAGCGACAAAGGCGCAAGCAATGTTGTTTCAATCGCGAGGCCAGGCACGGAGCCGACTGGCGTTATCTTGCGAATGAGGCCGTATAGGCCAAAGCTGAACGCCAAGGACACTGACACCCATAAGGTATCGAGCGCATCGCCAATAAGAATCGCAACGCCGATTGCCGCCACCGCAACTGCGACCAATTGCAGCGGACGAAGCCGCTCGCCCAAAAACAGACGTCCAAGAAGCACGTTCACTAACGGGTTCAGATAATAGCCAAGGCTAGCCGCCAATATGTGGTCGGTAGACACTGCCCAAATATAAATAAGCCAATTGATCGCAATCAGCGTCGCCGATGCCAACAGGTTCCGCAGATGCGCCCTGTGGCGGAATATCGCAGCATATTCTGCGAGCTGTTTTCGTAGCGCCATGATGACAAGCAGCAACGGGATGGACCATAATATCCGTTGCGCCACCACCGCGACCGGCGGAACGTGGCTCAGCAACTTGAAATAAACGGGCACAAACCCCCAGATCAGATAAGCCGAAATAGCGTAGGGCAGGCCGCTGGGCTGCGCGGTTTGTTTGTTGTCTGCCATGTGAACTTGTCTCTGCCCTCATCTGAGGTTCAGATGATACCGCCACCGATCCATAGTCGAAGCGCACAGATCGCCATAACCACCAGGCAAAAGTTGCGACCGCCATTCTTCTCGGAAATAAATCCGAAAACTGCGCCAACGCCAGCAATAGGTATGATCAGCCAGTTCAACCAACCAAGCAGGGGGATAAAGCCGATAAAAGCCAGAACGAGAGCAATAAGGCCCAACAGAAACGCGATGATATTTGCCATGAACGAACTGTGGCGGGTTTTTACCAGCGTGGCAAGTATAGGCCGCTCGAAGCAGCGGCGATATCACTCTGCCTCCCATGACACACGCCTCGTCCTTGCCGCTTGTTCCGTGCAACTTTCGTTCATCAAAAGTGGTCGAAATCCCGGTCGTCAATTTGCGAACAAGGAGAAAACACATGAGACATGCATTTCTGGCGTTGGCTGCGGCAAGCTTGGTGCTTCCGGCCACTGCTGTGTCTGCTGATCCGCCCCGCCATGCCAAAGCATGGGGTTATAAGGACAAAAAGGGCCGCAATTATGAACGTGGATATCGTGAAGGCCGCAGGGACGCCGCGCGGATTGGAGATGATACCCGAATTTGGCGTGGCGATGATGGTCGCTATTATTGCAAGCGAGATGACGGCACGACTGGCCTGATCATTGGAGCCGCAGTGGGTGGGCTCGCGGGCAATGAGATTGCGGGCCGGGGTGATAAAACTCTTGGCGCAATCCTTGGCGCTGCTGGCGGTGCATTGTTGGGCCGCGAAATCGACCGAAGCAATTACCGCTGCCGCTGAGAAATAGCGCCTAATATAACAAGAGGCTCAGTCTGCTTCCAAACTGAGCCTCTTTGCCCCATTAGCGTGGAGCCTTTAGCGCCACTGTTCCAGACCTTTATAGTCGATATCAACGACACGGCCACGTTCGACAGTGCAAGTGAAGCGGCCCTTGTCATATCCACGACCATATGGATTCCAGTTATAGCGACTATCGCGATCGTAGCGGTTGCCTTGATAATAACGGTCCCTGCCGTAGCCATCATTGTAAGCGCGGCCGCCGTCTTGAACGACAACATTGCCCTTAACCCGGTAGCCATAACGGGTACGTTGGATGTCACGGATTTGTGTGACTTCCGAACGGCTGTAGCCATTTGCCCAGCGTTCTACGTTATTGATGCACTGGTTCACCGCAAAGCGGCTGTTCCCACCGCGATAGCTGTTCCGGTCGCCGTCGTAATAGCGGTCGTTGTTGCCGGCAGAAAGTACTGCAGCCAGTCCACCTAGCACGACGGCACCGGCAATAATTTCTCCAGCACTGATTCCATCACGGTGGCGGTCGTAGCGGTCCCGCGCTTGAGCGGGTGCTGCGACACTGACCAAAGCTGCAGCAGCAGCTCCGGCGCCAAGCAAGCTTTTGGTCATAAATTTCATCTTCATTCTCCTTTACTCGGCACCTGCTTTCTTGTGCCGATGGATATGAATTAGCCGAGTCGGTTTGACCGGACGCTGAACTGACTTGTCAGCATCTGTTCATCTAAAACGACATTTTTATGAACGATTATTCGGTAAGCGCCAGTCCTGTCCATTTCGCAAGGAACGCGTAAATATCCGAATATTCATCAATCACCTTGTCCGTTGGCTTTCCTGACCCATGACCCGCACGGCTTTCAATGCGAATGATCTTGGGCTTCCTTCCAGTGTCTGCAGCCTGAAGAGCGGAGATATATTTGAAACTATGGCCGGGAACCACGCGGTCATCAGTGTCTGCAGTCGACACTATGACCGCAGGATATTCAACGCCGGATTTGATATTGTGGTAAGGCGAATAAGTCATCTGCATCTTGAAATCGGCTTCCTTGCCGGGATAGCCATAATCGTCCACCCAGTATCGGCCCGCAGTGAACCGGTCGAAACGAACCATATCCATGACGCCTACGGCAGCATGTCCCGCCGCAAACAGATCAGGGCGCTGGTTCAAAGATGCGCCTACCAGAAGGCCGCCATTGGAGCGGCCTTCAATTGCGATCTTGCCATTGGTCGAAATGCCATTCGCAATCAGATATTCCGCTGCTGCGGCAAAGTCGTCAAAGACATTCTGCTTGTTCATCAGGCGGCCTGCGTCATGCCATGGCTTCCCGTATTCGCCGCCGCCACGGATGTTCGCGAGCGCAAACACGCCGCCCGACTGAAGCCACGCCATGCGGGTTGCCGAATAAGTTGGCGTTTGAGAAATGTTGAACCCGCCGTACGAATACAACAATGTCGGTGCGCCTTTCGACAGGTCAACGTCCTTCCTGTGTACGATGAACATCGGAATTTTCGTGCCATCCTTTGACGGATAGAAAACCTGGCGCACGGCAAAATCTTGCGGGTTAAAGCTCAACTTAGGCTGCGCAAAGGGCGTCGAAGAACCGCTGTTGCTGTCAAAACGGTAAACCGCACCAGGCTGATTAAAGCTTGAAAAGCCATAGAAGGTTTCGGGGTCACCGGGCCTGCCCGAAAAGCCGCTGGCAGTGCCGATCGCGTTCAGTTTAATCTCCTGCACTGGCTGGCCAGCGAGGTCAGTCATCAGCGCCATCGACTTCGCATCCTTTATATACGACAAGATCATGCGATTACCGACGATCTGCGCGCGCGACAGTGTCTCTTCACGTTCGGGGATGACATCAACGAACACAGGCGTCCTCGCTCCAAGGTCGACGCTAACGACCTTCAACTTTGGCGCATCCTTATTGGTGGTGAACCATAGCTTATTGCCCATGCCTTCAATAAGGCCCCAGTCGTTATCCAGACCCTTGACCAAAGGACGAGCTTTCCATGTCGGGTTTTTGCCAAGCGAGATGACGTGTAATTCATATTTTTCATCCGTGCCCGACGACGTAGTGATCACCGCCCATTTGCCGTCGTGCGTCACTTGGGCACTGTGCCCATATTCAGGTTTCTCCGGCGTCGCGTAGATCGCCTTGTCTTCGGACTGCGGCGTGCCAATTTTGTGATAGTAAACCGTCTGGTTATAATTCAGTTGCTGGAATGCTGCGCCTGCTTGTGGCTCAGCAAAGCGAGAATAGAGAAATCCTTCATTACCCCCCCAACTGATGTTTGTGAACTTGGCCCATTTGATTTCATCGGACAGCACTTTGCCCGTCGCAGTATCGAGTACCTTGATGGTGCGCCAATCGGACCCGCCATCCTGAATGGCGTAAGCGAGCAGCTTGCCATTTTTCGACGGCACCCAGCTATCGAGCGCCGTCGCGCCATCCCTGGCCCAGCTATTCGGGTCCAGCAACAAGCGGTCCGCGCCGTTCAGGCCCTTGCGGACATATAACACCGACTGGTTCTGCAGCCCGTCATTTTTGTTGAAGAAATAATAGCCGCTGGCCTTTTCTGGCAGGCCAAAGCGTTCGTAATCGAACAGCTTCTTCATGCGGTCCGCAAGGATCTTTTTGCCAGGCAAAGTTTTAAGATAGGCATCGGTCACCGCATTTTGCGATGTCACCCAATCGGCAACTTCGGAGTTGACGCGAACATCATCTTCAAGCCAGCGATAGGGGTCAGCAACTTTCACGCCAAATTGTTCGTCGACTACGTTCACGATTTTAGTCTTGGGATAGGTTAATTCGGCAGTGACGTCGGCCGTGGCCGCGCCCTTGGCTACGGCCATCGACGAAATTGGCGTCAATATAATGGCTGCACCAAGCAAAAGCGCACTTCGCATGATTTAATTTCCCCAGTTCTCGGATAATAGGTGGCACGACTATAGCTTAGGTTAATGAACGCCAACCATCCCGCGCGTCGCCCGCCTGTTTATTTCGCATTTTTGTCGAAATCATTCGGTGATCTGGCGCTGTGCCAACAAAATTGCGCCAGTCATGCTCGCAGCGAACAACATTCCTTCCAGTCCGCCTGTAACCATTTGGCTGATCGGACCAAATCCATCCTCACCAAACAGCGCGCCAATCTGGTCAAGCCGCAGCCGCGACTGCGGCAGCACACCGGCCAGGGCGTTCAAACTGCCACCAAGCAATTGCCCGCCAGCCGCCGGGATGGCTGCTCCGGCGACTGCCCCGACAGCTGCCGGCACAAGCATTCTACGCAACAAACTTTGGCTCGATGGGGCGCGACTACCCAAATATAATCCAAGCCCCACAGCAGCGCCTAAAACGGCTCCCTCCAACGCACCAGTAATGTGGGTCGGCGACTGCCCAAGCAGCAGGTAAAACGCATCAAGCCCTAGAAGCTTCACGATGCCGCCGATAAGGAAACCACCTGCCCCGCCACCCAGAATAGTCGAAGGGCCAGTACGGGGATTGAACAGACCAGCTGCTGCCATCCCGAAACTAACGCCAGCGGCACCGATGAGTGCGATCAGTACGGTAAGCGCTGTGAGCACAAGTACGATGGATGCGCCGCCCATGCCCTGTGAACCTCCAGCAAATCCGTAGAAGATGCCGCCCAGCAACCCGGCGACGCCGCCGCCCACAATACCGGCCCCGCCCAATGCCCAAAATGTCCGCCAGTCCAACCTTGACGCGCTCGCCAATGTTACGACTGGCAAAGCATCGCTGACGTTGACCGCAGCAATGAACCGATAGCCATGCTTTGGCACGGTCTCGATAAAGCGCGGTCGCGCAGCATCATCTTGTAATGCGCGGCGCAAACTTCTTATGCACTGTGTCAGCGCTTCATCCGTGACAGGTACGCCGCTCCAGACATCCTCCATGAACCGGTCCTTTGGGACAAGCCCGCCCGCGTTACGGACCAGCAGGACGAGAGCGTCGAAATAGCGGCTGGAAACGTCCAGTGCTACGCCATCACGGCACAGCAGACGGCTTTCAACATCGAGCGTGAAGGGGCCAAAGCGAAACCTATCTGATTTCATTTTTCACCAAATGCTCATGTCCTGCTCATGCTTGCAATGTCGCCTTGCCCTAAATGCATAGCCTCCATTTATCGAAAAGGGCAATGTTATGAATATCTCTCGCGAAAGACTTCCGCGCCGACGTCTGAATCCCTGGCGCGTCATTGGCTGGGGCGGCGCCATTGCGCTTATCCTTGCGCCGTTGGTAGCCATGCAATTTACCAACGAAGTTGATTGGGACGAAACCGATTTCATTGTCGCAACGATCATCTTCGGTATTGTCGGCGGGCTCATTGAACTCGCGGTGCGCGTATCATCCAACTGGTATTTCCGCATCGGGGCAATGTTCGCTGTGCTCGCCGGGTTCATGGTCGTTTGGGCCAATTTGGCAGTTGGCATGATCGGCAATGAGGACAACCCCGTGAATCTGTGGTTCGGCGCAGTTTTGTTTACGGCCATTGCGGGCAGCATAGCCTCACGATTTCGTGGCAGCATCCTCCCATGGGCGATGTTCGTTGCCGGGACACTGCAAATTGCCATTGGCACCTTTGCGGGGATATTAGGAACCGACATGCGTGGTGGCAGATTTACGATCGTCCTTTCGGTCGCGTGGTTTATTGCAAGCTTGTTGTTCTGGTCTGCGCGCCGAAGCCGCAACGACAAGGTCTGACGCAAAGAAAAAGGGCGGCACCCGTTCGGATACCGCCCTTTATAATTCCTAAGCCGAGGCTCGGTTATTCAGCGTCGTCCATCACTTCGACTGGACCGCTGTCCTGGCCCTTTGCATCGACATTGCGATCAACAAGCTCAATCACGCCCATTGGTGCAGCATCCGAACCACGGAAACCAGCCTTGATAACGCGGCTGTAGCCACCGCTACGGTCGGCATAGCGTGTCGCCAGTTCGTCAAACAACTTCGTCAACTGCGTGTCGTCCATCAAACGGCTCATCGCAAGGCGACGGTTCGATAGGCCACCTTTTTTCGCAAGCGTTATCAGCTTCTCGATATAAGGGCGCAGTTCCTTTGCCTTTGGCAAGGTTGTCTTGATCTGTTCATGCTTGATCAGCGATGCTGCCATGTTGCGAAGCATCGCGGTACGGTGCGATGTCGTGCGTTGCAGCTTACGGTGGCCAACTTTATGGCGCATAATTCATTCCTTCGTTCGTAGGGGGGCCGTATCAGGTACCCCGATCCCGGCCCACTTGAGGGGGAGCCATTACCCTTTAATGTCGGACCAAGACCCTGCCTTGGTCCGAAAGGCGATTAACCGAGCAGTTCTTGCTCAAGCTTCTTTGCCATCTCTTCGATGTTTTCTGGCGGCCATCCGGGGATGTCCATACCAAGGCGCAAGCCCATCGACGACAATACTTCCTTGATCTCGTTCAGCGACTTGCGACCGAAATTAGGCGTACGCAACATTTCGGCTTCGCTCTTCTGGACGAGGTCACCAATGTAGATGATGTTGTCGTTCTTGAGGCAGTTTGCGCTGCGAACCGACAATTCCAACTCGTCGACCTTCTTGAGGAGGTAACGGTTGAGTTGGTTTGCATCGGATTCTTCTGACGATGCCGAAGGTGCAGCCATGCCGATCATCGGCGAAGATGCGGCCATCGAATCTTCGAAGTGGACGAACACTTGCAACTGGTCCTGAAGGATGCGTGCGGCATAAGCCACGGCATCTTCTGGGGTAACAGTGCCATCGGTTTCAATCGTCAGCGAAAGCTTGTCATAGTCAAGTTCCTGACCAATGCGCGCGTTGTCGACCTTGTACGCAACCTGACGCACTGGCGAATAGAGGCTGTCCACAGGGATCAGGCCAATTGGCGCATCCGCGGGACGGTTAGCAACAGCAGGAACATAGCCCTTGCCGCTGTCTGCCGTGATTTCCATGTTCAACGTCGCGCCATCATCAAGATGACAGATAACCAAATCGGGGTTCATGACTTGAATGTCACCCGAAACGGCGATGTCGCCAGCGGTTACGGCGCCAGGGCCAGTTGCAGAAAGCTGAAGACGCTTTGGACCTTCGCCCTCCATCTTCAATGCGACCTGCTTGATGTTCAAAACGATGTCAGTGACGTCCTCACGCACACCAGCAAGCGACGAGAATTCGTGCAAGACGTTCTCGATCTTGATCGACGTGATCGCTGCGCCCTGCAACGATGAAAGCAGGACGCGACGCAGCGCGTTGCCGAGTGTCAAGCCGAAGCCACGCTCGAGCGGCTCTGCAACAAATGTTGCCTTACGCTTCGCATCGCTACCTGATTTGAGCTCAAGTGCGTTGGGCTTTTTCAGTTCCTGCCAGTTCTTGATATTGACGGACATGGATTTCCCCTTGGGTTTTGCAAAACCGGCAATTTGGTGCACCGTGCCGGCTCGCGGGTAAAAGAAGGAACGACTGAACAGCCGCCCCTGAAACGAATGCTTAGACGCGCCGCCGCTTTGAAGGACGGACGCCGTTATGTGGAATTGAAGTCACGTCGCGGATAGAGGTGATGGTAAAACCAACCGCCTGCAACGCGCGGAGCGCCGACTCACGACCCGAACCCGGGCCCTTAACTTCTACTTCCAGCGTGCGGACGCCATGTTCCGCAGCTTTCTTACCAGCGTCTTCTGCGGCCACCTGAGCTGCGTAAGGCGTAGATTTGCGGCTACCCTTAAAACCCATAGTTCCAGCTGAAGACCAGCTGATCGCGTTGCCTTGGGCATCGGTGATAGTGATCATTGTGTTGTTGAAGCTTGCATTGACGTGCGCGACGCCTGCCGAAATATTTTTGCGCTCCCGCTTTTTAATGCGCTGTGGTTCGCGTGCCATATAATGTGTATCCTATTCGAAAATGCGAAGAAAAAATAATCAGGCCAAAGCCGGTGATTACTTCTTCTTGCCCGCGATTGCCTTGGACTTGCCCTTGCGGGTGCGCGCATTGGTGTGCGTACGCTGACCACGGACGGGAAGGCCCTTACGGTGGCGAAGGCCACGATAGCAGGCGAGATCCATCAAACGTTTGATGTTCATCGACGTGGTACGGCGAAGATCGCCCTCTACGGTGTAGCCCGCATCGATAGTTTCGCGGATTTGCAGAACTTCGGCATCCGAAAGGTCCTGAACACGACGGCTATGATCAATTCCCAGCTTGGTCGCGATTTCGACGGCTTTAGTGCGGCCGATACCGTGAATGTAGGTAAGCGCAATGATCACGCGCTTGTTCGTTGGAATGTTAACTCCGGCAATACGTGCCAATTTATTTACTCCTGCTCCACAGGTGCCCTCGAAAGGACGATCCCTATCTCAACGCTGATGATATTCCGAAACGCACAAAACCAGCTGACGCATAAAAGCGCTGCTGGCTGCACCAGATGTTCGGAATTACCTGCGCCTTACGGTGAGTCGCGCTCACTGTCAAGGCCAGAGGGGCGCTATCCCTTGCCTTTTGTCTTGGTTTTGCCAACGCTGGCATTTTCTTCGATGAACTCGATTATCCTGCCGGCAATATCTTTGCCGCTGGCTTTTTCAATACCCTCGAGCCCGGGCGAACTGTTCACTTCCATAATCACCGGCCCGTGGTTTGATCGCAACATGTCGACACCCGCGACATTCAACCCCATGGCGCGCGCTGCCCTAACGGCGGTGGACCGTTCCTCCGGCGTAATTTTGATGGCTTCCGCCGATCCGCCGCGGTGCAGATTTGATCGAAAGTCACCCTCTGCTCCCTTGCGCTGCATCGACGCGACGACTCTGTTACCGATCACAAAGCACCGGATATCTGTCGCGTTGGCTTCCTTGATGAACTCTTGCACCAATATGTTAACGTTGGCGCCGCGAAAGGCTTCAATCACCGAGCGCGCCGATTTCTCGGTCTCTCCCAGGACCACGCCAATGCCTTGTGTACCCTCCAGCAGTTTAATAACGACAGGCGCACCGCCGACCATTTGAATCACTTCGTCAGTCTGCCTGGGGTCGTGCGCAAAGGCGGTCACGGGTAGGCCAAGCCCCTTGCGCGCCAGTATCTGCAACGAGCGCAATTTGTCGCGCGAACGGCCAATGGCCACGCTTTCGTTCAGCGACCACACATTCATCATCTCGAATTGCCGCAGGACAGCCAAACCATAAAAGGTGATTGACGCGCCGATTCGCGGAATAACTGCGTCGTATTTTCCAAGCTTCGCGCCCTGATAATAGGCTTCGGGGCGGTGCGAGGTAATGTTCATGGTCACGCGCAACGTGTTCAATATGTCGATTTCGTGGCCGCGCGCTTGTGCGGCCTCCACCAAACGCTGGTGAGAATATAGGTTGGCGTTTCGCGCCAACATCGCAATTTTCATGTGACTGTGCTTCCTTGATTCGCAGGTTTTCCCAAAACCCACCGTCGACCGCTGTTGACGAGAAAGCCGCGCCTTAGCGCCCGCCGTCCAATGAGCAAGGGGAAAGCCATTGAACGCCGGTTCGCCAAGGTGAGTTCTCCATTCCAGCACAGTTTACCAAAGCAAAATTGCGCCGCGATGACATAACGGTCCTGCCGTTCGCCATTGGAAGAACGGACCATGCGCCGGTCGATTATTTTAGCTTCATATCGCTTCGGTTTTTCGCCAGCATTAAGCCGAAACCAGAATTCAACATACGGTTTGCCGTCGCGCGATATCGGTTTAATTCGTGTTGCGTGAATAGCCGATGTAACGGCACCCGTGTCCATTTTGGCGTGCACCTGCGAGAGACCAAGGCTTGGCAAGTCTACCATCTCACACCAGCCAATTTCGATTTTGTTTATCGAACCCCGTTTCTTGACTTCTCCAGCCAATTATCGAGGCTCCGCAGACGTAGCCTCGACCGAAGCGGCATCCGTCTCATCGAGGTTGACTGGATCATTCTCCGATATGGTCTGCGGCTCGCTTGGTTCCGGGTCTACCATTTTCTCTACATCGAGCTTGAAGCCGTCCGCCTTTGACGCATCAGCCTCTGCCAGCGCAAATGGCAACAGCATGCTCCTGAACTGCTCGCCCAGCACCTTGTCGACCGCTGGCGCTATTTCGGACACCTTATACCGCATATAGCCGCCCACGACGTAGGAGAAGCTCACCTTTGTGCCTGCTGCGCCTCTGACAGGTTCCATCGCGACGGTAAGCGTTCCCAATACAGCTTCGGACTGAAGGGGCCCCAGCGCGCCCTGCATGCGCAATACCTTGCCAGGCTGCGCAAATATTACGCGCATATGTTCCACGCTGCCCACAGTCCGTAACTTGCCGTTTGCGTCAGCCTCCTGGAAAAGTTCGCAGAAACAGCCATTGGCCTGAGCGTCTATGTAAAAACCCGCGCTCGAACCTGACCAGCTATGCGCCTTGTTCCAATAATCCTTTGGTGCCAGCAACCGCTTCCATATTTCATCCGGGGTCGCATTCACCGTTGCGACGTGAATGACGTTGAAACCGGTGTCTGTCGCAGCTTTGACATCCGCAAAGGCGGGCGAGGCTGTGGCGGACAATATAATGGTGATTAATATGGGATATTTCATGGAACGAAGTCTAACAACCGTTTCCAAATCCGTCACCCTGAAGTTGTTCAGTATGAGGAGGCTATGCAAATTCAGTCAATGATCGCATCAATAGCATTGGTCACATCTTCAATGGCAGCCATGCCGTCGACGCGGCTGACAAGGCCGCGCGCATCATACAAAGGCAGGATCGGCTCAGTCTTGGCGCGATATTCCGCCATGCGTGTCCGAACTGTCTCTTCATTGTCGTCCGGGCGGCGCTTGAATTCATGTGATCCGCATTTATCGCACGTATCCGCAACCACTGGCTGCTTGAAAACGTCGTGATAGCCATCGCCGCAATTCGCGCACGTGAAACGACCAACGACACGCTCTACCAGCGCGTCTTCATCCACCACCAGCTCGATGACATGATCAAGTGTACGGTTACGCGCAGATAGCAGGCCATCCAGCAAAGCGACCTGCGGCGCAGTACGTGGGTAGCCGTCGAAAATCAGGCCTTTGTCTGCAGGAATGGCGTCCATGTGCTCGCCAAGAATTTCCGCCATGAGTTCATCCGGGAACAGCTTCCCGGCCTTCATGATTGCATCAGCCATCTTGCCAACGTCAGTGCCGGCTTTCACGGCCGCCCGAAGGATATCACCGGTCGACAATTGCACCATGCCATATTTCTCGACGAGAAATGCTGCCTGCGTGCCTTTACCCGCGCCTGGAGGCCCCAAAAGGATGATATTCATGAAACGTTTCCCCGATTCGTTTCGATGTCGCACCCTTTAGCGGGCGCGTCCACCCTTGAGCTTCGCCTTTTTCAGTAGGTCCCCATATTGATGGGCAAGCAGGTGGCTCTGGATCTGCGAGATTGTGTCGATGGTGACATTGACCAGAATGAGCAAGCTGGTTCCGCCAATAGCAAAGAACTGCTGTTGCCCGGTCTGCGCCATGACATAGTCGGGCAGCAAGCACACCAAGGTCAGATAAGCTGCGCCCAACACGGTGATACGGGTCAGTACATAATCGAGATAGGATTCAGTGTTCTTGCCGGGACGGATCCCCGGAATAAAGCCCCCTGCTTTTTTCAGGTTCTCTGATGTTTCTTCCGGGTTAAACACCACTGCGGTGTAAAAGAAGCAGAAGAAGATGATGCCCAGACCATAGAGCGCCAGATAGACCGGCTGCCCATGTGCAAGATATTGGTTCAGCGAAATGACGAAGTCACCCATGGCACTTTCGCCAGCAACTTTGTTGCCGCCCAATTGCGTGATCGTGATCGGCAAGAGCAAAAGCGAAGACGCAAAAATGGGTGGGATAACGCCAGCGGTGTTAATTTTTAGCGGAAGGTGGCTGCGATCGGCCTGCATCATCCCGCGCTGCGTTGCCCGCTTTGGATATTGGATGAGAACACGGCGCTGTCCACGCTCCATAAAACAGATCAGCAACGTCAGGCTGATAAACATGGCAATAAAGCCGATAATGACAAATCCGCTAATGGAGCCCGTGCGCCCCCCCTCAAGCAATTGCGCAAACAAACGCGGCATTTGCGCGACGATACCGGCCATAATGATGAGTGATATACCGTTGCCGATGCCTCGCGACGTAATTTGCTCGCCCAGCCACATCAGGAACATGGTGCCGCCGATTAAGCTGATGGTCGCCACAATACGGAACATCAGACCAGGTTCAACCACAGCGCCAATACCATTAGCCGCAGCAAGGCTTTCCAAACCAGCTGCAAGGAAATAACCCTGCACTGCGGTCAGGAACACCGTTCCGTAACGCGTATATTGGTTCAATTTCTTGCGCCCGCTCTCGCCCTCTTTCTTGATGGCGGCAAGCGTTGGCGACAGCGATGCCGCAAGCTGCACGACAATCGACGCGGTAATATAAGGCATGACGCCAAGCGCAATGAGGCTCATGCGCTCAAGGCTGCCACCCGAGAAGGTATTAAAAATATCAAGAACGCCGCCGGCCGCGTTATTGGCATATAGCGCCGCTTGTGCGACCGGATCAACGCCAGGTAATGGCACGAAGCTCAGTAATCGGAAAATGATTAGCGCGCCTATTGTGAACCAGATGCGGTTCTTAAGCTCTGTTGCCTGCCCGAACTTCGATAGATTGAGGTTCGAGGCCATTTGGTCGGCCCTAGATGCCATGATAATCGTTCCTTGGTTCCGGATTAAACCCAAATGCACTTTTGTCGCGCAACGGCTTAATCCCAAAAATTTCGCCTGACTGTATCCGGACGGCCCCCAGAAATGTCAAACCCCGCCAGCCCATATCGGGAAGCGGGGCTGGCATGACAAGAGCGAAGTCGTCGCCCCTTGTCTTATTTCTTTGCCGCAGCTTCTTTTGCCGCGTTCTTGACGGAAGATTTTTTCGCGGCAGCTTTTTCAGCCGCCGAAACCTTCACCAACACCTCAACGTTGCCGCCCGCTTTTTCAACAGCCTCAATGGCTGCCTTGGACGCGCCGGCAACGGAGAAATTGACCTTCGAAGTCAGTTCGCCCTTGGCAAGCAGACGAACGCCATCCTTGCCGCCACGTGCTAGACCAGCGGCCTGCAAAGCGGCGTGGTCGACGACAGCATTAACGTCGATTTTCTTCGCGTCGATAAACTTCTGGATCATGCCCAAATTTACCTCAGCATGGTCCTTTGCGAAGATATTGTTGAAGCCGCGCTTTGGAATACGCATGTGAAGTGGCATCTGGCCGCCTTCAAATCCGTTGATCGAAACACCCGAACGGCTGGTTTGACCTTTTTGGCCGCGACCCGAGGTTTTACCTTTGCCTGAACCGATACCACGGCCAACGCGCATACGACGATGGCGTGCGCCTTCGTTATCTTTAATGTCATTCAATTTCATGTCGTGCACTCGCTTTCGCTTTAATTCGCGCTAATGTTATTAGTCCTGAATTTGGACCATATGCCGAACCGTTTGGATCATACCACGGACTTCGGGGGTGTCTTCGATCTCGACGACGCGGTTCATCTTGTCAAGGCCAAGGCCCTTCAATGTTGCACGCTGCGAGGCAGGACGGCGGATCGGCGAACCGGTCTGTTTGATTTTAATCTTCGCCATATCGATTACTCCGCAATAGCTTCTGCATCGGCTTCAGCAGTTTTGCTGCCGCCACGACCCAAAAGGTCCGAGATTTTCTTGCCGCGACGTTGCGCTACCGACTTGGGGCTCGTCTGTTCAGACAAAGCTGCGAAGGTAGCACGGATCATGTTGTAAGGGTTGGACGTACCAACCGACTTAGTCACCACGTCTGCAACGCCAAGGCTTTCGAAGACGGCGCGCATTGGGCCACCTGCGATGATACCGGTACCCGCAGGTGCCGAACGCAATGTTACCTTGCCAGCGCCGAAATGGCCCTTGCCGTCATGGTGCAATGTACGGCCATCTTTCAGGGCGACCCGAATCATGGACTTCTTTGCAGCAGCGGTCGCCTTGTTAATGGCTTCCGGCACTTCGCGCGCCTTACCATGACCAAAACCAACGCGGCCCTGTCCGTCGCCCACGACGACCAATGCAGCAAAACCAAAGCGCTTACCGCCCTTGACCGTTTTCGAAACGCGGTTGATGTGGACGAGCTTTTCGATCGTGCCATCATCTTCTTCCTGCGCAGGGCGACGATCATTGTTGTTACGACCACGGCCACCGCCGCCTCCGCCACGATTGTCCCCGCCACCACGACCGCCACGACCGCGGCGCTGGCCTTCGGCTGCGACTGCTTCAGGTGCTGCGCCGTCCACGACGGGTGCAGTGCTTTCAGTGTTTTCGTCAGCCATCATCAGAACTCCAATCCGCCTTCGCGCGCTGCATCAGCAAGCGCTTTGACGCGACCGTGAAACAGAAACCCGCCACGATCAAATACTACGCTGGAAATGCCAGCCTTCTTGGCAGCTTCGGCTACCCGCTTACCGACATCGGCAGCAGCTTCCGCCGTCGAGCCATTCTTCGCTTTTACATCCTTGTCGAGCGTTGAGGCAGACGCGAGCGTCGCCCCCTTCGAATCGTCAATGATCTGTGCGTAGATATGGCGGCCAGTCCGGTGAACTGAAAGACGAGGACGTCCAGCAACCTGCGCCCGCAATTTCGAACGCACGCGCTGACGGCGCCGTGCAAAGAGAGACAGTTTTGCCATTATTTCTTCTTCCCTTCCTTGCGGAAGATATATTCGCCGCGGTATTTGATGCCCTTGCCCTTATAAGGCTCTGGCTTCCTCCAGCGGCGGATTTCGGCAGCAACCTGCCCAACCTTCTGCTTGTCGATACCCGAGATTTCCACCGTGGTGTTGTCGGGAGTCTTGATTTCAATGCCCTCAGGGATCGCGAAGTCGACATCATGGCTGTAACCAAGCTGAAGCTTCAACATCTTGCCCTGGCTATTGGCACGGTAACCAACGCCGGTGATTTCAAGCACCTTTGTAAAGCCCTCAGTCACGCCTGTAACCAAGTTCTGTACAAGCGTGCGCTGCATACCCCAAAAGGCGCGCGCCGCTTTGCTTCCGTTCGCAGGCTTCACCAAAAGGCCATCTTCCTGCATCTCATAAGAGATCAGGTCGCTCATGGGCATTTTCAGTTCGCCCTTCGGTCCTTTGACCGAAAGCGTGCCCGCTTCCATGCTGGCGGTAACGCCGGCTGGAATGGGAACAGGTTTCTTACCAATGCGGCTCATTAGAATACCTCCGCCAGGATTTCGCCGCCGACATTCTGTGCACGCGCTTCGGCGTCCGACAGAACGCCCTTGGGCGTCGAAACGATGGTGATACCAAGGCCGTTACGGATAACCGGAAGCTCCTGGCTCCCTGAATATACGCGGCGACCTGGCTTTGAAACGCGGGCGACATGCTGGATAGCAGGTGCACCTTCGAAATATTTCAGCTCAATGCGAATGCCCTTGTGCGCGCCAATAGCTTCTTCGCTGTAACCGCGAATATAACCTTCACGCTGCAACACATCGAGAACGCGGGTACGCAGGCCGGACGCTGGCGAGATTACAGAATCTTTCTTCGCCCGCTGGCCGTTGCGGATACGGGTGAGCATGTCACCCAAAGGATCGGTCATTGCCATCTATCTTATCCTTACCAGCTCGACTTCGTAACGCCTGGGATCATGCCCTTATTGGCAAGATTACGCAGTTCGATACGGTTCAGCTTGAATTTACGGTACACGCCACGAGGACGTCCGGTGGTTTCACAACGGTTACGCACGCGGTGCGGGTTACCATTGCGAGGAATTTCAGCCATTTTCAGGCGTGCAATCAAACGCTCGCTGTCATCCAGCGACTGGTCTTTTGCCATCGCCTTCAGCTTCGCGTAACGACCGGCATATTTTTTCGCCAGCTTCTTGCGACGCTCGTTCTTGTTTATGGAGCTCAGTTTAGCCATTATGCAGCCGCCTTTTCATCAGCTTCTTCCACTGGGAACGGGAAGCCGAACAGCTTAAGCAGTTCGCGCGCCTCGTCATCCGAGTTTGCCGAAGTCGTTACGATCACATCCATTCCGCGCACCACGTCGATGGCGTCATAGCTGATTTCTGGGAAGATGATCTGTTCCTTGAGGCCCATGGCGAAGTTGCCACGACCATCAAAGCTGTTTGGGTTCAGGCCGCGGAAATCGCGAATACGCGGCATCGCGATCGTCACCAGGCGGTCAATGAATTCGTACATCTGGGCACCGCGAAGCGTGACTTTTACGCCGATTGGCATGCCTTCACGCAACTTGAAACCTGCGATCGATTTCTTAGCCTTGGTAACGACTGGCTTTTGACCGGCGATCAGTTCCATTTCGGCAAGAGCGGTTGTGACCTTCTTCTTGTCCTGTGATCCTTCGCCCACGCCCATGTTGAGCGTAATCTTCTCGATCTTTGGAACAGCGAAGCGGTTTGCATAACCGAACTTCTCAGTCAGACCCTTTACAACAGTTTCGTCATAAAGCTTCTTAA
>NZ_JBKBQV010000013.1:0-50470 GCF_046292425.1 Sphingorhabdus sp.
AATAATTCTACATTACTCATAACGGTCTCCGCTACTGCATCTCGTGCCAGCCATGTGTCCCAATTTATAATTTCTCGGAATGTATCGTGAGATAGTCAAAAAACCAAAACATCTTGATATTGTAGGCACGCTAAGTGGATTTTTTTGGCGCGCAAGCCGGAGGATTTTAGCTTGGAGACTTAATCTTCGGCTTACGCTCGAGAGCTGTAATCGCAATCGATTGTAATGTCGATTCCCAGAATACTGCAGTAGTCCTTAGCGTCCGCTGTCGCCGCCAGTTAGCACGTCGTAAACATCGTAATAATCGTCTCCGCCCGTGTACTAAATGACATTGATTGAGATAAATTGCTTCCGTCCGCACTCTACTTCGTGATGTTTACTGAGCATGAGTTACCAACATCATCTGCTAGAACCACTCTTGCCTAAGGGTCGAGGGTGACGTAAATTTATTCGCAGCAATAACTCGCCGATTACGCGTCGCAACTTCTCTTGCAAGCGGACCAATTGCAGACATTTGTACAGTGTGGGGCGTGTCTCGAAGGAACCATTCCATTAACTGCCATTCACGCGGTCAAGAAACTGTTTGGAGTTAGCGTGACAGCCTCATCTGTCCCACTTTCAAACAAAAAGTGAAACTTCAATCGAGCAGAGGAACCAGATGGTTAATCCACCGTTAAGCATTATCACTCGCGCGAGTGAGTTTAGGGAGGGCGCACCCTAAAGCTAACTTTCTGTGAAGGAATCAGCTTATGAGTATTTGGAAAAAAGCGGCCGTTGGTGCCGCAGTTGCCTCGGCGATGTTTGCAACTAGTGCGCAAGCTGCCCAGTTTTTGACCATAACCGGACCTAGCGGAACTTTTGGTGACGATAGCGTGACATGTGCAATCGGTAGCACTGCCCCTTGTTCATTCACTCGTAGCTTTGAATTTATTACTCCTGCTGGGTTTAATCTTACCAGTGTAGACATTTCATCGATTGCGACCACAAACCCGCTTACCAATATCGATTTTTCATCGGTTACGTTGAACGGGATAAACTTTAATACTGTTGCGACGGGCACACAAGAATTTCGAAACTTGTTAAATCAAAGTCTGGTGGCAGGCGGTAATAACGTGTTGAATGTTACCGGCACCTCTGGAGGTAACGCAGCATTTAGCGGCAATCTGTCGTTTTCGCAGATGGCTGCTGTGCCCGAGCCAACCACATGGATGTTGATGCTGATGGGTATGGCAGGAATCGGCTTCTCGATGCGTCGCAAGAAAGATACAACATTGCGCGTACGTTTCGCGTAATTTGTCAGCTCTCATTGGCTGCCTTCACGGGAACCGATGAACTATTACTCAGCGCATTAACTTCAAGACCTCTCAATTCAGTTTGGGAGGTCTATTTGTGTAGTAAATCACTATCGAAGCGCACCCTTAAACTAAGACCTTTGGCGCAATCCGTGGAGGGACAACACATCATACGATGCGCAGGTCGTGACATTGCAAATTTCGTTGTCTATAACCCCAAACATTCGTTTCGAGTTGAGTTCATGTCTGCTACCACCCAAATTTCGCCGTAGCGATTGGCGCTTTATCTATTGAATAGTTTTCGTAACTAGCCGTTTGACCGGCCGAATAACTTTTTAGTTCGCGCCTTCTGGGTTAATGTATCTCACCCCGCCGTTAATAATTGAGCCGTCGATATGAAAACCCCGATCCGCCTCAATGCTGTCACACGCGCAGACAGAAATGCCCTGATAAGTGATGTTGGCGATGCTGTTGCGGTGGCTGGCGGTTGGATCCAAGATGTTCATTTCTTTTCGAACATCTCGGTTGCATTGCACTTTGTAATATCGGCACAGTCCGGAATAAGGCTCGCGAAATCGCTAAAGGCCAGCCGATGACATTTGACGCCGATGACCTTTCAAAGCTCGCTGAATTAACTAAAACAGCCGCAAACGAGGACGTCACCTGCGCCTTGCAAATAACTTTCTCCCACAATGAACCTGATTTGCGCAGACATATTCCTAGCGTGCTTGGCTAAGTCGCAGTTTCGTACAATACCGCATAATTACGATGTAGGCTGATACGAAAAAGCTCAGTGCGCTCTGTCTGAATTGCGTTATTCAAAATTGTGGAGACATATAAATGTCGGATTTGTTGGAGCCGAAGCATCGCTACCCGATATGCGTGAATGGGGTCCGCTAAATCGACCCGAGTCTCGAATGGTAGCATCCGACTATTTTCGATAGAAGCGGACTAACGGGACACCACAACATAGCTGACAGCTGCAGATCTCCTTTTATACCTACTTCACGGACTATTCTGTACAATGCCAGAAAGGGCGCAGCTGCATCGCAAAGCATTGCATGATAATCGCTTTCCACGACTTAGCATCTACATTAACCATTCCTTAAGGGGAGATTCGTTGGGATATATCCCTGACTTTCGAGAGGATATATTATGGGATTATCTGTGCGTTCGTCTTCGCTCCGGAAGCGCTTGTTGTGTGTGACCACAGCAGCCATTGCTTTGGGTTATACGTTACCTTCCGCGGCTCAGGTCGGCCCTAATGAAGGCGGCGCCAGCAGCTCAAATGGTGAGGCGAGCATTGTCCGGCCATCATCGTCGGAAGAGTCACCGGGTATCGTTATTCGCGACGATCTCAACCCCAATTTACTTCCTCCAGCCGGCATCTTGGATGTCGGCGTCAATGGCGTTGGTCAGATGCTTGTCCGCGGTAATCCCGCGACTACAGGTCTGGGACTATGCACAGGCACATTAATCAACCCACGTACGGTCATATTTGCAGCGCATTGCGTCAACACACGCCCAGCCGAGGCATACGGCCCGAATGGTATCGCGAACGGCTTGCAGCCAAACGGTACACCCATTGCCTTTGCGTTCGAAGCCAATACGCTTCCCGCTGTGCGGCAATGGCTCGGGCTCGATGGCGGGGTTGCCGGAGCGACCAATCTATCGCGCTCATTATACAATGTTGAACAAGTTTGGTATGACCCACGCTCCTTAACATCGCCCGGCTCGGCTGGCTTCATCGTTGCTGACGTCGCTATCGCGACACTCGACACACCCGCGTTTGATGTCCCAACCTGGGCAATGTTGTTCTCGCCTCTCGATGGCCCGACTCATGCAATCATCACTGGCTACGGCAACGCTGGTCGGCAGAATCAAACCGCGGCCGGAACCGCGGGCGGTATCGCCATCGACTTCCGACGTCGCGCAGCCGAGAACATGATTTCGGTTTTAGGCTCGTTAAGTGACCGCGACGAATTCCTCTTCGGGTCAGGCAGTGTACTCCAGAATAATCTTTACATGGGCAGCTTTTCAGACCCGAACCCAGCTTACAATCCGGCTGCGGGTAAGTTCGATTTCGGCATCTTTGGTGACACGGCGCTCGCGCGTGAAGGCACTACTGCTGGAGGCGATTCAGGCGGTCCCTTGATTGCAGACCAGCGTTACGATCGTCCTGTCGTCGTTGGTGTACTCTCGGGGGGCTCGCGATTCTTCGGTACGCAACAGTTCCACAATTACGGATCACATAGCTTTTATCAGCCGCTCCATCTGTATTGGGACCTAATTGTCGCCAACAATCCGTATGTCTATGCAACCACAAAGGGCGGCGACGGCGCTTGGGAAAACGCTGGTCACTGGGTCCAGATGATGGATCCAAGTTATTTAACTGATGTCGACGGACAGTTAGTAAACGATTTGCCTGACACGCCAGCTCAGGGCATCTCGCCTGGCGGGGCTAAGTTTGGCAAGGTTTGCTTCCTGACCGACTGCACTACTTTGAGCGGACAAGAGGCCGAGGGTAGCGGGACGCCGATCTTCATTGCCGGCGGCCCAGGTTCATTAAATTTTGTTCCTAATAATGTGGTGGCCAACCCCAAGGCAGGCCTCCGATCACGCTATTATGATGTTACGCTGGCTGCGGCAGGTAACACGACGCTGTCATCTGCGGTGACGATAGACAGGATGACGCTTAACGGCTTAACGAAGCTTACCGTCAATATAGGCGGTTCGCTCAATGTCCTTGGTGAGTTCAACCAGATGCAGGGTTGGACGCAAGCAGACGGACTCGTACGCAGCGGCGGCGATATGCTGTTCCTGAACGGCCTAGTATCCGGATCTGGCACGTTGCGAGCACAATTTGTCACTGTTGTCGGGGCAATTGTCGCTCCCGGCGGTGCCGACACGGTAAATACGCTTACGGTTAACGGTGATATGATCATGGCGTCCGCTTCGTCACTGTTCATCGACGCAGGCAGAGCAGGCGCAGACAAACTCGCCGTCACTGGAACTTTAGCGTTGAACGGTGGCTCCATTGTCTTCAACAAAGCCCCCGGTGCGGCACCGAGGGATGGACAGAGCTTCACCATCGCCACTTCTGGGGCTGGAATCGATGGTGCATTTAGCACCGTATATTCATTCCAAGGAGTATTGCGGCCTGAACTGACTTATAACGTTAACGATATCGTGGCGACGCTCCGCGCGGGGAGCCTCGTACAGATTATAACCGGAGCTAATCCGACAGAACTTGCGTTTGCCAAGGCGCTCGATACGCTGCGAGCGGGTTCTTACAATAGTCTAGCTGGCCTATATGGCTCCATTGATCTTATGGGCTCGGCTCAGCTTGCAAGCACACTGAGCGCTCTTGCGCCTTCGATGGTCTCAGAAACGAACTCGCTGCAGGAGCGGCAGAGCAGAGTCATGCTCGGGGCAGTTACCGACCGTCTGTCTATGCTTGGTACGGGCTCAACCGGGACAATGAGCGTTATCGGTTCGCCAAATGCCATGTTTTTAGCTGGAACTGCGGGCGCAAGCGGTGCTGCCGCTTTGCCAATGGGACTTTCCCACGGCCTGATGCCTAATACTTCCGTAGGCGGGTTGCCCGAAGGTATGACCGGATTTGTATCGGGTGGAAATTCTATTAATAACTCGACGGTGAGTGGGAAAAGTGCAGGACTTATGGGTGGCCAGCGGTCGTCACATGCCAGCATGGGGTTAGAAATGGAGATTGCTGACGGGCTAACGCTAGGCACCGCTGTCGGCTATGCCCGTGGATTCAGCGCCTCGGGACGTTTAGGCCAGACAGATTCAAAACTCAGTCAGATGATTGCGTACGGTTCGTATCAGCTAGGAGGCGGCGCCTATGTCGCTGCACTTGCCGCTGCGGAAAGCGGCAATGCTGATCTCCGGCGCACCGCAAGCACCGGGCAAGCCACAATTGATTTGTACGGCGCGTCAAGGTCGGAACGTTACAGCGCGATGGCCGAAACAGGCTTTAACATTTTTATGGGATCCGATTTTACGCTAACACCGCGGGCATCGCTGAGCTACGCGTCCCTCCAATTTGGCGGCTTTAGCGAGTCTGGAGGTGAGCTTGCGCTTGAACTTGACGATCTGAAACTTCGGCGTCTCGAAAGTCGGCTCGGATTTAAGATTGGCGGCGCTAAAAAACTGGCGGCAGGGTGGGCGTTTGCACCACGTTTTCAAGCAGACTATGTCTCCAATCTTGGTGGCAACGGAAATGCTATGAGAGTACGGTTTGCCAATGCTCCTGATTATTCTTTCGTGCTTCCCATGGCCGGCAGCGATGGCAGCTATACCGAAGTGAAGGGAGGGCTCTCGTTAAGTAACTCTAACGTGAGCTTCGGTGCTGGCTTGGAGACCACGCAAAACCGCAGTGGCTTCAAGGATGACCGTGCAGTTGTTGACTTCGCTTTCCGATTTTAGGGCGCAATATCTGCGGGTATGACGTATGTTTGAGCCTGTCGGAGCCACATTTCTGGTGCTAGTATTTTACCTTGCGCAAGATGGACTTCGATAGGCTTTACCCACACCGATTGATGCGAGCGACTGAAACGGTGAAGCCTAAGCCAACCGTGAGCAAAGCCACCCGATCGAATTCTCCATCGGGCTCACGGCTTTCTACCCACAGTAGGCCCTTACAAGATATCCTCGTTCGTCGAGTTCCAGGTTGATCCGGTCAGTGCGGTAATCCATTGTGATAGCCTCGCCAGAGTGTATCAAGCGCGCAACATCTGCTCCGCTGACTTTCAATATTTCTGTTTTCGCCGGATCATCTATATCACGCCCAACCCACCGCTGCACCGGTATACCGTCGCATTGGCGCATCTCGTTCGATGAAAGCGGTTGGCTCATGGCCGCACTCGACTGAACGCTGTGGCTGGCACATCCATGAATTACAGTCAACAATACGAGCAGTCCAATGAGGTTACGCACTTTCATCATCTTCGACATTACAACGTTCCTGTCTAACTCTGTTGGAGGCGTGCGCCTGGCATTTTACTAAAAATTCCATAAAGGCAGTCGGGTTTTATTTTGTTTTTCATAGAGATCAAACGCCCGATCGAAGGCAGAAAGCATTTATCAGGACAATTGCCCGACAGGGCTGGTTTTGAGTTCGATTATCTGAAGCGGCCTGTCGGCTACCACCCAAATCCAATCATTCCTGAAGTTTTTCGAATTTGCAGGAAGCGGACATTCGTTCAGGCCACTGTCTAAATGGACTTCTCATGATCTGTTCCGGACCAGCCGGTCCGTAGGTCCTGCGTAGGTTACTTTTTGTAATCTTATTGGACCAAAGCACTTTCACTAAGGAAAACGCCAAAACCGGAACTCCGAACAGTTTGGGTCTGGCGTGGGTCCTTGGCGAACGCACAACCGCAATCACTTAAAACACGCAGATATCCTTGTATTCCAGCCGTGCTTCCCTTGCTTTGGTAATGACCAGGTCGGGAGTTCAATCCCCAGCAGAAATGGCTTTAACCTTACTGTGAGAATGCTTCCTACGACAGGCACATAAATCAGCAAGCCGCGTGGGTATGCTGTGGGTCGTGCTTTGGGGTTTATGTATCGTCCAACCAATGAATCGCCTACACAATTGCACGTGTGTCAGCCTGTTATTGGGAATGTAATCATAAATTCGGTTCCATGATGTTGTGGGATCACGGATAAATTGTCAGATATTGCTTCAGCAAGCTCTTTACGATTTTCATCCCGAAGCCGTTGGTCGCGGCAACGTCAAAGCCTTGGGGCAGCCACCACCATTATCGCTTAAAGAAATTTGTATCTGCTGTTCTGATGATGAAACCGTGATCGCAAGCTCACCGGCCCCTGTTTCATCAAACGCGTATTTCAAGGCGTTGGTCAAAAGTTCGCCGATAATTAAGGCGAGGGATATAGCGCGGTCCATCTCGAGTTCGACATCTGCAAGCTCAATAAAACTCAGTTTGATTGCGTCATTTTCTGAAAAGGCGCTTACGGTTTCGGTTGCAAAGTCACGAATATAACGCCCAAGATTAACGCTGTTATGTCCTTCATCCTGGTACAGATGATAATGTAACCTATTCACCACATCTACGCGTGCGCAGGCTTCTTTCAACTGTCCCCCGTCAGCACCAATGGCACAGATTTGATGTTGTGATTTAAGGAGTGTTTTGGTCTCATCGTAGTGACGAAGGAACGAAGATGAGACCAAAACACTCTGGCCAACCCAAGGCCTCCGCCGAACGTGTCGTAAAGGATATTCGCCGTGCAACCCGGCGGCATTTTTCTGCTGAAGACAAGATCAGGATCGTGCTGGAAGGCCTGCGCGGGGAAGACAGTATAGCCGAGCTGTGCCGCAAGGAGGGCATAGCGCAGAGCTTGTATTACACATGGTCGAAGGAGTTCATGGAAGCTGGCAAGCGTAGGCTTGCAGGCGATCCCGCTCGCGCTGCCACCAGCGGCGAAGTGCAGGATCTGCGCCGTGAGGCGCGTGCCTTGAAGGAGTGCGTGGCTGATCTGGCCCTTGAGAACCGGTTGCTCAAAAAAAGCATGATCGCGGATTGGGACGACGACGCATGAGGTATCCAGCCTCGGAGAAGCTCGAGATCATCAGGATCGTCGAGCAGTCGCATGCCGCGGCGAGATGGAACTCGTCTTTCGCTGGCGCCGTGAGACGAGATAGGCGTTGGTAGTGGCAATATTGCGCGCCAGGTCTCGAGCGCCTTCGTGGATCGAGCGGGTGACCTTGCGAGCGGGCATGTTCGGCGTGCATCGCTGCCGGAGTTCGCACCCCTGGCAGTCCTGCTGAGGTGCGCGATAGCGGATGATTTCATCCTTATTGATCCCGGTTCGCGGCTTGCTGAAGTTGCGATTGGACCGGCGCAGGCGGAAGCCGCCGGGGCAGATGTAGCTGTCATCCTCGTGGTCGTAGGTAAAGTCCGCGCGCTCGAAGCTGCCATCGCAGCGACCAGACCTGTCGAACACCGGGATATGCGGCTCGATGCTCTTGTCCTCTATCAGCCAGGCCAGGTTCGCGGCTGATCCATAGGCCGTGTCGGCCACAAGGCGCTCTGGCCAGATGCCGAAGCGCTCCTGTGTGCGGTCGATCATTCTGCGCTGGGCGGTCACTTCGGCCTACCGGACAGAGGTCGTCGCCTTGACATCGACGATTACCGCGTGATCGAGCTCGATCAGGTAATTGGTGCTGTAGGAATAGAACGCCGCCTCGCGCGTTGCCGCAGTCCAACGCGATGCAGGATCGGTGATGGTGATCCGCTTGGGCGTGACCGGCGTTGCACCGCCGAACGCAGCGTCATCCAGCACTTGCAGGTACTCGCTGACGGCGCGGCCGGCCGCCTCAGGCGGCAGGCCTTCTTCGCCAGGCACCGATCGCTGCCGGTGAACATCGGCGCAGATAAGACTTGCATCGATTGCGAAGCCTTCACCGCCAACCAACCCTTCGGCCATGCAGCGCTCGACGGTCATCTCGAACAGCTGGCGCAGCAGGTCACTGTCGCGGAAGCGGCCATGCCTGTTTTTTGAGAAGGTCGAGTGATCGGGCACCGCGCCATCAAGACCAAGTCGGCAGAACCAGCGATAGGCAAGGTTGAGATGGACCTCATGCAGAGCCGCCGCTCCGACCGGATCCCCATGCAATAACCGACGATCAGCATCCGGATCATCAGTTCAGGGTCGATTGAGGACCGCCCCGTGTTGCTGTAATAGGGCCGAACATGCTCGCGGATGCCGTCCAGATCAACGAAGCGGTCGATCGAACGCAGCAAATTACCCGCTGGCACATGGTCCTCGACGCTGAAGCTGTAAAACAGCGCTTCCTGCATCACCGTTCGCTCGCCCATCATCAGCATAACTCCCAACTACAGTTACCTTGAATCAGAACATGCTCCCCTCTTCAAGTGGAGTTTTTCAACAGAATAGGGCGCAAAGCTGCCATCGCCGCTATCTCGATACCAAGCACTGATTACGTCGCTATAAACACCGGCATCACCGCCTAGCCATATCTGCCATATTCAAAAGTCTCCCGGTATCGACGGCCGCCAGAAACTGAACGACGCTATCGACCTGATCGTCGTGTTTGAAATGCGGAAAACTGATCAGCTCATCCTCAAATGTTTTAAGCCATGGTGCATCATTGGGAACGTAGACCTCGCCGCGTTCAAATTTCGGCGACTGCTGTGAAGCACGATCCTGTTTAGATCCTGATGGACTAATATTCACAATCCAAAACCTGCGGGTATGGTTCCGAATGTTCTGGTACAGGCTAATGCCGGAACCAGCTTTTTCAACGATGACAAGATTGGCATCCCATTTTTCACGCTGCCTGTACACCGCCCGCTCGAGGTCAGGAAACTGCAGGCGCTCGCGGAATATATCGAGCAGGACGTACCGTTTACCGCAAAGTGCCCAGGTTGAACACACGCTGTAGTCGTTTCCTTCAGCAACCTCGTAAGCTGTATCCCAACTTTGAAAAATGCCTTGTATCTCATGTACCGCCGGACATTTGTCGTACCGCTTCAACCACTGTAGCTTGAACAAGGCCCCTCCTGGTGGGAGAGGGCGTTGATTATACTGCGCCTCAAAATCCTGCTCAGTCATTTCAGCGCGCAGACGTCGGATTTCTTCCTCGCCAAAACGAGCTTCGTGAAGCAGATTCCCCGCGGGCCGATTAGCGAATGTGCCTGGAATCAGTTCGATTTCCTGATCCTGCCAGGCTATCATCGGCAAAGTTAGCTCTTCCCAACTTCCCATAGCCGCCAATTGGCCGGGTAGATCCTCGGGTTGAAGCCTTTGGGCGACGACAACAATCTTCCCGGTTTTCTGATTATTCAGCCGACTTGAGACCGTGTTAGAATACCAGGCTATGGCGCTAGCCATAATGGTTTGAGACAATGCGTCGCCAGCCTTAATCGGATCATCGATGACAATGAAGTCCGCGCCTCTACCCGTTAAGGAACCACCAACGGACGTCGAGAGACGGTAACCGCCACGTGTTGTTTTAACTTCGTCAACCGATGCCTTCTTCGCATCGATATGAACATTTGGGAAAACGGCCCGATACCATGGGGTTTGCATCAAGCGTCTCATCTCGAATGCGAACTCGTTCGATAAAGCCTGCGCATAGGACGCACAGATAATCTTTGCGGACGGGTTTTTGCCAAGTATCCATGCTGGAAAGCAGACACTGCCTAAAAAGCTCTTCATCGTGCGCGGTGGCATGGTAATAATCAGTCGCATGATTTCACCCTTTTCGACACGGTCTAGCTGCCGGGCGATGGCCAGAATATGCCAGTTATCCATGTACGGCACATCGTGAAGTTCGCTGAAGGCGCGCTGCGCAAAAACGTAGAAATCATCGCGAGCCAGTTGCCGCACCGATTTTGCTAGTGATGTTGCATCAGTCGTTGTCACCGCTTGCCTCCCCCTCATCCGCGGCGTCACCGGGTTGGTGCATCGCAAGGTAGTTTTGCAGTGTTTCGAGGTCAGCCTTTGTTTCCTCAGCGGTCGGCAAGATAGAATGTTCTTCAGGGCCGTAACGCTCGTAAAGCGCGATCAGCTTTTCGATGGCTTTTAGATCCCCGGCCGCGGCCTTATTGGCAAGTTGGATCATTGCCGCTTCGATCTTGCTTATTTTCTTTATTTTGCCATTGGCTTTGGATGAAACCTTGGCACCGGTCGCAGAAGTTACGATGGTCTTCAGATTCTTGGCGCCTTTGGGTTTGCCCTTGCCCGGACCATTCCCATGAGGGAACTGCGTGTGCTTTGGCGGCTTGCCATAGCCGACCTTATACTCCTGCCCATCGGCTGACTGATCCCCCTGCCCCTGCGGATTGTTTGCGTCGTCGTCAAATTCGTCTTTCATGATTTTCCCCCTAATAAAGCTGGTGATCACTTATCGTGCTGGGTCTGGCGCCCGTCGGCTCTGGGCCAGTGCTTCGAAGGTTTGGTTTGTGCCTGCGAGAACTGCCTGCTTGCCCGTGAGGCGCTGCCAGCGCATAATGGTGACATCGACGAAGCCTGGCTCAAGTTCGATGCCGTAACAGCGGCGTCCAGTCTTCTCAGCCGCGATCAACGTGGTGCCGCTGCCCAGAAATGGGTCGAGTACAGCCTCGCCAGACAAGGTCACATCGAGGATTGCATCTACACAAAGTTCGACAGGCTTTGGCGTCGCGTGCTCGCCCAGCATTTCATGGGCAGAGGAACCAGGCCTATTGGCCCCGGGCATGCACCACACATTGCAGCGGTCGCGCCCGTTCTTTCCAAGGCCGATATTGTTAGTACGCGGCTTGTCACCCTTGCACAGGACGGCAATAAGTTCGTGAGCAGATCTGTAAAAAGCGCCCATGGCTCCGGACTGCTTATACCAAACGACAAGGTTCAGCAGTGTAAGATGCGCTGCAAAACCGGCCCGATAAAGCTTGTCAATGGAACGCCAGTCCATGAATCCATAGAACACACCGCCGGCGACCAAATGTGCAACCGCACATATGATGGTAGCCTCAAGAAAGGCGGCAAACTCGGCATCGGACATCTCGCCAGAGGCCATCTTGAACTCGGCGTGCTTCTTCTTGCCAAGGCCGCTTACATTGTTGCCTATACAAACATTATAGGGAAAATCGGCAATGATAATCGCGACAAGCACGCCCAGCAGCAGTTTTTCGTAGACGCTGGGCTCGAGCGCGCTCCCGCAAACGACCCGATGGTCCTCCAGCTCCCATATGTCGCCCAGTTGGGTAACAGGGTCTGAAGGAGGGTCATCTACCTGGTCTTCCTCCTCATCGGAACCATCATCGAGCATGATGATGTCCTGCTCTTGCAGAGTAAATCCTGTTGACCCAAGATCGACATCTAGTTCGAGCAACTCAGTGAACTCAATCTTGAGGAGATCTAAATCCCATTCGCCCGTTTCCGCTGTCCGGTTGATCGCCAAAGCAAGCTTGCGGCGATCGGTATTTGACAGATGGCCACAGTCTATCGCAGGCACCTGCATCAGTCCCAACTGCTTGGCGGCTGCAACGCGAGTTACGCCATCAATTACGTGATTGTTGGCAATTAAGACTGGTTTGCAAAAGCCGAGATCAGCAATGGATGCTATAACGCATTCGAGTTGATCTGGCGTTGTGCGCCGCGCGTGATGCGGTGACGATGTCAACTCCGATACCGGAACCATCGAAATTTGAAGATCGGGAAGCAGATCATTGCGTCCACCCTGCCCTGCTCTATCTGCTGTTCGGCGGTCAGCGGCTAAAGCTTCTCTGCGCCCTTTTGTCTTAACCAGCTTTTGTTGAGCAAACTTACTTTTACCCAGATTTGTCTTACTACTCATTTCAATTCCCCTTAAGAACAAAAACCCGTCGCCGCTGTTGCGGGACGGGTCTGTTCTGGAAGAACATTGACCCCGCCACGCCTCAGCGTAAACAAAGTCGACCATATCCTTCCAAGGTGATCGAACCCCATAAGAGCCATCGATGGGCGAGAGTTGCAACAAAAAAATGCGTGTTGCTGAGATTTTGCCTGCTGATCGGCGCAGACCTCTCAGTATTGGCAGTTTGACTGGACTTGATAGCGCAACAGAGCGATGTCGGACCGCATGATGCACCAAGGCCAAAAATCACCCAGATGCGGTTTTTGCACGTGGGCTGGACGAGGGCGGGATTAAATGTCTATCCTCGAACTACGCCTAAAGCCCGCAACCCTAGTCCAATACAATCTACCCGACATTCTTTATCCCATTTCGCTTGAAACCTTTGATGCGGCGCTTGGCGGCGAAGCAGAATTAGACTTCGGGCAAATGCTCTACGAACTTCAGAAGTGCAGCCGTGAAGGCGACGCCGACTGGCAGCATCATGAGCCTGCAATGGATCGCCTCGCGCAATTGATTTCACCCGATGACCCGCGACCTGTCCTTTCGGCAACAGGAGAAAACTGGTGGTTGGAAGTTGGACCTGTCGACCTCGACGGACCAATTGTAACTGTTCAGCGCGGTGATGTGCTGATTGCCGCAATGAGCGCGACTGCAGAAGACAGATTGCGCGTTGCGTCATATCGGCCGCTCGATGGCAAGAGCGCAAGTTATCTGCTCAATTTGGGGCTTAAGCCACATCGTGAGCATGGCGTTTGTATGCGCCCGAATAACTGGGAATATGCTCTGGATTGTTCAGCCGGTTCCGGGAATTTTTATGCGGCCGAACGCGGCGAGGCTTATCTTTCATACTGGCAAAGCGGAATTGGAAACATCGCTGACGGCTCCCAAGATCCGCATTGGCTTGCCATGAAATATCTGATGAGCCGCCCAGCCTCCCTAACCGTCGCTGAACTTGGTATCCAATACAGCCTCGCCGATACCTGACTTAGATCAATCTGCCGGCAATTTTTAGCATCCCAATAGTACCGAGCGGCGCGCTGTTGTTGAGCCCCGTAAATCCCCGTTATTTACAGTAACGCAATTAATTGGACTGAAAATAGAAAAATATTCCCGGTTTTGGTTGTCGGGAATTTTGTCTCAAGTCCGGCTAAATGCCTGGACCTTGAAACGCCAATATTACATTTTATGGCCCCAAATTGCAAAAATTCCCGGTATATTCCCGTAAAACCGGGTATTTTCCAGCAGAGACCGTATCGAGCAGGACTGCGTGCTGCACCAGGTAATTTTCCCAATGAAAACATGCTTAAATATTTAGTGTATTGCCCAGATAGGCGCGCAGTGGCCGCGACTTGCGGCATTTCGAAGTACGATTGGTTGCCAATAGATAAGCCAGTATTAGGCCGAGACCCGCCCTTCCGCTTTCGGCATCTAAATGCGATATGACCGACCACAAATTTGGCGTCACTCCCGTTGGCACAACGTTTCAACAGGGTTTTTAGGTGAATCCTTGAGATTCAAAAGCGATAGAAGCCCTTGCTCGAACATCTTGCGATTTTACGGGAAACGACCGGAAAAAATCTTCCTTTGTCAGCATTTTATTTCGTCGGCGGACATCGTCGGCCCAATGGCTCGCGCCGTTGTCATGTCCTGCAAGCGCGTGCGTGACCACAGCAATCATGGCAATGAGGACGTGTGCGCCAGGAGAACGTGCAGCTTTATCGGCCCATCTAGCCGCCTCCTCATAATCCCCATCGCTCATGTGCGATAACGCACGGGTGCCAAGCATTGCATAATAAAGTGGATCCAGCGGACTAAGCCGCATGGCCAAATCTACATTTTCTCGGGATTTGGCACCTTGTCCTGACAATGCTTCGGTCCAGGCACGGGCATAGATGCCCTGAGCATAATTGGGACTTATGTTCGTCGAACGCTCGAGCCAACCCAGGCTATTGTTCAGGTCGCCAGTTAGCCAAAACGAGCGGCCCATGACGAAATTTACGAATGGATCCACTGGGTCCCGATCCATTGCGCAATCGGCGAACCTTCGCGCGAGATCGGCCTCGGAAGCAACATCTTGGGTATTGCGCAAAAACGCAGTCTGAAAATGGACGAATGACAAACCGGCATAAGCCCGGGCAAACATGGGGTCTTTAGATACAGCCAGCTTAAACAGGGACTCCGCTTGGGCGTTGTCCTGCCTGTTGAATCGATACATGTGTTGTAGACCCAAATGATAAGCCGACCAGGCGTCGAGGTTTTCGCTGTTTCCGACACGCGCATTCTCCGCTTCATATGCGGGGATCGCAATCTCCAACGCGGTCACGATGCGCGTGCGAATAGTATGACGAATATTGTGAATGTCGTCGATGGGACCGTGGAAGCGTTCAGCCCATATGATGCGATCACACTGGCTGTCCGTCAGTTCGACCAAAACTGTCAAAAGATGGCCCGAAAACTCAACGTTTCCAGCGAGACAATAACGCACGGCCAGCGTTCGGGCGATTGTCTCGACATTCTGGGTCCCGGGCTGGAATTGGAAGGAAGAGCCTCGCGCGATAATAGTAAGCCAACGGATGCGCGAAAGTTCAGCGATCAGCTCATGTGGCAGCGCCTCGCCAATGGCAAGGAACGGACCCGGATCACCGAGGACAGCAAAGGGCAAGATGGCGATGGAAGGCTGACCATGACAAGATAATAGTGACGTCTCGTTGGCGCGACTGGAAGTGCTTATTTCCGTCTTGCTTATCTCGACATGAGCTATGAATCGAAAGCCGCGGGCGTGGATTGTTTTGATGAGACGTTGCTGGGCTCCGTCATCTCCGAGCGATTGTCGC
This sequence comes from Sphingorhabdus sp., assembly GCF_046292425.1. Lineage (GTDB taxonomy): Bacteria > Pseudomonadota > Alphaproteobacteria > Sphingomonadales > Sphingomonadaceae > Sphingorhabdus_B. The sequence continues at coordinate 15,516 of NZ_JBKBQV010000013.1, forward strand.
AGCGATTTGACGCGGCTCGAAATAGCACTTTCGGATATGAAGCGGCCACCCCAGACTTTATCAACGATCTCGTCTCTCGACACCAGGCGATCACTATTCTGAATAAGCAGTGTAAGCAACGCATAAACCTGCGGTTCGAGATGCACCGGAAGACTACGCAACCGCAGTTCTGCCTTGGCAAGATCAAGTTCAAACTGATCGAACCGGTAAATCATCCCGAAAAGCTAATCGAAAGAATTAAAACTTGCGAGCAATATTCAGGAAATGATCACGCGGTCTACAAGCTTCCGCTCTCTTGGCCTGTTAATTCGACACAATAGTATCAACCAATTTTTGGCTTCGGCCTATTTTTAAGGAAATCTAATGCACCACCATGCTCATGCATTGCCCATTTGTCTCGAACACGGAGAAATATGTATCCAGGCATACAATTGGGGTGACTTGAACGTTGCAAGAATACGCTTCCCGGCTGGAGCTGATGCGACGCCGTTACTTGAAGGTTTGCCCGATAATTTGTGTCAGTGCCCCCACTGGGGAACCGTGGTGAAAGGCTCAATCCACGTTCGCTATGCAGACGGCCGCAAGGAGACCGTTTGTGCAGGTGACGTATATTACTGGCCACCTGGACATACTGTCAGCGTCGATGAGGATTACGAGGCGCTGGAGTTCAGTCCCGCCGTAGAGATGACCGAAGTTATTGCCCATCTCAACAAAGCGCTCGGTAACTGATGTTGTTGTTATCGCCCCAACCCATGTTCCATATCATTCAAGGAGAAACCAGATGCCGCTTGTAACCATCGATGTCATCAAAGACGTATTCACCCCGGGCGAAAAGCAGCAACTGATTGCTAAGGTAACCGAAGCCATGATCGCGGTTGAAGGCGAAGCGCTGCGCGCCGTTACCTGGGTCCGTATTAACGAGTTTGAAAGCGGCGACTGGGCAATTGGTGGTCAGGCTCTGACAGCAGTCGACGTTCAGCAAATGGCCGGAAAAGTCGCCGCTTGAAACCTCCGATGTAGTGCATTCCGGAGAATAGTTATCCGATAGAAGCTATTTTTCCGCAGACCTATCAATTAATACCTAACGCCGCCATATCCGCTTCCGACGCATTGTTTTGTCGCATCTTTGCGAGATCGCTCGGATCGAAACTCGCTCCATAGAAAGGCGGCTGCATTACGGACTTCATAGCTTCAGACCGCATAAATGCCGTACATTCCTCTTTGGTAGGAAAGTTGTCTGCCGTCAGCTCGACTTCGTTTCCGTCAGGATCGTGATAGTATATAGAGCAGGTAAAGCCATGATTGACGCAAAGGGACGGCTGTATTCCAAGCCCCATTAGCCGCATATACTCGTCTGCAAGGTGGCTTAAGCTGTCGCAGGCAAAGCCGATATGGTCCACCCCACTCGCAACCTCGCTCTTTGGTTGTGTCTCGCCGTCGTCCCATATGACAAAGCGATGATGTTCCTCGTCGAAGCTCATGAATGCAGCAACTTCGTCACGATAAAGAACCTTTGCACCAAAGGCCTTGCCATACCAATCAATCGCGTCAGGCAGGTTCCGCGAGCGCAGACCAAAATGGGCGATGCTAAGCTTGCTCATCTCCGGCTCTTTCTATTAAAAAGCAATTAGGACATATTTGTGCCGGGTAAGGTTCGCAACACAAAATCCCTGCAGGTTGCATTGCGATGTGCACCAAAACTCTCAAGCACGACCTGCCCGCCGTCGTTCAATCCAAGGTAAAAATGGGAACATGAATTGCTCGCGGATCGATAAACGCTTGCGATCGTCTTGCCCGGCGACAGCCGATTCACCCTCACGGAAAGTACCGAATATTCGGTCGAAGATAATCACGCAGTTCCCGTAGTTACAGCGGGTGTCTTCAAAACTTAACGCGGTGTGGTGCAGACTGTGGTGCTGGATGGTCGTGAAAAAGAATGAAAACCATTTTGGCGGATCGGCTCTGACATTGGCGTGGGCATAATAAGAAATAGCACCGAGCGCGTTGAACGCCGCAAACATGGGTGCCTTGTCAAAATCGAGAAGTGCAATCACGCTAAGACTTATCAGGAATAACTCTATGGGGTTGCCGACATAGCCTTTCATAGCATTCAGCTGCGTTATATGATGATGCGGGGCATGCGTTGACCAAAGCCAGGCATTGTTGTGCATCCAACGGTGGAGCCAGTATTGGCCGAACTCGACCAGCAACATTACCGCCGCGACCTGAACCAGGAAGGGCAGTTCTGCAATCCATGGGGTCGAAATGCCCAGTGCTTCCTTGGCCTCAGCCATTGGACTATTAGCTAAAGCATCGCTCATCCACGAAATGGCGGTGATTCCAAAAAAGACGTAGAAGATGTCAGTCAGGAATTCCTGACGGTTGATCCTCCACCCTACGTGCCGCTCGTTGACAAATTCCATCAGTTGGACAAAACCAAGCACTACCAGTCCAACCGCAGTGATTGACCACCAAGTGTCGACCACGGTCGGTGGCGCAAAGGCCCAAAATGCCAGAATTGCGGCAACGGTTGCCGGCGGCAATAAATTGAAAATGGATTGTTTCATCGGTCCTCCCTTCCCAAAGTGCATGGGCTAGCGCTTGCAAAGCGCCGGTTTTTGAGCGACCATTGTCCGTCTACCGACAAACAAAGCGTCCGTCGAGTGCAAACCGTTGCGAATGTTTACAAACCGCTGGGAAGCGTGTTGCGGCAGGGCAAACAAACCCATTCACTGGCGTACATTTCGGTGACATGTATCCACAGGGATGGAGGGCTTTTCGATGCGTTATCTACCCATTATTGCTTTGTTGACCAGTTTAGGAGGATGCGCTGGCACAGAACCGCCCCGTGGGGCAGGCCCAGACCCCTTGCATGTTGCAGCAGAAAGGCTGATCGATGCCTTCTACTCCTATGATCCTCGTCAACTGCTCGCGGCATTGGCCGATGCTCCTGCCTCGCAGCCACAGTTACTATTTTATCAAGGTTGGGCTGATGCAGGAAACTACGCGATCATTGACCGTGCTCCGTGCCAGTTCGTCGACGAAAGCGAAATAGTCTGTGCAATCACAGTTCGTGACGATCTAATTGCAGCGCTAGGCACCGGTTATTGGGTTACAGACAAGTTTCATTTGACGATCAGGGACGGACGGATAGTTGAAGTTCGTAATAGCTCAAATGATCCGCCCGAGTTTGACTTGGCTTTGAACTGGCTGCGGCAGCGTCGCCCTGACATAATGGGTGGCCCTTGTCGGGGATTCTTTGCGGGTGGCTCAACCCCTAAAGAGTGCGTCCGTGCGGTGGTCGAAGGTTTTAAAGAGTATCGGGCCTCCACCAAGTCTAATGTTTCCGCGATTGGGACGAGACTTGCTGACCCTCGTCAGCTAGGCCCATTACCAGTGTCAAATCCTGTTGCCTATGTCACCGCCTAGCTACCATGCGAATGTTATGGAGATTTCCCAACAAGGGGTGCGAGATGAATATCTGGCAAAAAAACGGACCGGAAGCAGCATGTCGGGATATGTGCGCTAATCTTAGATAACCCGTTGGCCCTCCACGCCCACTGGGCAAACCCGGTGATTGACCAGTGCTATGTCTTCTTGGCTCGCAAGCCAAAATGGCGCAAATTGTCCGTCATGCCCAAACAGCGCTGATGTAATGTGGGCCGCGCCGGCTGTTTCCCATAATGCCTTGAACGTATCACGCATAGGGTCCTCGACAACATGTGTCGTTCCTCGAATATGGATAATCCATGCAGCGACAGCCTCAAGAATGGCAGGGCATTGCCGCCCCTGCTTTTGATGAAAGGCCAATGTCTCTAACCAGCGCTGTGGTATCTTCTGGCTTCCGTCCATGGCGATTTGGATGAGCCGGTGATTAAGTGCTGGATTGGCGAAGCGTGCGATCAAGGCGTCGGCATAAGACGCTAGATTTTGTTCCCCAGCAGGTTTGAGGCTAGTTGCCGCCTCCTCGCGCATGAGTATATTCGCAAGCTTCAGTATGTACGGATCAGCGACTGCCTGATGCACAAATTCATGGCCTTTTTGCAGCCCGATATACGCAAGTGCAGAGTGCGCTCCATTCAGCATACGGAGCTTGGCAGTTTCAAACGGAACGACATCTTCTGTAAACTGCGCGCCCCCGACTTCCCAGCAGGGGCGTCTGCCCGCAAAATTATCTTCGATCACCCATTGGGTAAATGGTTCGGTAACGACAGCAGCCTCGTCCAGTCCGCCCAAAACTCCGGCGATGGATTGCCGGTCATCATCTGTCGTCGCTGGAACAATTCGGTCTACCATTGTTGATGGACAGGTGCACTCATCCTCGAACCAACTCACCAAATCCGGTGCGCAACGCTGCAGATAGGCCCGCATAAGTTCCGCAAGCTGTGCTCCGTTGCTCGCCAAATTGTCGCAACTAAGCAGCGTCAAGCCGCCGAGTTTAGAGGCGCGCCGTCGCTGCATAGCCGCAGCCAAATAAGCATAAACTGACCGATCATCCGCTTGGGCGAAATCCAAAGTGCCGTCGGGTGCCCGGCAATAGCCTTTTTCGGTGATTGTAAAACTGACAATGTGGGTGTCTCTCGATGCCAGCGCAGCGATCAATGCATCTGGTTCATTAGCGGCGACGAGCACTTTTTTAACCGCGCCAATGACGCGTGTCTTATCGCCATCCTTGGATCGTTCGGTGACCGAATATATTCCGTCTTGCGGGTTCATTTGCGCTGCCACAGTTGGACTGCGTAAGGACACACCAATGATACCCCAGTCACGGTCACCAGCGTTCATTGCGTCATCGGTGTAAACCGCCTGATGGGCGCGGTGGAATGCACCTATCCCGAAATGCACGATGCCTGCTTTTTGAGCGCTTCGGTCATATTTGGGAAGCACGACATCCGCTGGCAAAACCGCAGTCCGACTAAGCCTCATAATTTATAGGCCTGCTTCGCAAGATTGTAGCTGAGGTCAACTGCAAGATCCGCTGCTTCCCATTCCTCCATGCGGTGTTCAGCGACGAGCTGCGCCAAAAATCCGCAGTCAATACGGCGCGCAACATCATGTCGCGCCGGTATGGACAGAAACGCCCGCGTGTCATCGTTAAAACCGACGGTGTTATAAAATCCTGCTGTTTCGGTCATGTTGGTACGGAACCGGCGCATGCCTTCCGGACTATCGTGGAACCACCAGGCTGGTCCAAGTTTCAATGCCGGATAATGCCCCGCAAGCGGCGCAAGTTCGCGCGCGTAAGTGCTTTCATCCAGAGTGAAGAGAATGATGGTCAGATCCGCATTGTTGCCAAACCTTGCCAGCAGCGGTTGAAGCTGCTCGACATAGCCAGTACGCGTTGGAATATCGGCGCCTTTATCTCTCCCAAAGCGTTCAAAGAGCATGGGGTTATGATTGCGGTATGCGCCCGGGTGGATTTGCATGACCAGGCCATCATCGACGCTCATACGTGCCATTTCGGTCAACATTTGGGCGCGGAACAGCTCGGCATCCTGTTTAATTACAGGGGAAGATAACACGCGCTTAAACAGCTTTTCTGCTTCGGCTGTGCTCAGGTCCGCCGTTTGTGCCGTCGGGTGTCCATGGTCGGTCGAGGTTGCGCCCATGGATGCAAAAAAAGCCCTGCGCTTGCGATGGGCATTCAAATAGCCCTGCCAATTGAAACAATCTTCGTCGGTCAATTGCGCCATTACGGCGAGATTGTCATGGAAGCCTTCAAATTCCGGATCGACTACTGGGTCGGGGCGGTAAGCCGTAATGACGCGTCCAGTCCAACCGCTATCTCGGATGGCTTTATGATGGCGAAGGTCATCAAGCGGGCTTTCCGTGGTCGCGATCACTTCGATATTGTAGCGTTCAAATAAAGCGCGCGGGCGGAAGGCGTCAGTCCCCAGCGCTGCGGTGATGTGGTCATAATAATGGTCGGAAGTCTCCGCCGACAACAGCATGTCGATTCCGAAGGTGACGCTGAATACCCAATCGAGCCACATGCGTGTCGGCGTGCCACGAAACAGATGATATCGCTCGGCAAATAATCGCCAGCTTTCGCGCGGATCGGCGTCGGGATTGCGTATGCCAAGCGCTTCAAGTGGGACGCCCTGGGAATAAAGCATACGGAATACATAATGGTCTGGATGAAGCAGTAATTCGGTTGCGTTGCCGAAAACATCGTCCGTCGCCCACCACCTTGGGTCCGTATGGCCATGCGGGCTGATGATCGGCATATGCGCCACGCCGTCGTAGAGTCGGCGGGAGATAGCTCGGACGTTCGGATCAGTTGGGAAAAGCCGATCAGCATGGAGGGTCAGAGCGCTTGGCATGTTTTAAAATCCTTGGGTGCGGGCAAAGTTCAGGAAAAGTTCCGGCCAAGCCTCGGCAGGCTTGCCGATCGCCTTGCGCAAGCCAAAGCCGTGGCCGCCATGTGCAAAGATATGCGTTTCCACCACGATGTTTCGGGCGCGGATCGCGGCCCGCAACAGCAGGGCGTTGTCGACCGGAACGACGTCGTCATCCTCAGCATGCAACACAAAAAATGGTGGTGCATTGTCCGGCACGTTGAGATGCGGGCTATGTTTCTGTTCCTCTATGACCGAAGGCGTAGGGCCCAGCAGCTTTTCCCGGCTTCCTGGATGTGCATTGGGCGTGCGCATGGAAATCACGGGGTAAACGGGCGCTGCAATCATCGGGCGCGCCGATAATTTGTCAGCTTCGTCTAATGGCTTGTAGGTTTGAACGGCGAACCTTGTTGCAAGGTCTGCGCATAAATGGCCGCCTGCGGAAAACCCCATCACGCCAACCTTTCCCGGGTCAATGCCATAAGTCGCCGCACGCGACCGGATAATGCGCATAGCCCTTTGGGCATCCGACAGACCAACATCCGGTCCAGCGGCCCAACCCTCGCCGGGCAAGCGATAGAACAAGACAAAGACCGTATAACCCCGCGCCGCAAGCCAGCGGCCCATTTCATACCCTTCTTTATCGATTACGACCCAGCGATACCCACCGCCGGGCGTTATAAGGACCGCAGCGCCGTTAGATTGGGCGGGCCGAAACACGACCATGCGAGGACGGCTGATGCCGAAAACCGCCCGGTCGGTAAGTTGCGCATCGGTGGACCGCTCATTGACTGTCTCCACGAGCGGCACCGCTGGCGCACCCGGGGCGCCATCCGGCCAAAGGTCGATTGTTTCCGTTGGCTGGTATAAGCCCGCTGGCAGTGCCAACTTTGTCCCGGGAGGGGGCGTTTGTCCAAAAGCGGATCCCGCGACGCTGGCTGCCGCCATTGCCATTAATGTGCGCCGATCAAATGTCATAAGGCCTCGTAGGTGAAATTGCGGAAGCGAGCTTGCCCCCGCCCTGCGGCATAAAGCGCCGGACGCAAGGACAGGAAGTCGTAGGCAACATTGTGGTGGTAGCCGGAAACTTCCATCTGGACATCGAACTTGCGCCACGTCTGCCGACCGTCATTGCTCGTGTGTATCGTGAGGATATTGCGGTCATTGGTCAGCCGGATCGACAGGCTGCCTGCATTGTCCTTTGACGAATCGGCGCCACGCGATCTTTGCAAGCCGTAACGGTGCATCATCAGCGCTCCGTTCCCGAAACCAAGCCCCGCGTAAAGGCGGCGGTTATAGAATAACAGCAAGCCTGCTTCTGCGCCGTCATCGACATTAATATCGACCGTCACGCGATAGGCGTGGTCGCCAGCAATGCAGCATAAGGGCGCACAATCAGAAGGGCTTTTGCCCTTTGCTTCCATATGTAAGGTTCCGTCCAGACGCCGCAGGCGCGACACTTCGTCGGGGGCAGGGTCATAAAATGCCCAGGCTGTACCCATGCGGTCGGTCTGGAAATCATCCGACAATGCCATTCCATGTTGTTGTTGAACGGCATCAATTGGCTTTCTGATTGGGAGCGACAAATCCCCGCCCAAAGGTCTCGGCCAGCCGTCTTCAGCCCATTGCACAGGCTCCAGCAATGCCTGTCGCCCAAGTGTCCAATAGCCATTTTCGTAGCCGTGATACATCATCCACCAGCCACCGTCGGGGCCTTCAAACAGTGTGGCATGACCGCGGGACCACCATTTTTCGCGCGCGGATTGTGTACGAATTAAAGGATTGCGCGGACAATCTTCCCACGGCCCGCCCAATGACCGGCTACGTGCCATAATGACCATATGCCCAGTCGGTGGACCAGCCGTTCCGCCTACTGCCGTCGTCATATAATAATAGTCACCCCGCTTAACGATTTTGGGACCTTCAGGCGCGAAGGTTTCGACAACCCATTCTTCAGGATATTTCCACGGATCGTAGACATGCTCCACCTTGCCAACGGTCGACAATCCATCAGCCGAAAGCCGAACACGGTCTCCGCCCGAAAGAAACAGCCAACGCTGGCCTTTGTCGTCGGTGACATGTGCCGGATCGATATGCTCTGGCAAATTCAGATCAACTGGTTCGCTCCATGGTCCACGGATGTCGTCGGCAAAGATGACATATATCGACTTTTTCTGCGGGGTGCGTGCAGGGATGTAGCAATAATATCGGCGTTTATGCTTGGCCAGGTCCGGTGCCCAAACCGAACCAATGGGCGTCTTTAACGTAGCAGTGACAGGCTGCCAGTTCACAAGGTCACGGCTGTGCCAAATCACAATGCCGGGATAGGCATCGAAACTGGAAAAGGTGAGATAATAGTCATCGCCATCCCGCAACAATGCCGGGTCCGGATGGTCGCCAGCAAATATGGGATTGAGGAAACTACCATTGCCAAGGTCGGCTTTGCGCTGCCCCTCAATACCTTTGGCCCATTCCATCGCGGCATGTGGGTCGAGGCTTGAGGTCGCAGCCGCCCCCTGTCCGAAAGCTGGACTGGATATCAGGGGTAAGCTCCCAATCAAGGCTAGGCTGGTCCGGCGGTCCAATTCCATATCAATACCCTCACATGAAAAAGGACTGGCCACTTTATCCGATGACCAGTCCCCCTTTTAACCTTTAGACAATTGCAGATCAGATTTTGAAGCGCGCACCAAACAGGATCGTGCGACCAAAATGGTTGTTCTCGTAATTGCGGTCAGCGTCAAAGTCAGTGAACCTGTATCGGTATGTGTCGAGCAAATTGTTACCTTCTACAGATACTTCCAACCATTCAGTGAACTTGTAACGGACAGAGGCGTCAAAGTTGGTGGTTGCGCCATAACCTTCCAAAATGTTGCCAGTGCCGCTTGCGCCTTCATGATAGCGGCCACGATAGCTGAGCATCCCGCGGGCGCTGAACTTTCCGTCATCATAATAGAGTGTGCCGTTAAATGCCTTTTTGGTTACATTACCCAGCGTGTTGGTGATGACTTTATTCTGCAAGGCACCTCCGGGAGCAATCGCAGGACCCTGGACATTGAAGCTCGCATTCGAGTCAATGAACGTAGCATTTGCGAGGATGCCAAAGTGCGAGAGCAGCCCATCCGTGAATGCGCTGAACGGGATTTGGGCTGCCAGTTCGATGCCCTTCAACTTTGCCCCCGAGCCATTGACCGTGGTGGACAATGTCCACCGTGGTTCAAGCTGCTGTGCTGGGTTGAGAGCTGCTGGTGATGCGGGGCTGAGCACCGAAGCCGGCAGGCCGGTTTGCGCAAATGTGGCACCGGTAATCGACGCGGATTGCGTGAAGGTGCTTACGTCCTTTTTGAACAATGCGACCGACAACACAGCCTGAGGTGCGAAATACCACTCAAGCGACAGGTCATAGTTTGTCGCCCGATATGGCTCAAGGAACGGGTTGCCGCTGGTTACGCGATAATTGAAACCATCTGCCGAGCCACCCGGGGTCAACGAACCCAGTGTTGGGCGGGTCATCACATCTGCAACCGCAAGGCGCACAATCGTGCTTTCTGTCGGGTACAAAGCCAGGTTCGCCGAAGGCAACCAGTCTTCATAGCTACGGGTTACAGTCGCGGTTACGCCGCTGACAAGCCCGTAAGAGGATTGGTCCGTTTTTGCATAACGGATGCCGGCATTAAGGGCATATTCAAGTCCGAAGACATCACCCTTGGCATCTGCTTGCAAATAGGCACCTTTGGTCGTTTCCTGAACGCCACGGATGTTGCCGACGTCATCTCTGGCAGTCCGGCTGTAGAGACCGGTGAATGCAGTGGTTGCGTCCAAATTCGGAACAATCCAGCTGTTGGTGTTGCCCGCTGGCTGACCTGCTTTGCCCAGATTAAAAATTTGCGACAGCGCAGGGGTCACAGCGAAGCCATAGACAGCAGTGGGGCCGAACAGGCTGCTTGGCGAACAGGCAATTGTACCGGATGTGCTAGCGACAATGCTTGTGCCGCCATTGCCGCATACCGCTGTATCGCGGGTATATGCCTCGGTATCAAAGTTAAACCGCCGCCAAACGGCACCGGCTTTCAAGGTGATACCCTCGTTAACGTCCCACTCGGTGCGTATCTGTGCAGTCTTGAACCGATTGGTCACATTCGAAGGCCGGTCACGAATTTCAGCAAGTTGGAAGTTTGCAGGATCCGTGACGCTGGTTCCAAAAGTCAGCTTTGGAAAGCTCATGTTGGTGTAATCATAGCTGTAACCTTGTGCGTCACGGTCATCGAAAATGACGGTGGTTTCGACAGGAATGCCAGCAGTGGACTTGGAGACGCCACCAAGCGCTGTGAAACGGAAATTGTCGCCAATGTCCTGATCCCAGGTTCCTCCAACTTGGTAGAACTCAGTCTGCGACTTGCGAAGGTAATGCTCGGTGCGAACCCACGCATCATTCAGCGTGGCAGAGATCATATTGTTGTTGGCGTCATAAACGGGGTTTAAGACGTTAATCGAGCGCTCGTTTGAACGCAGCAATACTTCTCCCCACTGCTCCCGGCGCGAAGCGTCATATTTCGAATAAAGTGCGTCGATCGAAAACTTCGTGGCGTCAGTTGGCGAAAATTGGACCGAGCCAGTTACGCCCAAGCGCTCACGATCATGGGCAACCTCGCCGTAGCGAGGGATCCGCGGGTGGAACGCGAGCGCAGCTCTATCGCATCCTGCGCTGGGGACATACGTTCCACCGCTATTGGCTGTGGTGAAGCAATTGACGCCGCCGACATTGTCAAAGCGCGCCTGTGCCCAACGTACAGTGTTATTACCAAGCTCAAGCGTACTTGTTTTTGAATAGGCAGCGGAGACTGAGGCTCCGAATGTTCCCGCATCGTTGCGCCAGCTCAGTAAGCCAGCCAAACGCGGGCCCAAGTCCTTGGACAGATCATTATAGGATCCGACCACCGACATGGCGCCATTCAATCCTGAACGGCCAGCTAAAGGATTGCCGGTATTCAGGTCAACGACGGCACCCAGCGAACCTTCGTCAAGTGATGCTTCCGCTGTCTTGCGGACCACAAGACTGCTAAAAAGTTCGGATGCAAATACATTGAAATCGAATGCGCGATCACGGTTGGCTGCTGCGCCATCGGTCGACGTGGCGATCGTTTCCATGCCGTTGACACGCACGCGTGTAAACTGCGACGAAAGTCCACGAACGGTGATCGACCGGCCTTCACCGCCGTCCCGAGTTATGGAAATCCCTGGAATACGCTGAAGCGACTCCGCCAGATTCTGGTCGGGAAACTTTGCGATATCCTCAGCGACGATCGCATCCACCGCTGCTACAGAGTCGCGCTTAAGGTTCAACGCAGCTTGCAACGAAGCGCGGAACCCGGTCACTACGATAGCATCACCCTCGTTAGCAGGCACTTCTTCAACGGCGGCGTCTTGGCCCGCTGTGCTTTGCGCGTGCGCCGTTCCAATTGCCAGTACGCTGAGCGAGACTGCCGACAGAAATTTCGCTGCAGACCTGTTAAACCCGCGAGATCCAGACTTAATCATTTCCTCTTCCCTTCGCATTTTTCCGGAATTGATACCGGTGTCTTTTGATTCGCGATGCGGTGGAAACCAGCGCATCCTCCCCGTTTTGGGCACGCATTCTTGCGCATTTTGCCCATATTAGTGATAATTTGGCACCTTGGCAGTGCTCTAAAATTTAATTCCAGTCGGTTAAGGTAACCGGTGTCATTTAGACATTGATGCTAACTTCGCTTCATGTCAAGATGGCTTCCAAGGAGATCGAAATGCTTATTCGGATATTGTGGTTTTTAAGTCTCACTTGTTCAGCTCTCCCTGCGGCAGCCCAACCGATGGCCTTTCCCGGCGCGGTAGGTTGGGCAAAAGAAACAGTTGGGGGCCGTGGGGGAAAAATAATCCGCGTTACCAGTCTGGCGGCGGAAGGTCCGGGCACCTTAAAGGCAGCGATTGACACAAAAGGGCCACGTATCGTGGTTTTCGAGGTGGGTGGCGTAATTGACCTCAAACGCACGTCGCTCGAAATAAAGGAACCATTTCTTACCATTGCTGGCCAAACCGCGCCATCGCCCGGCATTACGATTATCAAAGGTGGCATTGACGTTCGCGGGCACGACGTAATTATTCGCCACATCAGGGTAAAAACCGGCGCGGATGGTCAGGCCAAACGCAGCGGTTGGGAAGCGGATTCGCTGTCGACAGTCGCCGCCCGCAACGTCATTATTGACCATTGTAGCCTGACTTGGGGCATTGATGAGAATATGTCGGCCAGTGGCCCGCGTTTCACGGGAAAAACGCTTGCAGAATGGCGTGACGGCACAAGCCGCAACATTACCTTTTCATACAATCTTGCTGGCGAAGGGCTTGCAGATACCAGTCACCCGAAAGGCGAGCATAGCAAAGGGTCGCTGATCCATGATAACGCGACCGGAATATTATTTTACCGCAATATTTGGGCGCATAATGTCGAGCGCAGCCCGCTGATTAAGGGTGGTGCGCAGGCAGCGATGATTAACAACCTGATTTACGACCCCGGCAAGCGAGCTATGCATTATAACTTGATGGCGCTTGAATGGGCTGGTCAGCCATATGTGACTGGGGAAATGACCGCCGTTGGAAACGTGATGCGCGGTGGCCCATCGACAGACGAGGGTTTGCCATTTCTGATGCTCGGCGGCGACGGCGATTTGCGCTACCACGGCCGCGATAACATCGCCGTCGACAAATTTGGCAAGCCGCTACCCATGTTTGGCCGCTACGGGGAAACTCGCGCGCGCCTCATCGAAATCAAAAAGCCAACCATCTGGCCTAGTGGCATAGCAGTTCTGCCATCAAAAGACGTTGAGACGCACGTCCTGGCTAACTCCGGTGCCCGCCCGTGGGACCGTGACGCAGACGATATCCGCGTATTGTTTTTCATTGCCGAAGGTCGGGGAAAAATCATTGATGATGAGACGGAGGTCAGCGCTTATCCGTCACCCAAACCGACGTCGGCGCCCTTTGTCGAATCTGATTGGAACCTCGAAACCATGGAACCGAAATCTGGCCTCTATCCCGGCCAAAAGGCACCAATACAAGAAACAATGTCTGCACGTGACCGTGCCATGCGGCAGTGAGTAAATCCTCATGATTTCTCTGCTTCTTATGCTCGCCGCGCCGCCAATGGTTGTAATTGACGAAAGGGACGTTGTCCGTGAGGAGGCGCCTCCACATGGCGCCATCGGTATGAGCACAGCTTATCGGATCAGTGATGTGGTGCCACAGCCACGGACGATGGAATTCCGCAAGCGCATGTTGCATAAAGGTGCTGCTATTGGGCTTCATCCCATCGCCCATGACGAGGTGTATTATGTGTTGTCCGGCGAAGGCGAGGTGACCTCTGACGGCGTTTCTCGTCGGCTGCGTCCCGGCATGGCCGCCTATTTATATGACGGAGCGGTGGTCGGGATTAGACAAGTTGGCCGCAAGCCTCTTAGTCTCATCATCAGCTATCCGGTTCAGCCGAAATAGCGGATCAGGTTCCAGGCTGAATATAAGGGATGCGCGCAAATAACTCGCGCTCCCAGGCACGTGGGTTGTCAACGACACGGCTTTCATTGTCGAAGATCATCGTCTCTCTCTTATCGAGACTATAAGGCTGCCAGCCCGGATTGCCTGTACGGGCAAAACGGACGAACGCATCCATCACACGCAAGCTCATGATGCGTTGCGCGGCGGTTGCATAAGGCACAGTGCCGAACGAAAGACCGATATCGTCGGTATGCTTGGCTTGCTCAAAATCCAGTTGATATACAAATGCCGGCGCGCCTGCATGCGCGCGCGCTTCTGCCTGAATGACTTGGCCCCGCCAACTGCGCGCTGTGGTGACAATACGGTGGAATAGTTCAAGCGGCGGCGCTTCCGGATATTTCGATCTGAATTCCTGCACGACCCAATCAGGATGGGCATCAATCCGCATTTCCGGTGCAATGCGCTGTGCCAGATTGCTAAAGTCGAGACCGGCCAATTGTTTGGCATTGGGGGCATAGAATGCCCGCGTTTCCAGCACCGTATTGCCCATCATCATCGGTAAATGGAGCGACTGAGGCGCGGCGTCCGGCCAAAAGGGGTGCCGGTGTAGATTTCGCATATCCAGCACTGGGCCCATATAAACCCCGCCGCCAAGAATCGGATCTTGTGCCGACAGCGCCGCAACCAACTCCGCTTGTGAGACCGTCGCTGGGTCGGCACCCTCTAAGCGCGAAAGCAGCGCTTGCGTACGCCGCGCAGCGTTTAGGGGTCCGGATGCCGTCACTTGTTGCCCGCTCATCGTTATTGCTTTGTGGAACAGTCCTTTGGCCGCTGGCATTGCCATCAGTGTCGCGATCTTCGCGCCACCGCCTGACTGACCAAATACCGTCACATTGTCCCGATCGCCGCCGAAGGCCGAGATATTTGCCTGAACCCATTGCAATGCAAGGATGAGATCAAGCTGACCGGTATTACCGCTGTCCGGAAATTGCTCAGGCAAATACAGATAGCCGAAGGCATTTAACCGGTGGTTGACGGTCAGCACGACCACATCGCCGCGCTGGGCCAATGCCGCACCATCGTTCAGTGGATCACTCACGCTGCCGGTCGAATAAGCCCCCCCGTGGAAGTAGACCATCACAGGACGCGGCTTTGACGTCTCTGCCTTGGGTGCCCAAAGGTTGAGGTAGAGACAGTCCTCGCTGGCAGGAAGATAGCGACCGCCGGGTTGTGGGCATGCAGGCCCGAACCCAATAAACTTTTCCAATCTTTTTGCGTCAAACGGCACAGCGCGTGGAGCGCGGAAACGTTCCGCGGTTCCATATTGAATACCCTTCAATATGCGCAAATTATTGCGCGGCTTGGTAGCATAAGCAGGCACCGCCGCTAAAGCCAACGCGCTGCCCATGACAGCACGGCGGCTGAGCAGGTTACCGCCGGACGTCAAGATTGCCGTCCACAAAGGCGTCGATATCAGCCTGACCAAATAAGCTCGCATCACCCGGCAAGGAGTGTTTCAAACTTGTAAGAGCAAGGCCCGTATTTGCCATTAGTTCGGCATCGCCGCCGGCAAAATGCGCGTGCAGTACGCCAGCCGCAAAGGCATCACCTGCGCCAATACGGTCGATAATACCTGTCACATCGACGTCTGCAGTCTGGGCAAAGCTGTCTCTCATATCGACACGTGCCGACAATTGGTGATAATCGGCACTCACTAGATGGCGTGCCGTTGACGCAATCAATTTCAGCGCGGGAAACGCCCCAAATGCTGCGAGCGCCGCTTCGCGCCGACGGTCAGCACCGTCGCCGGAAAAATCCTTTCCCAAAACCAACGATATGTCGCGGTGGTTTCCGAACAATATGTCAGCCAAACCGATCAGCTCGCTTAAAATGGCGCGTGGATTGCTGTCCCATCTTTCCCACAGCAGGGCGCGGTAATTCCCGTCGAAGGAGATTGGTACGCCCAACCGCGCTGCCGTCTTTGCAGCCGCCAGTGCAGCCTTCGCCGATTGGGGGCCAAGAGCCGGCGTGATCCCTGATAAATGCAACATTCCGGCATTGGCGAGCAATGCATCCCAGTCGAAATCCTCCGCTTTTGTCCGCGCGAAGCTTGATCCCAAACGGTCGTAAACAATTTCGGATGCGCGCAGGCCAGCGCCTTGCGCCAGAAAATATAGTCCCATGCGACCATCACATGTCTGGACGTTTGTGCAGTCTACGTTATGAGCGCGGATGGCAGAGACCGCCCCACGACCGAGCGCATTGTCGGGAATGGCACTCACCATCGCCGTATCATGGCCCAAATGGGCAAGGCCAACAGCGACATTCGCCTCGGCGCCACCCACATGTACATTAAAACCGGGCGATTGCATTAATATCTCGCGCCCCGGGGCAGTTAGCCTGATGAGCAATTCCCCAAAGAAGACGATCTGCTTTGCCATGACCAGGTGCTAGCGCGCCAGCCAGCCGCCGTCGACAGCCAGAATATGACCATTGACATAATCGGCGGCGGAAGATGCGAGAAATACCGCAGCGCCGCCGATGTCTTCAGCCTTTCCCCAGCGACCAGCGGGAATGCGATCCACGATTTGCCGGTTGCGGTTGCCGTCTGCTTGCAGCGCTGCTGTATTGTTGGTTTCGATGTAGCCCGGCGCAATGGCGTTCACATTGATGCCCTTTGCCGCCCACTCGTTCGCCATCGCCTTGGTCAGACCGCCAACGCCCGATTTTGACGCCGTGTAGCTTGGCACCCGAATGCCACCCTGAAAAGTCAACATTGAGGCGATATTAATAATCTTGCCAGAACCGCGTGCAATCATGTCCTTGGCCACAGCTTGCGACAGAAAGAACAAGGTTTTGAGATTGGTGTCGATAACCGCATCCCAATCTTCTTCCGTAAAATCCACTGCGTCGTTGCGGCGAATTATCCCGGCATTATTCACCAATATGTCAATTCGACCCAAGGCGGAATTGGCCTCCTCCACCACACGTGCAACGGGTGCAATGGAGGACAGGTCCGCACTGATGTTAACCGCCTTGCGGCCGTTTGCTTCTATGAGGGCAAGTGTCTCCGTCGGCGCGGAACGACCGACCACAGCGAGGTCCGCTCCTGCCTGCGACAGTGCCACCGCAATAGCTTGCCCGATGCCTGTATTGGCTCCAGTCACGAGCGCGGTCTTGCCGGAAAGGTCAAATGGAGCGATCATTTCAGGCAGCCAAGCTCTGCAAATAGGCCGAAATTTCTTCGTCTTGCGAATTAGCATAGAAATAATCGGTAAAGCGGTCACCGGCAATGGCTGCTTTTAGCAAGTCCTGGTCGACTGTCTTGAGGACCGTTAGCATGTCGTGGCAGGTGGCGGCCTTCAAATCTTTCAAAATGCCGCGATTCTTGCGCATGATTTCCGCACGCTCTTTTGGATATCCAAGGCCACGCTCGCCTTCGAATAGCTTGCGGTACACGTCCTGCAGGTTAAGTTCTGCGGCCCAGCCAAATCCCTTGGCATAGGGCATCGAAATTGCATTGCCGTCGTTTATCTGACCAAACAAGAACGCGTCGGTAGGGTCAATGACGAGACCGCAAAACACGCCAGGCATCGCGTTACAAGCGAGCATTGAACCCATGCCCGTGCCGCAGCCTGTCACAACAAAATCCGCTGCTTTGGAATTTAGCAAAATTCCGGCGAGCAAACCGTTCATGATGTAGGTGAGCGACGCATTATCTTCGGCCGTATACATACCATAATTGAAAACCTGATGGCCCAGCGGCTCCGCCACAGCGGTCAGCGCTTCGTTGATGACATTATTCTTGGCCGCTTGGCTGTTTTCCGTGATCAGCGCGATTTTCATAAATACCCTTTCGCATCAAATTCGATGAATCTACTGCCCCGAAGGTAACCGGTGTCATTCACAAGTGCAAGACGATCATTTCATGGGGGGAGCAACTGAGCCACGCCGGACGAGCGTCGATACGAATGTTGACGGTTCCTGATCCTCTGGCGACACACAAGTCGCGTCTCCGATGATCTTCAATGCGGCCGAGCGCCCCATAGCGACAATTGGCCATCGCACCGTGGTCAACGGCGGCCAAACCCGCGCTGCGATAGGAGTGTCATCAAAACCAATAATCGATAATTCCTCCGGCACAGATATTCCGCGCGACCGTGCAGCAAATAAGACACCAGCAGCCATTTCGTCGTTGCACGCAAAAATCGCGGTTGGCCGTGGCTGCAAATCAAAGAGGCTTTCGGCTGCCGCAATACCGGATTCAAAAGTGTATTGCCCATCTGCGATCAGGCTGCGGGGCAACTTGATACCAGCCTCGGCCAGTGCAAATTCGAAGCCGTCACGCCGGACTTGCGCCGAGTTAAATCCGTGCGGACCAGAAATCAGGCCGATGCGGCGGTGCCCTTGCGCAATCAAATGGCGGGTGGCCTCAATCACGGCGTCTCGATCATTCGATGCCACCATGTGGGCTGGATCGTCCAAAACGGAAGAGCCCATTCGCACATATTTGCAATTCACTTCCTCACACAGCCGCGCGAGTGCATCCATTTCAGAAATCGGTGGAAGGAGGATTACGCCATACAGGCGCTGGCGGACAAGGAAGCTGCGTACGTCGTCTAACATTTCCGGCGAACCTCGGTCGACAGGGCGAACGACCAGTTCAAAGTCGGTATCACGCAGTGCTTCCAAGATGCCTTGCTGCATATTCAGGATCATTTGCGCATTGGGGTTGTCGTGCACAAGGCCAATCAAAAAATTGCGGCCCAATGCAAGCGCGCGTGCCTGGGGGTTGGGCACATATCCCGTCTCGCGAATGACGGCCTCGATTTTTTCGCGTGTGTCTTCGTTCAGCGAACCGGAACGGTTGATCACGCGGCTGACTGTCTTTTTGGAGACCCCTGCAAGCCGCGCGATATCGTTAATTGTTGGCTTTGCAGCTTTGACAGGTCGCGATTTTGGAATGCCCCTCATAACTGCTGCATAGCAATTATTACGCTGGGTGACAGTAAAAGTTGCACACTAATATCGGCGCATCCTTGCAAATGACACCGGTTTCCCATATCGGCAGATTCGAGAGTTTTTTTGGGGAGGCATGGACAATTCATGCAAGATCGGCGTCAATGACCGCAGCAGAAATCGCCAACCATTTTGTTGCAGCACGGCAACGGGGGCAGCATCTGGCCGATTATCCCGGCACAGTGCCTGACACTTTGGCGGCAGCTTATGCTGTCCAAGATGCCGCGATCGCAGCGTTCGCCCTGCCTGTCCTCGGGTGGAAAGTCGGACGTATTTTCCCGCCTCTGTCGGATAGCTTCGGCGCCAACCGCCTTTCCGGCCCTATTTTCAAAGCGACCACTTTGTCGGATGGCCAATTGGCGGCGGGACAGGTGTTTGTTGGAGGCTTTGGGGCTGCCGAAGCTGAATTTGTGATAAATATTGCGTCTGATTTGCCGCTTGGCAGACAGGATTACACACTTGAAGAGGTCGAAGACCTTATCGCGGCCGTACATGTAGGTATCGAAATAGCAAGTTCCCCGCTGCCCACAATTAACGAGTTGGGCCCAGCGGTTACCGTATCCGACTTTGGCAACAATAATGGGCTAATCATTGGCGCGCCTATCGAAAATTGGCAGTCCAGCAATTTTGCCGATTGGACGGTCGACCTGGAAATTGACGGCACTGTTGTGGGCAAAGGCGCGGCAAACAGCTTTCCGGATGGCCCCATCGGCTCGGTACGCTTTCTATTAAACAATTTGGGCGCACGCGGCATTCCTGTCCCTGCTAGAACATGGATTTCCTCTGGCGCGGTTACGGGCGTGCATAAGGTGACCCCTGGTCAATCCGTCCGCGCCTTTTTTGGTCCAAAACTCTCGGTAAATTGCACGATAGAGGCGACACCGATTATCTAAAGTTAACGGAATGAGAGGATGAGTAACATGGCCACCACGACCATAACGGAGCGCACCGGAAGATATCGCTGGGCCATCATCGCACTTTTATTCTTTGCAACAACCGTCAATTACATTGACCGCACGATGCTCGGGCTTCTGGCGCCGAACCTGCAAAAAGAACTCAATTGGAATGAGGATGATTACGGCAATATCGTAACGGCTTTCCAAGCGGCTTATGCCCTCGGATTTCTGTTCATGGGCTATGTCATAGACAGATTTGGACCGAAAATCGGTTATTCCATTGCAATCACGATTTGGACGATCGGGCATGTCGCCCATGGCTTCGGCGGATCTGTTGCATCTTTCATGGCAGCACGCGCTGTACTTGGTGTTGGCGAAGCGGGTCACTTCCCGGCCGTGGTCCGCGCAAGCAGCGAGTGGTTTCCACAAAAAGAACGCGCTTATGCAATCGGCTGGGTCAATTCCGGCACGACGATCGGGGTCATCCTGACCGCGCCGACTTTGTGGCTGTTCATGCAAGCGCTGGGCCTTGGATGGCGTGAGACATTTATTTATTCAGGCGCGTTCGGTGTTGTTCTGCTCGGTCTGTGGCTTTGGCTCTACAGCAATCCCCGCGAAAGTGGCAAAGTCAGTGAAGGCGAGCTGAAATGGATTGAGCATGACCCGCCGGAGCAGATCGAAAAAATCGGCTGGAGCCGCATCGTCCGGAAACGCGAAGCATGGGCTTTCGCCAGTGCAAAATTCCTCACTGACCCGGTCTGGTTTCTCATGCTTTTTTGGCTGCCGAAATATTTCAGTTCGACCTATAATGTGGATCTAAAGGTTGTACTGTTGCCGATGATACTGATGTACTTGTTATCCGATGTGGGTAGCATTGCCGGCGGCTGGTTGTCGTCGCGTTTAATTCAAAAGGGCCGCACACCCAATTTCGCACGCAAGATCACTATGATTATCGCGGGGCTGTGTGTTCTGCCTCTCCTTTTTGTCACAGGAGTGAGCAACATGTGGCTGGCTGTCCTTCTCATCGGCATCGCGCTGGCGGGGCACCAGGCATTTTCGACAAACCTCCTTTCCATTCCGCCGGACATGTTCCCGAAACGGGCTGTCGGTAGCGTGATTGGCCTCGGCGGCTTTGCCGGTGGCGTTGGCGGCATGATCATGGCAAAGTCGACCGGACTGGTGCTGGATGCGACCGAGGGCAATTACACTATCATATTTGCCATGTGCACAACTGTATATTTCCTAGCTGTCGCCTCCATTCATTTGTTGTCGCCGAGGCTGGCAAAGGTGGAAGCGGTCTAAGCCATGCCTCCGCGCTTCATCATTGCCAATGCGCTTGACAATGTGGCGGTGGCCATTGCTGATCTGTCGGCAGGCGAAAAATTGCACGACGGCTGGGTTGTTGCCGAAGCAATATCGGCCGGCCACAAGATCGCGTTGCGGCCTATTAAATGCGGCGAAGGGGTTATAAAGCTTGGGCAGCCCATAGGGGTTGCTACGCAAGCGATTGCCGCTGGTTCGCATGTGCATAGCCATAATCTGCATTTCTCACGCGACGAAATCGTGGGAGAGACTAGTATCGATCTGCGCCACTTAGCGCCCGTCCCAGCCACGTTCGACGGCTTTGTCCGCTCAAATGGTCGGGTCGGCACGCGCAATTACATTGGCATCCTCACCTCGGTAAATTGTTCGGCGACCGTAGCAAAACGAATTGCGGCGCATTTTACGCCTGAACGACTGTCAGGCTTCCCCAATGTTGATGGCGTGGTTGCGTTCAACCATCTTTCGGGTTGCGGTATGGCGAAGGCGGGGCGCGGGATGGACAATTTGCGCCGGACTCTGACCGGCTATGCATCACATCCGAACTTTGGCGCTGTGGTGATTGTCGGACTTGGATGCGAAGTAAACCAGCTGGATCCGCTGCTTGCTTCGGCTGGTTTGGTGGAATCCGACCATTTGCGGACCTTGGGTATTCAGGAAGCAGGCGGGACGTTGGCGGCAATTGAAGCGGGCATTGCGATTGTCCAATCAATGCTGCCCGCCGTTAATCATTTTCAGCGCGAAGCCGTATCAGCGCAATATTTGACACTTGGGCTCCAGTGCGGTGCATCTGACGGCTATTCGGCGTTAACCGCAAACCCGGCATTAGGCGACGCGGTGGATATGCTGGTTGCGGCGGGTGGGCGTGCCATATTGTCCGAAACGCCCGAGATTTATGGTGCCGAAAACCTGCTCCTGCGCCGGGCGGCATCGCCCCAAGTTGCAGAGGACCTTATTGCTCGCCTGAAATGGTGGGAGGAATACGCCGCGCGCGAAGGCGCTAGCCTCGACAATAATCCCTCCCCTGGTAACAAAGCTGGTGGCATTACGACAATTTTGGAAAAGTCATTGGGGGCAGTCGCAAAGGCCGGCTCAACACCGTTGAACGCTGTCGTCGACTATGCAGAATTTGTGACTGCGCCCGGTCTAAGCTTCATGGATTCCCCGGGCTACGACCCTTGCTCCGCGACAGGACAAATTGCCGCCGGGGCGAACATGATATTGTTCACCACGGGTCGGGGTTCCGTATTCGGTTCGCTTCCATCGCCGACCATAAAGCTGGGTTCCAACGCAGCGCTCGCCAAAGCGATGGCCGATGACATCGACGTGGATTGCAGCAGGATTCTGGATGGCGTTTCCGCACAGGAAATGGCCGCCGAAATTTTTCAAGTGATTTTGGCAACGGCGACCGGTCAAAAGACGGTATCAGAAAGCTTCAACATGGGTGAGAGCGAACTCGTACCTTGGATACCGGGCGCGGTTTACTGAAGCTTCTGCGATGTGCACCTCACAGCAGCGGGTTCAACTAACTACACAAAGATTCAATGAAGTGTCTGCTTTGAGAGGGCGTTTAGCCAGCTATGCGCCGCGTTTTTTCCAGCTTAGCGGCTTGAATTTATGGTCATTGCGGTGCGCTCGATAGCGCTGCCGATGGCGCCGCCGAGTGTTAACACCGATACCGCAACACCACTACCAATGACCGCTAGGATCAGAGCATATTCAGCCGCCGATGCGCCACGTTCATTTGCCAGAAACGTTAATATAAATGTGATCAAAATATACATCCCCCGCGTCCGAAGTAATAAAACGACATTTTTACTTCCGGTCGAAAATTTTATAAATCCAGTTTTAGTATCGTACGTTAAATTGCAGGCCGAACATAAGAAATATGCAATTCATGCCACCTGAATATCAACACACGCGGGACGGCTCTGTGAAACTGCACAGAACCGCCCCTGCTACTGCGGACTCGGCTCAACGGATCAGGTCGTCAAGCGGCGCAGGTCAGGCAGCAGTGGCGCTCCAGATATCGGACCATGTGTTGGATGCACCTCATTTCGTTGCCAAAATGCAAGAAGATACTTCTATTCTGGGAGTATTTTCACTTCGTCTAATGGGTGATTGACTCTAGGACTGGTTTGGCAGGGCCCGCTTTGATTGCGTCGTTGCTCGCAATCCGGGGGGTTAATCGCCGACTTAAAGGCGCAGCGTGAAGCAGGCGCCACAGTGGTTCGTCGCTTAGCCGGCAATATGGTCGCATCTCTATCAATCTCCTGGTTATTCTGGCTTAACTCATTGTTAATATCGAATAGTTACCAGCAAAATGTGTTTTGACCAGAAAACCAAATAAATTTTAAATGTAATGTACTGGAACAGAACATGATATTTATTAAAAAGTTTTGGAAAAATGAATCCGCAGCAACAGCGATCGAATATGGTTTGATCGCTGCTTTAATTGTTATCGCGGCAATGGCCGGTATTGTTAATCTGGGATCTAACCAGAAGGATAGGTACGACAAAGTAGACGACGCAATTTCAGGAGCTACGAGATAGACTTATAGCTGTAGCGAATTGGCGCGGCGGCAGTATATGTTATATTACGGTCGTCGCCTTTCCTCTCGCGACATTTCCACCTATATTGTTGTTTGAAGCACGCCCCTCAGGATGCCACCATTGTAAGCTGCCGACTACCTATGCACGGATATTTGGTTCACAAACAAAGCTAATCGGTTTCGAATTTGGAGCGCCAAAACCCTGTCATTGATATGGAGCAGATATCCGACGCTCTCCCATCCCGTTTGGAAGTGTGAGAACCACAGTTATTCGTTATTTCGGGATCCTTACACAGGCCTCACTTATGATCGTCGGTAACACAAAAACACATGCCCCGGACTGACTTAGAAATGATGTACATCTGATCGCTTTCAAAATGATAGAAAATTAGTTTCGTTTTGATGTTAAATAATAATTCAAATCAACGACCTACAGAAATGCACGGACTATCGATTTGAAAAACTTGAACTTACCTGATTCAACCTGAATTTTTTATTCTATGCGATCCAGTGACTTGTTTTGATGTGGTAGCATTACGGGGTTGTTTGATGATTGCTTCGGATTAAAGCCCAGCGGAGAGAGCCAGATTATGCTACACGGGGGTGAAGCATACAATAAGCGCCAGAACAATTCGGGGGGATTTGATACAAATGGGAGGTGCGGATTTTCAGGATCCCAAAAGTGCTTATACAGTTCTTGTTGTAGATGACGATCAAATGTGTTTGGATCAGTATTGCGATTTGATCTCGAATTTGGGTTACAAAGTTGTCTGTGCTGGCACTGCGCCAGACGCACTCAAACAAATAGCTGAGTCGCCGGACATAGGGGTGGTCATTACTGATATCGAAATGCCGAGCATGGACGGCCTTTCGCTTCTTCAAGAGATTGCTGACCGCTTCTTGCCGTCAAGGCCCATTGTCAGCATTGTTATAACTGCCCACTCAAGCTTACAAATCGCAACAAAAGCAATGCAGTCGCAGGCGACAGATTTTCTTTGCAAGCCTGTAATGATGGAGGACCTTGCTGCGACGCTTCGGCAGGCATCAGCGCGTCATCTTGCACTGGCGAACCGGTTTCAAATCACAGAGCTGAAGAACCAGCTTAGTTTGTCGCTCTTGCGTGAGGACGGCGGCGAAGCAGTGCCAACCCCTACCGTACCCGAGCTTCAATCATTCATGCAAATGCTGCTGAAGCTACAACATAACAAATCAAAGTTTTTTGATTCTACCGCACTGTCGGGGCCATCTTGGGAAATCTTACTGGATATTGCTGAGGCCAGTCTGCGTGGTGAGGCAATTCAGGCATCTAGCGTATCTGCGACGTTACTGGTTTCGCTTAGCACCACAATGCGTCATGTAAATAATCTTGTGGCAGCAGGCCTCGTGCAAAGCTGGACAGACCCATCGGACAAGCGCCGCACTATGTTGAAGCTACAACCCGATGCGCTAGAAGCAATGCGGCGCTACCTGGAAATGGGCTGGAAATTACACGCGCGAGAACAGACAACCAATCTAAATTCATAACCCATTTTCTTGATATTACGCCAAAAGTATCTGAAACAATTTGGTCCGGTCCAATGGCTTTTTCAGGAACATCCACCCAGGCTGTAACTCTGCAGTATCTGGAACATAACCACTCATCAGGATGACTTTAATTGACGGTTGTGCGGCACAGGCTAGCCGTGCAATTTTCGCCCCGTTTTCGTCCGGCATTACAATGTCGGTAAGCAGAACATCAAAATTCCCGCGCTCCAGCGCGCGCAATGCCTCCTTGCTGGAGGCACAAGGGGTGACATCGTGATCTTCCGCTTCCAGTATTTCGACCAGCGCTGCCAAGGCGTATGGCTCGTCCTCAACCACCAGTATCTTTTGCTTGCGGGTCCGATTCTGTTCATGGCTAACTGCAGTGCGCGATCTTGCAGGCATCTCAGAAGTAGATTCCACAAAGGCCGGCAAATGAAGCGTTACGGTCGTCCCCTTACCGAGAGATGACTCTATCGTCACATCGCCGCCAACGTCATCCGCAAAATTTCGGGCAGATGCAAGACCGAGTCCAGTTCCATTGGGCTTAGATGAAAACATCGGTTCGAACGCACGCGAAAGCAATGCCTCCGTCATGCCTTTCCCATTATCTGAAATACAAATGCTTATGCAATCGCGTCGCTGCGTTACCTGCAAAGTGTCCGGAACAACGTCATGTCTAACCTTCGTCGACAGGCTGATGTGCCCGCCATGCGGCATAGCTTCGCGCGCATTTATGAGCAGGTTTATAAGAACGTTCAGCAAACCATTATAACTAACGACACTCCTGCGCTGCTCCGCCTGCAAATCGAGGGTTAGTGCTATTCCAGTGCCGACGGCGCTATGTAATATTGAATTATTTTCCCGAATAAGGTCGTCGACCACTATAGGTTGGACGGTATCGGTCTGCTGATGAGACAGCGTCATCAGGGATTTGGTTATCTCCGAGCCACGCGATGCCGTTTCTTTGATAATGTTTGCGACATTCTCAATTTTCGCACTATCTTTGTCAAAATTGCGGGTTAATCGAACAGCATTCAGTTCAATTATTGAAAGAATGTTGTTGAAATCATGGGCCAAATATCCCGCAACGCGGCTGGTGCGATCAAGCAAGTTTTCGACGCGCTGGCGTTCTTCCGCTAACTCAAGTGCGGCGCTTTGTGACTCTTCTAACATCGCACGTTGAATCGTTATTGACATTGTACTGAGTATGACAGGGTCGGCATGGGAGAAATCGCCGAGGTCCAGAGCGCTGTCCGCAAACACTTCGTCGGAAGGCGAAAACCGGACCGCGAACAGACAGCCATCGTCATGAAAAACCGCATTTCCAAACAGCTGTATATTGCTACCAAGCAACGCCACCTGAATT
This sequence comes from Sphingorhabdus sp., assembly GCF_046292425.1. GTDB lineage: Bacteria > Pseudomonadota > Alphaproteobacteria > Sphingomonadales > Sphingomonadaceae > Sphingorhabdus_B. Next base: position 42,052 of record NZ_JBKBQV010000013.1, read on the forward strand.
GGCCTCACACCACGTTCGTTTTTAAAGAATGAAGTGAGGTCATAATTCACGATTTTTAAGACATCAGCGCACAGCATCCCAATTTGGAGACCAGGCACGTGCCGTGCCAGACTGGGCCCCATTGCAGATATTCTTAGGTCCCGATTAACATGCAAAAAAGCAGGCATTAATTCACCTAGCTGATCATCGGACAAATTGTATTTCACGCGCTATCTCTGTCCTGATATCGGATGTCAAAGATGATCGACTTTTCGCCCCGGCTGACAATCAAGACCTGCCCGTCGACGCAAAAACGTTCTAACAGACCCTGAAATAGTCCACAGACAAAATTTTCCATACCAACGCGATCGGAGCGATACTCTACTTCCAGATGTCCATTCGAACTTTGTAATGTCCTAAAAGATGGTAGCCGAGTGCCCGGCATCGCGGCGCTCACCGCAAGGTGCAAGTGGTCAAGATTGTTAATGAAATTGGGCAAATTGCGGCCCGTAAAATCCATTATGGAAGAAAACGACCCCCTATCCGCGTATCTGATCCAATATTTGCCGAATTCGAACAGGCATTCGTCCACAGTCAAATTAAGCCGGACAGCAGCTTCTGCCACGATATCAAGCGTGAGCGCATCTTCGTAAACCATGCCGGTCAGCAGTTCAGCGGGCCCTATCTGCAGCTTTTTCTCTAAGGCAAACCAGGCTTCTTTTCCTAATAGTTCGGAAATCATGTCCTTCATGGCGCGATGAATCATGCCATACATGCTTAATTCCTGCTAATCGCAGCTGGCAGCCCGATCGTCATCATTGTTATGTTTCGATTCCATTATAAGTTCAGTTGCACGAATGACCTGCTCTTCAATCCGCGCCATCTTCTCGACAATATATTTCGCATCGTCGCTCGAATGATCGGAAAATCTTGCACGTATGGCACCGCACGATAACCCGATGATGTTCAACGGTTGTATCATTTCGTGCAGTGTTGGTTTGGGGTCCTTAATAGGCGTCAGCATGACGTTTTCTGCGGAGTTTAGCCAATCATTGTCAAGCAAAAATCATTTGCCGAACTTTCAGAACGAGTTGGATGTGTAGTTATAGATGGATCTACATGTAAAACTGTTACGGCATGTCTTTTTCAAAACGTCATCGAGTTTGCAGTATGGGCAAGATCATCTGCGAGACCTATCTTCGCTAGGTAATTCTATATTGGAACTATGTAGTTGCAATATGAAAGCAGTTCAGAATGTAATTTATCTCTAGAACGCTAGAAACGCCTTATCTGCTGTTTGGCCCACAAAGATTGGCGACCTTATCCGTCCGTCTTTTCCTTACAGCCGGGGGGGGGCGGTTGTGCGCTGGTCCGGATGACCGCCCCAAATTATCTCCACCCCAATTGCGCCGTTGCGGGTGTTTGAAGCTGTCCATAATGGCCATCATTATTTCAGTAACAAAATGCGTAATTTATAAATATTATCAAGACGTCGATCCGTGAGATGTCATCATTATCGGTCCGGTTATACAAGTTGGACTATTTCGTAACAGTTTTTAAGATGTTTTATGCCAAACATAATCTGTGTTTGTCCGCGAAATGGCATGATTGAAAGATATAAAACGATTTTATCGTGCCTTTTGAGGGGGATGCGGAGATATTATACTTATGGACTTGGCATTGACGGGCTGAGTTCCAGTCTGGCGCCCAATCAATGTCCACTTGGCGTCGATAAATAGTGAAAAGGGCCTTTGGCAGGGGGATGAACCAAGATGTTGGGTAATGTTCGGCAGGCAAAAGCAGACTTTCGACGAGACGACCGATTTCCGGTCAACTATTATGCGGCTGGTGACCACGGACGTTTGGGTAGATTAGTCGTGAAGATCGTAGATCTGTCATCGACGGGTGTGATGATCGATGGAAAAGCGGGAATTGAAAGGGGAGATAAAATATTGTTGCATTTATCCGATGCAATAAAAGTTGAAGCTCTATGCATCTGGACATGGCACCAACACGCTGGGCTTCAGTTTGATCAAGCCATGAGTTCATCAGATTTAATCTCGACGATGCAAACTATTATGCCGGACAAATTTGATGGTGAGTGACTATACCGTCTCATCCTTCGTCACTTTCAAACCACGGTGCGGGTATTAGCTTTAGGACACTTTCAAGGGATTGGCATCGTGACGGTGTTAGATCATTTGGCTGCTACGGCACGCTCTTTGCGCTCGCGTCAAAGATGAACATCTTACGACTTCTGACCGGCAGCGCCTGTAACGAAGGGAATCGTGAAGCTGATCGATGCACCGCCCTCCGGCTGATTACGCGCCCAAATATGCCCTCCATGGGCCTCTATGATCGTTTGCGCGACCGAAAGACCGATGCCCAGCCCCTTGGGCTTGGTAGTTGCAAAAGCATCAAACATAACGGACAAGATATCCTTATCAATTCCGCGACCGTTATCTGAGACACAAATTTCCAGATCTGTATTTCGTTTTGTGCATTGGATGGTGACCTCGCATGGTTCGCCTGCCGTTGAGTCGCACGCATTTGATATCAAGTTTACAAAGACCTGCTGAATCTGAAAATAATCGCCGGAAATGAACGCAGCAGGGCCCAGATCGCAACTGATCGACAAGTGACCATATCTTCCCGCTACGATTGCGATCGCTTCTCTTACAGCGTGCTCAAGTTCGAACCTTTCTGCATTGCCTTGAGCCTGACGACTCATCGCACGCATTTTACGGATAATTTCCCCTGCTCGTCGTGTTGACTGCAAGGCCTCGTTCAAGCCATGCGCAATTTGGTCGCTGATTGGCTCCCGTGCAGCAATCGCGAGAACAGCTGACAGATAGTTCGTCGCGACTGCCAAGGGTTGACTCACCTTATGCGCCAGCGTCGACGCCATCACTTCCATAGCGCTTGCCCGAGCAAGATAGCCCAATTTGTTTTGAAGAAACTGGACCTTCTGCTGCGCGGCTCTCTCGGCCGTGACATCCTGCTTTGTTCCAAAGATGCGAACGGATTTCCCGTTTTCCTGCTCGATGTCCGCCGTCAGTCGAATATATCGGTCGGCACCTGTGGCGGTGCGGATTAATATGTCCATCGCAAAGCCTGAACCGCTCCTTATCGCCTCGGCTCGCTGCTGCTCCATTTCCCGACGCGACCGTTCATCATAGAATTTTAAAGTATCGCTGCGTTTAAGCAAAGTCCCCCTTGGAATTTCGAACAGATCATAGACGGTATCGGTCCATGTGAGTGTTTCCGTCAAAAGGTCAAATTCCCAAACACCGATTTTCGCCAGTCCGGAAATTCGGTCATACATCTTTTTAAAATGGCCGGACGACTCGGCTGAATCCAACGACTTCCCGTCAACCGTAAGAAATGTATCGACTATTTTCCCACTCCCAGCTTTCGAATTCTTGCAATTGCAGAATAAGTGACGATTGACTTCATTTGCAGCGTAAGACGCAATTACTGCCCTGATGGGATCAGCGTTAATTCGGTTTGGCGTCCGTCAATGTAACGGATGCCTTTACCGTCGAAGAACGCATTCTCCTCCGTTCGAAAGTCCACACGCTGCCCACCCCATTCGGGTACAGCCGCGTAAGACGTAAGCTCGATTGACCACGCAGTGTTGGCGTTAATTCGGCCGCCGCCGCGCGGATCGGCGTTTTGGTTGTCCCAAAAGCCTATGGATGGTCCGGCACCGTGGCCATGCAAACCAATCGGGTGTGTATAAATCGATGGATCGAGCCCCGCCGCCAATGCTTCTGCCCGCGCAAGAGCCAATACCTCGTTCCCACTGCGTCCGACCACAAAATGGCGGGTAAGGATATCCTGTACATGGTTGCTGTTTGCCAGCCCCTGCCTGAGGCCCGCAGGCGCGTTGCTCTCGCCGGGCTTCAAGACATAAGCAAGGTGCTGCGTATCGGTATTCAGCCGAAGATATGTAATGCCGAAATCTGTCCACAGCAGATCGCCCGGCTGGATCACTTCGGCGCCTTCCAACATGCCCTTCGCACCATGCCGCTGGATTGCCACCGATGGGTGGAACCAGGGGTCAAGGCCAAGCTGAAGCAGCCGATCGCGATACCACCACTGAACCTGCTCCGCAGTCGTCACACCTGGCGTAATAACTGCGCGGGAGAAAGCTTCCCCGATTATTGCATGGGCGGTTCGCACAATGGCGGGATACAGCTCCATCTCCGCATGTGTGCGGGTCTCGAGCCAACGTATGGCGAGCGTTTCGCCATTAACGATCCTCTGCCGCAATGGGCTGGAAAGCGCGGCAAAGAACTTCTCATACTGACTAAGCGTCATGCCGTCCGCGAATTGATAAAGATCGGAGGTGTTGACCGCGATTTTCGCAGGATCGCGGGTGGCGATAATTTCTGCTACCGATTGCCACTGATCAGGTTGTTTGCTTGGGTCCCAAGCAGGTGCGAACAGACCTCCCAATCCATAACGGCTAACGGTCAGGCGCTCCACGGGCTTACCATCTCCCGGATCGTAAAAGATCAAGATTGTGCGACGCCGTGCGTGCATATTTTCGGCGTCAAGCATGGACGCGACCACTGGCTCCTCAAAATACTCGCGAGCCACCAACAACCACATATCGATGCCCTGTTCACGCATGATTGAAGGGATTATCGCATCCAGCCGCGCGGCGAGAATCCGGTTTTCGGTCGCCGCCCTTTCGCGTGCGTTCAGTAACCGGGGTAACGCGGGCGCTTCTGCTTCGGTTTCGCTCATTGTAATAGGCGCAGATGCAACTGTTGCATCTACTCCCATTATTGCGGCAAGCAGCACCGCTCCTGATACAATGAGCTTTACCATCAAACTTCCCCCTTTTCTGCTTCGCACCTACACTGACGAGTTGCAGCGAAAGGATCAAGCACGGCGTGCCGACGGAACTGAACCAGATTCAGGTCCTTGCTAAGACGACTGGCACCAATTCAGCCCGGCCTCAGCGCCATACATAAACCCGTCAGCAGAATTTGGCTGTGTTCCCAGGGACGGGTATGAACGAACAATGTGGTCATAAACTGCAGCGTGTAAGGGTCGCGTAAAGGCACAACCGTACATCCATTCCGTTTGCCACATTATTGTGGCTTCCATTGGTTGGAAACTGGGCATCGTCAGGAAAACTATCTGGCTGTTTGACAAATAGGTCAGACATTCCATCCGAAAGCCAGCCGTCGAGATATCAACAACTCTTATTGGGCTCTTAATGCCGCCTACAGCTCTCACCGTACCCACAATCGCTACTTCGCCGCGGCAGAATTTGCGATCATTAGCACCCTTGGCACTATCGGACAAAAGACCGTCAACTTGGAGCATAGACCATTCCACAACTTAAAAATATGTTTCCTGGTCCGGCGTGATTTCCATATCGCACTATAGTTAACAAAGTACATTAAATCGGAAACTGAAATGAAATTAAGCATCATGTGGGAGATATTCAAAACCTATGATCCCATCGTCGCTATCCAAGTCAGATAGAAGCTCATTTAGATGCCTTTGATCTGCACTGCTGAGGGTAATGCTATATTCGATCATATCATTATCCACATATTGCGATACAGCAGCAGGCGGAAATTCATGCCTTTGCACCAAGCCGACAAAGGCATCTCGTGTGGGCGAAAATTGTCGTTTGTACCGAACTTTCAAGCGCGCAAGCCGACGTTGAGGGAAAATTTTATCTGTTAAATTGGCGGCTGCTAGAACCAAAAGCGTTGCAAGCGACCCGACGATTGCGAGGGTGTAAAACCCAATGCCGAACAATATTCCAAGTGCCGCTGTACTCCACAAGGATGCGGCAGTGGTTAGCCCCCGCACGTTAAAGCCATCCCGGAAAATGACGCCTCCACATAAAAAACCAATTCCGGTGAGCAGACCATGTGCCATCCGGACAGGGTCAATTCTAATGATCTCTTCGGGGGTGTCTGTCAGCCACCGGATTTGATGGACTGCCGATAGCATCAACAAACAGCATGAAAGGCTCACTAATATGTGGGTTCTAAATCCGGCCGGGCTGGCCCGGTATTCCCGCTCTGCGCCGATTATGGCGCCTGCTGCGACGGAACCAATGATGGGGATGACGAGATCATAGTCGACAATGTTCATGGCCTTTTAATCCGTGGCGTGATGATTTGTTTCTGACGACTTGCCGCCGAATAGGGCGGGGGCATTTGCGTAAGCAACACCCGTCGCGGCAGCATAGCGCTCCTTACAAATTGCTATTTAAACTGCCGTGATGTTGCGGTGCATGGCTATTCAAAAGCTCATGTGGCAGCGCGGCCCATTGCCAAAGCTAAAATTCTGCATTCAAGCGTGACAGAAATTGTCCTTAATAGAATTGATTACAGGGTTAAATGAGCGTGTGGGTGTTAGTTGACGGCATGTCCAATCTGTGGTTTTCTTTAAATCGTAGAAGCACCCGACCTAATTGGTAGAATGGCAGGCGGTTTAGGTTCAACGATTCTCAGGTAGAGCCGACTATTATGCGCGAATATCCCAAGCAGTTTACCCAATTATTGGACCGGCGATTGAAATTTGCTGTTGGAGCCGGGCTGCTCATACCTCTCTTAATTTACGCGCTAATCGCAATTACACTCGCTTATCGTGATGATGAGTTTGCAGCCGAGGCGGCGACGTTGAGCCGTGCACAGCAAATAAGCGAGGCAATAGACGCCCGTTTACACTCGATTGAAGCTGTGATGCTCGCCGTATCAGTTCTTCCAACAGTCCAAGAGGAAAAGTGGGCGGAGGCTAAAACTGCAATTTCCGCCGTTACAAACCAAAATCCCGACTGGGAAAATGTAATCATTCGGCAGCTTGCTAACGACCAGCAAATTTTAGAGATTTTGCCCAAGGGCCCTGCACAATTAGATGAAGATACGCTCAAATTGGCAGCAAAGGAGCCGCTTAACAAAATTCGTTTGAGTAACATGATTTTTAGTGCCGACGGTAAGCCGTACATACACGCAATCATGAAATTTCGCACCGTGTCGAGAAATGAATATGTGCTTGAAGTTGTGTTAAGTCCGTTGATGATTCAGCAGGTACTTATGTCCAAGGCACCTCGCGAAGGCGTAAGCGCGGTTGTGGACCGACGGGGGATGTTTGTTGCCCGGACATTGGATTGGGAGAAGCGGATCGGCAAGCCATCAACGACCTTTGTTCGCGACGCCATATCAAAGGGCAATGAAGGTGTTTATCGGGGCGTGACATGGGAGGGCATGGAAAATTATACGGCCTTTTTCACATCGCCGCAAAGCAACCTGAGCACGCATCTGGCCGTCACAGCCGCCTTGATAGATAACCGCAAACTGGGGGGGCGTTTGGCGGCAGGATTAATAGCGTTACTCACCGTGGCGCTTGCAGCGGCGGTAATGGTGCTTACACTTCGTTTCGCGTCGGCGCGGCGGGCAGCGGCGGCACGGATTGAGCATGCCCAACGTCTGGAGGCAGTTGGGCAACTGACTGGCGGCATCGCCCATGATTTTAACAATATGCTGGCGATCGTAATTAGTAGCCTTGATCTGGCAAAGAGGCGGCTGGCAAGAGGCGATAGCGATGTAGAGCGGTTCATCGACAGTGCAATTGACGGAGCTGGCCGAGCGGCTGACCTAACCCGTAGATTACTGGCATTTTCCCGCAAACAGCCGCTATCGCCCACGACGGTCGACGTTAACGCTGTCATAAAAGATAGCGTGGAAATTTTGCATAGGACGCTGCCGGCTAATATCAGTGTCTCGGTTTCACTGGCAGAAGACATCGGTCCCGTATTTGTCGACCGCAATCAGCTGGAAAATGTGCTCATCAACTTGGTCGTGAACGCTCGCGACGCCATATTGGACAGCGGCGTCATCAAAATTTCTTCCGAAATGCGCTGGCGTGATGACGGCTCTGCTTGGGTAGCCTTAATTGTGACGGATACAGGCCGGGGAATGAGCCCGGACGTTGCTGCGCGTGCTTTCGAACCCTTTTTCACCACAAAGCCAATCGGCAAGGGCACAGGCCTTGGTTTGTCCCAGATTAACGGATTTGTCATTCAATCCGGCGGAGAAATCAGCATCGATTCAAGCGTCGGCGAAGGGACAACCGTCACGGTTCTACTGCCGCAATATGAAGGGCAAACTTCGACCCCGGATAGCCAATCCGGAGCTAAATCCGACCTGTCTCTGCCCGCAGGTCAGCCCGACGAATGGATATTGTTGGTTGAGGATGAAGACCAGTTACGGGCCAATATTGCTGATTTTCTGCAAACGGCTGGTTACACGGTGCTTCAGGCGACTTCGGCGGACGATGCGCTGTCGATCTTGGAAGCCAATCGCGGCATCTGTATATTGGTTACCGACGTAATTCTGCCGACGATGGACGGACGAAAGCTGGCCGAGTTCGCCATCGAAATCATCCCGAATATAAAGGTGTT
>NZ_JBKBQV010000014.1:0-37778 GCF_046292425.1 Sphingorhabdus sp.
AAGAGCCCGGCCTTTTTCATTGTGCCATCGGAATTTAAGTCGAGGAAATCAGACATGGGTTATCGTATTGTAGTCGCAGGTGCCACGGGCAATGTGGGTCGGGAAGTTGTAAACATATTGGCCGAGCGCGCCTTCCCTGCGGACGAAATCGCGGTGCTTGCATCGTCGCGTAGCCAAGGCATCGAAATCGAATATGGCGATACCGACAAGATGCTGAAGATCCAGAATATCGAGAATTTCGACTGGTCTGGCTGGGACATGGCGATTTTCGCAATTGGTTCAGAAGCGACCAAGAAATATGCGCCAATTGCCGCTGCCGCTGGTTGCGTCGTGATCGATAATAGCTCGCTGTTCCGTATGGATCCTGATATTCCGCTAATTGTACCTGAGGTAAACCCTGACGCAATCGACACTTACAAGCGCAAAAATATCATCGCGAATCCGAACTGTTCGACTGCCCAATTGGTAGTCGCGCTCAAGCCGCTGCATGATTACGCCAAAATCACCCGCGTTGTCGTTTCGACTTACCAGTCGGTTTCCGGCGCAGGCAAAGAAGGCATGGACGAGCTTTTCGAACAGAGCCGCAACATCTTTGTCGGCGACAGCGCTGACGCGAAGAAATTCACCAAGCAGATCGCGTTCAACGTCATTCCGCACATCGATAGCTTCCTTGACGATGGCTATACGAAGGAAGAGTGGAAGATGATGGTTGAGGTCAAAAAGATCCTCGATCCGAAAATCAAGCTGACCGCGACGTGCGTGCGCGTGCCTGTCTTCGTTGGCCACAGTGAGGCAGTAAATATCGAATATGAGCGCGAAATGTCGGCGGAAACTGCGCAGAATATCTTGCGTGAGGCGCCGGGCATCATGCTCATCGATAAGCGGGAAGATGGCGGCTACACAACACCTGTGGAAGCTGCGGGTGACGATGCGACCTATGTAAGCCGCGTGCGCGAAGACCCGACAGTGGACAATGGCCTTGCCTTCTGGTGCGTGTCGGATAATTTGCGCAAGGGGGCAGCACTGAACGCGGTGCAGATTGCGGAACTGCTTGGACGGCGGCATTTGAAAAAGGGGTAAGTTATGGGGCTGCAAGCCGATGTTTTCTGGTCGTTTCGCAGCCCGTACAGTTACCTTGCTACCCGGCGCTACAGCGCGCTGGCGCAGCAATATGACCTGACGATCAATTTGCGTCCGGTCTATCCGCTAGCGATACGGGAGCCCGACTTTTTCGAACGTAGCCATCCAAACTGGTTGCGGTATACGTTCACCGATATGTTCAGAGTAGCTCAATTCCACGGCATCCCGTTCGGTCCACCACGCCCCGACCCGATTGTGCAGGATGTGCGAACGCGAAAAATTGCGGACGAGCAGCCTTATATCTTTCGCCTTACGAGATTAGGGCAGGCTGCGGCGCGGCGGGGCAAAAGTCTCGCTTTTTGCGACGAAGTGTCGCGGCTCATCTGGGGCGGTGCGGAGAATTGGCATGAAGGCGACCATTTGGCAGGCGCGGCCACTCGCGCTGGATTGGACCTAATCGAAATAGATGCCGAAGCCATTAGGCATGCAGAAGCTCTCGACGCAGAAATCGCCGAAAACCAGGCCGCGCTTGAAGCTGCAGGTCATTGGGGCGTCCCGACGCTTGTATTTGAAGGCGAACCGTTTTTTGGTCAGGACCGAATTGATATGGCGGTATGGCGCATGCAGCAAAAGGGGCTGGTGGCGCGCGAGACTTAAGCGTCAGTCCGCGATTACAGGCTGTTGTCCCGGTACGGTCTTGCCGGGTTTTAAGAACAAGACCAGTGGGCTTATTACGACCAGCATAATCATCATCAGTTTAAAGTCGTCGAGATAGGCAATCATCGCAGCTTGTCGGTTGATCTCTAAATCAAGCATCTGCAAGGCCGTCCCGCCTAGCGGCCCCAGCCGGTCCGCAGTCGAAGGGTCTATCATGCTCATAGACGATTCCGTAACATGCGAAGCGAGATCTTCGTGACTCGTCTGTATATTGCGGGCCAGCATTGTGGTCATCACAGATATGCCAAAGCTGCCACCCAGACTGCGGAATAGATAGAGCAAACTAGACCCATCCGTCCGCATCCGCATAGGTAGCGTGGAAAAGGCGACGCCGTTCAGGGGTATGAAAACCAAGCCCATGCCAAAACCCTGAAAAAGTCCGGTGTAGACGATCAGATGCCAATCCATATTCAACGACCAGCCTGTCATAATCCACATTGATGCGGCGGTCATCAGAAAGCCCCCAAAGATCAAGACCCTCGGGTCGACCTTTCTGCCGAGCTTTGCTGCGATGAACATCGCAATCAATATGCCGACGCCTCGCGGCGCAAGCAACACGCCGGTGTCATAGACGCTGTAGCCATAGAGATTCTGGAGCATGGGCGGCAGCAACGCGAATATCCCGAACATCATCATGCCGACGAGCAGCATCATGTTCAGGGAAATGAAGAAGTTCCGGTCGGTGACTAGCAGGCGTTCGAACATCGGACGGCGCGCTGTCATCTGATGGATGGCAAACATCCAAAGTGCGGCCAATACGACAAGCAACTCTATAATGATCTCCCAGCTCTGCAGCCAATCCTCTTGCTGCCCGCGATCAAGTAGCAACTGAAGTGTCGCAAGGCCTATAGCGAGCATGGCAAAGCCAAAACGGTCAAGTTCGCGGCGGTTTATCGGTCGCGATGGTAGCAGCCACCATAATATAGCCAGAGTCGGAATGCCAATCGGCAGATTGATATAAAATACCCAGCGCCAGTTATAGTTTTCGGTCAGCCAGCCGCCAATCATTGGACCCAGGATTGGTGCGATCATGATACCCATGCCCCAGATCGACATCGCCCGCTGTGCATCCGATGGCTTGTTGATATCGAGCATGATCGTCTGGGAAAGCGGCCCGATAAAGGCCGCGCATACGCCCTGAAATATCCTGAAGGCGACCATCTCCGTGAGGTTGGTCGCTATCCCGCACAGCATTGATGCGAGAATAAAGCCGGCTACGGCGCCCAGAAAAAGGTTACGAGAGCCAACCCTGTCGGCAAGCCAGCCGGTGATGGGCATCGCCACGGCGCTTGCAACGATGTAGCTCGTCAGGACCCATGTGATGGTATCCATCGTCGCGCCAAGGCTGGTTTGCATATGTGGAATAGCCACATTGGCAATCGTCGAATCCAGAATCTGGATGATCGTCGCGCCCATAACCGCAAGCGTTAGCAGCGCTTTGTTTTTAACCGGATAGGCGGGTTGGTCGAGAAGGTTACTTATCGGTGTCGATGCGGACATGTGCCGACAGCCCCGCAATCATCGCACGCTTAGGTTTGTCGGTAATCGAAATCCGCACGGGCACCCGCTGTATTACCTTCACCCAATTGCCATTGGCGTTTTGGGCGGGAAGGACGGAAAACTCAGACCCCGTACCAGCGCCAATGCTTGATACCTTTCCGCGAACCTTAAGATCCGGATAAGCATCAAAGGTGATTTCGGCAGGCTGACCGACGCGCATATGCGCAAGGTCGGTTTCCTTGAAATTGGCTTCGATCCAGCTTTTGTCGCTGGCGACGATGGTCAGGCCGGGCAGGCCCTGCACCATCATCTGGCCGGGTTGTAAGCGGTCCGCCTGGCTGACGACGCCGGCGACGGGCGCGCGCACTTCGGTTCGCGCCAGATTAAGGAGCGCCTGATCACGCTGGGCTTGTCCCGCCTTAATTGCGGGATTTATCCCCGGGGCGGCTGCTCCCGTCGCGAGGGCAGCACGGGCCTTGCTGGCGCCTGCTTGCGCCGAAGCCACGCGGCTGCGGGCATCGGATAGTGCATGTTCGGCCGCTTGCAAACGCGCGCGCGTAGTAAAGCCATCCTGCATCAGCGATGATTGCCGCTCATATTCCTTTTCGTAAAACGCGACGTCTTCACGCGCGCTATCAATGTCAACGCCAGTGGTTTGATATTCGGTTTGAAGCGACGATACGCGAACCTGGGCAGCGGCAATAGCTGCATCAGCCTGTTCGATGGCAATGCGATAAGGGGCAGGGTCGATCTGGAACAATAAATCGCCCTCATTCACAACGTCATTTTCCCGGACAGCGACATCAACGATGCGTCCGCCTACCTCGGCCGAAATTGAAACCTTGTCTTGTTGGACATAGGCGTTGTCCGTCGAGACATAATGGTCGTTTGCGATATAATATGCAGTGGCGCCGCCCACCAAAGCCAAGGGTACAGAGCCCATCACCGCCAAACGCGCAAAACGGCGGGGTTTTCGTGATCTAGGAGTCTCTACATCAATTTGTAGGTCTGCGTCAGCCATTCGACACCTCGAGCGGTTTACGGGTCAAATTTGCGCGAACGACATTCAACATGGCTTCCAGTTCCACGCGCTGGGCTGCGTCCAGTCCCGCCAATGCGTCATCAAACAACGCGAGCGCAGTCGGGCGCAGCGCCTCAATCTTTTTTTCGCCTTCCGGTGTAAGGTGAAGGCGCCAGGTTCGGCGGTCTGCGGGGTCTGCCCGACGCTCGACAAGGCCGGCATCCTGCAACCGGTCAATCATTCGGCCGAGTGTTATTGGCTCAACATCCAGCATGTCGGCCATTGTGACTTGCGTGCTGCCATCGAAACGCTTCAGCAAAGCAAGTACGCGCCATTGGGGACGAGTCACCCCCATCACGCGCGCCCGTTCGTCAAACGAACGTCGCAACAAACGGGCAGCATCACCCAGCAGAAATCCCAAGTCATCACTCATGTCGTCCATATAATAGCTATGCTTATTATGTGCAATAATCTTTGGCTGGACTTCGCAAATCTTCGAAAGAACTTTCCTGATGGAATGACGCATGGCAGTAGCTAGCTGTTAAAACCATACGAAGAAGAGCAAGCGGATGATTACATGCGATAGTTTTCAGGCGATTGACGGCGTCAAAATCGCATGGCGTGAAATGGGGAAAGGACGCCCTTTGGTGCTGATCCATGGCTTCATGTCCGAAGCCGAAACCAACTGGATCAAATACGGACATGCGGCGGCGCTGGCAAAGGCGGGATTCCGCGTGATCATGCCTGACCTGCGTGCCCACGGATTAAGTGGAAAGCCGCACGATCCAAAAAATTACCGGCGCGATGTTTTGGCAGACGATCAGTTCGCGTTGCTCGCCCATCTGGACATTACGGATTATGACCTCGGGGGCTATTCCCTGGGTGCGCGAACGGTATCGCGGATGCTGGCCCGCGGCGCAGCACCGGGGAGGGCGGTGATTTCGGGCATGGGGTTGGAAGGCCTGACGCAGACCGGCCATCGCGGTTCGCATTTTCGGCATGTTTTCGATAATCTCGGTCGTCATGAAAAGGGAACGTCGGCGTGGATGGCGGAAGCCTTTCTGAAAACCACTGGCGGTGACCCGGTGGCTCTGCGACATATTTTGGATACGTTCGTTGACACCAGTGTTGAGGAGATTGCCAGTTGGACGCTGCCGGTGGCGGTCGTCTGCGGCGAGCAGGATGACGACAATGGCTCGGCCGCTGAACTCGCGGCACTGCTACAGCGAGGAAAGCTGTTCACGGTGCCCGGCAACCATATGAGCGCCGTGATCAAGCCGGATCTTGGGCAAGCTTTTGTCGAGGCTTTGACGGGTGACCTCTGGTGAATGTGCCGCCGTTCGATATTCAACCGGTCTTGATGGGCGAGCACGTCATGCTGCGGCCATTATTGGCGAGCGATTATGATGCGCTGTTTGCCGTGGCTTCGGACCCAGAAATATGGGCGATGCATCCATTTCGCGATAGGTATAAACGGGACGTGTTCGACGAATTTTTCGCCGGTGCAATCGCATCGCATGGCGCTTTTGTTATTTTGAACAAGGCCACGGACAAGATCATAGGCGGCACGCGCTTCGACTGTTACGATCCGAATACACAAGAAATCGAAATTGGTTGGACGTTTTTCGCGACTGCATATTGGCGCACTGGGATCAACCGTGAAGTGAAGGCGCTGATGCTAAATTACATCTTCCAGTTCGTCCGGATCGTGGTGTTTCAAATAGGAGCAACAAACTTCCGGTCGCGCACTGCAGTAGAGCGACTGGGCGCCAAGTTGGTGCTTGAACATAAGCGCCATCATGGTGGGCAGATGCACGACTACACAACCTATCACCTGACGCGCGAGGATGTCCTGACAGGAGTGTTGGCATCGTCTTTGGTTTCAATGCCGCTATGAGAAACGAAACTGCTCTGGAGAGGCGTTTCTGGACGTTCTGGCTATCCGGCATTTTACTGCTCGCCGCGCTCATTGTGATGAACATGTGGTTGGTCACTGACATATCTCCCCTAGGCATCAGCGACCATCAGGCGGCGGGGAGCGCGGCCCGCGTTGACGCCATTCATGCAGGCTGGGCGGCGGCGAACGTTGTGGACCTCGCTATCTACAGCATGGAGTTGGACCTGATATTTATTGGCGTTTATGCGTGGGGTGCTTTCAATGGCGGACGGATGTTTGCCGCGTCGCCGCATGCGACGCTCGCACGTCTCGGCAAGATCATAATTTTCGCCGCAGTCGGTTTTGCAATCACTGATTATGCCGAAACCATAAGCCAGCTTATTCAAACGGCAGGAACCGGTGGGGATGATACGCTCGCAGGCATCGCTGCAACTCTGCGTCCAGTCAAAATGATACTGTTTTTGGTGACCTTCCTCGGTGTCTTGCTTGGGCTGGCCATTCGACGAACGACTCGACCTGTGGCTTGACGAGGAAGACCGAAAGTTTCACCATCGCGCCATATTATTTGCCGGGAACCCAATATGAAAAATCTTGTATCTATCGCCACTTTGGCCTTCGCCATGCTATCCGTCCCATCTGTTGCCGTTGCGCAGGATACTCCGGCGGCAACTAGTGCCCCGACTGTTTCGGACGCTGATGCCTTTGTTGCCCGTGCGGAAAAAGATCTGTTTGCTTTCTCCGTTGAAGGCGGCCGGGTCGCCTGGATCAATTCTACCTATCTGACCGATGATACCGATGCGATTGCTGCGCGATACGGCGAAATAGGCACAGAAAAAGCTGTCGGATACGCTCTTGAGGCTGCCAAATATCAGGCGCTTCCCGGTCTTTCCTATGATACCAAACGCAAGCTAGATATCTTGCGTGGTGGGATCGTCCTGCCTGCGCCAACCACGCCCGGTGCGGCGGCTGAACTTGCGACCATTTCGACCAAATTACAGTCGGCCTATGGCAAGGGACGCGGCACGCTGCGCGGCAAGGAAATCAACGGTTCGGATATTGAGGCCGAGATGGGCTCAAATAGAAATCCCGACGAATTGAAGGAGATGTGGGTTAGCTGGCATGATAATGTAGGCGCGCCGATGGGGCCGGATTACACGCGGATGGTGGAAATCGCCAATAAGGGCGCGACTGAGCTTGGCTACGCCGATGTTGGCGCGATGTGGCGATCCGGATACGATATGCCGGCGGACGATTTTGCGAAGCTTACTGATAAGTTATGGCTTGAGGTAAAGCCGCTATACGACGAACTGCACACTTATGTCCGTACTCAGCTTAACAAGAAATATGGTGATGCCGTCCAGTCGAAGACGGGCCCAATTCGCGCAGACCTGCTTGGCAATATGTGGGCGCAGGAATGGGGTAACATTTATGACGTCGTTGCGCCTCCCGGCGCTGGTGATATTGGATATGACATCGGTGAGCTTTTAGTCGCCAAGGGTTACAGGCAAACCGACATGGCAGACTTTAGTGCCATTCGCGGCCAGGGCGAAAAGGACATGGTGAAGGTAGGCGAGGGCTTTTTCTCGTCGCTTGGGTTTGACCCATTGCCAAAGACATTCTGGGATCGTTCGCAGTTTATCAAACCAACGGATCGCGAAGTCGTTTGCCATGCTTCAGCTTGGGATGTTGATAATGTCGAAGATTTGCGCATCAAAATGTGCATCAAGGTTAACACCGACGACTTTGTAACTATTCATCACGAACTCGGCCATAATTACTATCAGCGTGCCTATAACAAGCAGCCTTATTTGTATCTCAATGGTGCCAATGACGGTTTCCACGAGGCAATCGGCGACGCTATCGCCTTGTCGATTACGCCAAATTATCTGGTTCAAATCGGCTTGCTTGATCCTGCCAAAGTCCCAGGAGCAGACAAGGACAACGGTCTGTTGTTACGTCAAGCCATGGATAAGGTCGCGTTCCTGCCCTTCGGGTTGTTGATCGATAAATGGCGCTGGGGCGTATTCAACGGTTCGATCAGCCCCGCAAATTACAACAAGGGCTGGACTGATCTGCGACTGCAGTATCAAGGCATCATCCCGCCAGTCGAGCGCCCCGCCGACCGTTTTGACGCAGGTGCCAAATATCATATTCCCGGCAACACGCCTTACACCCGATATTTCCTTGCCCGGATATTGCAATTTCAGTTTTACAAGGCAGCTTGCGATATTTCTGGATGGAAAGGGCCGCTTCATCGCTGCTCATTTTATGGCAACAAGGAAGTGGGTACACGGTTAAACGCGATGCTCGAAATGGGTGCGTCCAAGCCTTGGCCGGATGCGCTGCAGGCCTTTACGGGTACACGCGAGATGTCGGGTAAGCCAATGCTCGAATATTTTGCGCCATTGATGAAATGGCTGAAGGTTCAGAACAAGGGCGCGAAAAAAGGTTGGTAATAAGCAATAGCCCCGTCCTGGCGGGCGGGGCTATTGGTGTATCAAATGATTATGCGGCGGGCTTTGTCGTTGGCTTTTTGACAGACGGTTTTGGCTTGGCCGGGCTTGTTTTTTGGGGTGCCGCAGCTTTTGCAGGTGCTTTCGCCGCGGTTTTGGGCGCAGCGGGCTTTTTAACGGCCGGTTTGCTGGCTACGGGCTTCTTGGCAGCGGTCTTGGCACCATCAGATGTTTTCCGGTCGTAAACCTTTTTACCAGCAACGGCTGCTGCGGCTGTGGCAATCACTGCGCCGGCAACGGCGGCGGTCTTGCCGGGGTTTTCCTTGATCGCGGTACCTGCGGTAGCTGCCGCACTGGATGCAGACTCCACTGCGGACTTTGCAGTTGTCGACGCGGTTTCCGCTGCTGAACGCGCACTACCGGTCAGGCCATCTGCGAGGTCGCGCAGTTTATTAAGTACCTTGTCGAACGTTCCAGTTTCTGTGGGCTTTTTCGGCATGGGCCGTTCCTCCTTAAGTGGTTATGTAATAATAATAATCGTTTGGCGTCGTTTTCGTTCCTGCGTGCTATCTGAAAGGCGGTTCGTTGAAGGCGCGCAGTTTTCGGCTATGTAGGCTATTTCCTGCCTCCCGAAGCAGCTCGCACGTCTGAATGCCGATTTGTAAATGCGCGGCAATCGCTTCTTCATAAAATCGGTTAGCTTGACCTGGCAATTTAATCTCACCGTGCAGCGGTTTGTCCGAAACACATAGCAATGTACCATAAGGCACACGGAAACGATAGCCCTGCGCCGCGATGGTCGCCGATTCCATGTCTATGGCAATTGCCCGGCTCTGCGAAAAACGAAGCGCAGATGCGGAATAGCGTAATTCCCAGTTCCGGTCATCGGTGGTGACAACGGTCCCGGTGCGCATCCGCCGCTTTAAATCCGCGCCGCTGGTACCCGAAACATGCTCTGCTGCACTTGCAAGTGCCTGCTGAACTTCAGCAATAGGGGGAATTGGAATTTCGGGCGGCAGAACCTCGTCAAGAATATGGTCATCGCGAAGATAGGCGTGGGCGAGGACATAATCGCCAATGCGCTGTGTTTCCCGAAGGCCGCCGCAATGGCCGATCATCAGCCATGCCTCGGGTCGCAGGACTGCCAGATGGTCGCAAATTGTCTTAGCATTGGACGGGCCGACACCGATGTTTACCAGTGTGATGCCCGACCTGTCCGGCGCAATGAGATGGTAAGCAGGCATCTGGTGACGGCGCCACGTGCTGTCGGCGACAAGCTGAGCTGCATTATCGGTTGGTTGGTCAACATATAACCCACCCGCGCCTGATAAGGCCGTATAGCGGCCATTACCGACCTGTTTGCAGGCCCAGCTCACGAATTCGTCGACATAACGATGGTAGTTGGTGAACAATATATAATGCTGCACATGCTCCGCCGGCGCCCCTGTATAATGGCGCAAGCGGGCCAAAGAGAAATCGGTGCGCAGACCATCAAAAAGCGCGAGCGGTGAACTGCTGTTGCCTTTGATGCGTAACAGGCCGTCGGCAATTTCATCGCCGATGTCAGCAAGCTCGGTGGTCGGGAAGTAGCGCGCCAGTTCATTTGGGCTGACTGTCCCAAGTTCCAGATCAGCGGAGCCGTCGAGGACATAAGGGAACGGGATTTCCTGCTTGCTCCGGCCAACCGATATTTCGAGTTCATATTGTTCGACCAGCAGATCAAGCTGCTCACCAATATATTCGGCAAATAAATCGGGTTTGGTAAAGGTCGTTCGGAACGTCCCGATTTTTTCAAGCTTGCCAAAAGCGAGGTTAGATTTTGTATCCCGCGTCTTGCCCGCATAAGTTATGACGAGTTCGGGATAGCAGAAATCATTGCTTGCGCGTTGATCGGCAGTGGGCGGTATCGCGTCCTTCAGATATGCCGCCAGAGCGGATTGGAGGCGTTTTACCGAAGCTTCATATTCGGTAACAAGTTGATTAATGATGTCTTGGCTTTGTTGACTAGGCATAATGACGCTTCACCGAATTTTGCGTTCTTGGCAACAAAAAAGGGAGGGTTGCCCCTCCCTTTCAAATGCCATTGGGCCGTTGATGCAAGCGTCAGAGTTGTCCGAGCATATATTCCGCCGAGCTTACGTTGAAATCCCCGGGCGCTTCAACGTTGACTTGCTCGACAACGCCATCATTCACGACGAGCGAAAAGCGCTGGCCGCGCTTGCCCATGCCAAATGCGCTTCCATCCATTTCCAGGCCAAGTGCGGCAGCAAAATCACCGTTGCCATCGGCAAGCATCGTGATCGAGTCCGACCCGCCCGATTTGTTCCAAGCGCCCAATACGAAGGCGTCGTTTACGGCCGTGCAGGCTATTTCATCGATGCCTTTTGCAGCAAGTTCATCGGCCTTTTCCACAAACCCAGGTAAGTGGCGTGCCGAGCAAGTTGGCGTGAATGCGCCGGGAACCGAAAATAATGCCACCCGCCGTCCTGCAAAATACTCGGCCGACTGGACTGGCTGCGGTCCATCGGCGGTCGCCTTCACCAGCTTAACGTCAGGAATTTTGTCACCTACAGAGATGCTCATATTCTGTTCCTTTTTTGAAGATTGATTTTGGGTGCTTATTCCGGGACCTGCACATGCAAGTCAAGCCTGCGTTCGTTCTTTGCCCGATTTGTGGGGCGATCAATCGTTCAAGATGTTCCGGTCAAGATAGTAAATATTGCTTCACCGCCTTTCTTCAAAATTCCGTAAACAGGATGGTCGATCTTCCAAGCGGGATACAGGGGAATAAGGGATCGGGGACTTGAACAAATATTTACAAAACGCAGCGCTTGCTGCGATGACATTTACTGTGTTGGTTCAGCCTGCGCAGGCTTGCTGGACGAACGCAGCGCAGGATGCGGCCAAGATCAAGCATCTCAATACGATGCTGATGGTTACGGCCCTAAGGTGCCGCAACACGCCCGACAATTTTCTTCCGCAGTATAACCGGTTCGTTGCAAAGCATAATGTCCTGATAGGTGCACAGAATTTGGAGCTGCGAAATCATCTGTCGGCCACGTACGGCCCGGGCGAGGCAGAAGATGCATTGGACCGAATGTCGATTGGCTATGCCAATAGCTATGGCACGGGACACAAGGCGATGAACTGCCGGCAATTGAAGGAACTGGCAGATAAGCTCGGGACCGAAACACATGGTGTCATGACGATGGCGGCAGTTGCAGACGTTGCTGTGACTGGACAGTCGTGGAACGGCGCGACCTGTCCAAGTCGCATTGCAACGCGGCCTTAACAATTCGCCGGGCATATAAAGCAATCTTTATATTTGATTTCGGTTCGATCCACAGCTAAGGGCGGAGGCATCTAAAACCTCCCGGAGAATAAGCCTGTGGCTTTTAACGATTATGTCATTGCCGATATCGGCGAGGCCGATTTTGGCCGCAAAGAAATCAATATTGCCGAAACGGAAATGCCTGGCCTTATGGCATTGCGTGAGGAATTTGGAACGTCAAAGCCGCTAAAGGGCGCGCGAATCGTCGGATCGTTGCACATGACAATCCAGACCGCAGTCCTTATTGAGACGCTGACGGAACTTGGCGCTGACGTGCGCTGGGCGACGTGCAACATTTTCTCGACGCAGGACCACGCTGCTGCAGCAATTGCCGCACGCGACATTCCTGTGTTTGCGGTAAAAGGCGAAAGCCTTGCCGATTATTGGGATTATGTCGGACGCATTTTTGACTGGGGTGATGACACCACTGCAAATATCATTCTCGACGATGGCGGCGATGCAACCATGTTCGCATTATGGGGTGCGAAGCTTGAGCGCGGCGAAACCTTTGGGGAACCAGAGAATGAAGAAGAAGTTGAATTCCAGCGCGCTTTGAAAGCGTTCATTGCCAAGAAGCCGGGCTATCTGACTCAGACCGTAAAGAATCTGAAAGGCGTTTCGGAAGAAACTACCACCGGCGTGCACCGCTTGTACGAAATCGCGAAAAAGGGCGAATTGCCTTTTCCCGCGATCAACGTGAACGACAGTGTGACCAAATCAAAATTCGACAATCTTTATGGTTGTAAAGAATCCCTCGTTGACGCAATTCGCCGGGCCACTGACGTTATGTTGGCCGGTAAAGTCGCCTGCGTGGCGGGTTTTGGCGACGTCGGCAAGGGTTCCGCCCAATCGCTCCGCAATGGCGGCGCGCGTGTGATGGTCACTGAAGTCGATCCGATCTGCGCGTTGCAGGCCGCGATGGAAGGCTTTGAAGTTGTGACGATGGAAGAAGCTGTTCAGCGCGCAGATATTTTTTGCACCGCCACGGGCAACGCTGACGTTATCACTGCCGAGCACATGATGAATATGAAGCCCATGAGCATCGTGTGCAACATCGGTCACTTCGACAGCGAAATCCAGATTGCGGCACTGTCCAACTACAATTGGACGGAAGTGAAACCGGGCACGGACCTCGTTCAATTTCCGGACGGCAAGCAGATCATCGTTCTTGCAAAGGGTCGTCTGGTCAACCTTGGCTGCGCAACCGGGCACCCAAGCTTTGTGATGTCGGCAAGCTTCACCAACCAAGTGCTCGCGCAAATCGAGCTTTGGACCAATGGTGAGAACTATAAAAACCAGGTTTATGTGCTGCCAAAGCATCTCGACGAAAAGGTCGCGACTTTGCATCTCGAAAAGTTGGGCGTTAAGCTGACGAAACTGACCGAGAAACAAGCAAGTTATATCGGCGTATCGACTGAAGGTCCTTTTAAGCCAGACCATTACCGTTATTAATTACTCGTCATTTCTGGCGTAAAGAAAGCCTGCTACGGGAACGTGGCGGGCTTTTTTCATTGCACGTGCCAAGCATTTAGGCATTAACATCTGGGTTGCAACATAAAGGGCGCATGACGATGACAGGCACTGGCCTGCCGATTGCTTTGATAGGGATTTTAATGGCACTATGGCTGGTTGGAGCCGTCGTCGCCATTTGGATCGGGCTGTCTATGCGCAGTCAGGCCAACAAGATGCTTCGACAAACGAAGCGTCTTGGTCGCCTGCTGGAAACCGCGCCTGCTTTCCCCGTCGTAGTGAAGGGTGACGGAAGGATAGACGCGCCCGAGCGATTTGCGCGTCTGCTTGGGTTGGATGAACCCGCGGCCTCACTTTCGGAACTTGGCGGACGTGACAACGCGGGCCTCGCCTTGAAAGACCTCGCCGAGCTTGAGAGCAAGGTTCGGGAAACACAGCGAACGGGAAGGGGCTTCACACTGCCATTGGCGATTGAAGGGTCTAACCGCCGACTGACCGTTGTGGGCAATATTGCAGACTCCATCATCTACCCGAACGGCGCCGCGTTGTTGTGGTTTTTTGATTCAACCGAAAGCTTGCGCGAGCTTGAGCGGCGGGCACAGGAATCCGACGAAGCGCGGTCTGCATTTTCTGCGCTGGCTGGACTTATTGAAGCGGCACCCATTCCAATGTGGCATCGTCGACCAGACATGAATCTGCATTTTGTAAATCATGCTTATGTTACCGCAGTAGGGGCCACCAATGGTCTTCAGGTTGTTGAGGAAGGCATTGAGTTGCTTGAGCCCGAGAACGGCCAAACCGCAGCGGATTTTGCCGCTGAGGCGGCCGAGACAGACACCCAGAAAGAACGGATTGTCTCAGCGACCCTAAATGGCGAACGCCGACAGCTCCGCGTATTCGATATCCCACTTGGCGCATCGGGTGTCGCCGGGTTGGCAATTGATGTTCAGGACTTAATCGATACGAAATCCGAAGTGCGTGAGCTTTCTGAAGCACAAAGAGACCTTCTGAACCTTATGTCTGCTGGCGTGGCGCAGTTCGACGCGCGGCATGTGCTGAGTTTCGCAAATCTTCCCTTTCAAAGCCTCTTTGCATTCCGTGACCAGTGGCTTTCGGAAAAGCCGGAGTTTGCCCGCGTTCTTGATCGTATGCGTGAAAACGGAAAACTGCCCGAAGTGCGCGATTTTCCTGCTTGGCGAAAAGATCGGGAGGAATGGTTCCGCGCGTCTGATCCGACGGAAGAGAACTGGCTTTTGCCCGACGGCACGCATTTGCGCGTGTTAGCGCAGCCCATCCCCGATGGCGGCCTATTGATGATTTTCGAAGACCGTACCGAGCAAGCCCAGCTTGCGAGCGCACGAGACATCTTGTTACGTGTGCGTACCGCGACATTTGATAACCTGTTCGAAGCCATTGCAGTTTTCTCGGCAGACGGCCGCTTGAGCATTTGGAACCGGTTGTTTGCCGAAACGTGGAAATTGACGGATGAACAACTGATCAAGCACCCAAGGCTGGACGAACTTTTGCCTTTGCTTGCGGGGCACCTGAAAAAGCCCACCCAGATATCCATATTGGGTGAACTTATCCGTATGACATCTTCCAACCGGGCGCAGCGCAAGAGCAAGGCCATTTTTGCTGACGGACGGATGTTTCAGATTGCCACCATACCGTTGCCCGACGGCAATACGCTATTCACCATGCTGGACATGTCTGACACACTGAAAATTGAGCAAGCGCTGCGCGACCGGAACAGCGCGTTGCAGGATGCCGATGCCATCAAAGGCAAGTTTCTGGCCAATATGAGTTATGAATTCCGCACGCCCTTGACCTCAATAAGCGGCTTCGCAGATTTGCTGAAGGCAGGCATTGCCGGCGACCTCGGTCCGCAGGCATTGGAATATGTCGACGCCATTGTTCAGTCGGCCGATCGCCTGTCCGAACAAATTAACACGGTGCTGGACTATAGCCAGATCGAAGCTGGTGCATTGCCGCTGGTGCTCGAAGAAGTGGACGTTGCCGCGCTCGTTGCGCAGATCGCGCAAACCAAGGCGCAGATGGCAGACGCTGCAGGCGTACTGATGCAAGTCGAGGCGACCGATGCGCACGGGACCATGTCACTGGATGCAAAACGTATTGGGCAGGCCATCGGGCAGGTGCTAGACAACGCAATCCGCTATCATCGTGCGGGCGGCGAAGTCCTGTTTCTCGCCAGGTGGCAGAATGATGTTCTTGAATTTGTCGTTTCGGACAATGGCCCGGGCATAAATGATATGGATGTTCAGCGTCTTTCACCGGAGAATATACATGCGCGCGGAGACGATCCAACCGGGGCGATGACTAGGGGGCTGGGCCTTCCCCTGGCGCGGCAAATTATTGAATCGCATGGTGGCGCGTTCCATTTGCATTCGGAAGAAGGCGAGGGAACAACAATAATTATGGCGTTGCCCAGGAAATGATTATCGCAACCGACGCGGAAATGCGGGCCTTTGGCCACTCCCTCGCAAAGGAGTTAAAACAGGCGGATTGGGTAGCTATCAACGGCCCGCTGGGTGCGGGCAAGACGGTGTTGTGTGCCGGGATATTGGCTGGCCTTGGGTTCAAAGGCGAAGTTGCCAGCCCATCTTATGCCATTGTCCACAGTTATGAACCGCCAGAGGTTTCTGTTGCCGTAGCGCATGTCGATTTTTATCGCTTGGATGACGCCAACGAATTAGAGGAACTGGGCCTCGCCGACGAACGCAGCGACCGCATCACATTGGTGGAATGGGCCGAACGCTTCGGCTCCGCTTTTGTGGTGCCAAGCCATATTATTAATATAACGCCGCAAGCGGATGGAAGCCGAATATTGACCTTGAAAAATGGATAAAGATGACACCCGCAACTGATATGGCGCCACCCGTTGGACTAAACGAGTTTCTGGCTGCAAATGGATGGGAGGGATCGAATGTTTCCCCTGTCGCTGGCGATGCTTCGTTTCGGCGTTATTTTCGCGTCGAGTCGGGAAACCGCGGCAAAGCCATTTTGATGGACGCCCCGCCGCCACATGAAGATCCGCGTCCGTTTATTCACATTGCGCAATATCTCAGCCGTCACCAGTTCCGCGCGCCTGAGATTTTTGCTACTGACCTTACCCGTGGATTGGTTTTGCTGGAAGATTTTGGCGACCGCAGAATGCGTGAGCATCTCGACGTGCATTCTGGAGATGAGGGTGCTGTCTACCGCGCCGCCATTGATGCTCTCGTTCGGCTGGTGAAAACGCCTGCTGTGCTGACAGAACCATATGACATGGCAACCTACATGCGCGAAGTGCAACTCTTGTCCGAGTGGTACATGCCCGCAATGGGCATTCCATTTGATGCGCGCGAATTTGAAAGCGTCTGGACCAAAGCTTTGACACCGATTTGTGATTGCCAAGAAGTGACCGTGCTTCGCGATTACCATGCAGAAAACATCATGCTGCTGGATGATGGCCAACAAGGAATTATTGATTTTCAGGATGCGCTAGTGGGCCACCCTGCATATGATCTCGTCTCCTTGCTGCAGGACGCGCGGCGCGACGTATCACCGGAGCTTGAGGCAGAAATGCTGGCTTATTATCATGAGACTGCCAATCCCCGTCACGATTTTTATGCGCATTATGCTTTGCTGGGCGCGCAACGAAACACCAAGATTATCGGAATATTCACGCGCTTGTGGAAGCGCGACGGCAAGGAGCGTTATCTGTCGTTTTTGCCCCGCATGTGGGGCTTGCTTGAGCGTGATTTGGCACATCCGGAATTGGCGCCTGTCAGACACTGGTTCGACACGCATATTCCAGCAGAGGTGCGCAATAGCTTGCCGACTGAATTGAATATCGATGGGTAGCCAAGTCAACACAGCGATGATCATGGCGGCGGGCAAAGGGACGCGGATGATGCCGTTAACTGCCGACCGCCCCAAACCTTTGATCGAGGTAGGCGGCGTTGCGTTACTTGATCATGTGCTTGACCATCTGCGTGATGCTGGCGTCGGCAAGATTGTCGTCAACGTGCACTATCGGGCCGAGCAGGTAGAGCAGCATCTGGCGTCGGTTGCATCGGATCTCGAAGTGCGCATATCGGACGAGCGCGACCTGCTGCGTGATACTGGCGGCGGTCTTATCCACGCCTTACCAATCATTTCGGATGACCCGTTTATTTGCGTGAACGCCGACAATTGGTGGACCGACGTTGGCGAGAGCGCGATTTCGAGGTTGATGGCGGCATGGGATGATGCCCGGATGGACGTCCTCATGCTGCTGATCCCGTTGGGCGCCGCTTATAACAGCCAGGGGTCTGGCGACTTCAACATGGACAACGAAGGCCGCTTGTCACGGCGAAGGGAGGATGAGTCGGCGACTTATGTGTGGACTGGTATCCAGATGCTTTCAAAGCGCCTGATTATCGATCCGCCGGCCGACGTTTTTTCAACAAATATATTCTGGGACCGCGCCATTGCTGCTGGCCGCTGCTTGGGGATCGTGCACGAGGGACTTTGGTTTGACGTCGGCTATCCCGCCGCGATTGCCGCCACGGAAAAGCAGCTTGCGGAACAAAGTGGCAGATAACGCTCCCGCCCCTCGCACTCGGGTGTTTAACGTTCCGCTCGGCAACGACCTATGCGATGTGACTGCACAATGGATATTGCAATCAGCTGGCACGAATCCGCTGGCGATCAGTGAAAACATTTTGTTGCTCCCAAACAACCGCGCCATCAAAGCGATGACTGAAGCGTTCGTTCGGCATGCTGCGCCCGGCATGCTTTTGCCGCGCATGGTTGCCGTGGGCGATATGCAATTGGATGAAGCCTTGGGGCCGATGATTGACCCCATCGACACCCGCAGCGCGATTTGGCCCGTGATTGGTTCATTTGAGCGTCTAATGCTGTTGGCAAAACTGGTGAATGATCACAAGCCACGCGAGCAGGCCTTGTCACCTGCAGAGGCCCTGCGGCTGGCTCGCAAACTGGCAGACTTGATCGACGAACTTGAGGTTGATCTGGTCGATTTTACGCAAATTGCTGATATTAAAATTGAAGTGGAGTTGGCGGGGCATTGGCAAAGCGCTTATGGTCAGCTTTTGCAGATATTACCTGCATATCGCGCAGCGCTGGCGGCACGCAAGCTGATGGGGCCAGCAGAACGGCGGAACCATCTGCTTGGTGCACTTGAGCAGCGGCTGGCGCAAAATTTCGATTCCGTTCCGATTATTGCGGTTGGCATAACGACCTCGGCCAAGGCCGTGGCACGGGTGTTGCGACGGGTTGCGTTGATGCCGAACGGGCAAGTCATAATGCCCGGCGTCGATCTCGATCTTTCAGACGAGCGCTGGGATTGCCTATCCGAAACACAAGATGATGCGCAGGGCTTTCGCCACCGTCGCAATGTCGAAGTGCATCCACAATTCCACTTGAAACATCTGCTCGATATGATGGGCATCGACCGCAGCGAAATTGATGTTTTGCCGACCGCTCTGTCGCAATCAAAAGGCATGGCTATATCTGAAATATTCTGCCTGCCCGAACATAGCGTATCGTGGCAGAAGTTACCTGCATTGCGCAAAAGCCTGCCACACGCAAAGTGGTTGGAGGCAGAGGATAGCGCGCAAGAGGCCAAAGCGGTTGCAGTGCGGATCCGTGGCGCTTTGGAAGTTTTACAAAAACGCGTGGCGCTCATTACGCCTGACCGTGAGTTGGCGGTACGGGTTGCTGGACAGTTGCGCAGATGGGGCATTGATGTCGATGACAGCGCGGGCGTACCGCTGCTCCAAACACCACCAGGCACGCTTGTTTTGGCGTTGGTGGATGCGATCTCGAGCCGGTTTTCGGCGTCCGGCCTTTTGGCGATATTGAAACACCCTTTGGTATTTTCTGGCGCCCAACGGCTTGAGTGGCTCGATCACGTGCGCAAGCTTGATCTCGCCTTGCGTGGCACGGCGAATGGCATTGGACTTTCTGCGATTAGCAGACGGCTGCACACCGCGCGCGAACCGGATGCAGAACTGATCGCTTGGTGGTCCGAAGTTGAAGCTCTTCTGGCACCGCTAGAGCGCGCCGACGGGCAACTGTTTGATGTCGCCTTGGCGATCCTTCGCGATGTTGCGACTGTCCTCACCGATGGCATGATTTGGCGCGGAGCGAGTGGCCGAGAATTGGCGCGTATGTGGGAAGAAGTCACTGCGAGTAATCTGTCGGCTCTAAGCAGAGTCGAAGCCACCGGTTTTGTTGCAACGTTCAAGGAGATATTTTCCTGCGCCGTGGTCCGCCCGCCTTATGGCGGGCATCCGCGTGTGGCGATATACGGACTGCTGGAGGCACGCTTGCAACAAGCGGATTTGCTGATCTGTTCAGGTCTGAACGAGGGCACCTGGCCGCAAATCGCGCAGCCTGACCCGTGGTTGGCACCGGCAATCCGGCGGCATCTGAAATTGCCGACTCTTGATCGTAATATTGGCCTGTCTGCGCATGATCTTGCTACTGCATTGGGAGCGGAGGAAGTGCTGCTCACCAGAGCAAGGCGCGACCGTAGCGGGCCAACCGTTGCATCGCGTTTCCTGCTCCGGATCAAGGCGTTGACCGGGAAGACACTTCAGGCGGATGACGAAACACTGGCATGGGCAGATGCGCTTGATCGGCCGGACCAAAAGGTGCCGTTTGCAACGCGTCCATTGCCGATGCCGAATGCCGAACAGCGTCTTGTCTCGCTGTCTGTTACAGACTTTGACCAATTGAAGTCTGACCCCTATTCCTTTTATGCCAAACGCATCCTTGGCCTTCCGGTGCTCGAAAAGGTTGATGCCGAACCCAGCTATGCGTGGCGCGGCAGCCTTGTGCACGACATATTGGAAAAATGGTTTACGCACGACAATTGCGCGATCGACAAGCTAGTCGAACGTGCAGATGATCTGCTGGCGCAGGAAGCCAGCGACCCGCTGCTGCGTGCCTTGTGGCAGCCGCGCATTGCCGCTGGCCTGCGCTGGGTGGCAGACGAAACCAAGCGCCTTATGATGGACGAGGGCCGCGTTGTCGCTGTCGCCGAGCAGCCGGGTAACCTCTCCATCAAAGGCATCACCGTTAGGGGACGTGTTGACCGCATTGATCGCACAGCCGACGGCGAACTTGTCATCATCGATTATAAAACGGGTGTGCCGCCGTCGACAAAACAGATTAATGCAGGCTTTGCGCTGCAATTGGGCCTCATTGGCTATATGGCGCAGGAGTTGGCCATCAAGGGCGTGTCGGGTCCAGCAACCAGCTTTGAATATTGGAGCCTCGCCAAAAACAAGGACAAGAATTTTGGATATGTTGCGGTCCCGACCAGCACGCGTCCTGCGGACAACAAGCCGGATCGTGCAAACTTCGTGGCCTTTGCCGTTGAACAAGCAGAGGTCGCAATTGGCAAGTGGATATTGGGCACGGCCCCGTTCACGGCAAAGCTGCATCCTGAATTCGCGCTTTATGGTGATTACGACCAATTGATGCGCTTGCAGGAATGGAATGGCCGTCAGGCGATATCTGAGGATGCGGCATGAGCGGCACGACGAAAAAACTGCACCCGCTTATCCCTGCGCAAAGTGACGCGGTTGTACCGCGCGACAATATCTGGCTGAGTGCATCGGCTGGGACTGGCAAGACGCAGGTGTTAACCGCACGTGTCATCCGGCTATTGCTTGAAAATGATGTCGAGCCCGAAAATCTGTTGTGCATTACTTTTACAAAAGCTGGCGCGTCGGAAATGGCGGACCGCATCAATCAGCTTTTGGCGTCGTGGGTACAAATGGACGACAATCTTCTGTTCCACGATCTTGAGGCGATTGGCGCAGATGCTGGACCGGATGCGCGCCAGAAAGCGCGGCAGTTATTTGCAAAGGTATTGGATGCACCCGGCGGCGGGTTGCAGATATTAACGATACACAGCTTCTGTCAATCATTGCTCAGCAGCTTTCCGGAAGAGGCGGGATTGGTGCCTGGCTTCAAACCCGTCGAGGGTCGGGAACAGCGCGAACTGTTGGACGCGGCGCTCGCCAATCTGGTTATTGATGCCGAAGCGCGGGGCGATGCTAGTATCATCGCACATGTGCAGGAGTTGAGCCTGAACATGGGCGAGGAAGCCGCGCTTCGCTTCTTGCACCGCACAGCCGCTTCTCCCGACGTGATAGCGGGAATTACGGACGATGCAGTTGCGGTCATCTGGGCGCGGCGATTGGCTGGCGTCGATTTTACCGGACCAGTTGAGGAAATGCTTGAAGAAGCGTTTGCCGACGAAAAAATTCCGCGTGCCGAGCTTCAGTCGATTATCGATGCCAATCTATTGTGGTGTAAGAACAAGGCGGATAGTCGCGGAGGCAGACGTGCGGCGGCCATACAGGATTGGCTGTCACGGCCGCCCGCCGAGCGGGCAAAATTGCTGAATGATGTTCATTCCTGCTGGTCAAATAAAAGCGGGGAGCCACAAGTTTCGTCCAGAAGTTTTACACCCATAGACGACGCCTATGCTGCGCAAGCGCTTGAGATGTTTCAATGGACGAACCAGTTGCTGGGGGCGGTTGCGCGGGCGCAATATGCTGACCGTCTCGCGCGTGCTTTGTTGGCGGGCAAGGAATTTGCTGCGCAATATAACAAGGCCAAACATGCCATTGGTGCGGTCGATTTCGATGACATGATCCGGCGCACTGCGGCATTGCTACAACATGGTCAAATGGCGGATTGGGTGCGGTTCAAGCTGGACAGGCAGATCGACCATATATTGGTTGATGAAGCGCAAGATACCAACGCGGCGCAGTGGGAAATTATCCGCGCTTTAAGCGATGATTTCTACAGCGGCATGGGCGCGAACCCCGACAAGACGCGTACTTTGTTCTCGGTCGGTGATTTCAAGCAAGCCATTTACGGTTTCCAGGGCACTGCGCCTGAACGCTATGAGGAAGCCGGGAAGGACTTTGCCAAGCGAATTGCCGAGTCCGGGACTGAATTGAACCGGCTGACATTGTCACAAAGTTTCCGGTCCACCGGTCCAATTCTTGATTTCGTCAATGCGGTAATTGAACAGGCCGGCGCGGAAAACTTTGGCGTTAGCGGAGAGATCGCCGAACATTACAGCGAAAAGCCGCAATATGGCATTGTCGAGCTTTTGGAGCCCATCTGCGCAAAACCAAAGCTGCAGGATGAAGGCGCTCCAGCGGACGAGGAAGAGGATTGGTTCAGCGACGAAAAACGCGCGCTGGCCGAAAAGCTGGCGGATCATGTCAAGGCACTGATTGACCTGAAACCTTGGCTGGTCAGCAAGGGCCGCCCCCTTGAACCTGGCGATATCATGTTCCTGTTGCGCAGCCGGGGTGACATGGCATCGATGCTGGTCGCGCAACTGCATGAGCGCAATGTGCCGGTGGCAGGTGTCGACCGACTTCGGCTTTTGCAACCTCTGGTCGTTCAGGATCTGCTGGCGACAATCAAATTCGTGCTTCAGCCAAATGACAATTTCAGCCTTGCCTGTTTGTTGGTATCGCCGATCATTGGCTGGTCACAGGAAATGCTTCTCCAATACGGCTATGTCGGTGACCGTAAAGCCAGCCTTTGGCAGCATATTCGTGATCGGCCTGAACTTGCCGATGACGTGTCCCCGCTGCGTGACATGCTTGCCATGGCGGATTTCACGACGGTCTATCATTTCCTTGAGCAGATATTGTCCGGTCCCATCGGCGCGCGGCGCAAGTTTACGTCGCGATTGGGCAGTGAAGCTTTGGTGCCCATCGAAGAAATGTTGAACTCTGCATTGCAGTTTGAACAGCAATACGGTGGTGGACTCCAGAAGTTCATCGCCTGGTTCGATCGCGGCGATACGGAAATCAAGCGAGAGGGCGACAACAGCAGCAAGGAGGTCAGGATCATGACCGTCCACGGTGCCAAGGGCTTACAAGCGCCCGTTGTTATCTTGGCCGATGTCACATCGGACCCGACCAAGAAACCTGACCAGTCGGTTGAACTGTTGATGGACGAGGGGCACCGCATACCATTATTGCCCATTCGCAAGGCGGAGCAGTCGGGGCGGTTGCAAGAGATCACCGACATGCAGAAGACCCGCGAGCTGCAGGAACATAACCGCTTGCTGTACGTCGCAATCACGCGCGCGGAAGAACGGCTTATCTTGGCTGGATCTTTGGGCATTAGCCGTAAGGGGGAGCCGCCAGCCGAAAGCTGGTGTGCGCTTCTGCAAAAGGGCATGACGGCGCTTGGCTGTGAATGGGAAGACGACGCGCGTTGGGGCAGGGCGATGCGCCATGTTGGCGCCGACGGCGAATTTTTGGCACCTACTGACACTAGCGAGAAAACGCTCGGGCATGCTAACAGTTCTGTATGCGTGCCGCCTTGGCTGTTTTCGCCAGCACCTCTGGAACAACGACCGCCGCGTCCGTTGGTCCCGTCAAGATTGGATAATGACGATTATGGGGATGCGCCGGCGACTTCCGCCATGCGCAAGGCAGCCACGCGCGGGAAGCTTATTCATGCTTTGCTGGAACGGATCACCGACCATGCTTCGCTGGAAAGAGCGGAGCAATGGGTCATGGCTCAAGCCCGTGATCATGACATTGACCCTGTTCAACTCGTCGCTGAGGTCCGCGCGATTGTAAACGATGCACAATGGGCTGCTTTCTTCGGTCCTTCCGCGCGATCTGAAGTGCCGTTGGTTGCGGTTGTAGGTGAAACAGTCATTAACGGGCGCATCGATAGACTGTTGGTAGAGCCCGGGTTGGTGCGCGCCATAGATTTCAAGACCGGTCGCCAAGTTCCGCAGGATGAAAGCAGCGTGCCAGTCCCGCATCTCCGGCAGATGGCGCATTATCGTGCAGCATTGCAGACGATTTTCCCGGATTCGCGCGTAGAGGTATCCCTGCTCTTCACCCATGCGCCACGGTTCATCACGCTTTCGGACGCGATATTGACTCAATACAACCCCGCCTCCTGACGGGATAAGTAAAACTATTGCCCTTGGTCCTTGTCAGCATCTGGCGGCAGGAATACATGGGAGGCAACAAAGGAGATTAACATGGCTACCAAAACTGTAGGTGATAATGACTTCGCCACAACCGTGCTGGCATCAGGCAAACCCGTATTGGTCGATTTCTGGGCCGAATGGTGCGGCCCATGCAAGATGATTGGCCCAAGCCTCGAAGAAATCAGCGAAGAATTGGCTGGGCAGGTCGAGATCGTGAAGCTGAACATTGACGACCATCCCGATACGCCTGCCAAATATGGTGTGCGCGGCATTCCGACGATGATCCTGTTCAAGGGCGGCGAAATTGCGGACACAAAGGTCGGCGCTGCGCCGAAGGCGCAGTTGAAAAGCTGGCTCGAAGCTGCGCTTTAGCTTCGATAATCGGCGTTGATGCTGATATATCCATGGGTCAGGTCGCAGGTCCAAACCGTGGCGTGTCCTGATCCAAGGCCCAGATCGACGCCGATTTCGATTTCATTCTGCTTGAGATGATGCGCGACCGGCGCCTCGTCATAATCCGCAACCGCCAACCCGTTGCGCGCGACTATGGTCGAACCAAAGCGGATCGAGAGCGTGTCGCGATTTGCAGGTTCGCCAGCCTTCCCGACGGCCATGACCACGCGGCCCCAATTGGCATCCTCACCCGCAATCGCGGTTTTGACCAACGGCGAATTTGCAATCGCCAAGCCTACGCGCCGCGCGCTGTCGTCGCTCGTTGCGCCTGAGATCTGGATTTCGATAAATTTCTGCGCGCCTTCGCCGTCGCGGACAACGAGATGCGCCAGTTGGCGGCAGACATCATTCAGGGCTGCAGCAAAGGCGTCAGCTCCGGCATCATCGAAGGATGTCAGCGGTGCGTTGCCCGCTTTGCCTGTGGCGAACGCCAGCACAGTGTCGCTGGTCGACGTGTCGCTGTCGACGGTGATACAGCTAAAGCTTGATTGATTGGCCGCAGACAAAATTTGCTGCAGGAAAGCGGCGTCGATTGCGGCGTCGGTGAAGATATAACCCAGCATTGTAGCCATGTCGGGCGCGATCATCCCCGAACCTTTGATGATCCCAACCATTTGCACCTTGCGACCATCGACTATCGCGCTGGCGGTCGCACCCTTCGCAAATGTGTCTGTGGTCCCGATGCTGTCCGTAACATCTTCCCAGCTACAAGGGACCGCATCAAAGGCTGCACAAAGTCCCGCTTGCGCTTTATCAATAGGCAAGGGGACGCCAATCACGCCCGTTGAGCACACGAATATCTCTGTCACGTCGCATTTCAAATGCTCCGCGACTTGCTCTGTTATCGCGTCGACGGCGTCCTTGCCGCGTTGGCCGGTGAAGGCATTGCTGTTTCCTGCATTTACAACCAAAGCCCGGGCCCTGCCTGTGGGCAAATGGGCGCGGCATAGTTCGACCTCTGCCGAACAGCATTGATTTCGCGTTGTTACGCCAGCGACCGCGGTTCCCTCATCCAGAACGACATAAGTCAGGTCGCACCGAGCCCAATCCTTATACCCGGCGCGCGCAACTCGCGGCGTCGCACCGGCGATGTCGGGCATGACTGGAAAGGAAACCGAAAGAGGGGAAATGGTGGACAAGACTTTGATTTCCTGTAGTAATTTTTGAAAGACAAGGGGGTCGGACAAATGAAGTATTTTGTTTATCTGTTGGCCACGGTTGGTGCAACCGGCAATGCGGAATACATCCCGGACAAGCCTGCGCAGCCATCGGTGAGTAAATCCAATCCAAAACCAAGAGGCAATCCCGGCCTGTGGGTAACGATGAATGATTATCCAAGCGTAGCCTTGCAGAAAGAGATGGAAGGCATCTCTGGGTTTAGTTTAATTGTTGGCCCGGATGGCAGTGTGTCGGACTGCATGATCACTTCAAGCAGCGGTTTTTCTGAACTCGACGAAGCAACATGCACGAATGTAAAACGACGTGCACGATTTGAACCGGCAGTTGATGCAAGCGGTAACCTTACAACGGGAAAATATGCAAACCGCGTTCGTTGGAAAATTCCCGGTGTTGTACCTGAAATAAGTTTGCCGCGCGGGCCGTCGATGCTGGGAAAAACGTGGGCGCAAGTTATTGCGGCAGATTTTCCTCAAATAGCCTTGGCTGAAAAACGGCAAGGGAAGGTTAAAATTGAACTGGCCGTCTCTCCTGCGGGGGCTATTGAAAACTGCAAGGTTCTGGAAAGTAGTACACATGCGGACTTGGACGCAGAAACGTGTAAAATCGCAGTAACCAAAGCGCAATTTAGCCCTGCACTTGATATAAATGGTCAACCTACAGTGGGTCGGGTTCAGACTGAAGTTAACTGGCGCATTCCGGGTGCAGGTGGTGCCTCGCCCCGTGCACTAACTGACGCCCCCTTAAGGCTGCCGAAAGAACTTCTGCCAATCGCGGCCCAAGTCACACTATCATACAATATCGCAGTGGACGGAAGCCTGACGGACTGCAGCGTGCAGAGTGACATAAAACTGATATCAATGGCATGGGACGCATTATGCAAGACGAAGATAAATTTTGAACCGTTTACCGACGCCAGTGGCCGACCGGTCAAACGTCGCGTCCAGGTCAAAACTGTCGTTGAGATCGCAGATATAAAATAGACCTTTCTCTTCGGGATGGACGAGCGGCCTTCGGTTCCCTATATGCGCCAAAGCACCTAACAGGGCGAGCCATGCGTATATTGATCTATCTACTGGCAATGCTGAGCGGTTTTTCCGCTGCGGAGGCCGCGCGCCCGGTATCTTCGACGCCAGCATCGGTAGATGCAGCAGTTGCGCAAGCCTATGTTGCCGTATCCGCTTTTGAAGCTGTCGCTTCTTTTGAGCCGCCGGTTGGTACGGCCCCGATGTCGCAGGTGTCACTCGCACCCGCCTCAGGTAAAGCAACGCCTGCTGTATTGGACGCTGATACGCCGGTCGACCGGCACGACATTATCCTAGGCTAGGTTTTCTGCGCCCTTTGGGGTGGACCAACTATTTGCCTACCGCGCGCCACATGTGCGCGCCTCCCACATATTTCAAAGGAATTTTTTATGCTCGGCGGATTTGCCAAAGCTCTTTTTGGGTCGTCCAACGACCGTTATGTCAAATCGATTATGAAAATCGTTGACCAGATTAACGCACTTGAAGGCGAAATCGCGGGAATGGACGATGATCGGCTAAAGGCGCAAACGCAGCTTTTCCGGGACCGGTTGGCGGCGGGCGAAACGCTTGACGATATACTGCCAGAGGCGTTCGCTACGGTGCGTGAGACATCCAAGCGCGTAATGGGTATGCGCCACTTCGATGTGCAGATGGTTGGCGGCATCGTGCTGCATCGCGGCGAAATCGCTGAAATGCGGACAGGCGAAGGTAAAACCTTGACCGAGACCCTGGCTTGCTACCTTAACGCGCTTGAGGGCAAAGGCGTACATGTCGTTACGGTCAACGACTATCTGGCCCGTCGTGACGCCGAATGGATGGGGAAGATTTACGGGTTTCTTGGTCTTACAACTGGGGTCGTTGTTCCAAACATTCCTGAACATGAACGCCGCGCGGCATATGATTGTGACATCACTTACGCGACGAACAACGAACTTGGTTTCGATTATCTGCGGGACAATATGAAATATGAACGCGCCCAAATGGTGCAGCGCCCGTTCAACTTCGCAATTGTTGACGAAGTCGATTCCATCCTGGTCGATGAAGCGCGGACTCCGCTAATCATTTCAGGTCCAACAGATGACAAGTCTGAGCTTTATATGCAGGTTCATGCCGTTGTTCTGCAGTTGGAAGAAGGCGACTACGAGAAAGACGAAAAAAGCCGCAATGTTACGTTGACCGAAGACGGGACTGAAAAGGTCGAACGTTTGCTTGAGAACGCGGGGCTCCTGACTGGTTCCAACCTGTATGATTATGAGAATACCTTGGTCGTGCACCATCTCGACCAGGCGCTAAAAGCCAATGTGATGTTCAAACGTGACATTGATTACATCGTGAAGGAAGGCAAGGTCATCATCATCGATGAGTTTACTGGCCGCATGATGGACGGACGCCGTTGGTCAAATGGCCTGCACCAAGCGGTCGAAGCAAAAGAAGGTGTCGAGATTGAGCCGGAAAACCAGACACTGGCGACGATCACCTTCCAGAACTATTTCCGCATGTATCCCAAGCTGTCAGGGATGACCGGCACGGCGGCCACCGAAGCCGGTGAGTTTCATGAGATTTACAAGCTCGGCGTCGTAGAAATCCCAACCAACTTGCCGGTGCAGCGCATCGACGAGGACGACCAGTTTTACAAAAACACCCAAGACAAGTTCGGAGCAATTGCCAAGACGATCAAGGAAGCCAATGACCGTGGTCAGCCGGTGCTGGTCGGCACAGTCTCCATTGAAAAATCCGAGTTGCTGTCCGAATTTTTGGAGAAGGAAGGCGTCAAGCACAGCGTTTTGAACGCCCGCTTCCACGAAAGCGAAGCACATATCGTTGCGCAGGCTGGCCGCCTGGGTAGCGTTACCATCGCCACAAATATGGCGGGTCGCGGTACAGATATTCAGCTGGGTGGTAACTTCGAATTCCGGCTCGACGACGAATTGCGTGATATGCCCGAAGGGCCTGAACGCGATGCTGCAATCCAAGCACTTCAAGCCGAAATCGCGGCTGAAAAAGCCAAAGTTATCGAGGCGGGCGGATTGTTTGTTCTGGCCACCGAGCGCCATGAAAGCCGTCGTATCGATAACCAGCTGCGTGGGCGTTCCGGACGTCAAGGTGACCCTGGGTTATCCCGTTTCTACCTGTCGCTTGACGATGATCTGTTGCGGATTTTCGGGTCGGAAACTTTATTCTCCAAAATGATGAATTCCAGCTTGGAAGACGGCGAGGCGATTGGTGGCAAATGGCTGTCGAAAGCTATCGAAACTGCGCAGAAAAAAGTCGAGGCGCGCAACTATGACATCCGCAAACAACTTGTAGAATATGACAACGTCATGAATGATCAGCGCAAGGTCATCTATGATCAACGCAGCGATATCATGGACGCTGAAGCCGTCGATGACATCATCGAAGATATGCTC
Organism: Sphingorhabdus sp.; assembly: GCF_046292425.1. Taxonomy (GTDB): domain Bacteria; phylum Pseudomonadota; class Alphaproteobacteria; order Sphingomonadales; family Sphingomonadaceae; genus Sphingorhabdus_B. The sequence continues at coordinate 29,540 of NZ_JBKBQV010000014.1, forward strand.
AACGACACGGTCAATAACCTTGTTGGCGATTACTGCCCAGAGGGCACCTATCCCGAGCAATGGGATGTTGAGGGCCTTAAGCAAAAATGCGCTGAAGTGCTTGGGCTTGCGCCGGATGTCGACAGCTGGCTTCAGGAAGACGGGCTTGAGCCGGAAATCATTGAAACGAGAATTGCCGACATGGCAACGGCAAAGTTCAAGGCAAAGGGTGCCGCGCTTGACGAAACTGTGTGGCGTCAGGTTGAAAAAAGCATCCTGCTGCAAACGCTTGACCATCATTGGAAAGAGCATTTGTCGACCCTCGATGCCTTGCGTCAGGTTATCTACCTTCGTGCTTATGCGCAGAAGAACCCGGTTAACGAATATAAACAGGAAGCCTTCGGTCTGTTTGAACGCATGTTGTCGGCTATTCGCGAAGGCGTTACAAAGACCATCGCGACCAATGATTTCCGGGCCGAAGAAGAATTTGTTCCGCCAGAATTGCCCCAATTGCCCGATTTCCTGACCACGCATATCGACCCGTTTACGGGTGAAGACAACAGCGATGACATCGACGCGGGCTCGCTTGGGTTAGTAACCACAACGATTCCAAGGTCACCGGTGCCATCCAGCAGCAACGACCCGTTTGCTGGCAATCCTGATCTGCGCCGTAATGATCCTTGCCCCTGCGGTTCGGGACAGAAATACAAGCATTGCCACGGCGCCTATTGATGACGCAATGACGGGAGGGCGAAGATGATCTGGCTGGCCAGCCTCTTTGCCCTTGTCGCTTTTGTATACGCCTCGGTGGGCTTTGGGGGCGGATCTACCTATACGGCGCTGCTAGCGTTATGGGGTGTGGATTACCGGCTAATCCCCGTCATCGCATTAATCTGCAATATTATCGTCGTCACTGGGGGCAGCATCCGCTTCATGCGCGCTGGCCTCGTTTCATGGCCGCAAGTCCTTCCGCTGCTTCTTATATCGGCTCCGCTGGCCTTCTTGGGTGGGTTAGTGCCGCTAGAGCAAGTCGTATTCCTAACCATTTTGGGTGGAGCGTTGCTCGCGTCGGCTATCGCCCTCTTTTTGCAGGCGGACAAGATGTCGCTGCGTGTGATACCAAAGCCGGTGCTGCTGGCGCTATCGGGTGGTGTTGGGTTGCTCGCAGGCCTGTCGGGCATTGGCGGCGGCATTTTCATGGCACCAGTTCTGCATCTCATCCGCTGGGCAGAACCACGCCGCATAGCCGCCTTCGCCTCGCTTTATATCCTGATTAATTCAGCGGCGGGTCTGCTTGGCCAGATCCTTAAATCTGGCGCCTATTCGCTTGCTGAGCCTGCGTTGCAATATGGCGTTTTACTCGGCGCTGTGCTTGTGGGCGGACAATTGGGCAGCCTGTTCGGTATGCGCTATCTTTCACCGCGCTTGTTACGTGTTTTGACGGCATTGCTGGTGGGCTACGCAGCACTTCGGCTGCTCTGGCAGGCCCATGGGCCGCTTTAGTGTCTACTGAGCCAGAAAAATGGCTCCCCGGGAGGGATTAACACAAATACTAATATTAAATATATATTACAATAGGTTATGGTGCTAAATTGGGGTTTATAATATTATCTTTCCCACACTTTTCCCCCATACTGATTTGGTCAATTAGCCGCGAATGATCCAGTTCTCGGAACCCCTAAAATGTTTCGCGGGTTTAGTCGCCGCTTCCATTATTTCTTGCTTAATCGGCGCGAGATAGTGGAACGGACGGCCAATTGCGCCCGATTGGCCGTCCTCCCTTTATCAATAGCCCGTCAATTGAACGCGCTTGATCCGGTCGTCGCGGCGAAGGCAGCCATAGCGCACGGCGTCCGCGCCGTGATCGGGGCCGGACGAATCGACGTCTTCAACGCGCTTTTGATCGCGCGCTAAATAAGGGACGGTTGACCAAAAATATTCGCAGGATCGGGAAACATAAAGCCCCGGCACGTCGGGCTTGCCAGCGTCGGCAAGCAATCGGCGCATGATATTCCAGCCCGTCAGGCGGTCCGCTTTTTTGGCAGGGCGAAAGTGAACGCCGCAACGGGTAAATTCGTCCGCTATGCTGCCGTCACGGTGGCCCGTGCGCGCGAAAATGGCATCATCTGCCACGCCGCGCGCGTCAACTTTCCAGCGCTTGCACATTGCGACTATTTCCTCGGCCAATATCGGCACGGTCCAGCCCAGCCCGTCGTTCAACCTGTCAGGCTTGCACGTGGCCAGTTCGTCTATAAGGACAAGGCTGTCACGCGGGTAGAAACGCCCGTCCGGACCTTCCCCGCCCGGTGATTGCGCAAAAATATAAGTGACACTTGGCGCGCTCGATCCAAAATCATGCGCGAGATAGGTTTGCCAGCCACGCGGCACGGATTGCCATGGGTCCACGGCGTTATTCGCCTCATCCAATACGCTCGCGAAATATGCCCCGCGCGCTATTGTCCAGTCACCCAAGGTCCAAGCCCTCAAAAGTTCGGGGTCATCGGGGCAGCTGGAGCGCAATTGGTCCGCATATTGATCCCGATCTATAAAGTTGTTCACGGTGAACGTTGACGGCGCGTAAATCCAAGGGCGCCCGGATTTTTCTTCAGCAAAGGGTGTCCACGGCGCCGCTTTGAACACATAGCGCTTGGCAAGCCAGTAATGCCCTACGCCGCCGGGGTTTGCCGCCACAACAGCGCGGATCGGGACGCTCTTTGGTCCGCGAAGGTTTGAGCGCAATATGTCGAGCAAGGCAGGGTCGGGATATTGCCCCGCCTCATCAATTAAAAGCAGGGTGAAAGTGCGGCCCTGATACTTTGCGTAGTCAGCATGGGATTCAAGCTGGCCAAGCTCGATATATCCGCCGTTAGGAAGTCGCCAAACATGCTCACCGCCATTGTAGCGCGCCGCCGTGCCATAAACTTTCCCGAATAGGTCACGGGTGACAAGTTCGAAGTCGGCAAGGCCTTTGTAAGATCGGCGCAGATACAAAACGCGAGCAGCTTGCCCATATTGCTCGGCATGGCGCAGCGCGAGCAAAGCCAATGCATAACTTTTGCCCCCGCCGCGCCCCCCGCCCAGGAACGCGTCGGCTTCCTCTGGTAGAAGCATGACGCGCTCTTGAAAGGGGTTTAGTTCAATTGGATTCACTGGAGCGATTGGTCAAATGCTGCCCCGGCTGCCGCGGCTTGCGCTGCCCCACGTTCGATTGCCGCCACCTTGTCCGGGTCGGTGAGCCTTTTCGCAAAATCTGTTGCCGCGCGATGCGCAACCATAATAGCCTCAAAAACTTCGCCCAGCTTGCCTTGCTCATCGATCTCTGCAGCCGCGTGCTTACCCACGATTGCCTTTTCATAATCCGCTTTTTCTTTGTCCGATATTCCAGCGACCACGGATGGAGCGCGCACAATGGCAGCAAGTTCCGGCCCTCGATTGCCTTCCACCAGTTCCTTTAACAGCGCCGCTTTGGCTTTGGTGTCGAGTCCGCGAAATGCGCTCCGAATTTCGGTGGCAAAGGCGTCGGGCCTAAGATCGACTTTTTCATCAATTCGGCGTTGAACATCTTGGACTCCATCTGCCCATATCCGCCCCGATTGATTTAAGCTGGCCAGAATCTCTGTATCAAGTTTCCGCGCCATTTTGGCGACCTTGAGCGCGTGTGCGTCCGTGGTGTCCAACGGGTTACGGTTGGTCATAACGCGGTCCAGTGCCTCGGTTGCGCCGTGCAATCGGTTGACCATGCCCTGCAGTTGCCTTGCTGTCGGATGATCGGGAAGATCCTTGACCATCCTGCCGCCGATAGCCTCAATTGCTTTGACCATCGGATCTCTTGTGTCGCGGGCCATGTTACCAGCCCTCCCTCAAAAGGCGCATGATAGGGCTGCGCATTGTCTGGATTGCGCTTGCGGCCGCGTGCTTTCCGTCAACCGCAAGCCGCAAGGCTTCAACGTTCAAACACTCATCAAAGACTTCATGGGCGGGCGTATCGCTGTCGAGATTTTGCGCGATAGCAGCGCCGATATTGCTGAGTGAAACGCCAAGCGCGGCGAGTATGTCATTGGACATTGGTTTGATCCTTTCCGATTGCGTTGAATTGCTGCAGCGTCATTGCGCCGGGCAGCGCGATAGTGACATTGACGCGGTTGCCTTGCTCGCTCTGGTCATTGCGATAGCCAAAGCGGGAATTTAGTAGGAACATGACGGCGGTTAGGTTGCGTTTTTCAACGGCCTCCCGGTAGGCGATGTTGTAAAGGACGTGATGTTGTTCCTCTCGGCCCAGATCGATTGCATCCTTCAGCAACGGGTCGCGCTCAAGCCATTGGCCAAACGTTTTCGGGTCCACCCCAAGGCGGCTTGCAATGCCAATGACGGACCATCCATCGGCCGCATATTCCCGCACGCGCTCTGCAGCGTCGGCGGGCGGGTTGCTTGGCTTGCGGCCTGCCTTCATTAGCGGCCTGTCAGTGATCGGTGCTGTCATGGTGACGGGATAGCGCAACAGCCCCCGCCTTAACCAATTCCACACTTTTGATGAAGGCGAGCAAAAGCATCGGCGTCCGCAAACCACAATGCGCCGTGCCGTCCAAAGCCTGCCAAGCCACGTCCAAAGCCACGCTTGATAACTTGCCGCGCGCCGTTCTCAGACATGCCGTAAAGCCCGGCAAGCTGTCTCGCATTAAGCGGCTCAACAGGGTCGCGCTCAACGGGTTCGCGCTGGATTGCCGTTGCCGTGCGTATCGCGCCGGGTGCATTGTCATTGCTGAAGGCCAAGCCCTCGCCGTTGAACCATGCCGCAGCGCTGCGCAGGTCTTGAATCGCCTGCAGCGCCACAACAGCGTCCTCGGGTAAGAGGTAGCGATTGCTTGCTTGCTGCCGGGCGACTTGTGCCGCTTTGGTAAACAGTGACATTGCATCGGCATTATCTGCCTTTGTCGCTCGCTGATAACAGTCGTCGCTAAGCTGTAGAAACTTGCTGCGCAGATCGGGAGCGTCAGCGTTCACCGGGTCTAATTCACAGAATAAGGTGGAACGAATGTGGGAAAATGTTGCTGCAACTTTGAAACGCTCTCTAACATGCCTGCAATAGCTGGATATATCAGAATAGTTCTAATCCGTAGAACATAGTCCAACGCGATTTTGCGCCCGATTAAAGGCAACCGTTCAAGCCCGATAATGGGCAGGCCTTTTTTATGCTCGGGAGGAATAGAGGAACACATCAATTCGTCCCCGCTTCATCATCATCTATCGGCGCGGCGGCCTCATGGGCCGCGCCTGATATAGATTTATCTATAGGCCAACCAGTGCGTGCACCTGTGTGCAAGGTTTCCGTGGCTTTCCCGTCTTCCTCGGTGCGGGTTTGTGCGCATGGTTCGTGCATGGTTTGTGCGGCGGTTGGTGCACGTCCAAGCCCTCTCGCCCAGTTCCGATTCTCGCGTTTGTAGATCGGCTGGTCGTTCACAATGAGGGGCAATGCAAGCAGCCGACGCATAGCCGCTTCAAACGCGTGCACCTTGAATCCTTTGGCCATTGGCATCGTCGCAAAGACACGTGGCGCTTAGTTCGACGCCGATTTGCTAACTGATACTGTCCGGCGTTCTTCTTTCGTCTTGTCCAAACACTTCAGGAATATGTCGTTCTCCGCATTGGCGCGGGCAATATCGGCAATTTGGGCATGAACATTGGGCGGTAAATCGTCGGCGCGGACAAATGCCCATTGATGCCAGCGGAATGTTATTTCAGCGCCGCGTGCGGCATAGTTCGACTTTGAACGGCGTAGCACGCGTTCATCCGGATCGGCGGGCAATCCGTCTTCAGGCGCGTTCCAGTCCAAAAATATACGGTTGCGGACGTGGGCGCTCCAGCCAGTCGTTCCGCTGTATTCGTTCCCCTTCTTATTGCCTTGTGAGTGTTGTTTATTGGGGTGTGCCAAGAGAATGACGGCTCCGTCAATTTCAAGCGAAAGGCGCTCGAGCAAGCCTAAAAAAACTGCCACGTCATGCCGCGCGTTCTCATTGCCCGGGAAGACATGCGCCGCGTTATCGATGAATATCAATTGCGCGCCAAAAGCGAGCGCCGCGCGCCGTATCTGTTGAAATCGCTCCGTTGGCGAGAATCTGCCTTGCGCGTCAAATAGCCCAAGTTCATTGCCAGGTTCACCCTTGAGCGAGTGGCTTTTGAACCATCCGACAAGATCGGGCATGTCCACGCCAAGCGCCGCGTTTATGCTTTCCTGTCGGCGGTGCATTTCTTCGCCGGGGTCTTCGCAGTTGATAAAGATTGTCCTGCAGCGCTCAATGTCTGCGCCTAAAAACGGGATGCCAGCTGCGGCACATGTCGCCATTTGTTGCGCGAGCAGCGACTTGCCCACGCCGTCCTCTCCGCCAAGCAGCCCAGCCGCCCCGCGAATGATCCAGTCTTTCATTATAAAGCGCCGTTGTGGCGCAAAGGTGTTTTGCCATTGTGCGGGTCCAGCTTCGCCGGGCAAGGGAATTTCGGGAGCATCGCCGTCATAAACTTCGGCCAAATTACGCATGTGAGGCGACTCTTGTTATAATTGAGGGGAGTTGGGGGCGGTCTGCCAGGCGCTTGCCCAGCCGTGCGGCGAGCAGATCATCGGCGCAGATCAAGCGCTCGCGGCTCAACAGCGGTATCAAGTCGAAATAGGGTGCATCCCAGTCGAGAATTGTCAGCGCTTCGCCGCCTTCGCGTAACCATTCCAAAGGCGTTGCAGCGATGCGCAGCGGCCCGTCTTCCCAAAGGCTATGCAAGAGGTCCGCGCCAAGGAACGTTGCGCAGCCGATACGCCACCACCACCGGGCGGGTTGGTGCGTTCGGAACGCGACAATATCAATCTCGCGCCCATTTTCGAGCACGGGGACTACCATCGCGCTAAAACCTTCCGGATCGGGCCACCACCGGGCATCGTCCGTCGCAATGCGCAGCACGCCAAAGGGTAATTGGCTGTAACCAACTTTCGCAAGAGCCGGGGACGTCAATCCAAGGTCTAAAAGGCGGTCAATATGGACTTGGCGCACGTTGCGCTGGGCGGCCATTAGGTCGCGTTCCAGCGTCACAAATAATCATCCTGTTCGCGACCATCATGTTCACATCCGGCGGGATCGTCATCCTCTGCCGGGTCGCAATTCTCTGCCGCGTCGTCATCCTCTAAATCAGGCTCGGCCTCTAGATCGGGATCGTCGTCGAGCACGTCGAGTAATGCCACCAGCACTTCGACTGCCGACGCAATGTCGCTGCGCGTAAAGCGATTCATAAAGCCCGAAACGGTGCGCATTTGCCTTATGGCTAAAGCGGGTATAAAATGGTCGTTCATTGAGATGTTACCTCAGTGCACGGCCGGTTTGCGAGAGTGAGCGCTCGCAGCCGGCCAATTTTTTCAGGCGGCTTCGAGTTGAGGTTCGCCCTCAATAAGTGCGCGAAGGCTTGACGCGGTGATTATTGAACGCGCACCAATTTTGCGAAGCTCAATCTTTCCTTCGCCAGCAAGTTTGTAGAGCGTTGTGCGGCCCAATCCCGAAACGCGGGCGGCATCATTAATTGTATAAGCGAGCGCCTGATCGATGGGAGCGGGCGGAATAAGTCTCGGGTTCATAGCTGATATTCTCCATTCGCGGTTGAACGGAGGACTATTTGCTGCACATCGATTCGATATGCACTGTAACCAAATCGGATTTGCTTACAGGTTCAATTTCTTCATTTGTCGGCGCGGCCCTCTTGGATCGAAAATTCCGGGCGGTGATCGGCGCAGCGCATTATCCAAATCATGCTGATTCAGGTCCAGCCCATAATTTTCACAGAGAAAATCCAACGCGTCACGGTCACTAATCCCTTCAAAGGCTTCAAAGACCACATGATCGTCGGCCTCTAAACCAAGTTTGCGCAAAGCGATTTCCATTTTTGCTGTGAATACTTGATGCAAGAGCGTGCGGTCGTTCTCTTTAACTTCTAGATCCGCGTTGCGCTGCCGACGGAACCGCTTGTCTGGAGCCCTCTCAATTTCGTCCGCGATGTATTCACGCGCGTTCTTGCTCAAAGGCACATCAGATCGAAGCAAAGCCAAAAGTGGCTGCAAATTTCCGTGCAACGCTTGTTCGACTTCTTGCCATTGGTCAAAATCTGCAAAATCGGTCACCGCGCTGCCGCTATCTGGTCAAGTGGGTCAAATATCATTCTCAATATCCTTCGGGGACTTAATCAATGGGCGGAATGTCGCCGTTATATTCGGGGGCGTTCACGATCAGCG
>NZ_JBKBQV010000014.1:37788-49011 GCF_046292425.1 Sphingorhabdus sp.
AATCCAGCCCTGCATGTCCGCCGCTCTTTCGAGCGGGCAGTCGGCAATCAATCCCTCGATCACGCGCAAGTCAGCAAGATTGATGTCGTCGCCGCGCTCTCTGATAATCGCCAATGCGTCGCCAAATGGGTCAGATTTCATTGTGCGGCTGCCAATTGAACGACGTCTGCGCTGCCTTCGCCCGTCGCAAAGCGTCCCCACGAATCCATCAATCCACGGCGCAGATCGAAAAAGTCCGTGCGCTTATATGCCGCTTCAACGGCGTTCGGCACGGCATGGGCAAGCGCGGCCTCTGCAACATCGCCCGCAACGGACGTTTGATCGGCTGCCCAGTCTCTAAATGTCGAGCGAAAGCCGTGCACGGTGCAATTCATGCCCATATCGCGCAGGGTCTTTGTCAGCGCCATGTCAGAGAGCGCCACGCCTTTACCATTGGGAAAAATATGCTCTGTGTTGCCGCGTCTAATCTGTCGCGCCTTTTCGAGCACGGACAGTGCTTGCGGCGATAATGGGACGCGGTGCGGTTTCCGCATTTTCATCCGTTCGGCAGGAATAGTCCAAATGCCGCGCTCGAAGTCGATTTCGCCCCATGTTGCGCCGCGAATCTCGCCGCTACGCGACGCGCAAAGAATTGCCAATTGCAACGCAAGAGCGCCCATGCTCGTTTTGCTCGCAAGTCGGTCCATATAAGCGGGCAAGTCTTGATAGGGCAGGGCATCAAAGTTCCCCTTGGCGGGTTGCTTTGGCAAGCGTTGCGAGATTGCCTTCGCGAGCGTGCCTTCAAATAGGCCAGCATCGGGCCGCGTGAAGCCAAGCGTCTGAATTATGAGCGTGCGCAGCTTGCGTGCAACTTCGGGCTTTGTTGTCCAGATCGGACGGAGGCAATCGGCAATGCGGTCCGCGTCAATGGTTTGGACCTGCAGTCTGCCCATTGTGGGGTAAACATAACTCAAAAGCTGCGAACGCTTTTGCTTTTGATTCTTGGGGTCGCTTACCTTTGCCGCAAGAAGCCCCTCTGCAGCCTCTCTGAACGTCCACAGCAGCTTTTCAGGGGTATCCCAAAGGGTTCGCGGGTCTCGTCCATCCACAAGCGCTCTGCGCACTTGCCACGCCCTGTCGCGCGCCTCTGCCAGTTTGAACATTTTTGCGCTGCCGATCCCATAATCGCGGCGTTTGTTGTTGTGTTGGACTCTGGCAACCCATGACGCTTGCCCCGGCTTTCGCACGAAAAGAATTAAACCGTCGCCGTCGCTGTGACGTCCGGGTTGATCCATTAATGTCTTTACCTTCGCTGCAGTAAACTTTCCCATGGGCCTGTTCTCCTGATCCGGAGCCAGTTTGGATTTTGCAATGTCCTACGGCTCGTCCCACACTATATGCGCGAATGTGAACGATTGTCAACGGACAGGGACGGAAAGAAAAATCGCGGAAACGCGAGGATTCAAGCCAAAAAGCTTGCTCCCTAAGCGGGAGGTTGAACAGCGATGAACAGAAAAATGGCTCCCCGGGAGGGATTCGAACCCCCGACCAATTGATTAACAGTCAACTGCTCTACCACTGAGCTACCAGGGAACGGCCCGATATCCTCGGGCAGAGGCGCGCCTATAGCAGCGCTTTTTCGGCTTTGGCAAGCGCCCATTGTCTGTTCAGACAATAAATTGTTCCATCGCAATGCGATCGTCGAGGGCATGTTCGGGATCAAACAACAAAGTCAGGGCCCGGTTGCGGTCTAGTGCCACCTCAACCTGCGCAATATCTCGGATTTCGCGCTGATCTGCGACTGCGCTGACGGGTCTTTTGCTGGCGTCCAATATATTTATCTTGATGACATAGCGGTCGGGCAGGATCGCGCCTTTCCAACGGCGCGGCCGAAAGGGGCTGATTGGCGTGAGCGCAAGTAAAGATGAATCGAGTGGAAGGATCGGTCCATTTGCTGACAGATTATAAGCCGTGGACCCCGCTGGTGTCGAAACCAATATGCCGTCGCAAATGAGTTCAGGAATAACCGCCCTTCCGTTGACTGAAATCTCCAGCTTCGCGGCTTGACGGGTTTCGCGCAGCAGCGACACCTCGTTAATTGCGGGCAAGGTGAATTTCTGCCCGCCGATGGTCGTAATCTCTGTCGTAAGCGGGCGCACAGAAAAGGACTTTGCACGTTGCAGTCGGCCCGGAAGGTCATGCAGGTCCCAGCCGTTCATCAGAAAACCGATGGTGCCGCGGTTCATGCCATAAGCAGGGATGTCCCGGCGGCTTTCCAGCAACTGATGCAAGACCTGCAACATGTGGCCGTCGCCGCCAAGTACAATCACTGCATCAGCGCTGTCGAGGGCGACAAACTCATGCACCTCCCTTAAAAGGGCCTCTGCCTCCCGCGCTTGCGGGGTGGCCGATGAGATTATGGCAAGTTGCATATATTGAGTCATCCACCTGTTGCATTCATATGTCGCGCGAGCCGCAGATCGGGCTGCGCAAGCTGGGTTTCGAAATCGTGCCGCTGAGGTTTAAGCCGCAGTGCTGTCTGAAGCAAATGGTCGACGTCGCACGGCGTACCACTGCGCAATGCGGTGCGTAAGTCGACATGAAGCTCCGAGCCGAGACACATGTATATCTTGCCATCGGTTGTCAGGCGAATACGGTTGCATTGGTCGCAGAAATTGTGGCTCATTGGCGTGATTAAGCCAATCCGCAGATTCAAAGGCTCAACGCGCCAATAACGGGCAGGGCCCGCGCTTTTATGCGCTAACGGGTGTAGATCATATCGTTCACGCAAAGGTGCAGTAAATTCATCCAGCGACAGGTAACGTTCTTCTCTTTCCGAGACGCCAGCGCCCAGGGGCATGGTTTCAATAAGCGTCAGATCAAATCCATGTTCGGCGCAAAAGGCAGCCATGGGCATAAGCGCGTCTTCGTTCTCGCCCTTAAGCGCTACCATGTTGATCTTGATGTCCAAGCCATGCGCGCGTGCGGTGTGGATTCCTGCTAACACCCTGTTGAGATCACCACCCCGGCTGATGCGACGAAACGCTTCCGAATCCAGGGTATCCATGCTGACGTTAATCCGTTTCATGCCTGCCGACGCTAGATATGGCGCGAACTCTTCCAATCGGCTCCCGTTGGTAGTCATTGTCAGCTCGTCGAGATTTCCTTTTTGCACATGCTGCCCCAACGCTTCTATCAGCACCTCAATGTCTCGCCGGACGAGTGGTTCGCCGCCTGTAAGGCGGACTTTCCGGATGCCATGTGCAATGACTCGGCCGACAAGGACCATGATTTCGTCATAGGTCAACAAGTCCCGGTGGGGCAGAAAGCTTTGCTGCTCAGGCATGCAATAGGAACAGCGGAAGTTGCAACGGTCGGTAACCGAAATCCGTAAATAGTCGATTTTTCGTCCGAAACCGTCGATCATTTCCGCGATGTAAGCTGAAAAGCCTGTGGGACAAAGCTGAAATAAACTGAGGCAATGGTTCGGAAAGCTTTCCTTGCTATAGCAGCGCGGTGAATCATCGGTCCTCAACATTTGCCACAACAAAATCGCGAGCGCGTTTCCCCATGCGTCGCGCCCGCGATGCCCGCGAATGGATGTCTGCTGCTTCTGACGGGCCGGCAACGATGCTTTTGCTAGGTATCAAAGATCTTAAACAAATAAACGAACATATGGGACGCAGTGTCGGCGACAAAGCTATACGCCGCGTGGGCGAACAATTGCGCGCATTTGCTGCACAGCAATTATCGCCTGTCAGCTTTATGGCGCGGATGCCAGGCCGGGAATTCATGCTGGTGGTTAAAGGCAACGACGTGGGCCGCCACACCGAACTCGCAGCCCAAAAGCTCTTGGAAATGGTGTCGTCCAACTTGGGCGATGCCGACGCGCCTTTGCATGTTAGCGCCCGTGTAGCGATTGCATTGTCCCAGCCGGGGGAAAGCAGGCAGCAACTTGTCTCGCGTGCTACCCAAGCCCTCGCCGACGCATATGAGCGCAAAGGACAGCGTTTTGTCATTGCAGACAGTAGCAAGATAGCAGTGTCGCCCGACCGCGCAAAATTGGACGCAGCTATGCGTTCGGCGCTGGCACAGCGGCAGATAGCAATCGTTCTTCAGCCCCAGTTCGAAGTCGCGACTGGAAAACTTGTAGGGGCAGAGGCGTTGGCACGGTTGGTTCATCCCGTGCTGGGCGAGGTGAGTGCTGGGGATTTATTCGCTTCGGCGGACCGCTGCGACCTGCGCGAGGAACTGTCTTACCATATTCAGCAAGAAGCCATCGCGATTGCCGCGAAATGGCCTGCTGCTTTCGGGCATTTGCGGCTTGCAGTGAACCTTGGTGCGGAGGAAATGACTGATCATTACGGCGCAAGGCTGCTTCAATCGCTGACTGACGCTGGGTTTCCCCCGAATAGACTTACGCTAGAACTGACGGAAGAGAGCCTTGTCCGCGACCTGCAATTGGCAGCGGGGCAGCTTGAATTGTTGCGCAGCAAGGGAGTTCGTATTGCTGTCGATGATTTTGGCACAGGATATTCGAGCCTTGCCTATCTCAAGGCACTGCCGCTTGATTATCTCAAGATTGACAAGGGCATGACACCAGACATTGCCGGCAATGGCAAAGACCGGATCATTCTGCGTGCCATCATCGCAATGACCAAGGCACTTGGCTTGCTTATAATTGCAGAAGGCGTCGAGAAGCCCGAAGAGCTGGAAATGCTTAAGATCGAAGGCTGCGATTATTTTCAAGGGTTTCTGCGTGCACCACCGCTTACCCCGCAAGAATTCGCAGCAATGGCGCGCGATTTGGTCTAGCCGGATTTGCGGGCCAAATTGGCGAGGCCGCGGGACAGTTGTAGACAGCCATTGAGCCGCGCTGCTGGGTCGCCCCACACACGGTTGATGACCAGCTTGCTATCTGGCCGAAGCTTCGCCGTTTGGCCAAGCTTGTCGACATAAGCCAGCAACCCAGCGATATTCGGCGGGCTATCCTGATGGAAGCTGACCAAAGTACCGCGCGCGCCGACTTCGATTTTGGCGACCTGCGCGATGAGTGCGTTTTGCTTGATCTGAATAAGCTTGAGCAAATTCTGCGTTGGTTCCGGGATTGGACCAAAGCGGTCAGTCATTTCGGCGGCGAAGCCCTCTACGTCTTGGCTTTCTTCGAGATCGTTCAAGCGGCGATAGAGCGCCATGCGGACTGACAGGTCGGGGACATAATCCTCTGGTATAAGAATTGGTGCGTCGATAGTGATTTGCGGCGAGAAACTGCCGCGTGGTTTTGCCAGTCCTTGCGCGCCGGCACGCGCTTCCAAAATAGCTTCTTCGAGCATGGATTGGTACAATTCAAAACCGACTTCTTTAATGTGGCCAGATTGTTCATCGCCAACAAGATTGCCCGCACCGCGAATGTCGAGGTCATGGCTCGCAAGCTGGAAGCCCGCGCCGAGGCTATCGAGATCCCCAAGTACTTTCAGGCGCTTTTCCGCAGTCTCGGTCAGTATGCGGTTGGGTTCGTACGTGAGATAAGCGTAAGCGCGCGTTTTTGACCGGCCGACACGTCCACGTAGCTGGTACAATTGCGCCAGTCCAAATCGGTCTGCGCGGTGGATGATCAGGGTATTGGCGCTAGGGATGTCTAATCCGCTTTCGACAATGGTGGTCGACAAAAGCACATCGTAACGCTTTTCGTAAAATGCACTCATGCGTTCCTCGACTTGAGTCGGCGACATCTGGCCATGAGCAGTTACAAATTTAACTTCAGGTATTTCAGTGCGCAAAAATTCCTCGATCTCGCTGAGGTCGGTAATGCGCGGCACGACAAAAAAGCTTTGTCCGCCACGATAATGTTCGCGCAACAGCGCTTCACGCAATACGACCGGGTCCCAAGGCATCACGTACGTCCGCACTGCTAGCCGATCGACCGGAGGGGTCTGAATAACGGACAATTCGCGCAAGCCCGACATTGCCATCTGCAGTGTGCGCGGAATTGGCGTCGCCGTAAGCGTCAGCATATGCACGTCGGTCTTGAGCGCCTTCAGCTGCTCCTTATGGTTGACGCCGAACCTTTGTTCCTCATCCACAATGACGAGGCCAAGCCGTTTGAACTGGAGCGACTTGGCGAGGACAGCATGCGTGCCAATAACGATATCCATCGTCCCGTCAGCCAATCCCTCACGCGTCTTGTTCGCCTCTGCGGCAGGCACTAGGCGCGACAACCGTCCAAGCTTTAGCGGCAGGTCGCGGAAGCGGTCCGCGAAGTTCGAATAATGCTGTCGCGCCAAAAGCGTTGTCGGTGCAATGACCGCGACCTGCAGGCCGGCCATCGCTGCAGCGAATGCTGCGCGCATTGCAACCTCCGTCTTTCCGAAACCGACGTCGCCGCAGACCAGACGGTCCATTGGCTTGCCAGCGGATAGATCCTGAAGCACTTCTTCGATTACCCGCAACTGGTCTTCGGTTTCTTCATAAGGGAAGCGGTCAACGAAGCTTGCGTAGGCGGGACCATCAACTTCTATGACGGACCCAGGCCGCAAGGCGCGTTCGGCAGCGGTCTTGAGCAATTCGCCGGCAATCGCACGGATGCGCTCTTTCAGCTTTGATTTGCGTCTTTGCCACGCTTCGCCGCCCAGTTTGTCCAGCGAGACATGCTCGCTGTCCGAACCATAACGCGAGAGCACATCAATATTCTCGACGGGGACGTACAATTTGTCGCCGCCAGAGTAGGTCAGGGCGACGCAGTCATGCGGGCTGTTACCGACGGGGATTGAAATCAACCCCTCATAACGGCCGATGCCATGGTCCTGATGCACCACTAGATCGCCGGGGGTAAGCGCCGCCAGCTCTGCCAGAAATGCATCAGCGGACTTCCTCCGCTTCTGCCGCCGCACAAGACGGTCGCCAAGCATGTCCTGTTCGCTTAAAACGACCAGATCTGGCGTGGTGTATCCATGATCCAGCGGGAGAACGACCATGGCCGTGTTCCCGGCCGCGACACCCAAGGCCTGCTGCCAGCTATCCACTTCGACAATTGGCGGAGCTTTATGGTCAGCAAGCAAGCCCTTTAGCCGTCCCCGCGCACCAATAGAGTAACTGGCGATTACCGTTTTGGTCTTGGCCGCGTGGAGCGATTTGAGATGTGCAGCGACTGCTTCATAGACATTCGCCTTTTGGGCACGTTCAGGCGCGAAATCACGCGCTGCGCCAATGTCGAAATCGATGATGCTTGCGGAGTCGGGTTGTGAGAATGGCGTGATTAGGTGGGCTGCGTTATCTTCAAACAACTGGTCGAGCTCATTACCGCTCAAATAGAGCATTTCTGGCGGAAGCGGTCGATAGCTGCCGGGCTCAGCTGCCTGGGCCTTGACGCGGTTCTCGTGGTAATCGGTGATGGAATCCAGTCGCGACTGACCCGCTGAAATCGCGGCGCTGTCGCGGATCACCAGAGCATCCGGCCCCAGATGATCAAAGATCGTCGCCATACGCTCTTCGAACAAGGGCAGCCAATGGTCCATGCCCGAAAGTCTGCGGCCTTCTGACACGGCCTGATATAACGGATCGCCCGTTGCGGTAACGCCAAAGCGGTCGCGATAGCCAACACGAAAGCGCTTGATGGCGTCCTCGTCCATAAGGGCTTCTACGGCAGGCAAGATGTCAAAATGTTCGACCTGATCAATGCTGCGCTGGTCCGACGGATTGAACCGGCGGATACTTTCAATCTCGTCGCCAAAGAAATCGAGACGAAGGCCAACTTCGCTTCCCGCCGGAAATAGGTCTACTATGCTGCCCCTAATGGCGAATTCGCCAGCGTCAGCGACGGTATCCACACGGAAATATCCGTTCGACTGCAACAATGATGCAAGCCGCTCACGGCTGATTTCACGGCCAGCAGTCAGGCGCTCGCCGGTCTGGCGAATGCGGAACGGCGTTACATATTTCTGAATGACAGCGCCAATGGTGGTGACCACCAGCTGCTTCTTTTTTGTCGGCTGTTGAAGCGCCTGCAACGTCGACATACGCTGCGACGTCACGGATACTGAGGGTGAAGCGCGGTCGTAAGGCAGGCAGTCCCATCCGGGGAGGATCAAAATTTCAATTTCGGGCGCGAAAAAAGGCACGGCATCGGCAATCGCGCGCATGGCCGATTCATCTGGCGCAATATATAGTGCGCGTGTTTTTGCGGCACGTGTCAGGTCGGCGAGCAGCAAAGGCACGAAACCATTTGGCACGGACGCGAGCGTCAGCGATTCTTTGGCATTAATGATGCGCTGCAGGTCAATCATGACTTATGCGTGCTAAGCCCTTCCGGAAGCGATATGAAATCAAGCCGCATAAGCTTGTCCATCAGTGGACCTGCAAATGCCGGATCTGGCTCTACTGTTCCCAATGCCCATGCCATTATGTCTACATCCTGTTCATCAAGCAGGCGTTCAAACCATTCATATTCGACTGCGCCCCAACCGGCCGAACAATGGTCAAAAAATCCGCCGATCATGGCGTCCGCTTCACGCGTCCCCCGATGGTGTGCACGATAATGCAGTTTGCGACGATAGGGGTCGGCGTCCATGTCACGCGTCCTTTAAGCTTCTGGTGGATTATGATTTGCGGGTTATAAGCGGCCCTAGTCATGCGCCCCGATATACTCAATCCGTTATTTGCAGAAGTACGTGCACTCAAGGGTGTCGGTCCCGGCCTCGCAAAGCCGTTGGAGCGGCTAGGGCTCGAGCGAGTGAAGGACATTCTGTACCATTTTCCCAATAGCTGGATGTATCGCAAGGCGGTGTCGCGGTTGGATGTTGCCGATGTGGGCCAAAACATCATCCTCACCGTGACAGTTATGGATCACCGCGGTGGCAGCAGCCCGCGCGCGCCATTACGGATCTTCGCGGCGGACCCGGACGGCAATTACATTACATTGACCTTCTTTGGTCGGAATGGCGGTTGGGCGCGCAAGCAGCTTCCAGTTGGCGAAACGCGGATCATTTCGGGCAAGCTTGACCGTTACGGCGACGAGCTTCAGATGGTGCATCCCGATCATGTTGTCCCGATCGGCAGTGACGCGTCGCCGGGCCTCGCCGAGCCAATTTATCCGCTTTCTGAAGGCTTGAGCAATAAACGGATGGGGCAATTGGCAGCAACGTCGTTGCAGGACGTGCCTGATTTGGTCGAATGGATTGAGCCTACATTGTTATCCAGTCGTGGCTGGTCAGGATGGTCCACATCCATCAGCACAGTGCACAGCAAGGATGATCAAGGCGCGCGGGATAGGCTGGCTTATGATGAGCTATTCAGCAACCAGCTTGCGATGCGTCTGATCCGCGCGGCGATGGACAAACGGACCGCGGTGCCGATAGGCGGCGACGGGTCTTTGGTATCAAAGCTGCAACTGCCATTTGCCCTGACAGGCGCTCAAAAACGCGCCATTGCCGAAATTGAAGGCGACCTGGCCCAATCGCGACCCATGTTACGGTTACTGCAAGGCGACGTTGGCGCTGGCAAAACAATGGTGGCGCTCATGGCGCTGTTGCGCAGTGTCGAGGCGGGTATGCAATCCGCGATGCTGGCGCCTACGGAAATACTCGCGCGGCAGCATTATGCCAGCCTTCAGAAGCTGCTTTCCGGCTTGCCCATCAACATCGCAATCCTTACCGGCCGCGAAAAGGGCAGCTTGCGCGAAGCCACACTGATGGGACTGGCCGATGGTTCGATCCATATTCTGGTGGGCACGCATGCGATATTTCAGGAGGCCGTAACTTATAAAGCGCTCGCCGTGGCGGTGATTGACGAGCAACACCGGTTTGGCGTTTCACAGCGGCTTATGCTGTCCCGCAAGGGCAGGGGCGTGCCACATTTGTTGGTAATGACTGCAACGCCGATCCCACGGAGCCTCGCGCTTGCCGCTTATGGCGAAATGGATAGCTCCATTCTCGATGAATTGCCGCCCGGACGGACGCCCGTTGAAACCAGAGTGATGTCCCAAGACCGGCTTGCCGAGTTGGTAGATGGCGTGGCGCGTCATCTGGCTGCCCGCAAGCAGGCCTTTTGGGTGTGTCCCTTGGTTGAGGAAAGCGACAAAAGTGACCTCGCCGCCGCAGAACAGCGCGCCGAACAGCTTCGCCTGCGCTTTGGTGATCAGGTTGCACTTGTCCACGGACGGATGCGAGGCCCCGAAAAGGATGCTGTCATGGAGCGCTTTGTGGCAGGCGAGACGCGCTTGCTCGTCGCGACAACCGTTATTGAGGTGGGCGTCGACGTTCCGAACGCCAGTCTCATGGTGATTGAGGCAGCAGATCGCTTTGGTCTGGCTCAACTGCACCAATTACGCGGGCGAGTTGGTAGGGGATCCGAGAAATCGACGTGTATTCTGGTTCGCAGCACGCAGATCGGGGAGACAGCAAGAGCGCGCTTGGCGCTAATGCGGGAGACAAATGATGGCTTCCGTATTGCCGAAGAGGATCTGAAATTGCGTGGTGCTGGCGAGTTGCTGGGCACGCGGCAGTCGGGTGAGAATCCATTTCGGGTAGCTACCCCCGAACAGGTGCGCGAGCTCATAGGGATTGCGGCAGATGATGCACGGTTATTGCTTGACCGCGACGGGGGCCTTGATGGCCCGCGCGGCCAAGCGGCGCGAATAGCCCTCTATCTGTTTGAACGCGATGCAGGCGTTGCAACGCTAAGGGGGGGTTAGCGACTTTTTGGGCCAATCATCTCCAACAGCGCCAAAAAGTCGGGTAGACGCAATACGCGTTCAAACTGTAACCCGGCACGCTGTTCCACCGTCCAAATAACAAGCGCCTCGATACGGCCGATGACGGGCAACCGCAGTTCAACTCGCTCGCCGCGTTCATAGCCAGGGTTATCATCGATCATAAAGCCGTGGGCGGACACATTTACGATATGAATCGTTTTGTCGCCATGTCGTTTGCTTTCCGCGATAACCTTGTGGTTTGCGCGATGCCGGGCCGCCCTGCGAAAGTCCATATCTGAATTCTGTAAGGCTTGCGCCATATTCCAGTACCTCGTGCCCTTGTTGTCTCCAACATCCAGTTAGGTGCAAGTTACGAATATTTGGTAAAATTAAATTTTACGATGGGCCTGCCGTTTATACGAAGTTGATTAAACCGTGTTTTTTCTTTCCGGCCGAGATTTTTACGGGGGTTTCGCGCGCGGAAATAACCGATTCTTCGTCAATTACCACATCACCATCAATGCGCGCACCGCCACCCTGAATCATCCGGCGCGCTT
>NZ_JBKBQV010000015.1:0-48653 GCF_046292425.1 Sphingorhabdus sp.
GGCTGCGCTGCGGCAAGTGCTGCAGCTGCGGCTGACTTGTCACCAAGTTCAATCGCCGATTCGACTTTTTTGATAAAAGTACGGATCCGGCTGACGCGTGCGCCATTTACTTCAGTGCGACGCGCATTGCGACGGATACGCTTTTTTGCTTGCGGCGTATTGGCCATTTTTGTCCTCGAATTTCAATAACTGAGAGGGCGCAACCATTTGGTACGCCTGTTGAAGGTGCGGCCCTTAACCCTGCCTAAGAGATTCGTCAACCTCCTATTGCCGCCCTATCGCTGGCATTTCGGGCAGTAGAAGGTTGATCGGCCCGAATCAACACGTCGCAATATCGTGCTGCCGCAGACGCAAGCATCACCCTCACGGCCATAGACGCGCCAGTCCTTGGCGAAATAGCCCAATTCCCCATCAGGAGCCGCAAAATCACGCAACGTCGATCCGCCAGCGGCGATGGCGGCCTTCAGAACTTCCTTGATCGCGGTCACCAATCGAACAAGCCGCGCTTTGGAGATAGATGATGCTGCAACGCGTGGGTCAATGCCCGCCAGATGCAACGCCTCGCACACGTAGATATTGCCTAAGCCAGCCACGATGTTCTGGTTGAGCAACATAGCCTTGATGGGCGCCTTGCGACCGAGCAGCGCCTGTAGCAAAACAGAGGCATCGAACGCGTCCGACAACGGCTCAGGACCCATTTTGGCAAAGAAGCGGTAATTGTCGATTTTGTCTGAATCGATTATATCCAGCGACCCGAAACGGCGATGATCGTTAAGCGCGACCACGCGCCCACTTGCGGTTTCCAAGATGAAGTGGTCGTGCTTTTCAATTTCGACCGGGTCAACACGCCAGCGGCCAGACATGCCAAGATGAAAGATCATGACGTCCTGCCGGTCTGTGTAAATGAGCCCATATTTCGCCCGCCGCCCAAGCGTTTCGATACGCGCGCCAGTTAATCGCTGGCGCAAATCCGGCGGCAACGGCCAACGCAGGTCCGCACGGCGCGGTTCAGCGCGCACGATGAGCTCGCCTTCAAGGACGGACCGTAGGCCAGATACTGTAGTTTCAACTTCAGGCAATTCGGGCATAGGAGTTTGCACCTAACAGCCTTTGCGGCTGGCGCAACAATCGGCTAGAGGCAGCAGAATGAACGACACCGTATCCTTTGGCTATGAGGAAGTTAGCCCCGAAGAAAAGACCCAGCGCGTTGGCGATGTCTTTTCCAATGTCGCGCGCAAATATGACATCATGAATGACGCGATGTCGGGCGGCATGCACCGACTGTGGAAAGACACCTTCGTCCGCCGGGTAAAACCGCGCGCTGGCGAGGATATTCTCGATATGGCGGGCGGCACTGGCGACATTGCGTTTCGCATGGAAAAATCGGGCGCGCAGGTCACGGTATCCGACATTAACGAAGATATGCTGGATGTCGGTATGGAACGCGCCATGAAGCGCGGCATCGACAGCCTGATCTGGTCCGCACAAAACGCCGAGACGCTAACCTTTCCCGACGCGCATTTTGACGCGTACACAATTGCTTTTGGCATTCGGAACGTAACCGACATTCCAAAGGCCCTGCGCGAGGCGCACCGAGTCCTGCGTTATGGTGGCCGCTTTTTCTGCCTTGAGTTTTCGACCGTAGAATGGCCGGGCCTTGCCCAAATTTACGACATATATTCCGACAAGCTTGTGCCGAAACTAGGTAAAGCAATTGCCGGCGACGAAGACAGCTATCGCTATTTGGTCGAATCCATCCGCCGTTTTCCCGACATGCAGAGCTTCAAGCGCATGATTGGTGAGGCTGGCTTTGTGCAAACCAAGGTCGAGCCTATCATGGGCGGTCTGGTCGCAATTCACAGCGGCTGGAAGGTTTAACGCCCCACCCTATGACTCGTCCAGCAACCCACATACTTCGTTTGCTCAAATGGGGCCGCATTCTTGCGCGCCATGGCGCATTGCGCGCCATCGAGGCTGATCGCAACACCCCGCCACAGGTCAAGCGATTGTGCCGCATCGCGCGGTTCGGCACCATCCAGCCCAAAGTGCCGGATTATGCAGGAGCGTTCCGTGCCATAGGTCCTGCCGCAATCAAGCTTGGCCAGACGCTTGCGACCCGGCCCGATATCATCGGCGATGAAGCTGCGCACAATTTGCTCACGCTTCAGGACCAGTTGCCGCCAGCGCCTTTTGACCAAGTCTACGCCCAAATCGACAGCAGTTTGAATAAACCCGCGGCAGCGCTGTTCGAATATATCGACCCCGTGCCAGTCGGTGCCGCGTCAATAGCGCAGGTGCACCGCGCCCGCACGACCGAGGGCAAGGATGTCGCAATCAAGGTCCTTCGCCCTGGAATTCGCGAACAATTCGCCAGCGATATTGAAACCTATGAATGGGCCGCCGCCCATCTCGAAGCGCTTGGCGGCGAAGCGGCGCGGTTGCGCCCGCAACTGGTTATCGCCAACCTCAAACGCTGGACATTGCGCGAGCTGGATTTGCGCCGTGAGGCGGCGAGTGCGTCTGAGCTTAAGGACGCAATGGTCGCGGTTGAAGGCTATACCATCCCGACCATCGACTGGGACCGCACATCCGGCCGCGTCCTGACGCTTGAATGGGTCGATGGCATCAAGATTTCGGACATCGACGCGCTCAGGGCGGCTGGCCATGACCTCGATAAAATGGCTGAGAAACTTGTCCTCACCTTTTTGCGGCAGGCGATTTCAGAAGGTTTTTTCCACGCCGACATGCATCAGGGCAATCTGTTTGTCCGCGCGGATGGCACCATTGTCGCCATTGACTTCGGTATCATGGGCCGCATCAACCGGCAGGCACGATTTTGGCTGGCGGAAATTCTCTATGGCCTGACAACGGGCAATTATAAGCGCGTCGCAGAAATCCATTTCGAGGCGCAATATGTGCCGAGCTATCACAATGTTGACGAGTTCGCGACCGCCCTGCGTGCCGTGGGCGAGCCAACGCGCGGCAAGCCCGTAAGCGAACTGTCGGTCGGGCAAATGCTCGACAGCCTGTTTGCGATTACCCGCGATTTCGACATGCAGACCCAGCCGCATTTGCTGTTGCTACAAAAGACGATGGTCATGGTGGAAGGTATCGCAACGTCGCTAAACCCGCGTATCAATATGTGGGACGTCGCCGCCCCTTATGTGCGCGACTGGATCCGGGGTGAGCTTGGGCCAGAGGCAATGTTGGCCGATGGCTTACGCAAACAAGCCGACACGCTGAAGTTGATACCCGATCTCATCCGCCGTTTGGATGAACAGTTGCCGCGCAAAGGCGGGGCCCCGGAACCGCCGCCGTTGCCGTCCGTGCAACTGATTTGGGAACGCAAGGGCGAGACCAACACTGGCCGCTATCTGCTGGTCGCGGTACTGGCGGGTGGCCTGGGTGCAGCCAGCATGTGGGCGTTGGGCTTAGCTTGATGACGCAAAAGCGCATCCTCTTGATCGTGACAGGCGGCATTGCTGCTTACAAATCGCTTGAGCTCGTCCGGTTGCTTAAACGACAAGGTATCGCGGTGCGTGCAGTCATGACCCAGAGCGCGACGGAATTTGTCACGCCCTTGTCGATGGCCGTGATGACTGAGGATCAGGTGTACGGACATATGTTCGACCTGAAAGAAGAACGCGAGATTGGTCATATCCAATTGAGCCGTCAGGCTGATTTGATCGTCATCTGTCCCGCCACAGCCAATATCTTGGCCAAAATGGCAGCCGGGATATGCGACGACCTTGCGACTACGATATTGTTGGCGACGGATAAGCCGGTGCTTGCAGTGCCAGCCATGAATGTGCGCATGTGGAACCATCCGGCAACGCAACGCAACTTGGCGCAATTGCGCGGCGATGGTGTGCACATCATGAACCCGGACGAAGGCGCCATGGCATGTGGCGAATTTGGCCCAGGCCGCCTGCCCGAGCCGCCAGCCGTCGCAGAACAGATTTGCGCGATGCTGGGACAGCCGTTCGATGCTGCTTTGACCGCAGGGCGTTCGCCAACAACGCTTGCCAGCGCCTCGCCGCTCACCGCGCAACCGGATTTCGCGGGTGTGGACCATCGCCCCCTGTTCGGAAGGCGCATATTGGTGACCGCTGGCCCGACGCATGAGGCCATCGACCCCGTACGGTATATCGCTAATCGTTCATCCGGACGTCAGGGCTTTGCGATTGCCGCAGCAGCAGCAGATTTAGGCGCAGAAGTTACGTTGATCGCTGGCCCTGTCCATTTGGAAACTCCGCCCGGCGTTGTCCGTATTGACGTAGAAACGGCGCTTGAGATGCAGGTCGAAGTTGAGAAAGCCTTGCCCGTTGATGCTGCGATAATGGTAGCCGCCGTCGCCGACTGGCGTGCTTCGCATCCGCCTGATCATAAGATCAAAAAGGAGGGCAACGAAGTGCCCCCGCTCGTATTGACTGAAAACCCAGACATATTGGCAAGCCTTTCTACGCATATATCTCGTCCAAAGCTGCTGATTGGCTTTGCAGCAGAAACCGAAAAGATTGTTGAGCATGCACAGGCAAAGCTCGCCAAAAAAGGCTGCGACTGGATTGTCGCCAATGATGTATCAGGCGATGTGATGGGCGGCGCGAACAACGCGTTTCACATCGTTACCAAAAACGGTGTTGATAGCTGGCCGGAAAGCCCCAAAGATATCATCGCCCGCAAATTGATGGAGAAGGTTGCCGATGCACTCGCAAAAGGTTGAAATTCGCGTCAAGCGTCTGAACCACGGCGCTGAAATGCCGCTGCCCGAATATGCGACTTTGGGCGCAGCAGGCATGGACATTTGCGCTGCGGAAAGCGTCAACCTGCGCGTCGGTAAGCGCCATGCGGTCGCCACCGGCTTTGCTTTTGCCATTCCAGAGGGATATGAAGTTCAGGTGCGTCCGCGTTCGGGCCTTGCGCTGAAGCACGGCATTACCTGCCTGAATACACCCGGCACCATCGATAGCGACTATCGCGGCGAAGTGAAGGTCATCTTGGCGAATTTGGGCGATGATGAATTTATGATCAACAAGGGGGACCGGATCGCCCAGATCGTGGTCGCACCCGTTACGAGGGGCGTAATGGTCGAAGTCGAGGCCCTTGACGATACCGAACGGGGTAGCGGAGGCTTTGGTTCTACGGGGATATGATTCTTACCGACCAGCAGCTGGACCGTTATGCGCGCCACATTGTGTTGCGAGACATTGGCGGCCCCGGACAAACCAAATTGTTGTCGAGCCATGTGCTGCTTATCGGCGCGGGTGGTATTGGATGTCCCGCAATCCAATATCTTGCGGCATCTGGCGTCGGAACCATCAGCGTCGTTGATGACGACACAGTGTCCTTGCCAAATCTGCAGCGGCAAATCCTCTATAGCGATAACGACATTGGCACGGCGAAAGTCGAAGCCGCCGCCGCCGCCGTCGCGCGTTTGAACCCCGACGTCACATTCCACGCAATCAAACAGCGTATTGACCATATGACGTCCGCAGATCTGTTCCAGGATGTCGACATTGTCATCGATGGCAGTGATAATTTTGCTACCCGGCTCATCGTCAACGACTTGTGCCTTGCGGCGAAGGTGCCGCTGGTCAGTGCCGCTATTGGACAGTTTCATGGGCAAATCGGCACGTTTACGGGGTGGCAAGACGATGCCCCTTGCTACCGCTGCTTTGTCGGTGACGCACACGACCCCGATGATTGCGACGATTGTGCCACACAGGGCGTTCTGGGGGCCATGTGCGGACTGATGGGATCATTCGCTGCCATGGAGGCCATTCGTGCCCTGACAGGCTTCGGAGAAGCTCAAAAGGGCAAGCTAAACCTTTTCGACGGTATGGCTCCCGCAATGCGGTCTATAAGGCTGCCCAAAGACCCGGCTTGCACTAGCTGCGGTGCCTCAATTCCCTAAAATCTCTTCGACCCAGGCAGGTACAACCTCAGTCGCTGGGCCATGCCGCGATTCTTCAAACCATGACGTGCCGTGCGACGGTTCAAGGTTTAGTTCCAACGTCCTGATGCCCTTTTGCCGCGCCTCGCGCACAAGGCCTGCGGCTGGATAGACTGCCCCCGATGTACCAATGCTGACAAACAGGTCGGCGCGGTTAAGCGCATGATAGATGTCGTCCATGCCATAAGGCATTTCCCCGAACCAGACGATGTCAGGGCGAAGCTTTCCTTCTATTCCGCACGCCGGACAGGCTGGCCGGTCAATCAACGTTCTGCGCCAAGGGTGGCGTTCATCACAAGCGCTGCACCACGCGTTCAGATGCTCGCCGTGCATATGCAGCAGGCGCTTTGACCCTGCCCGCTCGTGCAGATCATCGACATTTTGTGTCACCAGCAGCAAATTGCCTGTCCATGCCGCATCCAGCCGCGCCAGCGCCAAATGCGCTGCGTTCGGCTCGACCTGTTGAATACGCTCGCGGCGCATATCATAGAAACGCAGCACCAGGTCCGGGTCGCGTGCGAACGCCTCAGGCGTGGCGACGTCTTCGACCCTATGCTGTTCCCAAAGCCCGCCTTCGCTGCGGAACGTGTCGATCCCGCTCTCGGCACTGACCCCGGCACCGGTCAGGATCACGATATTTTTGGTTTCCGAATTCACATTCATTCCTTCTTCATCACCCTGCAGCCAGCGGCGTGCACAGCACAACTTGTTTCACGGCCTTAATATAGTAAGACCCGTCGACAAGATCAGGGTGGTAACAAATGAAAATTGGAATCATTGGCAGCGCAGGGCGCATGGGGCAGGCTTTGGTCGACGCGATTGTCGCCGACGGCCACGAACATGCAGGCGGCGTCGACAAGGATGGTGATTTGGCTTCGTTAATCGCCGTGTCCGATGTGCTCGTCGATTTTTCAAGTCCTAATGGCCTTGAGGCCAGTCTCGATGCATGCGTCGCTGCTGGTAAACCGATCGTTATTGGCACGACCGGACTGGAAGAACGACATCATTTTTTGATCGACGATGCCGCGCGCGACATTCCGGTATTGCAAACGGGCAACACATCGCTGGGTGTTACGATGCTCGCTGCACTGGTGGAGCAAGCGGCGCGCCAGTTGGGCGAAGATTGGGATATCGAGATATTGGAGATGCACCACCGCCATAAAGTCGACGCGCCATCAGGCACTGCCCTGCTACTTGGCGAAGCGGCCGCAAAAGGTCGCGGGATTGACCTTAAGGACCACAGCGACCGCGGACGCGACGGTATTACAGGGGCGCGCACGTCCGGAAATATCGGTTTTGCATCGCTGCGCGGCGGTAGTGTTGCAGGTGACCATCTGGTTATGTTTGCATCTGAAAATGAACGCATTGAGCTTGTCCACCGCGCGGAAAACCGCGCGATCTTTGCCAAAGGCGCAGTCAAGGCTGCAACCTGGTTAGCCCGACAGAAAGCCGGTCGGTATAATATGCAAGAGGTTCTGGGCCTTTAACAACTCAAGCCTTGGTCTATTTCCCGTCCTTCAATTTCTGCAGCAGATAGACATGCTGCAGCGCCAGTCTTTTTGCGGTTTCTTTCAGATTCGCCGCAGCACTGTGCCCGCCGTCGATATTTTCATAATATAGAAATTCATGCCCCTGATCCTGCATCCGCCGGGCCATCTTGCGGGCATGTGCTGGGTGTACCCGGTCATCCTTGGTGGAAGTCAGGAAAAAAACTTCGGGATATTTCCCGTTGGCCTTGATGTTGTGATAGGGCGAAATCTTGCGCAGGAACGCGCCTTCGACCGGATCGGCAGGGCTACCATATTCCCCGACCCAGCTAGCGCCTGCGAGCAATTGGTCGAAGCGCAACATATCGAGCAAGGGCACGGCGCAGACGACCGCATTGAACAGGTCCGGACGCTGGGTAAACATGACACCCACCAATAGGCCGCCGTTGGAACCACCCTCAATCCCCAAATGTATCGGAGCAGTTATCTTGTCCGCAATCAGTTTCTCGGCAACGCTTATAAAATCGTCATAAATCTTCTGCCGTTCGGTCTTCAGCCCTGCCTGATGCCATTTCGGGCCATATTCGCCGCCACCGCGAATGTTCGCAAGGACATATACGCCCCCCTGCTCCAGCCATAACTTGCCGCGTGTTGCCGAATAAGACGGGTTCATGGACACTTCAAACCCGCCATAGCCGTACAATAACGTTGGATTGGTGCCATCAAGCTTGGTCGACTTGCTACGCACTACGAAATAGGGAACCTGCGTGCCGTCTGTTGATGTCGCGAAAAATTGTTCAGCGATCATGGCACTGGCATCAAACCAGTTCGGCAGGCCCTTGGCCTTCGTGCTTACGCCCGCTCCCGTATCATAGGTCCACAAAGTGCTCGGTGATAGGAACGATTCGCTGTTGATGAACGCGATATCTTCTTTGTCGTTGGTCGCGCCGATTGAGACTGAACCATTGGCCGGAAAATCAAGCGGTTTTGAATTCCACGCTTTGCCGTCCCAGTCGAATTCATATGCTGCGCTGGTGACGTCGCGCGAAATGCTCATGAGTATCTTTGACTTGGTTTGGCCGTAGCCATTTATCGACGACCGCGCATCCGGCCTGAATACAAGATTGACCATGGCGATTTCGCCATCAGCCATGAAGTCGTCCATCGCAAAACTGACCAGATCGCCCGTTTTGAACGTGCGCCAATCTTCGTTAAGCGTCAGCAGCATCTGCCCTTTGAATTCTTTGCCCATGCTGGATTTTGCCGGCACCGGAAATTTGACAGGTTTTTGCAGGACACCGTCTTTGCGCGGGACCCAGAAGGTTTCGTTATCGTAAAAAGTCACCGCACGCGTGATGATGATCTCGCGGCTGCCATCGCCGCGTTCGAGTGTTCCAGGCCAAAGGCCAACATCGCTGGGCTCGCCACGTATGAATTCTACCGCTGAACCCAGCGCCTGACCGCGCTTCCAGATGCGCGCTGTCATGGGATAACCCGATGCCGTCATCGTGCCCGGACCGAAATCGACGCCAACAAGCTGCGTATCTTTATCCAGCCACGTTGATCCGCCCTTTGACTCGTTGGTGACAAAGCCACCTTCGACCCAAGCCTTGGTCCGTGCATTGAACTCACGCTGGATTGCTGCGTCCTTACCGCCGTCGGACAGGCTGACCATGCAATGTTCGTATTCGGGGCTCAGGCAATCATTGCCCTTATACACCCAGTTCTTTCCCTCGGCGGTGGCCAGTGCATCGATATCGAGCACGGTCTCCCATTCAGTATCTGCTGATAGATAGCTTTTAAGCGTCGATTTGCGCCAAATGCCGCGCACGGACTGCGCATCCTGCCAGAAGTTATGCGTCTCGCCGTTGCGGTAGGACACATAGGGAATCTTGTCTTTTGAATTCAATATTTCGAGCGCATGCCCCTCAAGCACCGCAAAACGCGGGTCACCGGTCAGCCGTTTCAGCGAACGGTCGTTCCAGGCTTTTACTTCGGCAATCGCCTTGTCGCCCAATACCTCCTCAAGGTAGAGATGGTCGGCATCGGTCTGGCCCGGTGTGGTATATTCGATCATGTCACTCGCTTTAATTGGGCTTTTTAGAGGGGTATCGGCCTGGGCTGCGATTGGCGCGATTGCCATCAGGGCACCAGCCAAAAGTTTAGATTTGCTTGAAATGCGACCGGTTTTCACCATGGAGTTGTGTCCCTGTCTTGTGTTGGCTCGAGTTCTTCTGGATAGTAGCTACATGACTTTTAAACGCTACTCGCTGTCCGCGCATTGTCGGCAGAATACAACATGAAAAAGGCCGACATCTTCGAATTTTACCGGCGTTTGGCCGAAGCGAATCCCGACCCTGAAACTGAGCTGGCATTTGGCAATCCGTATCAGTTGCTGGTGGCGGTAACCTGCTCGGCGCAATCGACCGATGTGGGAGTGAACAAGGCGACCAAGGCATTATTCGAGGAAGTAAAAACGCCGGCAGAGATGCTCGCGCTTGGCTTGGATCGCCTAAAGGCGCATATCAAGACCATTGGGCTGTTCAACAACAAGGCCAAACACGTCATCGCATTATCGGAAATTTTGGTGCGGGACTATGGTGGCGAAGTTCCGGCGGACCGGGACGCGCTGGAATCGCTGCCCGGTGTGGGGCGAAAGACAGCCAATGTGGTGATGAACACCGCATTTGGCGCAGAAACCTTTGCCGTAGATACCCACATCTTTCGCGTCGGTAACCGCACGGGGATTGCGCCGGGTAAAACCGTTGGTGCAGTGGAAAAGGCTTTGGAGAAAAGCACGCCCAAACCCTTCCGCATTGGTGCGCACCACTGGCTGATCTTACATGGTCGGTATGTCTGCAAGGCGAGAACGCCGGAATGCTGGCGCTGTTCTGTCGTGGATTTATGCCGCTACAAACCCAAAACACCCCCGCCCAAGATAAAGTCAGCAAAAGTTCAGGCTGATGATGATACGGCCAGTAGCTGAAAATGGAGAAACCTTATGCGTAAGATGCTGCTGATCATTCCTGCCTTTGTTTTGCTGTCGGGCGGCGGCGCGGTTGCCCTTTCGAACAAAAAAGCCCCTGAACCCGTTCGCGCGGTTGGTGAACCGAAAAGCTGCGTAAATATCTCGCAAATCCGGTCAACGAAGGTTGTCGACAATAGCACCATAGATTTCCGTATTGTTGGCGGCAAAACGTACCGAAACACCCTGCCACAAAGCTGCCCGGGCCTGAAGTTTGAAGACCGCTTCTCCTATCGCACATCGTTAAACCAATTGTGCAACGTCGATATCGTGCGTGTATTGCATGACCAAGGGGGACGTTTGACCGAAGGCGCCGGCTGCGGGTTGGGGAAATTTCAGATGATCGAAAAAATCGCGCAGGCGCACTGAACGATTATTTCCCCGTCCAGTTACCGGGGCGCTTCTCAACGAACGCGGCCATGCCTTCTTTCTGGTCTTCCGTACCGAACAGCCCGTGGAACAAGCGGCGTTCAAACACGACGCCCTGCTGCAAGGTGGTTTCAAACGCGGCGTTCACCATCTCTTTGCACGCTATCACCGCTAACGGTGCCATGCCTGCAATAGCGGCGGCGGTCTTGATGGCTTCATCAACCAGTTCAGCCGCAGGAACAACCTTGGCGACAAGGCCCGATCGCTCGGCCTCTGCTGCATCCATCATGCGCCCCGTCAGGCACATTTCCATGGCCTTGGCCTTGCCGATGGCGCGGGTCAGCCGCTGTGATCCGCCCATGCCAGGGGTGACCGCCAGCTTGATTTCCGGCTGACCAAATTTGGCATTATCGCCCGCGATGATAAAATCGGCCATCATCGCTAGCTCGCAGCCGCCGCCCAGCGCAAAACCGTTGACGGCCGCGATCCATGGCTTGCGGGTTGCAGTGACCCGGTCATAGCCTGCGAAGAAGTTTGATCCGTACATCTCTGCAAAGGACTGGCTTTGCATTTCCTTAATGTCTGCGCCTGCAGCAAAGGCCTTTTCACTGCCCGTCAGCACAGCGCATCTTTGGCTATCGTCGGCATCAAAGGCAGCAAAGGCCGCAATAAGGTCAGCAAGCACCTGACTGTTCAGCGCGTTCAGCGCCTGTGGCCGGTTGAGCGTGATCAGCGTCACCGCGCCGCGTTGTTCAACCAGGACTGTTTCATATGTCGCGCTAGGGCTGGTCATAAGGGCTTCCATTCTTCATGCGCTGGCAAGGGTGCGAATATCGCGTCGATCAGATCGTCAGTCACGCCTTCTGGCGTTGCCGGATTCCATTGGGGCGCATTGTCCTTGTCGATGATGACCGCGCGGACGCCTTCGGCAAAATCGGGACGCGCGATGACCCGGCTGGCGATGCGATATTCCATCGCCATATTATCGGCAAAGTCGGTAAGCGCGGCGCTTTCAGCCAACTGCCGCAACGCCACTTTGCAGGTCTGCGGGCTTTTCGTCCGCAATGTCGCCAATTCGCGCATCGCCCATTCGCTCTCGTCGCCTTCAATGCTGGCGAGAATGTCTTCAAATTTACCGGAGGCAAAATGGCGGTTAATCTGAAAGAGCGTGTCGACGACCTTTGACGGTGGCGGCGTCTCTGACAAAGTGCCAAGCAATCCGTCAATGCGGTCGACATCTTCGCTGGCAATGCGTGCCTTGGCGTCGGCCAGCGCGCTGCTTGGCAAATAATGCGTGGCGAGGCCAAGAGCAAGACAGCCGGGGCCAGCTACGCGCGAGCCGGTGAGCGCCAGAAACTCCCCCACCCGCCCTTCAAGCCGCGAGAGATACCAGCCACCACCGACATCTGGGAACAGGCCAATGCCCGTTTCCGGCATCGCAAATTTCGTGTTCTCGGTCGCCACGCGAAAACGCGCAGGCTGACTAATGCCAACGCCGCCGCCCATCGTGATGCCGTCCATGAATGCCACCACGGGTTTGGGATAGGTGAATAACAGATGGTTCAGCTGATATTCGTCGTGGAAGAATTTCCGGCCCGACTGCCCGCCATCATTGATCGCCGAATCGCGCAAGAAAGCAATATCGCCACCCGCACAAAAGCCCCGTCCTTCGGCATGATCGATGACCACGCATTTGACGGCGTCATCATCGCGCCAGGCAAGCAAAGCCTGAGTCATCGCATGCACCATCGGAAGCGTAAGCGCATGCAGCGCCGATGGCCGGTTCAAGCTAATAAAACCAGCATGGCCTTCGACGCGGACCAAAATATCCCCGGTCATTGGCGTAACAAATCCCGGCCAATAATCATGCGCATGACCTGATTTGTCCCTTCAAGGATGGAGTGGACGCGCAAGTCCCGCCAGAAACGTTCAATGGGATAGTCGCGCAAATAGCCATAACCGCCAAAAAGCTGAAGCGCTTGGTTGACAATTTCGCTGCCGCTATCGGTCGACAGCCGCTTGGCCATCGCCGAAAAGCGGGACTTGTCCGGCGCGTTCGCCGTGACCTTGGCTGCGGCAATATACAGCAACGCACGCGCGGCCTCCAGATCGGTTGCCATGTCGGCGAGCATGAATTGCGTATTCTGGAATTCGGACACGGGCTGACCGAATTGCTGGCGCTCCTTGGTATAGGCAATCGCCTCATCAAGGCAGCGCTGCGCGCCGCCAATCGAGCACGCGCCAATATTCAACCGGCCGCCGTCGAGGCCCATCATCGCAAAACGGAAACCATCGCCTTCTGCGCCAACACGGTTAGCCACAGGCACACGGCAATCTTCAAAAATCACTTGCGCAGTTGGAGAAGCATTCCAACCAAGCTTCTTCTCTGGCGCACCGAAGCTCAGGCCCGGCGTGTCCTTGTCGACGACAAGGCACGTAACGCCCTTGGTCTTTTCCTCGCTTGTGCGGACCATCACGACATAGACATCATTATATCCAGCGCCTGAGATGAACTGCTTTGTGCCGTTGAGCACATAATGATCGCCATCAAGCCGCCCGCTTGTTTTCAGAGCCGCTGCGTCCGACCCGCTGCCGGGCTCGGTAAGGCAATAGCTCGCGATTTTCTGCATCGATACAAGGTCAGGCAAATAACGCGCCTTCAACTCCGCATTGCCAAAGCAGTCGATCATCCAAGCCGCCATATTGTGGATGGAAATGAAAGCGCTGGTGGCAGGACAGCCATAAGCCATCGCTTCCATGATCAGCGCCGCTTCCAACCGGCCAAGGCCAGTCCCGCCCGATTCTTCAGACACGTAAATCGCACCAAAGCCAAGCTCGCCAGCGGCTTTCCACACATCGACCGGATAATGCGACTTTTCATCCCATTCCGCCGCAAACGGCGTGATGGCATCGGCAGTGAATTTACGCGCCATATCCTGGATGGCGACCTGATCGTCGGTGAGTTCAAACTGATTTTGCATGCGGTCGCCGTAGCATCGCAATTTTCAGTTATCCAGCCATTAGCTTTGGACAGCGTACATATCGCGTCCGCATTCCGTCGGATAGATCAGTGCGGGTAAGCCGCGAGCGGTCTTCGCTCAATTCAAATGCCATCGCCCTCGTTGATTTGCTGGCTTTACCTACAAAATCAAACTCGGCCTCCATTGTCTTCGATGTCATCCTCTTGCCTTGAACCATTGTGCCCACAGCGTCTGGCAACTTGATAAGCCTGCCTTGGAGCGACATGATTGAAGCGCTCCTCTCGGGATCCTCAGCGCAGCCTGCAGCCGTTTGCGCCCAGCGTGACTGATAGCCGCCGGGAAACTGGTTGAGCGCGATTTCCAAAGCTACATCGGCAGCGCCCTCGCCGACTGTCGCTGATGCCGCGTTCTCAGAAGCGCCATTTCCGCTATTTTCGGCCATGGGCCAACATGCGCCAACGGTCGCGCCTAACAGGCTTGCACTCAAGCATAATAGTTTAGCAGCCATCCATATGTCCCCATTTCATCTACGAAAACATTCGGACTGGCGATGGGTTCCATGACGCACAGCAATGGATCAAGCCGCGATATCATAACCCCCTAAAAAAAAACTTGGCCCAATGCCCTTCTCCCTGCTAACCGGACCCGGCCCGCACCCATAGCTCAGCTGGATAGAGCGCTGCCCTCCGAAGGCAGAGGCCAGAGGTTCGAATCCTCTTGGGTGCGCCATTATTCCCCCATTTGAGACGAAATTTGCTGCTGCAAGTGTCACGATCATGGTTGGCTAGGGGCGGCTGGTCCTTGGACAGAAAATACTGATCCGCGCCTCTCGCCCGCGCCGATGATTTTTACGCTGTAAGCTATTCACATCCCACCCCATCACCATCGCGGTCTAAATGGCGTCCATAACCTGGCTGCCCAGCAAGTACCGGCGCGGCTCCCGCGGCGCGTGCCGCCGTGCAATTGGGGTATGCCCCCTGCGTTTCGGACGACCGCTGTATTGGCGCTGGCGATTTCCTGCCACCGCCATGGCAATGCCGGCCACCGTTGTTGCGGTCATTGTGGCAGCCATCGGCAGCTAGGCCGCCGCCGTGCGCCAAAGTACCGTTGACAGGCGTGACCAAGGCTATGGTCACGCCAATGGCAATACAACGGCGCATCATATGCTTAATTTGGCTTCGTGCTGAGTGTTACCTCACCCTGTCCAGTCTGGGTCACTTGTGATTTGGTCCCGACGGATTCGATGTGAACTGCCGGAATCGGAGACAGAGGCATAGGCGGAGGGGTTGATGTCATCGATACAGCAATATCTTCATCAAGAAACGCCTTCACGGTGCTCCCGGTTTGAATCATTGCGCTCGTACCTGTCGTGAAGAAGCCGACAACCGGAATCAAAACCACGGCAGCCACCACACCGGCAGTGCCAGTTACACCTTTATCGTCGAACGATCCATTAAGCCTGATGGTGCGATCTCCCACGCGCATAGAGATCGCACGGGCTCCAATATAACCGGATTTACCCCACATGCCTTTATTCCGAATTTCTGTAATTTCACCAACGGCAGGAGTTCCGGCAGGAACTATTATCTGGTTGTTGACACGAATTGGCTCTGCGACCTCCATCTGAAAACGGTAACCGACCTTCAACTTCTTCTTTTTTGTTGTCAGTTCTTCGCGTGTTTTGAGAATGACTTCTGAACCTGCGCGGATCATGTTTTCGTTTGCTGGAGCTAGAATAGTTGGGGCTGGCGCCGGTTGCAAATTTGCTTGCGCAAAGGCTGGTGCGCTAGCCAGAATAACCACGCCACAAACTAAGGCGGTTCTTACCGCTGTATTTAATCGAATCATGAATTGCCCTCCCAAAAGTAACACTTTTACTGTGTTACAAAGGTTTACAAGTCAATAAGCTTTTAAATATTTAGCCGCTTCAACAATATATATGGTTGAATAATTTTGTTGGGCACAAACGGGCTTCGCAACGACATCAACAAAACAGAAACTGACAACGCAAACCTCTTCAGGATTCTTTATCAGGAATAAAGGGGAGCAATATACAATTTAGATCCGGAATATTGCTGCCTCGTCTAATATCTTTGGGATTGACGAACTTTTACACCGGCGTATCATCACGGTAATACACCAGAAGGAGGTTCCACCCGTGAAAAATACAGTTTTTACTTCAGCTCTAACATTAGCCGTGCTTTTGACTGCTACGCCCGTTGATGTTGCATTTGCGCAAGAGACGGTTCCGTTGATTGAGCGCGAGAAGCTGTTTGGTAACCCGCAAATGGCTGGTGCTGCTCTAAGCCCAGATGGGAAATGGATCGGGTGGCGGGCCCCTCTCGATGGCGTGATGAACGTGTTTGTCGCACCTGCCAACAACATGGCTGATGCAAAACCGATCACTGCTTCCAAAGATCGTCCGATCCGCAATTTTAGCTGGTCGGGCGATTCATCGATGGTCCTGTATATTCAGGACAAGGGCGGCGATGAGAATTTCCTGCTTTACGGCGTCGATGTCGCCACTGGTAAGGAACGCAATTACACGCCATTTGACAAAACTCGCGTTACACTTGTCGGCGCATCTTACAAAGATAAGGACACATTACTGATTGGTCTAAACAACCGCAATCCGCAATATCATGATGTCCATTTGCTTGACCTGAAAACGGGCGCAACCACAGAAGTCATGCGCAATGACAGCTATTCGGGCTTCATTGCAGACGACACGTTGACGCTTCGCATGGCGCAGCGCTCTAATGCCCAAGGCGGGTCCGACTATTTCAACATTGTCGGTGGCAAGGTGGAAGAAAAACCTTTCGCGTCGACCGGATTAGAAGACTCGTTGACCACTGCCCCAGCCGGTTTCACACATGACGGTACTTTATTGTACTGGATCGACAGTCGCGACCGCAACACGGCAGCGTTATACGCGCAGGATATGAAAACCGGCAAACGCACACTCGTCGCGGAGAATGCGAAGGCCGACATTGGCGGAACGCTGCGTGATCCGAGGACTGGGGTTGTAGAAGCGTATAGCGCCAATTATCTGCGCAATGAATGGACGATCGTTGACGAAGATCTCAAGGCGGACTGGAAGTTCCTGCGCACGCAATTGACTGGAGACTTCGGTTTGCAATCGCGCACTGATGCCGACGATATATGGTTGGTCTGGAACGATCCGCTGATCGCGCCTTCGACCGTTTATCAATTTGACCGCAAGAGCAAAAAGCTCACCCAATTGTATGTCGGACGCCCAGAACTGATTGGGGCGCCCCTTGTGCCCATGTATCCAGTCGAGATAAAGTCGCGCGACGGCTTGAATTTGGTGAGCTACCTGACCCTGCCGAAGTCCGCTGACGCCAATGCGGATGGAAAGGCGGATAAGCCAGTACCGATGGTTTTGATGGTGCACGGCGGACCATGGGCACGCGATTCCTTTGGCTTCAATGGCTACCACCAATGGCTTGCGAACCGTGGCTATGCCGTATTGTCAGTCAATTTCCGCGGCTCGACGGGTTTTGGCAAGGATTTCATCTCGGCAGGCGACCTCGAATGGGGCCGCAAGATGCAGGATGACCTGACCGACGCTGTTGCCTGGGCGGTAAAGAGCGGGGTAGCTCCGAAGGACAAGGTGGCAATAATGGGCGGCAGCTATGGCGGATATGCAACGCTCGCCGGGTTAACATACACGCCAGATGTGTACGCGTGCGGCGTTGACATCGTTGGCCCGTCCAACCTCGAAACCTTGCTCAAAACGATACCGCCATATTGGGCTCCAATCGTAAGCCAGTTTCACAAGCGGATGGGCAACCCGAACACGCCCGAAGGACTGGCAATGCTCAAGGAGCGTTCGCCGCTCTATTCTGCTGACAAGATCGTCCGTCCGCTGCTCATTGGGCAGGGTGCCAATGACCCACGGGTCAATAAAGCCGAATCGGATCAAATTGTGTCGGCTATGCAGGCAAAGGGGATTCCGGTTACCTATGTGCTATTCCCCGACGAAGGGCACGGCTTTGCAAAGCCGAACAACAATATTGCGTTTAACGCAGTTACGGAGAGCTTTTTGGCCAAATGTTTGGGCGGCCGTGCAGAACCAATTGGCGACACCGTTCGCAATTCGACTGCAGAGGTGCCCGCCGGAGCAGAATATTCGCCGGGCCTCGCCGCAGCGCTTAAATCCAATTAATTCGACTGGCGGGTCGGCATCTGCCGGCCCGCCATCTTCTATAGGTGGCAAACGCATGCTATCTGATTGAAAAAAATAGAGTTGATTGCCGCGCCATACTCGCTAGGACGTAGTTAGTTTGCAAAATAATGCAAATTATGGGGTGAGTATGGGAAACTTGTCAGCATATATGCGAGACATTACTGCGGACGTCAGTCCGGTAGATAGTGAATTAACCCTTCAGAATGTTCAAATGGGCTGCACGATATTGGTAGTCGACGACGATCCTGTCTGCCTTGATGAATATTGCGAAACAATCATCAATCTTGGTTATAGCGTGCGATCCGCTTCGGACGCACCAGAAGCGTTAAAATTATTAGCCGACTCGCCAGACATTGGTGTTGTGATTACAGATATCGAAATGCCGAGCATGGATGGTATTTCGCTTTTGTCTGAAATTGCCAACCGCTTTTTACCGACCAGGCCCATTGTGACCCTGGTTATCACTGGCCATTCTAGTTTGAATGTCGCGACAAGGGCGATGCAGTCGCAAGCAACCGATTTGCTGAGCAAGCCGGTTTCGATGGAGGATCTGGCCGCAGCATTGCGGCGAGCGTCGGCGCATCATTTTACGATGTCGAACAGGTTTCATATTGCCGCACTAACAAAGCGGTTGGATCCAAATGCTCTCGGCGACCGGGCGACAAAAGCCGATTCTGCGCCAACAGGTCAGGAATTACAGTCGTTCATCCGCATGTTGCTGAAATTCCAGCATAACAAATCGAGATATTTTGACCCGGCAATATTCTCCGGACCGTCTTGGGAAATTTTGCTTGATATCACAGAAGCAAGTTTGCGGGGTGAGGCTGTACCGGCATCAAGCGCATCAGTGACGACGCTTGTGCCGCTGAGCACCGCTTTGCGCCATGTGAATAATCTGGTTAGCGCGGGACTCGTGCGGCGCTGGATTGACCCGACAGACAAGCGCAGGACCCTGCTGCAACTGGAACCACATGCGTTGGAGGCCATGCAGCGCTATCTGGCTTCAGCGTGGAAAATTCAAACACAGGCGGGCTAGATTCTCACCCCATGGCTGGCCGCACGGCAAGGTAGTTGGCATTTTCGAGGTCTTGGCGATAAAACGGCGTCAGGGTTCGCCTTGTTCATCAAGACATTGATTTTCCTGAAAAATCCGTCGGATACGAATGGCCTGCTGTTCAATTCGTTCCATCTTCTTGAGAAGATAATCCGCGTCTTCATTTTTCAGATTAGCGATCCTTGCGCGGACGTTTCCGCATGACAGCAAAATGATGTTTAGAGGCTGCATGACATCGTGCAGTGCTGGCATATCGGTCCCGTCAGGTTTCCGCATGTACGTACCCCCCGATCAACATTTAGAACCTATTTCAAATAAAAAGCAACGCCTTGAGTTGTTGCCGCTGACAACCGGTCAGGACGCGATTGCCATGTCCCTGTAAACGTCATTCAACAATATGCGTTGGATTTCGGCAGCCGTTTCTTCCGTGAGTTCCAGAAAAACCCGTCGTTGATCTTCGGGGTCAAATTGACGCTTAATAATATTACGTTCAGTCAGTATCGCAATATGCCGCAGGGCGGTCGTGACTGGTGAAAATGATGCATGGCACGCACTTGACACGCTTGTCTTGAGACCTGAATTCTGCCGCACAAATAGGTCGAGCAATATGAACCAAGCCGGATCAGCAAATAAATTTGCTGCCGACGCCAGTCGGGAACGCCTTTTGGTGATCTCAATCAGATCTGTCGCTTTCTTCACAGCGTAGCTGGTGGCGATGTTTGAGGGTTCCGGTTCATGGGACTGCAGTTCAGACTCATCAACCTCGGCATCAACTGCGCGCAGCATTTTTTCCAATTGAGTCCGGGTGAATTTTATCGGCACATCAAAAGTATGTATTTGATCCATAAGGTCAGAGTTGCTTTGGCTGTCGAACATATTTCCTCCCTTGCGTAAGTACAGGAAATCCTTTGCGATTAATGAACAAAGTTCGCCTTATATTTCCTTAATCTGCCGAGATAGTTGGAATAAGCATCATAACGACCCGAGGCTTATACTGGACAGAACGGACTGTTACCCTGCCCGTCGAAAAATGCACGGCATATCGCCACCGGAACGCAACCAAATATCGCCATTGTGGTGCTATTGCCGACATACCAAAGTCAGAAAAATTTTTGTCGAAACAGTAAAAATAACGCTTTAAGCTGAGAATGTTAGCTAACTACCTAAACACGATGGTCCGGTTGCTGTTCAGCAAAACACGGTGTTCAATATGTGCCTTGACGGCGCGGGCCAAAACCCTGCTCTCCGTATCTTGCCCCTGTGCAATGAGGTCATCGACTTTATCTGCATGATCCACGACCGAAACATCTTGCGCGATGATCGGACCTTCGTCGAGGTCCGCAGTTACATAATGCGCCGTTGCGCCGACCATTTTGACGCCGCGCTCATGCGCTCGGTGGTAGGGTCTCGCCCCTTTGAAGCCCGGAAGAAAACTGTGGTGGATATTGATAATCCGTCCGCTCATGCGCGCGCATAAATCGGCGGAGAGCACCTGCATATATCGGGCCAGGATCACAAGGTCGACGCGCTGCGAATCAAGCAAAGCCAACAGCTTTTCCTCTTGCGCAGATTTATTTTCGGGGGTGACGGGCAAGAAATGGAAATCCAGCCCCTCATGCTCCACCCGACGCTGCCACGTCCGGTGGTTGGAAATGACGCTGGTGATTTCCATCGGCATACGACCAGTCGATGTCCGATACAGCAAGTCATTAAGGCAATGGCCCCCCTGACTGACCAATATGGCCACACGTGCCTTGCGCGAGGCATCATGCACCTGCCAGTCACAGCCGATTTCGTCAGCCACAATCGCAAACGCGTGGCGAAAGGTCTCAATGCCAAGTCCAGCAGGGGGCGCGAAGGCTACCCGCATAAAAAAGCGGTTGGTGTCGCTATCCCCATATTGTGCGCTCTCAAGGATATTGCAGCCCTGCCCTGCGATGCATTGCGCGACAGCGGCGACTATGCCCGGACGGTCATCGCAGGTAATCAGCAGAATGAAATGATGCTGGGTCACCCGATCAGCATGGGTGCAAGCTTGGCGCGTTGCCACGCCGCGTCACCAAATTGGGATGCGTGAAAAATAGCCGCGCGGCGGTGGAGACCAGCATCGCAATCATGGGTGAACCCAAAGCCGCCATGAAACTGTATCGCCCGGTCCGCAGCAAAGCTGTAAGTTGTGTCCGCAGCAGCTTTGGCCATCCGTACGGCAATTTCGCCTACGCCCTGATCGCCAAAGCTGTTGGCCGCACTGTAGAGATGTGACCGGGCCTTTTCATATTCGACATATGCATCAACCGTCGGATGCTTAAGCGCCTGATACTCGCCTATCAGCTTACCAAACTGCTTGCGCGTTTGCAGGTAACTGACCGTATAGTCGATGACACTTTGTGAACCTCCGCACATTTCTGCGCTTTGCAACAGGTTTGCAGCTTGTTCAAGATGTGACAGCGTCAATGATGTGCGCGCGATCTCTAGCAAGGCTGCACGAGATACGACCAACCCGTCCATAGACAATGCAAAGCTGCGCTTTGTTTCATCGATAATGGACTCGCGCCGAAGGCGGCCATGTACGTCTTTGGCCGTTAGCAAAACCAGCGCTGGTTTGCCATCGAGCATAACTGAAGCAATAACCAAATCTGCTGTCTCTGCCCATGCTACAAAGAGTTTCTCTCCGGACAGATGCACGGCGTCGCCTTCAAGTTTTGCCGTTGCCGTGATATTCTGAAGATCCCAGTCGCCATGCGCCTCCGACAGGGCCAGTGTGCCGATTGCGCCTGCGGCAAGCTTGGGTAGCCAACCGGACCTTTGCTGGTCAGTCCCGCCAGTGATAAGCGCTTGGGCGGCCAGTGCCGACGACACAAAGGGGGAAGCCATCAGATTGCGGCCCATCTGTTCAACAACCGGCACCACTTCGGCAAGCGATAAGCCAACGCCCCCATGCGCCTCGGGTATAGCAATTGCGGTCCAGCCCAAGGCCGCCATTTCGGCCCAGACGTCGGCATCATAGCCCAGTTCGCTGTCCATCAACTTGCGGACGCGGTCGATTGGTGATTTGTCTCGGCAAAAGCTGGTGGCCACATCAAGCAGCTCAATTTGTTCTTCGCTATACCCTAGCCCAGCCATCTGCATGTCATTCTCTCCTCACGCCATTCCATCCTCTATGGCGCGAGGCAATGCAAGAAATCAAGGCGATTTAAGCGATCAGTTAAAAGCAGGCTTTAAGCTAGCTCAAGAACCTTCCGGCCAGGCCGCACTCTCATTTTGTGCCCTGTTTTTGTTGCCAGCGAGATGTCTTTGACTGTCTGCATGAACACCCATTCGTTGGTTGCCGCCTGCGGCGTAAGCGACAAATGCATATAGCCGCGGTTGGACGCATCGACCCAACGTAGTTCCTGCTTGCTACCTTCAAGCAAACCGCGCGCGATGATCGTTGGATCAAGGCCCGGTGCCGCACTTTCAAAACCGGGGGAAGAAACGCTATGCCCGCCAAATTCGACGCCAGCGGGCTTGCCGCCCTCCGGCAGGTCATAGGCCCAGCCATTATGACTGTCGCCTGTAACGACGACCAAGTTGGCATCCACACGCTGCGCCGCCGCTAGCAACCGCGAGCGCGCCGCTGGATAGCCTCCCCAATTGTCAAGATTATAGGGCAAGCCAGCCTTACCGGCTGCAATGCCTTGACGCACATAATTGCGCGTGCGTTCCGGCGCATTAGCCGGGAACCAGTCCATGGCGTTTTCAGGGGTGTAATTATAACCCATGTTGGTGCCGGAGCCGAGCACCGCCCAAGTTGACTTGTTGCGGGCAATCGCGCGCGACAGCCACGCTTCCTGCTCGCTGCCCAGCATTGTCATCGATGAGTCAAGCCATGCGCCATCACGGAATTCGGCAAATACCTTCGCCGGATCACCAGAGCGGATGAGGTCGCTATGCGCATATGGCTTGGACCGTGCTACTGTGCGCGTGTCAGTGCGGTAATAGGTCGCAAGGTCGCCAATCGGATATTCCTTCCATGGCTGCTCACCGACCGGCAGCCATTCGCGCCACACCTGCATCGCTGCGTTACGCCGGGCGCTCCAATCGCCTTCATCAACGCTGTGGTTTTGCGCCCCACCCTCCCAGCTGTCATTGGCAGTTTCATGATCGTCGGTATTTGCAATCATCGGGAAGTTGGCGTGTAGCGCCTGCAACTGTGCATCGGTGCGATAGCTTGCGTAGCGCAACCGGTAATCTGCCAGCGTCAGGATTTCATCAGCCGGGAACATGCGCGCGGCAAATTTTGCGCCGCCATCATAACCACCACGCCCATATTCGTAGATATAGTCACCCATGTGGAGAACGAGATCAATGTCGTCACGGGCGGCGGCATGCCCGTACGCGTTGAATTCGCCGAAGCCCAGATTGGAGCAGGAGAATATCGCGATGTTGAACTTCGCAGCCTTACCGATGGGTAGCGTTTTTGTACGGCCAATCGGAGAGATGCTGCCGTCGGGGGCGATAAAGCGAAACCAGTGCCATTTGCCTGGCGCGAGATTGTCGACGGTTATCTTCACTGTGTGGTCGCGCCACGGGCCAGTTGTCATCTGCCCGCCGCCCGCAATTCTGGAAAAATCGCGGCTATCCGAAATTTCCACGCGGACCTTGGAAGGGCCGCCAGTTGGGTTCACATAACGCGTCCACAAAAGCACTGAGTCTGGGCCAGGTTCACCGCTTGCAACATTATGGGTAAAACCGGTGAGGCCAAGAAGCGTTTGCGCCATCGCGCCGCCGCCCGGCAGCATCAGTCCGCCAAGGCCGAATCCGGCAGTCATCAGCAAATTACGGCGATCGATTACAAATGACATTTCCGGCTTCCCCTCATATATTAGAAAATCCCTGCGGCACAACATCCCGGTGCCATGAATGACGCGCTAATCAAATGCTATTTCAACCATGTGACAGGCAATCACAACTGTGTGCGCAGCGACCATAATTCGGGGAAAGCACGCTTTGTTACCGTACTGCTGAGATAGCTAACACCAGATGTGCCGCCGGTTCCGGTCTTACCGCCAATGATACGCTCAACCGTCAGGACATGCTTATGCCGCCACGTCGCCATTGCGTCGTCAAGGTCCACCAATTTCTCTGCAAGCTGATATAGCTCCCAATATTGGTCAGGATTTCGGTAGACTTGGAGAAATGCTGCCTCAACCTCGGGCGAGAAGATATGCGGCTTGCTCCAGTCGCGCGCAAGCAAGGCAAGTGGCAGATCAAATCCCGCACGTGCCAGTGCCGCAATCGCATCATCCCAAATGCTTGGGCTGACAAGCGCCTCGGTCATCGCTGCATGTGCGTCCGGCCGATCCTCCTGATATTTCAGGAACGCCGCCGCTTTCAGCCCAAGCATATATTCGACGGTGCGGAACTGGTCCGATTGGAAGCCAGAGCTTGGCCCAAGCACATGGCGAAAGCGGGTATATTCGGACGGGGTCATCGTGGACAAGACGTCCCAGCTCAACGTCATCACCGCCTGAATACGGCTAACACGCGCGAGCGCCTTATAGGCCGGCACCAATGCATCATTGCGGATCTGGGTTTGCGCCAATTGAAGCTCGCGGATTGTCTGCTTCAGCCATAATTCCTTCGTCTGGTGAATGATGATGAACAGCATCTCGTCATCCAGATCGGATTGCGGGTGCTGGCAATCAAGCAAGGCATCCAACGCAAGATAGCGCGCGTAGGTCATGGGCGGGTCGGAAGCTGGGGTGTTAGTCATTCGCATGACCTTAATGTTTCAAATGAAACTATCTAGCCACTTTTCCGCCAAAGCCTCCGCCTCGCCGACGCT
The DNA here is from genome assembly GCF_046292425.1 of Sphingorhabdus sp. Lineage (GTDB taxonomy): Bacteria > Pseudomonadota > Alphaproteobacteria > Sphingomonadales > Sphingomonadaceae > Sphingorhabdus_B. The sequence goes on from NZ_JBKBQV010000015.1 coordinate 24,907, forward strand.
GAAGGGCGCATTACCGAGGCTCAGCTCAAGCCACAGGCCGTCCACCAGAGCTGTCAGAGCGACAGCGGCCAGCCTCGCATCCGCTGGCGCGTTCGCGCAGGCAATGATCAGTCGTTCCATGTCCTGCCGGTTTTCGGCGTAAATCTCGTCATGGATTATGCCGATGGCAGGAACTGTCCGTGAAAGGCTCCAAAACGCCAGCCATGTTGCAAGCAACTCCGGATCAGCGATCGGCGCACGAAAGCTTGCGGTGACAAAGGCGAGTAACCGGCCACGCGCGTCCTCCACCGGAACTGCTTCAACCGCGGCATGTAACGCGGCTGCAACGCGTTCCCCTGTGGCACGATAGGTCGCCGCCACCAGCGCATCAATTCCGTCAAAATAATGCCGCAGCAATCCCGCCGACACGCCGGCCTCCACGCAAATCGCGCGTACCGATGTCCCATGTGCCCCTCGCGTCGCAAGGCATCGCGCCGTTGCCGCAATCAAAGCGTCGCGGCGGGTATCGGCACTCTCGCGGGTGAAGACTTGTCGCGCTGTCATGGCACTGTTATACACTCGTACAACAAGGGGGCAAGATGTCCGAATCGGACTTACACATGAAGCGCGATGATCTGGAGGGCTGGAGCTTACCGGCCTGGACCTATGATGATTCCGAATTCGCCGCGCTTGAGGTGGACCGCATATTCCGTCCTTCTTGGCAAGTGGTCTGCCATGTCAGTGACGTCGCCAAGGCAGGGGACTGGCACAGCCTGGATTATATCGGCGAGAGCGTCATTGTTGTGCGCGGCAACGATCTCGAACTGCGCGCCTTCACCAATGTCTGCCGCCACCGGGGCAGCCGCTTGGTCGATGGCTCCGGCGGGTGTGCCAAAAAATTGGTCTGTCCCTATCACGCATGGACTTATGACCTCGATGGCCATTTGACAGGTGTACCCGACAGCGCATCATACCCTACGCTCGACAAGGGCAAGGCCGGCCTCGTCCCGGTCGATATGGAAATCTGGCGCGGATTTGTGTTTGTCCGTCTGGAAAACGGCGGGCTGTCCGTGGCGGAAATGATGGCGCCTTATGAGGCCCAGGTCGCGCCCTACCGTTTCGAGGAATTGAAGGCACTTGGCCGGGTCACAATGCGGCCGCGCGATGTGAACTGGAAAAATGTCGGCGACAATTACTCCGACGGCTTGCACATCCCCGTCGCGCACCCCGGCCTCACGCGCTTGTTCGGCAAAAGCTATGGGATAGAGGCAGAGCCGCATGTCGACCGCATGTGGGGCGACCTTGTCGACCGGCCATCAGCTAACTGGTCCGAGCGCGGATACCAAAACCTATTGCCACCGGTCCCGCATTTGCCCCCAGATAATCAGAAACGCTGGCTCTATTTCAAACTTTGGCCATCGGTCGCGTTCGACATCTATCCCGATCAGGTTGACTTCATGCAGTGGCTGCCAACAGGTCCCAACAGCTGCGTGATTCGCGAAATCAGCTATGTACTGCATGATGACCGCCGCGAAATGCGCGCCACGCGCTACCTCAACTGGCGGATCAACCGGCAAGTCAATGCCGAGGACACCGTTCTCATCACCCGCGTACAGCAAGGGATGGCGAGCCGCAGCTTCTCGATGGGCCCGCTGTCCGACAAGGAAGTGTGCCTGAAAAGCTTCTGCCGCCAGATCCGCCACATCATTCCCGAGGCCCGCCTCGAACGGCGCCCCGCAGCGGGCTGGAGCAAAAAATGACCAAAAAATATGACGCCCTCATCATTGGCGCTGGCCATAACGGTCTCGTCTGTGCCTTTTATTTGGCGCGCGCTGGCCTGAAGGTCCGCATTGTCGAACGCCGCGATGTTGTCGGCGGCGCTGCTGTCACCGAAGAGTTCCACCCCGGTTTCCGCAATTCAGTCGCCAGCTACACCGTCAGCCTGCTTCAACCCAAGGTCATCGCCGACATGAAGCTGGTCGACCATGGCTACCGCGTCATTGAACGGCCCATTTCCAATTTCCTGCCGCAGGAAGATGGCGGATATCTGAAACTGGGCGGCGGCCTAGACCGCACGCAGGCCGAATTTGCGCGCTTCTCAAAACATGATGCGGCCGTGTTGCCGCAATATTACGAGATGCTTGAAGGCGTTGCCGACGTCCTCCGTGACCTTGCATTGCGATCGCCGCCCAATGTGGGAGATGGCCTCAAAACGTTCATCGACGCCGCTGTACAGGGACGCGGTCTGATGAAGCTTAACCTGTCACAGCAACGCGACGTGCTTGAACTGTTCACGAAGTCGGCCCGCAGTTTCCTCGACAGCTGGTTCGAGAGCGAAGCCGTGAAAGCGGCATTCGGTTTCGACGCCGTTGTCGGCAATTATGCAAGCCCTGACACGCCGGGCAGCGCTTATGTGCTGTTGCACCATGTCTTTGGCGAAGTGAATGGCAACAAGGGTGCTTGGGGCCACAGCATTGGTGGCATGGGCACAATCACGCAGATCATGGCCAAGGTATGCCGCGAACTGGGCGTCGAAATCAGCCTTGAAGCGGCCGTGTCACGCGTTCTGGTCGATGGCGAAAGGGTCGCTGGCGTGCGTCTTGAAAGCGGCGAGGAAATCGTCGCGGACCGTGTCATCTCCAATGTCGGGCCAAAGCTGCTCTATGAACGCATGTTCGACGATGCCGACCTGAAGCCTGAATTCAAGCGCCGCGTTAAGGGCTTTAAAGCGGGAAGCGGAACGTTCCGCATGAACGTCGCGCTTTCGGAACTACCCAAATTCACCTGCCTGCCCGAACCCGGCGAGCATCATCAGTCAGGCATCATCATCGCGCCGACATTGGATTATATGGACCGCGCGTTTCTGGATGCAAAACGTGATGGCTGGTCGCAAAAACCAATTGTCGAAATTCTTATCCCGTCGACAGTCGATGACAGTCTCGCGCCCGTGGGTCAGCATGTCGCCAGCCTGTTCTGCCAGCAATTTGCGCCTGAACTGCCTGACGATGCGGACGGTTCACCACGCGACTGGGATGCCGAAGAAGGCAAGGCGGCCGACGATATCATCAGAACCGTCGACGCGTATGCCCCGGGCTTCCGCGCATCGGTACTTGGCCAGCAAATTCTCAGTCCCAAAGGGCTTGAGCGTAAATTCGGGCTCGTCGGCGGCGACATCATGCATGGCAATATGAGCCTTGACCAGTTGTGGTCAGCGCGCCCAATACTCGGCCATGGTGCCTATCGCGGGCCGCTAAAGGGCCTGTATATGTGTGGTGCAGGCAGCCATCCGGGCGGCGGGGTTACTGGTGCGCCTGGGCATAATTGCGCGGCGGAAGTACTAGCCGACCGCAGCCTGTTCAAACGAATATTTGCTTGAATCTCACGAAAAAGCCGGACCTTTTCAGATCCGGCTTCTCCCCCTGTCGCTCTTGGCAACAAACTTAAACCAATCTTCAGAAATCTCGCGAGAATTTCACGCCTATCAAGCGCGGCTTGATGACCACATCATAGAACGCGCCGCCAGTCGGCGTTGATGCGGTAACACCCGTTCCACAGACTGTTTCAAGACACTGGACGCCCGTGTTCACGATGCCACGCGTGTCGAACAGATTGGTGGCAAATGCCTCGATTGCCCAAACATTGCTTTTCACGCCGATGGAGAAGTCTGCCGTCGTATAGGCATCCAGATTGCCCTTAATAGCGTTCTGCGCTGGCCGCAAATCGCTTCTGCGGCTACCTGTGTGGTTGACCGCAAACTGCACATGGCCATCCCAGTCAGCGACCGGGAATTCATAACGCGCAATCGCATTGCCCTTGACCTTGGCGGTCACTGGCAAGCGCGATCCCGACGGAGCCAGCAGCGAATTACCAACCGTAGTGCAATCAAAGGTTGCGTTGGCAATAGCGCAGAAATCACGGCGGCTTGTCGCATCATTATAGCTAAAGCCAGCGTTGAGGCTGAACCCACCAGTACGGAAACCAGCATCCATTTCGACACCGCGTATGCGGGCCACACCAGCGTTGCGGATTTCGGTCAGGCCGTTCGCACCAAGAAACGACAGCTGAATGTTGTTCCAATCTTCCTGGAACACTGCGCCATTCCATCGAAATGCACCGAATGTCGATTTCCAGCCAAGTTCGTAGTTGTCGAGCTTGTCCGACCCGTAAGGCGGCAATGTGCCACGACGGTTGATCCCGCCCGGGCGGAAGCCTCGCGACCAAGTGGCATATACCAGAACGTCATCGGTGACTTTGTAGGTCGCATTAAGCTTGTGGATAAAGCCGGTGTCAGACGTCGATTTATCGACATTGGTGCAAGGGCTGCCATTCACAAGGATCGGGACGGGTGTGCCAGCGGGATTTGCGCGACGCGTTGTGCCATCGGTGTTGAGGCAGGCTGCTTCACCAGTTCGGCTGGAATAGCCGGCTGAGTAACCAAAGAAACCCTGCAACGAGTTATCGAACTTATAATAACGCAAACCGCCCGTGAAGGAGAGCTTGTCTGTCAGATCATAAGTCAACTCACCAAAGGCTGCATAATCGCGATCAACACGCTTCTGCTTGGTCAGCCAGATATTGCTGTCCGTACCCGTCACAGTGATGGAATCGGCAATATCATCGATGATGTAGTTCTGTTCGATATTATGCGACTGGCGTTGCGCAAACACACCGCCGATGAACCGTAATGGGGCATCTGCTGGGCTGGCAATACGCAATTCGCCGAAGCTTTTCTTGTATCGGTCAATGCCCCGAATATATTGGTTCGGGTTCACAAGGTCCCCGGCATTGTCATAGAAGTAGTTACCATAGCCGGACAGCGCATCGTAAAAATAGGCATAATCGGAATAATCCGACTGCGTTTCGGTCTTGCGGCGCAAATGGCCACTCGTTGCCGTAACGTCCCAGCTGCCGATCTTGCCTTCAATAGTCAGCGCGGCTTGAATCCATTTATCGCGGCTCGATTCGGGATTGTATTGAACAGTCTGCAAATCACGGGTGGTTTGCCCCGAACGCTCCTGCGAATAGCTGCCTTCCGTATTTTGAACCTGCCCCATCAATGTTGGTTTAATCGTCCAGTTGTCGTCAAGATCGATGCCAAGCGCCAAACGCGCGCCATAGGTTTCAGCGTCATTGTAGTTTTTTTCGACCAAAGCGGCATTGCTCTGCGTGATGCCAGAGCTGGCATAGGTCCGCGCGCCCGGAACGTTATCGATATAACCGCCATCATCCCGATACCAGCCAACTAGTCGTGCAGCGGCACCCTCGGCGATCGGTGCGTTGACAAATCCTTCATAGATCGCCCCGAAATCGCCGTGCGCCACCTTGTTGATTTCAACACCCACGCTTCCGTAAAAGCCAGATGGGTCAGGCGCGTTAGTGACCAGCTTCAACGTGCCAGCCATTGAACTCGCACCGTATAATGTACCCTGCGGTCCGGCCAGCGCCTCAACACGCGCCAGGTCATAGGCGTGCAAATCGAGAGCGCCCTGAATGGTGGTGATCGGCATTTCGTCGAGATAGGTGCCGACGGTCGGCAATGAAGCCGAGTGGTTGGCATTTTCGCCAGATGCAACGCCGCGGAAATATACCTGAGCAAAACCCGGTCCGCCTTGTTGAATGGTCACAGAGGGCAGGAACTTAACGACATCTTGCAGCTCGCTGACCTGTAATTGGTCGAGCTTTTCATTGCCAATGGCGTTGATAGCAATTGGAACATCTTGCAAATTCTGTTCGCGTTTTTGCGCTGTCACAACGATGACATTGCTATCCGTGTCATCGGCCTGCTGCGCAATTGCAGGCGTGGCAATACCGAACGCTGTTGATGTAAGTAATGCGGCCAACGCCGTCCGGACTTTAGACCGTTTCGTTATTTTATGCACAAGTTACCCCCTTGGTTACCTGTAATAAATAGGCTCTCAATCACGCCTCTGTGCAATATGTTTTCGATGCGTCACACGATTGCAAGTAATTTTGCATATGTGTGTTGCAATGCAGCAACTATTAAATTGCGGGATAGATTTCCCAGAGTGGGCCAAGCGCGCGCTTTAAAGGCGTAAGATGCGCTTCATAAGGTTTCCATTGATCCACGCCGTCGCGATTGATTGGGCGACGCACTTGTTCGCTTGAAGCGGTGCGCACCGCACGCTTGTTTTGATGGAAATTCAGGCAGGCATCTTGAAAGGGTAGATTCAAAAATTGCAGCAGGCTGCGGATCTCGCCTTCAGGGTCTTCCAACAGCCGTTCATGAATAACGCGGTGCACATAGCCCGTTGCGACACTATCGAAATGCGCCATCAAACGCACATAATCCGCATAATATTGCCCCGTATGCGCAAGGTCATAGCTAAACGCCTGCCCTTTGGCGAAATGCTGCCGGTAATTGGAAAAACAGCAATCCAGCGGATGCCGTCGCGCGTCGATGATCTTGGCATTGGGCAGGATCAGGCGGATGAAGGCGAGATATATCCAGTTATTGGGCAGCTTATCAATGAAGAACGGCTTGTCCGTCTTGCGCTGGATGCGCGTGCGTTCGATGAACTCTGCACCTAGCCGTTCGGCATCGTCGAGATTAAAACCCGCCAGCGCGTCAATCCAGTCCTCGCCGCACCCTTCGCGCAACGCCATCGCCGGAATGTCAGGCAGCTCCATTGTCCCTTCGACCATCGAATGGCTGGCGAGGATTTGTTCAATTAACGTCGAGCCGGCGCGGGGCATGCCAATAATGAAAACGGGGTCAGGCGCATGATGTCCCTGCCCGACGCGCGCCTCCAAAAAGGCAGGCGTGAAGCTCGCGATGATCTTGTCTACCTGTCTGCTCACCGTTTGCGGATCATATTTCAATTCGGCACTGCGCTGCGCGTTCGCCTTGGCATAATGCATGAATGCCGCGTCATGATCGGACCGTTCCTCCATCGCCTTGCCTAGTGCGAAATGGAGATGATATTCGTCTTCTGCACTGAGCCCCTCCGACGTCAAGGCCGCATCCATCGCGGCGACATCATCGTCAGTAAAGCTTGTAGTTTTGAGATTGGCGAGGCTCCACCAGACTTCGCCTAAAGTGGGCTCTACCGCTAAAGCACGGCGATAGGCAGCAACGCTCTCGTCCTGACTGCCAACGGTCTTGAGCATATGGCCATAGCTCATCCACAATTTCGCATGGTCGGGGAAACGCGTGGTCAGTTCCTGATAGAGAGCGATCGCCTCTTCATAGCCGCCAATCCGGCCAAGCGCTGCGGCCTTCAGATTTTGCTGGACTGGATTGTCGCCACCTTCCGCCAATACCGCATTGAGATGCTCGAGCGCCTCTGGAAAGCGGTTCTGTTTGTACAGCACTGTCGCCAGATTGGCGCGTGCTGCGCCGAAATCCGGTGCCAGTTCCAACGCACGACGCAGCAATGCCTCGCTATCCTTTAACCGGCCAACACGCGCGGCCAATTCAGCCATCATGCGAATGGCGGCAACATCAGTCGGCGCATCACGCAAATGGCCGCGCAACAGTGGCTCTGCATCCTCCAGCCTGTTTTCCGACAAAGCTGTGGCAGCCGCCATGAGGTGGGGGTTTCGCAACGCGGCGTCAATCGCGGCACGGGCAGACAGCTCGCTCATGCAGCAGGGTCTATGCGATGCGGCAGCGCTTTTGAAGCGGCTAAATCATCCGGGGTATCGATATCGCGCAAACTGCCTGTGGGTGCAGCTAACGTCATGGCGTTCAAAAGAATTTGCCGCGCACCAGCATCGCCTTTGGTTTCTAGCAACAGCGCCCACATCGCACGCGGAAAAATGGCTGGCGGCATGGGTTGGTTTGCGTCGGATGACTGGATGGTTTCGCCTTCACAAGCAGCAATAAGCGCTTCGACATGGGAAGCCGGAACGAACGGCATGTCGGCCAGCGCAACCAGCAACGCTTGCGCCTCTGTCTTTGCAGCAGCCTCAACCGCCAGATGGAGCGAAACGGACAGTCCAAGGTCAGCTTGCGGGTTGTCGATAATGTCGTAGCCCAAATCTGCATAATGCGACGCGATAGTTGCTTGGGGCTGGCAGACGGCAAAATGCGCGGCGGCATCCACCTGCGCCAGTTGCTGCGCGACAGGTAAGCCAAGCGGCGCGCCATCCAAATCCGCCATCAATTTGTCCGAACCAAAGCGGCGCGCATTGCCAGCGGCGAGGACGGCGATTGCGACATGCTTTGCTTCCATTAGCGCAGGCCATCATTAAACGCGCGGATCATCCCACCTGCAATCGAAAGTGCGATTTCCGGAGCGCTGATCGCATTAATTGCGACGCCAGCTGGCCCCTCTATACGCGCGGATTGTTCCGCGCTGACACCCGCCGCAGACAGGCGTGACAGCCGCGCCTGGTGCGACCGCTTGGAGCCAAGCGCAGCTACATAGGCCGCCGGGCTCGCCAACGCGGCCAGCAGCGCCGGATCGTCAATTTTTACATCGTGGCTCAAGGTGACAATCGCGCTTCGGCTATCCGGCGCGAACGCTTTGACCGCTTCGTCGGGCCAACGGTCATCAAGGCGCACTCCGGGGAATCGGTCAGCCGTCAAAAATCGCCCGCGCGGGTCGCAGAGGGTGACATCAATGCCTTGCGAGACAGCAATCGCAGACAAGGCAACAGCAATCTCGACAGCGCCCACAATCAATAAACGGCGCGGCGGATAATAGACATTCACAAAGCCTTCCGCCTTCGTATCGCGCGATATCTTACTGCGACCAGAGGCGAGGTCGGTCTCAACGGCTGATGTCGACCCTTCGCTCCTCGCCTTGATAATTTCGGCAAACAGGTTTTCCGGAAAACCTTCTGCCGAAACCGGCTGCACCAACACCTGAATGTCACCGCCACAGGGCAACCCCACTTCCCAAGCTGCGTCATCGGCAACACCATATCGGCGCAACACGGCAGGCGCGCCAGCCAGAACCATTTGCGCGCGTTCCAGAACATCGGCTTCGACACAGCCGCCAGATACGGACCCCACAAACCGACCATCGGCATGGACCAGCATATGGGTGCCCACGGGGCATGGCGCGGATTTCCATGTTTCGACCACAGTCGCTATCGCCAAAGGCGCGCCAATCCAATCGATTGCGGCGGCAAGGATACGATCATGATTTGCACTGCCTGTTTGCATGGCTACGCGCTAGCAAAGAGGACGAAGCGTTGCTATATGAAACGCAACTAAGGGTGGGAGCTCAGCTACATGGCTATTCAGACGTCAATTAATGGCAAAATGGTGGCATTGTCCGCTGAGCCGGACACGCCCTTGCTGTGGGTCATCCGCGAAGAGCTTGGCCTGACTGGCACAAAATTTGGTTGCGGCATAGCGGCTTGCGGGGCATGCACGGTCCATGTCGATGGCGAACCCGCCCGCTCTTGCAGCGTTCCTGTCAGCGAAGTGGCGGGCAAATCGATTACCACTATCGAAGGTCTGAAATCAGCCGATGGCGCGTTGCATGCCGTGCAACGGGCCTGGATTGCTGCCCAGGTGCCCCAATGCGGTTATTGCCAGTCGGGGCAGATCATGGCCGCTGTCGCCCTCATCGAAAAGACTGGCCGTCCCAGCGATGCGCAGATTGACGAGGCGATGACCAACATATGCCGTTGTGGGACGTATCCGCGAATCCGCAAGGCCATTCGTGCGGCGACCGGACAAGCGGCCCAAGCTGTAGAGGGGGCAGTCTGATGGCCGACAACCCGACCCTCGAAATGGAGCCTGCAGCACCTGTAAAACGCAAAGGCGTCAAACGCCGTGCTTTTCTTATTGGCGGCGTCGCGATAGTTGGCGCTGGCTTGTTCGGTATCTCGATTGCCGATAAAAATGCGGCCAAGAATGCAAAGGCACTCGTCGGCAGCAAAGGCGGACACAGCTTCGCGACCTGGCTAAAAATCAGCGAAGACGACGTCATCACTATCTATTCGCCACATACCGACATCGGTCAGGGCTCAAACACCGGCCTTGCGCAGATGCTCGCCGAAGAATTGGACGCGACTTGGGAACAAGTGCGCATCGTCTCGGCTCCAGCGGAATCGGCCTTTGCCAATGTGGGCTTGGGTCGCGGGTTTCTAGCCGAAATGTCCGGTCAGCCCGCGATTATCAACGGCATTCCACAATCATTTCTGTCGTTCATTGCGCGGCAAATGAACCTTCAGATTACGGGCGGATCGACCGCTTTGCGTTTCACTGGCCAAGTCACGTTTCAAAAGGTTGGCGCGGCCACGCGGCTTGCATTGATTGAAACTGCAGCAAAGCGCTTCAATGCTCCGGTGGGGGAACTCACCACACAGGACAGCCATGTCGTCCATGCCAAGTCGGGGCGGTCTATGCGCTATGGCGAGCTGGCGGCGGAAGCGGCTACCTTAACACTGAATAATGATCCAAAGTTGAAAGACCCATCGCAATATCGCTTGGTCCGCCAATCGATGCAGCGGCTCGACATTCCGGCCAAGGTCGACGGCAGCGCGCAATATGGCATGGATTTCGCGATCCCCGATATGCGCGTTGCGACAATCATGGCAGCGCCCGTGCGCGGCGGAAAGCTGACGTCCGTCGACACCGCGCCCGCATTGGCCATTAAGGGCGTCGAAAAAGTCATCAAGCTCGATGACGCCGTTGCTGTCATTGGTAAGGGCTATTGGCCCGCAATCTCCGGCCTACGTGCCTTGGCACCTAGCTTCAGCGACGGTGGCAATGCGGGCATGTCCACCACATCTATTTTCAAGGCGCATGACGCGCTCATGGCCAAGGGTGAGGCAGACGGTGAAGCTGGTGAAGGCGATGTGCAAGCGGCGCTCGGGGCAAAGCCGGTCCAAGCGAAATATCAGGTTCCCTTCCTCCACCACGCGATGATGGAACCCTTTGCGCTCACTGCGCAATATAAGGACGGCAAGCTAGACATTTGGGGCGGCATGCAAGACCCGCTGGCGACCAAGATGATGGCAGTCGAGATATCGGGTCTCGACGCCGATAAGGTCACTTTCCATCCCATGATCATTGGCGGCAGTTTTGGCCGCCGCTTGCCCATGTATATGGAAATCGTTGGGCAAGTGACGAAGCTTGCGATGCAGCTTCCCTATCCGGTCAAGTTGATCTGGAGCCGCGAGGAGGAAGTCGCACAAGGCGCATATCGCCCACAAAGTTCGGCGGTACTGACGGCGTCGCTGACCGAGCAAAAACGCATTGCCGCCTACCGCAATGATTATGCCCAACCCGAAAGCGCAGAGGGCGAGACGGTATTCCCATACAGCCTGCCCGCTGTGTCGCGCAGGCATTTTGCACATGTGTCGAACCAGACAACGGGCGCGTGGCGGTCGGTTAACTCAACGCAGCAGGGCTTTTACAATGAAAGCTTCATGGACGAACTCGCACATTCGGCGGGCGAAGATCCGGTCACCTTCCGCCGCAACCATCTAAAGGCTGGCTCCCGCCACCTACGCGTTCTTGACGAAGTCGCTGCGCGCAGCGGATGGGGCACGCCCTTGCCCGCTGGACGTGGTCGGGGCGTTGCTTTGGTCGAAAGTTTTAAAACCATCGTCGCGCATGTGGTTGAGGCTTCGGTCGGCGAAGACGGTTTGCCCAAGGTACATAAGGTCACCACCGTTGTTGATGCAGGCAGCATCGTGAACCCTGACGCCGCCATGGCGCAAATTGAGGGCGGCACCATCATGGGCCTATCCTCGGCGATCGGCGAAGCCATCACGCTTGAAAAAGGCGCGGTGCAGCAAAGCAACCTCAACGATTATCCGTTGATGACCATGGCGCAGTCACCGCTGGTGCACGATATCCACTTCCTGAACAGCGGCGCAGAGATGGGCGGCATTGGCGAACCCGGCGTTCCTCCGGCCGCGCCTGCCCTTGCCAACGCATTGTTTGCAGCCACGGGCAAGCGCATTCGCAACCTGCCAATCATGACGCAGGCGAAGGGATAATTTTGCCGCAAGCCCGGTTACTTCAGCCCACAGATAATCTGGAAATCGCCGAAACACTGGCGCGCGCTTTCCAGAACGAATCTGGCTGGAGCTATGTCATTCCCGACCCCAAATTGCGTGCGCGGCGGCTGGCTGGCGCGTTCCATCTCTTTCTGCGTGACGAACATCGCAAAGGCGCGGTATATGGCACCGACGGCGTGGAAGCAGTCACATTATGGCGCGGCCCCGGACAAGCGCGCGATAGCATGTTCGATACCGCGCGGATGATTATCCCCTTCGTTCAACGCTTGCGATTCTCGATTTTGCGTGGCCTTGAAGTTGCCAACCTTATTGAAAAGCACCTCCCAACCGAGCCCTTCTGGTATTTGCATTACGCCGGATGCGATCCCGCTTTTCAGGGCAAGGGCTTCGGCGGTGCGGCGATCCAGGCCGGTCTGGAACGCGCTGACCAAGACGGACTCCCCGCCTATCTCGAAACAGCCGATGAACATAATATTGCTTTATATCAGCGCTTTGGGTTTGCAGTGAAACATAGCTGGCAGGTTCCGGAGGGGCCCCAATTCTGGGGTATGCAAAGGCCTGGCAAGACGCGCCACTGATTACGGAGGACACACCCTTGCCCTCGGACCAAAACTCGCCTAATCTGTGCCCACGCATCAGGTCTGCGCGAAAGCGTGGATAATAGGGAAGCCGGCGGAAATCCGGCGCTGTTCCCGCAACTGTAACCGGCGAGCTTTTGCTCCAAATGCCACTGGAAAAACGGGAAGCCGTAACACTGGGAAGGCGGGGCAAGGGCACTGACCCGGGAGCCAGGAGACCTGCCTGAATGCGGTTTGTCCTTTGTGCTTGCGGGACACTGGCGCAATCGGGGTTTTCCTCCGCGTGACGACATTTGGTTGGACGTCATGTGAAGGAGATTAATCCATGACCATATTAAAATATACGGCAGCCGCACTTGCGATGCTGCCGACGACTGCCTTTGCGCAAGTTAACGCGGACGAAATTGTTGTCACCGCCAGCGGCTTTGAACAGCCAAGATCCGAAACCGGGCAGGCCATTGAAGTCGTCGATCGCAAACGCCTTGACCAGTTGCAAAGCGCCACAATCGCCGACGTGTTACAAACAGTGCCGGGCATCAGCATTGCCACGCGGGGTGGTCTTGGCAGCCAGACCAGTGCGTTCATTCGTGGCGGCAGCAGCGCGCAGACTCTGGTATTGATCGACGGGGTTCGGATCAACGATCTTACCAGCCCCAATGGCGCATTCGATTTTGGCGCCTTGATGACCGGAAATATCGGCCGCGTCGAAATATTGCGCGGACCAAATTCAATTATCTGGGGCAACCAAGCCATTGGCGGCGTGGTGAATGTTCAGTCGATTGCGCCGATTGACGGCTTCGAAGGGCGCGTTGGTGCAGAATATGGTGGCTTTGATACCAAGCGCCTTAACGCCAATGTTGCGGGGTCCAGAGGGACATTGGAAGGCAGTGTCGGCGGTTCCTTCGTGAGCAGTGATGGCATTTCTGCGCTCATGGGTGGAACCGAACGCGATGGTTATGAAAACGCGACCGGCAATGCCCGGTTAAAGGTCAACATTAGCGACAGCTTCAACCTTGATTTCCGTTCTTACTATAACCGCGCAACGGTCGAATATGACTCTGCCTTTGGCGTCGGCGCCAATGGCTTGCCCGTTTCGCGCAACCGGCAGTTTGTTGGGTATATCGGTGCGAATTTCGATCTGCTCGATGGCCGCGTGCAAAACCGCGTTGCGTATACGCGAACCGACATTAAGCGCGTCGGCACTGACCCGGTCGTGTTCAGCTTTAACAATTTTAATGTTCGTGGTGCAATCGACCGGGCGGAATATCATGCCGCGTTCGACCTGAACGATGCGCTGACTTTGGTAGCGGGTTTGGAATATGAACGCAGCTTTGCCAGCACTTCGTTTGAGGGCGCTGCACCCGATGTCGCGCGCAATGACGTCGGCAGCGGCTTTGGGCAGATCATCCTGCGCCCGGTCACTGGCCTGACGCTTACCGCCGGCGTCCGCCATGATGCCTATAGCGACTATGGCGGACAGACGACGCTAGGGGGGAACGCAGCTTTCACGCCAAACGAAGGGCGCACAATCCTGCGCGCTACTTATGGCGAAGGTTTTCGCGCTCCCACCCTAACCGAGGGCCAGCCGCCATATGGCAATCGCGATTTGAAACCGGAGACGGCGCGTAATTTCGACCTTGGCGTTGAGCATCAGTTTCTGGATGGCAAGGCGCAGGTTTTTGCGACCTATTTCAACCGCCGCAGCAACGACCTCATCGCCTTCTCCCTTGTCAGTTTTCAGTCCGAAAATATCGACAAGGTGACAGCTAAAGGCATTGAGGCTGGCCTGAATCTGAACCCAACCAGCAGCCTTGATGTCCGCGCCAGCTATACGCTGGTTAACGCGATCAACCGCACAACGGGAAGCAACTTCGGCAACCGCCAGGCATTGCGTCCTCAGCATAGCGCAAGCCTTACAGCAGACTGGCGGACACCTTTTGGCCTTTCGGTAGGAACCAGCCTGTTGCTCGTGGGAGACAGTTTTGACGATGCCGCCAATACTCGCCCGCTTGATGGCTATGCGCTGGTGGGGCTTCGCGCATCAATGTCTCTGACGGATAATGTTGAGGTCTATGGCCGTGTCGATAATTTGCTGGATTCCGAATATGTTGTCGTCTCTGGCTATAACAGCTTTGGGCGCAACGCCACGGTGGGCGTGAGGACCAAATTCTGATGCGCTTTGGGTGGTGCCTCCTTTCTGCTTTTGCATTGGCAGGATGCACCAGCCATTCCGCTGTCGTGCCAAACGGGATCGTGTCCAACAATCCCTGCATCGACGCCGTGCTGGCCGAAATCGCTTTACCGGGACAGGTCACTGCGGTCAGCAGTTATTCGCATGACCCGGATAGCGCTTCTGCCCCCTTGTCGTGGTCGGCCAGCCTGCCCGCCGTCGGCACTGGGGCGGAGGAACTGCTCCTTGCACGACCAAGGCTTGTACTGACAGGCAATTTGGCGTCGTCCGGCGCGAACGCTGTTCTGGCGCGTGCCGGGGTCAAAACGGTTGCCGTTGGTGTTGCGCCAACGATAGATGAAGATCGCAACCAAATACGACTGCTTGCCAAAGCAATAGACAGGGTCGATGCCGGAGAAGCGCTGATATCGCGTATCGACCAATCCCTACCCCACAACCAAATGTCGGGCCCTCCGGTTTCGGCGATCATATGGCAAAATGGTGGTTTTGTGGCTGGTAAGGGCACTTTGCAGGATGAACTGCTACAGCGCCATGGGTTTGTGAACGCCAGCGAACAATACGGCCTTGCGGCATGGGGCGTGCTGCCATTGGAGACGCTGGTTCGCAACCCACCACAGGTTATCTTCATGCCAACCGAAGCGAACGGCGCCGACGCGCGGGCCTTAAGTGCCCGTCAGGCAATGCTTAAGCATTTGGGCGGACGCACGCAGATCATAGAATTTCCGGATAAGCTGCTATTCTGCGGTGGGCCGACGATCATGAAAGTGTCGGCGATATTAGCTGAAACCCGTGCCTCCGTCTCGACATTGGCGCGGACGAATATCCGATGAGCTCGCGTTCGCTGACATGGCTTCTGCTGCTCTTAACTTTCGCGGCATTCTTTCTTTCGCTGATGGCGGGCAAGGTCTGGATCTGGCCCACATCATGGGCGGCGGATAATGCCGATGGCTGGATTTTCCTTGAATTGCGCTTGCCCCGGGCGGTGCTTGGTCTTTGCATTGGCGCCGTTTTGGGCCTCTCGGGCGCAGTGATGCAAGGCTATCTGCGCAACCCGCTCGCTGATCCGACTGTGCTTGGGGTGTCGGCAA
This sequence comes from Sphingorhabdus sp., assembly GCF_046292425.1. Lineage (GTDB taxonomy): Bacteria > Pseudomonadota > Alphaproteobacteria > Sphingomonadales > Sphingomonadaceae > Sphingorhabdus_B. The sequence continues at coordinate 40,692 of NZ_JBKBQV010000015.1, forward strand.
GCGCCGCACTTGGCGGGGTTATTGCAATTTTCGCCGGTATCAGCTTATTGCCATTCGGACTTTTCGGCTGTGCGATGCTTGGTGCAGGGGCCAGCATATTGTTGCTGCTGGCAATATCACACGGTAGCGGTCCGATTGGGTTTATCCTTGGCGGTGTGGTGCTTTCCACGCTAGCGGGCGCATTGACCGCATTTGTCATCAGCATCGCGCCGAATCCTTTTGCAGCTAGCGAGATTATTAATTGGCTGATGGGCGCGCTGACTGACCGGTTAATGTCTGATGTTTGGACTGCCCTGCCCTTCATGGCGCTGGGCTCAATGCTGTTGCTGTCCACGGGGCGTGCACTTGATGCTCTTACTTTAGGGGAAAATGGCGCGAAAAGCCTGGGCATTGACCTGTTCCGATTGCGATGGGTCATCATTGTCGGTGTAGGGCTAGCCGTCGGCGCATCGGTTGCTGTGTCAGGCGTTGTCGGCTTCGTGGGATTGATTGTACCCCACCTTGTTCGCTCTTCTTACGGCGAAAAACCATCGGAAATATTGCTTCCGTCGGCACTGGGCGGCGCCATATTGACGTTGACCGCCGACAGTCTGGTCCGTCTGGTACCCGGCCCCGGGGAAGTTAGGCTTGGCATAGCCATGGCCGTTCTTGGTGCACCGTTCTTCCTTACCTTGTTAATGCGTTACCGAAAGAGCGCGGCGTGAATCTGTCGGTCCGCAATCTCAGCTTTGCGCACGCCGGCCAACCAACACTGACCGGGATCAACGCGGCATTTGAAGCTGGAAAGCTTAGCGTAATCTTGGGTCCAAACGGTGCAGGTAAATCGACTTTGCTAGCGTGTATGGCTGGCTTGTTAAAAGCTGATACGGGGTCAGTAAGCGTTGGAGATGATGATATTGCCAGCATAGCCCCGATCGCCCGGGCCCAACGCATTGGCCTTTTGCCACAAGGCGCAGAAACCCATTGGGCAATCACGTCAGAGGCTTTGGTCGCGCTTGGTCGCATCCCGCATATGCGCGGGGCTGGCGCGTCCGTAGACGATCGCAGGGCTATATCCTCGGCCATGTCGGTCACTGCCACTGAAGGCTTTGCCAACCGCCCCGTCACACAGCTTTCTGGCGGTGAGCGCGCCCGCGTTCTGCTTGCCCGCGTGCTGGCGGGTGAACCGCAATGGATATTGGCGGATGAGCCGCTGGCCAACCTCGACCCCGGGTTTCAGCTCGACATTTTGGACTTGCTGAGGCGGCAGGCTACTGCGGGGAAGGGCGTCGTTGCGGTATTGCACGATCTGCACCACGCCGTGCGCTTTGCCGACTTCATCGTACTGCTACACAAGGGAAGGCTGTTTGCCCAGGGCAGCGTCGACGATGTCGTCACCGCTGACAACTTAGCCCAAGTTTACGGGATTGACGCGAATCTGTTCCAAGACGAGGAAGGGGCTACCCAGCTATTTATCAAAGGCAAAATCTCATGAAATATGCCCTTCCCCTTTTTGCTCTGCTGCTCTCCAGTTGCGCGGCAAATGTCACCGAGCCTGCAAGGGTGTCTGGAGCTGCGCCGCAGAGTGCGCAGGAGGCCCTTCGCCCTTACTACGCGAGGCTGGACGTCAAACTCCCAAAGGCGCCCGCCAACCCCGCGCTATCCGACGACACAGTTATCACCCGCTTTGCATTTGGTAGCTGCGTCAACGAAAACCGCGACATGAAGTTCTGGGATGTTATCGCCGCGCAAAAACCGCAGGCATTTCTGCTGATTGGTGACAATGTCTATGGCGACACAAGACCTACCAATGGCGCGGACATTCCGACGCTTACGGCCAGCTATAAAAAGCTGAATAGCCGCGTCGAATTTGACCGCTTTCGCCGAAGCATCCCCATGATGACGGCATGGGACGACCATGACTATGGCGCCAATGATGCCGGTGGCGCTTTCGCATTCAAGGAATGGGCCGAAAATGTATACGAGACTTACTGGGGCTCCTCGGACGAGGTAAAATCCCGCCCCGGCGTTTATGAAAGCCGCATAGTTGGTCCGCAGGGCAGGCGTGTCCAGTTCATCATGCTCGACGGTCGCTTTTTCCGGTCAGACCTGGCGACCATGCCTTATCGCGACCCCGGCCCGACGCTCGGCTGGTACATTCCGAATATGGATCCGAACGCGACCATCTTGGGCAAGGCGCAATGGGACTGGCTGGCGCAGGAACTGGAAAAGCCAGCCGATGTACGGTTCATTATTTCATCGACTCAGGTCATAACCGACGCGCACAATTTTGAAGGCTGGACGAACTTCCCCAAAGAGCGCGAACGCCTTTACGCGTTGCTTGGTCAAAAGGGCGTCAACAACGCCATTTTCCTAACTGGTGACCGGCATAGCGGCGGTTTTTACAAGACCACCGCCCCCGGCCTTTCCAAACCTTTATGGGATTTCACTTCAAGCTCGCTTAATTTCGCCTTCGGCAAAGGTGATGGGAGCGACCGTGAACCCGATCCACGCAGGACCGGCGGCTTCTGGGGCATTCCAAACTTTGGGCAAATCGATATTGATTGGGCAGCAAAAAAAGTCACAATGACTCTGCGCAAGGACGATGGCAGCGTAATTGAAACGCAGGTTGCTAATGCGATTGATTGATCGCTGAATAGTCGACTGCCGCTACTTTTTCCATAACTGCCTCGCGGATTGCCTGTGCCGTCAAAAGCGGCACGGCAATCATTTCCAGCGTGCCGCCTGCAATACCGAACTTAAGCGAGGCCATCCCCATGCGCCGCGTCAACGGTCCTTGCGAAATCTCGATGCTTTGCACTTTCACTTGGGGGGCAATGGTGAACTGCTGCTGCCACCAGCCACGCTGAACATATAATTGCTGGTCGTCCAGACCGAAACGGTATTTACGCCAGTCAAGCCAGAACATGAACGCAGCGAAGATCACCAAACACAAGAGGAGGGTCGTTCTAAGCACTGCAGCATCGGCAAAAATCACCAGTGCCGCCATAGCCGCAAATATTGGCGGCACGAGCAGGAGAAGCTGGATTATCCAATAGCCGGCAGAACCTTTGCCAAGCCGCTCATCGCCATCCGGCGCATCGATCCTTGCGGCTTTCGCAATACGCCACACCTCGTCCAATGTCGCAAACGGAGCGGCTACGTAATTGGTTTCTTCTTTGCTATCCTGCGCAAGGCTCACAAATTTCAGGCTGTGCCAACCGCGCCATTTGCGCACAGGTCCGGTCTGCACAACGGCAGCCTGCACTCGGTGCGTAGGCATCACGACATCTGTCAGCGTCAGCAACCCGCGCCGCCGCCGGAAGCCCTTGGAAGTCTGAGTTAGGCGGAAGCCATGTTCACGCAATAATGTGCGCGCAACGCCAGTAGCAAAGCCGATAAAGATAAGGCTAGTGAACGCGCCAAACGCCAAGACAAGTTGCGCCGCGACGCCCACGCCATTGATCTGATCCACGCTGACGCCGCTTTCTTCCGCAAGGCCAGCCCAACGTTTGAAATCCCAAAGATCGAACGGCAACAGAAAATCGAATTGCTGCGCAAGCCCCCCGAGAACCGCGAAAATAACGAGTGAAAAGGAATAGAGGCCAAGGATAAAAACGCGCTTTCCATCCATCGCAAATATAATTTCGGCGTCTTCGGTTTCTGCAGCTTGCGGGGCATCCTGCACAACGGTGACACCGGCCTTGCGTGAGCGGATCAACGCGCGCAAGCGATTGGCTTCGTCCAAAGTGACAAAGCTCAGTTTCGCGTCATCGCCATCGCCGCCACCCGTTTCAAACTTAACTTCACCCAGCCCCATCATGCGTGCCAACGGCTTTTGCTCAATGCTGACGTCCTGAATCCGGTCATAGGGGATCGAACGCGCGGTCCGGCTCAAAATGCCTTTTTCCACGCGGATATCATGGTCACCGACATGATATCGAAACCGCAACCATGCGAGCCAGCGAAAGAACAGGCTTAAAACTAGCACCAACGCTATGACGATGGGGATAAGCACCGGATTCTTGGCTTCCCGTACGCCAAAAACCACCGCCACTATTGGAAAAAGAAGCTGCGGCAAACCGGACACGAAGCTGACGAAGAGACCGCTGATATGCAGCCGCTCACCCTCATGTATCGCGACTTCGCGCACGCCGTCGGTAACTTCGTTCACAGCAGGTCCTGCCGGATCGCGGCACGAATGGCCTCGCGCATCGCCAACGCATCGGCATGCGCCAGACCAGGCAAGGCGACCGTGCTGTTATGATTGCCTGCCGTATGGACCGTCAGCGTCGCAAGTCCATATCGTCTGTCGATTGGACCTTGGTCGACGTCAATGTGCTGGATCCGGCCAAATGGGACGATCGTATCGCGGTAAAACATATAACCGCGTACGATGCGTATGCGGTCTGCCCCCATGTGATAACCCCAATGGCGGTATTTGCGCGCCGGTACTGTAAATGCCACGAAAACATAGAGTAAAAGTACAGGCACAACAAAACTGCCGGGTGGAAGCAGCTCCGCAACCTCCAATACCCCTGCACCAATGACAAATGGCAACAAGCCAAGCGCTGTGGCTATTCGGGTTGTCGTCACGAACGCTGGATCTAATGGGATAAGCTCCGGCGTAATATTGTCAGTCATGAAACAGATATGCGCACACTGTGTTGCATTGGCAAGACGGTTTCGGAAAAGTCGCTCTTCAAACGATCTTTCTCGGTGAGGATATCTCCGTCACCGCGCCAATGCAGCATTGGCTTCGTCCACCAGCTTCGCGATGATATCGACTACTGGCCGCTCCACATGGACCATACCTACAGATTGCCCGGCCATGACGGAGCCATATTCGACATCGCCGTCAATCACTGCTCGGCGCAGGGCCCCTGCCCAGTATTTTTCGATCTCAAGCTGCGCGGCCTCCATGTCAATCTCGCCGCGATCCAGCATGGCGGCGACTTCGACCTGCTTCTTTGTAAATTCCTCTGTGCCCTTGTTCTTCAACGCCCGCACGGGGATGACAGGCAGGCGCGGGTCGATCTGGACACTTGCAACCGCGTCGCGCGCGTTGGCACGCAGGAACGCTGCTTTAAAATTCGGATGCGCGATGCTCTCATGCGCGCAGACAAAGCGGGTTCCAAGTTGAACACCCGCCGCACCCATTTCCAGATAGCTTGCAATTGCGCCGCCGCGTGCAATTCCGCCAGCAACAAAGATCGGCAACTGGTCACCAAGCTCAGGCAATATTTCCTGCGCCAGCACTGATGTCGAAACCGGGCCAATGTGACCACCCGCCTCACTACCCTCAATTATCAGCGCATCGACACCCGAACGTGTGAATTTTTTGGCAAGCGTCAGAGCTGGTGCAAAACATATGACCTTCGCGCCAAAGCCCTTGATCGCCTCTATGCTGCCCTTGGGCGGTAGCCCGCCCGCGAGCACCACATGGCTCACATTATACCGGGCGCATACGGCAATTAGCTCCATGATTTGGGGATGCATCGTGATGAGGTTCACACCGAATGGCTTTGACGTCATCTGCTTGGTTGCGGCAATCTCCGGATCGAGCAATTCGGGCGTCATGGCACCACAAGCAATAACGCCAAAGCCGCCTGCATTGGAAATGGCGGACACAAGATTGCGTTCCGATACCCAAGACATCGCGCCGCACATTATCGCGACCTCACAGCCCAAGAAGTCCGTGCCGCGTTGCATAAGGTGAGCGAGTTTAGTCATGATGCGCCTTTAATACACGGTTGGTCGTTGCCGCGAAGGCGGTAATCCAATTCCTGTCCTCTTATGTTGAAACATCGGAGTTGGTCCCCCGTCTCCGCGGGGGTAATGACAATATTCGCCGCCTTACTCAGCATCTAGCCCATAAGCAGTATGCAGCACTCGGACCGCCAATTCGGTTTCATCCTCGTCAATCAGCACGCTGACCTTGATTTCGGACGTTGAAATCGCCTGAATGTTAATCTTGCGGTCGGCAAGGCTGCTGAACATCGTCGACGCAACGCCCGCATGGCTTTTCATGCCGACGCCGACAACGGAGATTTTGGCGACCTTGGTGTCGGGGATAAGCCGGTTGTATCCAATGGCATCGCGTTGGTTTTCCAAAATGTCGATGCAACGCACAAGGTCAGCCTGCGGACAGGTGAATGTCACGTCGGTCTCTCCTTTGTCGCGGCCGACATTCTGAATAATCATATCGACGTTAATGTTCGCATCAGCCAATGGCGCAAAGATATTTGCCACTGCCCCAGGTCGATCAGGCACGCGGGTTAGCGTAATTTTTGCCTCATTCTTGTCATGCGCGATGCCGGTGATCAGTTGGCGTTCCACGTGGCTATTCTCCAATTCTTCGTCGGTTACGATCATCGTGCCGGGGATGCTGTCGGCGTCGGGTGCGCTGTCGTCTACGAATGAGGACAGCACTTGAATACGCACACCTTCCTTCATGGCAAGTCCGACCGAGCGGGTTTGCAACACTTTTGAACCAACCGAGGCCAGCTCAAGCATTTCTTCGTAGGTAACGGCCTTCAACTTGCGCGCGCGGGCGACAATCCGTGGGTCGGTTGTGTAGACGCCGTCAACGTCAGTATATATGTCGCAGCGGTCGGCCTTTACAGCGGCGGCAACAGCTACCGCCGAAGTATCCGACCCGCCCCGGCCCAAAGTGGTGACTCGGTTGTCGTCGGTCAGCCCCTGAAATCCGGGGATCACTGCAATATTACCGGCCCCCATTGATGCCAGCAACTCATCGGTATCAATCGAACCGATCCGTGCCTTCGCATGCGCGTCGTCAGTATGGATGGGCATTTGCCAGCCCAGCCAGCTGCGCGCCTCGCAGCCGAGCGCTTGCAATGTAATCGCCAAAAGACCGGCCGTAATCTGCTCACCGGCAGCAACAACCACATCATATTCGGCTGGATCGTACAACGCATTCGCTTCACGACAGAAATTCACGAGGCGATCCGTGTCACCAGCCATTGCAGACACCACGACGGCGACCTCGTCCCCCCGTTCCGCTTGTCGCTTGACCAATTGTGCCACACGGCGGATGCGTTCGGTGCCGGCCATCGACGTGCCGCCAAATTTCATTACAATGCGCGCCATGAAAACCTTCAATATTCGCTATATTACAATCGCGGGCCCTGATAGGGACAGGATATGACAAACGCAAGCTCAGCTACGACAATAAACGCCGCAGAAGCCGCTCATTTCGGTGGCTTGGCGGCTGAATGGTGGGACCCAAAGGGCAGTTCAGCAATGCTGCACAAACTTAATCCTGTGCGGCTGCGCTTCATACGGGCCGCAATCGACGCGCATTTTGGCGGCGACGGCAAGACGCGGCACCCGCTGGCAGGGAAAACTGCGCTGGATGTTGGTTGCGGCGCCGGCTTGCTGTGTGAACCGCTCGCGCGGCTTGGCGGGGAGGTTACTGGTGTGGATGCCGCGCCTGAAAATGTCGAAGCGGCAAAGGCACATGCGGCATTGTCCGGCCTCATTATTAACTACCGCGCTGGCGAAATCGCAGCGCAGGGGCTTGGGCAGTTCGACGTTGTAACCTGCATGGAGGTTATCGAACATGTTGTGGACCCGACCGCGTTTGTTGCAGAGTTGGTCCGACATGTGAAACCCGAGGGGCTGTTGTTACTGTCGACGCCAAACCGCACGGCAGCATCGCGTGTGTTTTTGGTGGAGGCCGCAGAACGGCTTGGCCAAGTCCCGCGCGGCACGCACGATTGGGACAAGTTCCTGACGCCCGAAGAATTGACCGGGTTGCTTCAGGATGCAGGGCTTGAGGTTTTGGAAATCAAGGGTATCGCCTTTTCGCCGATGTCCGGATTGTATTTGAGCGACAATATGGCGCTAAATTACATTTTGAGTGCGCGGTTGCGGAGATAGGTGATAGGTTTCGCCACAGCGCGCTATGTGCCGCCCTGCCCTTTTCGTCACCCTGAACTTGTTTCAGGGTCTATTTGC
>NZ_JBKBQV010000016.1:0-48181 GCF_046292425.1 Sphingorhabdus sp.
GCGACATCTAGGCGATCGCCACCGGGTTGCTCCATCAGGCCAACCATCGCCCGCGCGTAAATTGCGGGGTAAACAGCTTCGCCACGCATTTTTGCTTCAGCGGCATTCACAAGTTCGGGGGCAGCATGGCGGAGTAATGTCATGCCCGGTGCATGGTCGGCATGAAGTTTGTCAACATAGGACTGGCGGACCGTCGCTGCGGTCCCCAACAAGCCTATAATGCCGCTTTGCGTGGTTTCTGCCGCAGGCTTTATCGCCGGAACAGTTCCAACCACCGGAACATCCAAAGCGGCACGCACATGGCTCAGGGCGATGGTGCAGGCGGTATTGCAGGCAATAACGACCAAGCGCGGTTTATACCGTTCCACTAAGCGGCCAAGCAAGGCTGGCACCCGCGCTGATATTTCTGCCTCGGTCTTTGTTCCATATGGCAATCCCGCATAATCTGCGGCAAAAATGATCGGTGCATTTGGCAAATCTGCCTGAACTGCCTTCAAAACCGAAAGCCCGCCAATACCGGAATCGAAAAACAAAATGGGCGCGGCATTTGGAACAATCGTCATGCTTGGTCGGTAAACCGGACCGGCTTGACTGGCAAGCCGACAGTCTTGAGCGCGCGGAACAAAACAGCTACACAATACAGATATTTAGAGGATTCGTCTGGTGAATGATCTTTGGTACAACATGGTTGCCGGTCTCTTGCTGGGCTATGCCCTTGGCTCAATACCGTTCGGTTTGTTGCTCACTCGATTGTCGGGTGGGGGCGACATCAGAACAGTTGGTTCAGGGAATATTGGAGCCACCAATGTCCTGCGTACAGGGCGGAAGGGCATTGCTGCGCTCACGTTATTGCTGGACTTGCTTAAGGGGTTTTTTGCCGTGTGGCTCACAACCCGATTTCTCCCCGGCGGTGAAATCCTTGCTGCGGCGGGGGCATTTTTCGGGCATCTCTATCCCGTCTGGCTGCGTTTCAAGGGCGGAAAGGGCGTAGCGACTTACGCCGGGATTTTGTTCGGATTGTTCTGGGAGGGAGGTGCAGTTTACGCAGTCGCGTGGGTGGCCGTACTTTTCATTTCGCGCTTATCGTCCCTTGCAGGGTTAGTCGCCGCCGTGTGTGCGCCAATTGCCGCGGCCGTTTTTGGCCATTACGAACTGGTAGCGCTGCTTACAGCGTGCACGCTCATCATCTTTTGGAAGCATCGGTCCAATATCGAGAATTTGATTGATGGAACGGAACCCCGCATCGGCAAAAGCAAAAGCTGATAACGTTGGTGGGGGGCAGCCAGACTCAGCTTGATCAGCTCCGTCTGATCCGTTCACCTAATATCGGACCTGTAAGCTATCGTCAGCTTTTAGCACGTTTTGGTAGTGCCAGGGCAGCGCTTGAAGCCTTGCCCGACCTTGTCAGGCGCGGCGGCGGCAAGCAGTCCTTGCTTGCGGATGAGGGCGCAATGGTGCGTGAATTTCAATCTGTCCAAGCGGTGGGCGCAAGACACATTTTCTTGGGCGATCCCGATTATCCACAGCTGCTTGCTCACCTCGATAACGCGCCCCCCGTAATGTGTGTCAAAGGCAATCTGGCCCTTTTATCCCGCCCTGCCGTCGCGTTGGTTGGCGCTCGAAACGCGTCCGCAGGAGCGTGTCAGTTCGCGCGCCAACTGGCTTATGAACTTGGTCAAATGGAGTTGTCGGTTGTGTCCGGCCTCGCCCGGGGAATTGATACAGCCGCGCATGCCGGATCGATGGAAAGTGGAACCGTTGCGGTTATTGCAGGCGGAATCGATGTCGTTTACCCGCCTGAAAACAAGGGGTTACAGGAATCCGTCGCCGAAAGGGGATTGTTGATTGCGGAGCAACCCCCCGGCACGGAACCGCGCGCGAGGCACTTCCCGTATCGCAACCGCATCATTGCGGGAGCGACCGCTGGAACAGTGGTTATCGAGGCGGCTCCGAAGTCCGGATCACTGATCACGGCGCGACTTGCAGCGGAAGAGGGGCGGGAGGTTATGGCCATTCCCGGTTCGCCGCTTGATCCGCGATCTCGCGGTTGCAACCAACTTATTCGAGACGGCGCGACCTTGGTGCAGAATGCAGCGGAGATTGCAGAACTCATTCGGCCACTGGACGACCGCATGCAGTCACCAGTTACGCATTTCACGATGCCAACCATGCCGCTATCCAGCGATGACAGCAGCGACGAGCGTAGAGCTGTTATTGACCTCATGGGCATGACCTATGTCTCGGTCGATGAACTGGTGCGGCAGTCTGGCAGCAGCCAGGCTGTCGTCCAAATGGTGCTGCTCGAAATTGAACTTGCCGGAAAACTAGAGCGAGGCGCTGGCGGAAAGGTCCGTTTAACGGCGTAAAGTAAGTCTGCATTTTTCGTCTTGACGACCCCCCTTTCACCCCATCAGCCTATACGCGTACGCGAGAGTTTTTAGAAAAGCACAAAATATCATGCAATTAGTTATTGTTGAATCACCTGCAAAAGCCAAGACAATCGAGAAATATTTAGGTCCCGGATTCAAGGTGCTGGCATCTTACGGCCACATTCGCGATTTGCCGCCGAAGGATGGTTCGGTCGACCCCGACAATGGTTTTGAAATGCTGTGGGATAATTATGCCGATAAGGCGAAGCAGCTCAAGGCGATCACTGACGAAGCGAAAAAAGCTGATGGCCTGATCCTTGCGACGGACCCTGACCGCGAAGGTGAGGCAATTAGCTGGCATGTGCAAGAAGTGCTCGCCAAGAAAAAGGCGCTGCCTGCCAACGTCGGGCGCGTAACATTTAACGCAATTACCAAGCAGGCAGTCACTGATGCCATGAAGCATCCGCGCGCTTTGGACGTCGACCTGATCGATGCCTACCGGGCCCGCCGTGCGCTTGATTATCTAGTCGGCTTTACGCTGTCGCCTGTACTGTGGCGTAAATTACCCGGTGCAAAATCCGCTGGCCGCGTCCAGTCAGTAGCGCTGCGCTTGATTGTCGAGCGCGAACGCGAAATCGAAGCGTTCCGTGCGCAGGAATATTGGTCGGTTAAGGCCGGGATGGAGCATAAGGGGCAAAAATTTGATGCCCGCCTCACTCAATATCTTGGTAAAAAGCTCGACAAGATGGATCTGAAGACCGAGGCGGACGCGGAGATGGCGCGCCTCGCAGCGGAATCGGGCAATTTCATTGTAGAAAACGTGGAAACAAAGCCTGTGACCCGTAATCCACAGCCTCCGTTTACCACTTCAACCTTGCAGCAGGAAGCTGCGCGCAAGCTGGGCTTTTCTGCCAGTCACACGATGCGTATTGCGCAAGGGCTTTATGAAGACGGCGCCATTACCTACATGCGGACCGATGGCGTCCAAATGGACCACAGCGCTATTTCGGCCGCACGCAAATCTATCTCCGATCGATTTGATAGCGGCTATTTGCCAGAAAAACCGAGGGTCTATCAGACCAAAGCAAAGAATGCGCAGGAAGCGCATGAAGCCATACGGCCTACTGATTTCGACAGGGACAAAGTGGGATCAGGCGACCATGGACGGCTGTATGACCTGATTTTCAAGCGCGCGATGGCCAGCCAGATGGCATCGGCGCGTATGGAACGCACAACGGTCGATTTGCTTGACGGGACCGGGCAAACCGGACTGCGCGCAACCGGGCAAGTCATGAAATTTCCCGGGTTCCTTGCTGTCTATGAAGAAGGCCGCGACGACAGCGACAGCGAAGATGGCGCAATTTTGCCCGCAATGGTAGTTGGGGACTCGCCGGCCAAACACGCAGCAGAAAAAACCCAGCATTTCACACAACCGCCGCCCCGTTTTTCGGAAGCAACCTTGGTTAAGCGCCTCGAAGAGTTAGGCATTGGGCGCCCCTCCACGTACGCGTCCACAATCCAGGTCTTGAAAGATCGTGCTTATGTTCGGGTAGAAAAAAACCGTTTCTTTGCAGAGGAATCCGGTCGCCTCCTCACAGCGTTTCTAGAACGGTTTTTTGAACGATATGTGGCGTATGATTATACCGCCGGTCTTGAGGATCAGCTTGACGAAATCAGCGGCGGACGTGCCGATTGGCAGACCTTTCTCGAGGCGTTCTGGCGCGATTTTAAGCCAAAGACTGCTGAGGTCATGGAGCAGAAACCATCCGAAGTGACGGCTGAGCTTGATATCTTCCTGTCGCCATATCTGTTTCCCGAGCGTGAAGATGGCGCCGACCCGCGCCTTTGTCCCAAATGTGGTGAGGGCAGGCTTGCCTTGCGTGGCGGGAAATTCGGCGCTTTTGTGGCCTGCTCAAATTACCCGGATTGCAAATTTACCCGCAAATTTGCGCAACCCGGCGGCGAAAATGGTGAAGATACGGGGCCTGAAATTTTGGGACAGCATCCGGAAACGCAGTTGGAAGTCAGCCGTAAATCCGGTCGGTTTGGACCTTATTTTGAGATGGGCGAGGGCAAGGATGCAAAAAGGGCGTCTATTCCGAAAGACATTCCCGCGGAAGACATTGGTCTCGAATGGGCAATCAAGCTATTGTCGTTGCCACGGACGGTGGGAATTCATCCAGAAAGCGGAGAGCCGGTTACCGCAAGCATTGGACGATATGGGCCGTATCTTGCCCATAATGGCAAATATGCGCGGCTACAGTCGACGACCGAAGTATTTGAAACTGGCATGAACAGCGCCGTTGTGAAATTGGCGGAGGCCCTTGCCAACCCTGGCCGTGGCCGTGGAGCTGCTCGTGCGCCCTTAAAAGAGTTTGGCAAGCATCCACGTACGGAAGCAGAAATCAAGTTGATGGAGGGGCGCTTTGGTCCTTACGTGACCGACGGCACAACCAATGCGACATTGCCGAAATCGATTTCGCCAGACGAGTTGACACTTGAGGAGGCTGCGCAGTTAATCGATGCGCGCGCAGCCATGCCGCCAAAGGGCAAAGTCAAGAAAAAGGCAGCGCCTAAAAAGAAAGTAGCCCCGAAGAAGGCGGCCGCTAAGGCTAAGCCAGCTACAAAACCTAAGGCTAAGGCGAAGGTTTAAATTGCACAACGTCTCACCGGCAAAGGCTGGTGCCCATTCGCCTATTAGTTACGAGAAGCGATGATCGCACCAGCCTTCGCCCAAAACCAGCAGCTAGGCTGAACCTTCAACCACGGCTAATCCACCCATTCAAGCCCGATATCGCGATACAAGCTGCGGTCTTCATCCCATTTGGCGTGCACTTTTACGTGCAAATAGAGATGAACCTTCACACCCATTAACTTCGCAAGCTCCATCCGCGCCGCCTCGCCAATAGCCTTGATACGTGTACCGCCTTTACCCAGCACGATTGCGCGCTGTGTTGGCCGAGCAACGAGTATCTGCTGGTGTATTTCCAGCGAGCCATCCTCGCGTTCGCTATATTTTTCCGTCTCGACGGCGCTGGCGTATGGCAATTCCTCGTGAAGTTGTAGGTACAACTGCTCGCGTGTGATTTCCGACGCAATCAAACGGTCGGTCGCGTCGGACACCTGATCTTCCGGAAAATGCCATTCGCCCTCCGGCATATTATCGGCAAGCGCAGTTTTGAATTCTTCCAACCCGTCACCCGTTGCAGCGCTAATATAGTATATTTGTTCAAACGCGCATTTTTCCGTTAATTTGGTGGTCAGGGCGAGCAATTTATCTTTGGCCGCAATATCTACTTTGTTCAATACGAGCCATTTACGCTCCGGACGATCTTTCAGGCCTTCAAGGATCTTTTCGACCTTTGGGCCGGCGCCAGCACGCCCGTCCACGATTAAGGCAATTAAATCGGCGTCGCCTGCGCCATCCCAGGCGGCTGCCACCATCGCGCGGTCAAACCTGCGCTGTGCCGCAAAGATGCCCGGCGTATCCACCAGTACAAGCTGCGTTTCTCCTAGCAAAGCGACACCTAACATGCGTGTACGGGTGGTTTGCGCCTTAGGACTGACAATCGCGACCTTTTGGCCGACCAGGGCATTAACTAAAGTTGACTTGCCCGCGTTGGGTGCGCCGATAATGGCGACATGTCCGCATCTTCTGGTCATGCGTTTGCTTCCAAAAATGCAAGGGCTGCGCCAGTTTCGGCAGCCTGTTTGCTGTTGGCGGTTGCCGTGACAGGCGGATAGCCCTTCACAGTGACTGTGATTTCAAATCTCATGGCGTGGGGGGGGCCTTCTTTTTTAGTGATGACATATTCGGGAACCTTGCGGCCGTTGGCGGCGCACCATTCCTGTAATTCGGATTTGGGATGTTTGGGGGCGCCATTTGTAGTTTCAAGAAGTGGCCCCCAGAGCCGTTCTATAAGCTCGCGGGCCACGGGTAGGCCATGGTCGAGGTAAAGAGCGCCAATGATTGCCTCCATGACGTCACCCAATACATTGTCACTTTGCTGCGCGCCATCATCGCGCGCCTGCTTGCCCAATCGAATAAATGGCGGCATCCCAGTTTGCCGGGCAATTTCGGCACAGGTCACGCCCGACACCAGCGCATTCAATCTGTGGGAAAGGCGGCCCTCCGCCTCGTCCTTATGTCGATGATACAGCATGTCAGCAATAACGAGCCCTAAAATTCGGTCGCCCAAAAATTCGAGCCGTTGATAGTCCGGTTGCCCAGTGCTGCCATGCGTGAGTGCGCGGTGGTACAGCGCTATATCCTTTGGCTGTTCCGGAAGTAATTCCGACAGCCAAGCCTCTTGTTCATCGCTGGTCAAAATCCCTGTCCAATGCGGTCGGCGCGGGTAGCCGTGAACCAAGTCCATGGCAGCAGCCAATGTGACGATCCGTCGGTTGAAAACACCGACACAAGTGCGCGGCCCACAAGATTCTCCTGCGGCACGATCCCAATGGCTCCGGGTTTGTCGACCGGGGACCATCTGCTGTCCGCGCTGCGATCGCGATTGTCACCCATCAGGAAAAGATTTCCTTGGCCGACGACGAAAGCTTCAGTATTGTCGCCCTCCAGACCGTTTTGAAGATCGAGAATCTCATAGCTTCTGCCCTCAGGCAGTGTTTCGCGATAACGGGGGTAGCGACATTGCGTCCCTCCCTGCACCGCTGGTTCCTCCATATCTGGACGCCAGCATGGAAAGGGGTTGCGGTCCAGTTCTGCGGTGTCGCGCATATTCTGTGTAACGGGGATCACCAAGTCAGCGATGCGCTCTTTTTTCACGGCGACACCGTTGATTTCAAGAATACCATTCCGCATTTGGATGACATCGCCTGGAAGACCAATGACGCGTTTAATATAATCGGTCCCGTTCGACATCGGAGCTTTGAACACCACAACATCACCGCGCTTTGGCTGGCTCGCAAAGATGCGACCCGGGATAATCGGTATAGAGAAAGGAAGGCTATATTTGGAATAACCATAAGGCCATTTGGCGACGAGAAGATAATCCCCGATCAGCAAGCGTGGTTGCATGGATTCCGATGGGATGTTGAAAGGTGAGATAATAAAACTGCGCAAAACAAATACGAACAGTGCAAGCTTCAACAGGAAGCTGCCATATTCGCGCCATTCTGAATGGGGTGGGGCTGAATCCTGCGGCTGAGGCGCAGTTGCGTTCAAATTGCCCGTATTGTCGGTAGTTAAAGTCACAAATTCTCGCAAAATAATGTCGTCGGGTGACGGATTGGCTGGCCTTTTATCGCGTAGGCGCGTTATTTGCCAGCGCCGAGATTCACCGGCAGCGGCTACGCAACCAATTAAGGAATAAATGATGACTGATAACCTCTGGACCGAGCTGGAACGACATCAGCCGAAACCCCTTGTTGAGTTGTTCGCCTCAGACGATAATCGGGTCGACAACATGACAATCGAGCAATCGGGATTGCGTTTCGACCTGTCCAAAACCCATCTGGATGAAGCAGCATTAGCCAGTTTTTCAAAACTCTCGCAGAATATGCAGATTGATGCTGCAAAGACTGCATTGTTTTCCGGAGCGGTCATCAATGTCACTGAAGGGCGTGCAGCGGAACATCCTGCCGAACGCGGTAATGGTGACGCAGATGCCGTGGCCCATGCGCGTGCGCTTCAAGACAGAATGCGCAGCTTGGTGGAGGCGATCGACGCGGGCTTCATGGGCGACATCCGCCACATATTACACATTGGAATTGGCGGGTCAGCACTTGGTCCAAAGCTACTAATAGACGCATTGGGACGGGATAGCGCACGTTATGACGTCAAAGTCGTATCAAATATAGATGGCGCCGCACTGACCGAGGCAGTGAAAGGCATGGACCCGCACAAAACGATAGTCGCAGTTGCATCCAAAACCTTCACCACGACCGAAACATTGCTGAATGCTACCAGCGCCATGGAATGGATGACAGACGGCGGCGTTGCCGACCCATATGCTCAATTTGTCGCCCTGACAGCTTATCCGGAAAAAGCGATTGAATGGGGCATCGACGAAAGCCGGATATTGCCGTTCAACGAAGCGGTAGGCGGCCGTTATTCCCTGTGGTGCTCCATCGGCTTTCCAGTGGCACTTGGTCTTGGCTGGGCAGTTTATCAGGAATTGCTGGAGGGCGCATCGGCAATGGACCGGCATTTCCGCAATGCGCCCGTCATGGAAAACGCGCCGATGATGGCCGCATTTGCCGACCTTTATTATGCGCAAACCAAGGCCTGCCAGACGCGGGCGGTTTTTGCCTATGACGAACGGTTACGCTTGCTGCCCGATTATCTTCAGCAGCTGGAGATGGAATCAAACGGCAAATCGGTGACTGCAGGCGGAGCGCCGTTGGGACGGAACAGCGCACCGGTGACTTGGGGTGGCGTTGGCACTGATGCCCAGCACGCCGTATTCCAATTGCTGCATCAAGGGACGCATCTGATCCCCGTCGAATTTATCGCTAGCAAAACGCCCGGCCATGATTTCGATACTGCTCATCATGAAACCTTGCTCGTCAACTGCTTCGCCCAGGGGGCGGCGTTGATGGCAGGGCAATCATCCGATGATCCTGCACGCAACTATGTTGGCAACCGGCCCTCAACAACAATCCTGCTAGACGATGTGACGGCTTCAACGGTCGGTGCGTTAATTGCCTTTTACGAGCATCGGACGTTCGTGAATGCTGTTTTGCTGGGGATTAACCCGTTTGATCAATTCGGCGTTGAGTTGGGCAAACAAATCGCCAAACGCATAAGCGACAATGGCGCGATCGGCTTTGATCCTTCGACAACTGCCCTTATCGAGGCTGCGCTTGGTGATGTCTAAGCGATTGGCAATTGCGCGATAAGACAAAGCGAGAATACCCATTGGTAAATACATGATTGTGTTCCCATATCGAGGTGACACAGGAAAGAACGATAGATGGCTGAATATGATTATGACCTTTTCGTCATCGGCGCTGGTTCCGGCGGCGTGCGCGCTTCGCGGATTGCGGCATCGCACGGCGCGCGTGTGGCAATCGCCGAGGAACATCGCGTCGGCGGCACTTGTGTCATCCGCGGATGTGTGCCCAAAAAGCTGTTGGTTTACGGATCCCACTTCGCTGAGGATTTGCATGATGCGAAACGTTTTGGCTGGAACACCGAAGGCGCAACGTTCGATTGGAACGTCCTTCGCGACAATGTTGCCGCCGAAGTAAACCGCTTGGAAGGCCTTTACGGCCAGACACTTGGGAATAACAAAGTCGAGACTTTCCGCGAACGCGCGATATTGACGGGTCCCAATTCAGTTCAGTTGGCAAGCGGGCGTGAGATCACTGCGACAAATATCCTGATCGCAACTGGTGCCTGGCCATCGGTTCCCGAAATTCCGGGGGCTGGCCACGGTATTACGTCTAACGAAGTGTTCAGCTTACCCGAACTACCCAAGCGCGCAGTGATTGCCGGTGGCGGCTATATCGCTAATGAATTTGCAGGTATTTTCAATGAATTGGGCGTTAAAGTTCAGCTTGTGACCCACGGTGACCGCGTATTGCGCTCCTATGACGACGAGATTGTTGATCGACTGGTCGACATTAGCCGCCAAAAAGGCATCGACATCCGCTTCCACTTTTCCATTAAAGCGGTGACCAAGCAAGATGATGGCAGCTTATTAATCGAGGGCGAAAATGGTGAGACGTTAGAGACCGATTTGCTGTTGTGGGCTATTGGCCGCACCCCCAACAGCACTGGGCTTGATCTGGCTGACGTTGGTGTGGAACTTGGCATTGACGGATCTGTGAAGGTCACTGACGATAGCCGCACCAACATACCCAGCATCTATGCCGTAGGCGACGTCACCAACCGTGTGCAATTAACTCCGATTGCGATCCGAGAGGGTCATGCCTTTGCCGATAGCGTTTTTGGAAATAACCCCCGCACGGTCAATTATGACCATATTCCGACCGCTGTTTTCAGCAACCCGCCAATCGCCAGTGTCGGCATGACCGAGGCTGAGGCACGAGCCAACTATGATGACGTCAAGGTGTACAAAAGCGATTTTCGTGCGATGAAAAACGTTCTGGCCGATCGTAATGAACGCGCTTTGTACAAGATGGTAGTGGCTGGACCAGACGAGACGGTTATCGGCCTTCACCTTATTGGCCCCGACAGCGGAGAGATTCTTCAAGCAGCGGCAATTGCGGTAAAGGCAAAACTGACCAAGCAGGATTTTGATGACACTGTCGCTTTGCACCCAAGCATGTCCGAAGAACTGGTATTGATGAAATGATCAGGAAAAGATGGTCGGGGGGTCGCCGGTTTTCCATTGCGGGTAGCGGACCATGATTTTTGCGAAAAGTGTACTGTCCGTCAGCGCGGCAAGCCATATTTGAAGCGCTTGCAGAGGCTGTGCCGCAAACCAGTCTGCATCGCTGGCGGCAAACTGACGAACGAATGGAAATAACGCAATGTCGGCAAAAGCGGGATTGACGCCCCCCAAAAAAGGCGTCGCGCCCAATCGGACATTCCATTGCAACAGATAGGACAGGGCAACATCACGATGTTCCCTGCCGTCGATTAGTCCATAACGATGCGGATATTTGTAGCGGTCTAGCGCATGCTTAAAAGGGCCGTCATTAGCATCAACTAGGTCAAGCCCCTCATACCCTAGCCAGCCCTCCGGATCACTCTGAGCGAGCGCCCAGCGCATGATATCGATGCTTTGGTCCAAAACAATGCCGTTTGGCTGAATCAGCACCGGAACAGTGCCTTTCGGCGACGCCTCCAACATTTCAGGTGGCTTGTCCCGCAGCACAACTTCGCGCAGCTCCACCCGAGTACCGCTCACGGCAACCGCCATCCGCGCGCGCATCGCGTACGGGCAGCGGCGGAAGCTATATAGTATGGGGAGTTGGGTCATTTTACTTTTGCACGCGCGATTGATTTAAAGACATCTCGGCTATGCTCGACACGATCGGGAAAGTAAGTAATATCCCGCCAGAACCGATCGGGCCGAGCGTAGCCGAGAGGCCCTGGAAACGCGCTTTATCCATGATCACGCGGGTTAACGCCGATATGTTGTTTGCCGCGCTTTCTAGCTAATGCAATTTGTCTCTGCCGCTCGGCAAACCGCGCCCGGTCTTCATCCGTACGTTCGGCAAAACAGGCTGGGCAGGATACGCCTTCGACAAAATGCTCCGACGCCTTGTCCTCTTGAGATATCGGGCGGCGACACGCATGGCATAACTCCATTTCGCCAAGCTCCAGTCCGTGCTTAACGGAGACACGCTCATCGAAAACGAAGCACTCGCCCTGCCATTTGCTTTCGGCTTCCGGCACATTTTCGAGGTAGCGCAATATTCCGCCTTCAAGATGATAGACCTCCTCTATGCCTTCAGCTTTCAAAAATGCGGTCGATTTTTCGCAGCGAATGCCGCCCGTGCAGAACATTGCAAACTTTGTTTTGCCTGCCGCCAGTTCAGCGCGATGTGCGCGAAACCATTCAGGAAATTCGCTAAAGGATTTTGTGCGGGGATCGATCGCGCCTTCAAAGGTGCCAATCGCCACTTCATAATCATTCCGCGTGTCAATCAGAACGGTGTCCGGGTCGGAGATCAGAGCGTTCCAATCCTCTGGCTGCACATAAGTCCCAACCTCGCGCTTTGGGTCGATGCCCTCAACGCCAAGGGTTACGATCTCTTTTTTGAGCCGCACCTTCATCCGGTAAAACGGCATTTCCTTGGCATGCGAATATTTCACGTCGAGCTCAGCGCAGCCCGGAATATCGCGCAAAAACGCGATCAGCGCGTCAATTGTTGCGGGATCACCGGCAACCGTCCCGTTAATGCCTTCATGCGCAAGCAATATCGTGCCCTTGATTCCTCCAGCGGCACATTGCTGCTGTATACGCGGTTGCAATTCTTCAGGCGCTTCAAACGAAACAAATCGATAGAGCGCAGCAACCTTGATGGGATAAATATCTTCCATGACGCGGCCCTATAACGAGCTTTTATCATTTTTGCAGCTTCCAATATCACCTCTGAGAAATGCGATTTAATCGCACGATTAATTTGCAATTGCCGCATCACGATGCCAAAGCTTCGCGCAACAAAATTGCTTATGGGGAATGCCATGTCGGCAAATATCGCTGAACTGGAACTGAGGCGCGCTGCGTCCAAATTGGGTGGCGGGCAAAAGCGCATCGATGCGCAGCATGCGAAGGGCCGCCTGACTGCGCGCGAGCGGCTCGATATCTTGCTCGACGAAGGCAGCTTTGAGGAACTCGATGCTTATGTAACGCATAATTGCACCGATTTCGGTATGGCCGACCAGAAGATTCCTGGCGACGGCGTCGTTACTGGCAGCGGCACGATAAATGGTCGCTTGGTCTATGTTTACAGCCAGGATTTCACAGTGTTTGGCGGTTCGTTGTCCGAGGCCCATGCAATGAAAATTTGCAAAGTGATGGACAATGCGATGAAGGTCGGCGCACCCGTTATTGGCCTTAACGACAGTGGCGGCGCGCGTATTCAGGAGGGCGTGGCATCACTCGGCGGGTATGCAGAGGTTTTTCAACGGAACGTGCTCGCTTCTGGGGTTGTGCCCCAGATCAGCCTTATCATGGGCCCGTGCGCGGGTGGTGCGGTTTATAGTCCAGCAATGACCGACTTTATCTTTATGGTGAAGGATTCGTCATATATGTTCGTCACTGGCCCTGATGTGGTCAAGACAGTGACCAATGAAGTGGTGACGCAAGAGGAACTGGGCGGAGCAATTTCGCACACCACAAAATCTGGTGTTGCGGACAATGCGTTCGAAAATGACGTCGAAGCTTTGCTGTCGGTCCGCGACTTCTTCGACTATTTGCCTGAAAACAACCGAACCGGGGTCCCCCAGCGGCCAACGGAAGACTGCTGGGACCGGATTGAACCCAGCCTCGACACATTGATCCCGCCAAGCGCAAACCAACCCTATGATATGCATGAACTGATCCGCAAAACGGTTGACGAAGCCGATTTTTTTGAGGTTCAGCCGACGCACGCGGCAAACATCATTATCGGGTTTGGCCGTATTGAAGGACGGACTGTAGGTATTGTTGCCAATCAGCCAATGGTGCTGGCTGGCGTGCTTGACATCAACAGTTCCAAAAAAGCCGCGCGTTTCGTGCGATTTTGCGATGCGTTCGAAATTCCGATCATCACTTTCGTTGACGTCCCGGGATTTTTGCCAGGCACGGCGCAGGAATATGGCGGAATTATTAAGCATGGCGCAAAACTTCTGTTCGCTTATGCTGAGGCGACCGTGCCCAAAATCACCGTCATAACGCGCAAGGCCTATGGCGGCGCGTATGATGTGATGGCGTCTAAGCATTTACGCGGTGACCTAAACTACGCATGGCCCACCGCCGAAATCGCCGTAATGGGCGCAAAGGGCGCAGTCGAGATCATCTTTCGTGGTCTCGATCCCGACGGAATTGCCGAGAAAACCAAGGAATATGAAGACCGCTTCGCCAACCCGTTTGTTGCCGCGAGCAAAGGCTTCATCGACGAGGTCATTTACCCACATTCGACGCGCAAGCGGATTGCTTTGGGCTTACGGAAATTGCGAAACAAGGCGTTGGAAAACCCTTGGAAGAAGCATGACAACATACCGTTGTGAGAAGCTAACATGAAACTCGGCCGCCTAAACCATTTTGGCGTAGCAACGCCGTCTATTGCCGACAGCATTGCGTTCTATCGCGATGTGCTGGGTGCAACCAAAATCCACGAACCGTTCGATTTGCCCGATCAAGGTGTAAAAGTATGCTTTGTCGACACGCCCGGTGCCGATGGGGCGCTTGATGGCACTCAGATCGAACTGATTGAGCCACTACCCGGCAATGTCTCCATTACGTCGTTTCTGGAGAAGAACCCGGCAGGTGGGCAGCATCATGTCTGCTACGAAGTGCCCGATATCCACGTCGCCAAGGCGGAGTTTGAGGCCATGGGCAAGCGTGTGCTGGGCGAACCGCGCATCGGGGCCCACGGGACGCTTATATTCTTTGTACATCCCAAGGATATGCAAGGCGTTCTGACGGAAATCATGGAAGTCCACGCCGACGGTGCAGCGGCCCACGCAAACGGAACCGGATCGTGATCCTATACGATACGCCAAGTCCGGCCCCCAATCCACGCCGAGTGCGCATGTTTGCGGCAGAGAAGGGCATCAATCTGCCGCTGCAACCCGTTTCGCTGATGGCGCGCGAACATAAAAGCGCCGAACATCTCGCCCGTAATCCGCTTGGCCAGGCGCCAGTGCTCGAATTGGACGACGGCACGACAATATCGGAAAGCGTTGCAATTTGTCGTTATCTGGAAGCGGCTTATCCAGAGATTCCTTTGTTTGGCGTCAGCGCACTTGAAATTGCCCAAATCGAAATGTGGATCCGGCGTACAGAATTTACGCTCGGCGGACCGGTGCGTAATTACTGGGTCAACGTCCATCCGTTTACCGCACAGGTTGTGCCGGAACGGTTTGAGGAATTCGGCAATGCCAATGTCCCGCACGCGATGGCTGCGATGGGCGTATTTGACGCTGCGCTGACGCACAGCAAATTCATTGCCGGCGAAGGAATTTCAATGGCAGATATAGTGTTGCTGTCGACTATCGATTTCGCTGCGTTTATCGGGCTTGCGATGCCTGAAAGCCTGACCAATTTGCGTCGCTGGCACGACGACATGTCGGCCAGACCAAGCGCGCGTGCTTAAGGATAGTTCATGACTAAGTCAGATATTACAGACTGGGCCGCAGCAGCGGCAAAAGAGGTCAAGGACAGGGACCTGACGTGGCACACGCCCGAGGGTATTGCTGTGAAGCCGCTGTACACTGCTGAAGATGCAAGCGGGAAGGGGATCGACCCCGGTCTTCCGGGCTTTGCCCCATTTACCCGCGGTGTGCGCGCGTCCATGTATGCGGGTCGCCCTTGGACCATTCGTCAGTATGCCGGCTTTTCGACTGCCGAGGAATCCAACGCATTCTATCGGAGGAACCTTGCTGCAGGCCAGAAGGGTTTAAGCGTCGCGTTCGACCTTGCCACCCACCGTGGATACGACAGCGACCATCCGCGAGTTGTCGGCGACGTAGGCAAGGCTGGGGTCGCGATTGACTCGGTCGAGGACATGAAAATCCTGTTTGACGGCATTCCACTTGATCAGATGTCGGTAAGCATGACCATGAACGGCGCGGTCATCCCGATACTCGCATTCTTCATTGTAGCAGGCGAGGAGCAGGGCATTTCGCAAGCTCAGCTAGACGGCACGATCCAGAACGACATTCTCAAAGAGTTCATGGTGCGCAACACCTATATCTATCCGCCTGAGCCATCTATGCGGATTGTGTCGGATATAATTGCCTACACAAGCACGCACATGCCCAAGTTCAACAGCATTTCGATCTCTGGCTATCATATGCATGAGGCTGGCGCGACTGCTGTGCAGGAGCTTGCCTTCACCATCGCGGACGGCAAGGAATATGTTCAGCGCGCAATGGCCTCCGGTCTTGATATCGATGCATTTGCGGGGCGCTTGTCGTTCTTTTTTGGCATCGGCATGAACTTCTTCATGGAAGTGTCCAAGTTACGTGCGGCGCGGACTTTGTGGCACCGCGTGATGGACGAACTTGGTGCAAAGGATGAACGCTCCAAGATGCTGCGCACGCATTGTCAGACTTCGGGGGTGTCGCTGCAAGAGCAAGACCCCTACAACAACGTCATCCGCACGACGATTGAGGCCATGGCGGCGACCTTGGGCGGGACGCAATCTTTGCACACCAATGCGCTCGATGAGGCCATCGCATTGCCTACCGATTTTTCGGCACGGATAGCGCGCAACACGCAGATCGTGCTGGCCGAAGAGAGCGGGATTACAAAGGTCGTCGATCCGCTCGGGGGTTCTTATTATGTCGAGGCTTTAACTGCGGAACTGGTGGATCAAGCCTGGAAAATTATTGGTGAAGTCGACGCGCTTGGCGGCATGACCAAGGCGGTAGCCTCCGGCATGCCAAAGCGTCTTATCGAAGAGGCCGCCGCAGCGCGTCAGGCGCGCGTGGACAAGGGCGAGGACGTCATTGTTGGCGTCAATAAATACAAGCTGGCAATTGAAGATCATCTGGATACGTTGGAAGTCGACAATGACTTTGTCCGGCAAGGCCAGATCACACGTCTTGCCGCCACCCGCGCCGCACGTGACGAGGCGGCATGTCAGGCAGCGCTGAAAGCGTTGACGCAAGGTGCCAAAACGGGCGCAAACCTCTTGGCGCTGGCAGTCGACGCCGCACGGTTACGTGCGACGCTTGGCGAAATCTCCGATGCCATGGAACTGGTATTCGGGCGCTACGCAACGACGCCAGTTCCGGTTGAAGGCATTTATGGAAGTGCGTACGAATTTGACAAGCGCTGGGCGCAAGTCGTTGATGGCGTCGCGTCCGTTGAGCGGCGCTTGGGCCGCAAGCCGAAGTTGCTTGTCGCGAAAATGGGGCAAGACGGGCATGACCGCGGAGCGAACGTTATCGCATCTGCCTTTTCCGACATGGGCTTTGATGTCATCAGCGGGCCATTGTTCCAGACACCCGAAGAAACCGTTGTTCTTGCGCTGCAGCACGACGTCGACGCCGTCGGCGCATCTAGCCTTGCGGCGGGACACAAGACACTTATCCCCGACCTCGTAAAGGGCCTGCGCGAAGCAGGACGCGGTGATATCAAGGTGATTGCAGGCGGCGTCATCCCGCCTCAGGACTATGATTATCTGCGCGAGGCAGGCGTTCAGGGTATTTACGGCCCCGGAAGCAATGTGGTGGAATGTGCCGCGGATGTTTTGACATTATTGGGGCACAACATGCCGCCTTTGGGAGAAACCGCTTGACCGTCCGCACTGATTGGAGCCGCGCAGAAATTGCTGCCTTGTTCGACCTGCCGTTCGATGGGCTGGTCTATCAGGCGCAGACCGTCCATCGCGCGCATCATGCTGCGGGACAGATTCAGCTCTGCACTTTGCTATCCATCAAGACCGGCGGCTGTCCGGAAGATTGCGGCTATTGCTCGCAATCTGTAAAGGCAGACAGCGGCGTTGAGGCGACCAAGTTGATGGACGTGCAGGCGGTGTTGCAAAAGGCTGCAGAGGCGGCAGATGCTGGCTCGCGCCGTTTCTGCATGGGCGCCGCTTGGCGTAACCCCAAGGACCGTGACATGCCAGCGATCGTACAAATCGTTCAGGGCGTACGTGCTATGGGCATGGAAACCTGCATGACTTTGGGCATGCTCTCGCCAAGTCAGGCAGATATGCTGGCTGCGGCTGGACTTGATTACTACAACCATAACATCGACACCTCGCCCGAGCGTTATAACGAGATTATCACCACGCGGACCATGGAGGACCGGCTCGATACGCTGGCCGAAGTGCGCCGCGCGGGCATCAACGTCTGTAGCGGCGGGATTGTAGGCTTGGGCGAAACGCGCGCGGATAGGGTTGGCTTCATCCACACGCTCGCAACCTTGCCCCAACATCCAGAAAGTGTGCCGGTTAACGCGTTGGTACCAGTGAAGGGCACTGTGCTGGGCGACATCCTCGCCGATACACCGCTTGCGAAGATCGACGATATCGAATTCGTCCGCACCATTGCCGTAGCGCGTATCACCATGCCGATGAGTATGGTGCGGCTCAGCGCGGGACGCGAAAGCATGTCCGAGGCGACGCAAGCATTGTGCTTCATGGCTGGCGCGAACAGCATTTTTACGGGCGATAAGCTTCTCACCGCAGCCAATGCAGGTGATGATAAAGACGCGGCGATGCTGGCAAAGCTTGGGCTTGTGCCGATGGAGGCGGAAGAGCCGCTCCGGGCGTGCAAGGCGTTGGAGGCGGCGGAGTGAATTCAAATTCCTGTCCTGATAAACTTGTTTCACCGCTGGTGACTGACGTTTCAACAATTTTTTTTCAGCAAGAACCGAGGGTGCGTTCGGCACCATGGACCCTGAACCAAGTTCAAGGTGACGGTTTGGGAGACCGATATGTTTAAAAAGATCCTGATCGCCAACCGTGGCGAAATCGCCTGCCGGATCATAAAAACGGCCCGCCGCATGGGAATCGAAACGGTCGCGGTCTATTCCGACGCCGACGCGCGCGCACCGTTTGTGCAAATGGCTGATGAAGCGGTGCATATCGGACCTTCGCCCGCCGCACAGTCTTATTTGATCGCCGACAAGATCATCGCGGCATGCAAGCAAACCGGCGCGGAGGCGGTTCATCCGGGCTACGGATTCTTGTCCGAACGCACCAGCTTTGCCGAGGCGCTGGCAGCCGAAGGCATCGCCTTTATCGGCCCGCCGGTAAACGCGATTGCAGCAATGGGCGACAAGATTGAATCGAAGAAACTGGCGATGTCGGCCGGCGTCAACGTCGTGCCGGGCTTTGTTGGCGAGATTGACGACACCGAACATGCAGTACGGATTTCGGAAGAGATCGGTTATCCGGTGATGATGAAGGCAAGCGCTGGCGGTGGTGGCAAGGGGATGCGGCTTGCTTACAACGAACAGGACGTGCGCGAAGGGTTCGAGGCGACGAAGCGCGAAGGACTCAATTCGTTCGGTGATGACCGCGTGTTTATCGAGAAGTTCATTCTCAACCCACGACACATAGAAATCCAGATACTGGGCGATCAGCACGGCAACATCCTGTACCTTAACGAACGCGAATGTTCGATCCAGCGGCGCCACCAAAAGGTTGTGGAAGAGGCGCCTTCGCCTTTCGTCACGCCCAAAATGCGCAAGGCAATGGGCGAGCAGTGCGTCGCTCTGTCACGCGCGGTTGGTTACTATTCCGCCGGAACGGTAGAACTCATCGTATCGGGCGCCGACCCAAGCGGCGAAAGCTTCTACTTCCTCGAAATGAATACCCGGCTTCAAGTCGAACATCCAGTGACCGAGTGCATCACCGGCATCGATCTTGTTGAACAGATGATCCGCGTGGCCGCGGGCGAAAAGCTGTCCATGACTCAGGATGATATCAAGATCGACGGATGGGCCATCGAAAACCGCGTTTATGCAGAAGACCCCTATCGCGGCTTTTTGCCAAGCACAGGGCGGTTGACCCGATATAAACCGCCCGTTGAAGGCTGGACCGATGACGGTGCCGAAAACGGGCGTCGGGGCATAGACGGCATTCGCGTTGACGATGGTGTTTATGATGGCGGCGAAGTCAGTATGTTTTATGACCCCATGATAGCCAAGCTAATCACTTGGGGGCCAACCCGCGACGATGCCGCTGACCTCCAAGTTGCAGCACTCGACCGTTTTGAAATCGAAGGTCTTGGCCATAACATCGATTTCGTCAGCGCGATCATGCAGCACCCGCGTTTCCGCTCGGGCGAACTGACAACAGGCTTTATCGCTGAGGAGTATCTCGACGGATTCCACGGTGCAGCATCGACGCCTGAGCTGATAAAGTCGCTTGCTGCTATTGCAGGCTTTGTCGCAACAGCAGAGGCCGACCGCGCCCGTCATGTAGACGGGCAATTAGGCGATACGCTGGAGCCGCCTTCGCGTTGGCAGGTAAAAATCGGCCAGGTCATCCACGAAATCGAAATGATCGATGGCGACATGCACGTGGATGGCGCACATTTCGACCTGTCTATGGAATATGACCCGGGCGACCGCCTGATCGAGGCCGAAGTCGGCGACGAAGAACTCGCCGTAAAAATCATGCGAACGCGAACGGGCTTCAAACTTGCGACGCGCGGTGCAACACACGTTGCCCGTGTCTTGCCAGGACATGTTGCGCATCTTGCTCATCACATGATCGAAAAGATACCGCCGGACTTGTCCAAGTTCCTGATCTGCCCAATGCCGGGCTTACTTACAACCTTGCATGTCGGCGAAGGTGATAAGGTCGAAGCGGGTCAACCGCTGGCCGTGGTGGAGGCAATGAAAATGGAAAACATCCTGCGCGCGGAAAAGTCAGGGACGGTCAAGCAGGTGAACGCGAAAGCCGGCGACAGCCTGGCCGTAGACGCCGTGATCCTGGAGATGGAGTGATCGGGACGGCCAGGCTAATTTGCGCTGCAAAGCCGTCTATGGAACACAGTAATCGGGCACGTTCAGCATGAACTTTGCTCCGAGCCCATTTCCTGCATCTTAGTCCAAAATCGCTACGGCTCTTATCCAGCCCGCACTCGCCCTTTCGATCTTCACCGGAAAGCATGATAGCGTGAAACCGCACGCAGGCAACGCTTCCAGATTGGTCAACTTTTCGATCTGGTAATAAGGCTGGATTCGTCCTGCCTTATGCCCCTCCCAGATAATCGCCGGATCACGTTTTTCGGCCCATCGCTTTGCGGTATGGCTAAAGGGTGCATCCCAACTCCAGGCGTCTGTGCCGACGACCTGAACGCCGCAACTGGTCAAATAAAGCGTTGCTTCGGCCCCCATGCCCACGCCCTGGTCCGTAAAGCTTTCCGTTCCGTATACCGCGCCAGACTGCACTAGAACGATGTCGCGCGGTTGCAGAGCATATCCAATGCGCTTCAGTTCGTTTTCAACCTCTGCGGCGCTTACGACATGCCCGGAAGGCAAGTTGGAAAAATCGAGTTTCACCCCGGGCCCAAAAAACAAATCCAGTGGTGCTTCATCAATTGAAGGGGCAGGGCTCGTCCCTCCATTTGTGGTCGAATGAAAGTGCCACGGCGCATCCATGTGTGTACCATTGTGGGTGGACAGGGTAAGGCTCTCCACGGCCCAGCCTTCACCGTCGGGCAAATCTTCTTTTGTCAGCCCGGGAAAGAACATTGCGATCTGTTCCCACGTATTTTCATGAGTCATATATTGAATTTGTGGCCGCATGACGGGGGGATCGGATATCACATCGTTCGTTATGGGAATCGAAAGATCAATGAATTGCGGCATTTGTTTCTCCTCAGACCATGAGGCTAATGCGGCTTGTGGATAAGCGCAACAAGCGGCTTGAACGCTTCAGCGTTGGCATTAAGACGAAAACAAGGGTTTTTAGGGGAACAACATGGCAAGCGCCGCCGATACCGAAATCATTCTTGATCCAAAACGCGACCGGCTCGTCATAACGGCTTCGTCATTGGGAACCGTCTTCGAATGGTATGACTTTTTTGTCTACGGAATATTGGCGGCCCTGATCGGGAAGCTGTTTTTCCCTGCTGACAATCCCACGGCGGCGACGCTGGCGTCACTCGCAATTTTTGGCGCAGGCTTTGGGGTGCGACCATTCGGGGCGATCTTGTTTGGCTATTTTGGCGACAAAATTGGTCGCAAGTATACCTTCCTTGTCACAATCACTTTGATGGGTGTTGCTACCGCGGCGATTGGTCTGCTGCCAACCTTTGAGACAGCAGGTGTCTGGGCAGCAGGACTGCTTTTGCTTATGCGTTGTCTTCAAGGGCTCGCGCTTGGCGGCGAGTATGGTGGGGCCGCGATTTATGTCGCGGAGCATGCGCCTGACGGCAAACGCGGCCAATACACGAGCTGGATACAGGCATCGGTTGCAGGCGGGTTTTTGCTCGCGGTGATCGTTGTGCTCATCACGCGTCAGTCGATGAGCACGGAAGCATTTGAATCATGGGGGTGGCGGGTGCCGTTCCTGACATCGATATTATTGCTCGCTATTTCACTCTATATGCGACTTAAATTAAAGGAAAGCCCGGTTTTCAAAGCGATGAAAGCGGCTGGAACGACTTCCAAAAACCCATTTCTTGAGAGCTTTCAATATCCGGGCAATGTCGGGCGGATATTTGTCGCGCTATTCGGTGTCGCCGCAGGATTGACGGTCATTTATTATACATCGCAGTTTGGCACCCTGTACTTTTTAACAGGAACCGCGCGTGTGCCGGAAACCGACGCGCTTTTGTATATGGCAGTCGGGGCAGCATTGGCCGCGCCGACGTATGTTGCATGCGGCTGGCTGTCGGATAAATGGGGCCGTAAACGGCTGCTCTTGCTAGGGTACGGCCTGTCGATAGTCGGGGTATTTCCTATATTCTGGATGATGGCAGATGCCGCCAATCCAGCCTTGGCGCGGGCCACAGAGAGCAATCCAGTAACTTTATCCATGCCCGAATGCGATTTTAATGCACTTAACCGTGTGCATGAAAGCGAATGTGCCCAAGCGCTCAATTTTCTAACAAAACGCGGCATTGCCTATAGTAAGCAGGCGGGGGAGACCGTTTCGCTCCAAGTCGGCGATGCGCAGTTAGAAGGCTTTGAAGAAAAAGCGTACATCACCGCATTAGAAAAAGCTGGCTATCCAGACAAATCAGATCCCGCTCAGCGCCAGCCCTGGAAAATTATTCTCGCGGTGTTCCTGATGGTCGCCCTTTCAGGAATGACTTATGGGCAGGTTGCAGCAATCCTCGTTGAAATGTTTCCGGCCAAAATTCGCTACACGTCAATGTCGATACCTTATCATATTGGCGCAGGCTATTTCGGAGGGTTTTTACCTTATATTTCGCAATATATCGTGGCGCAAACCGGACAGCCCTTTTCAGGGCTTTGGTACACCGTCGGCGTTACCGCGCTGGCGTTTGTCGTCGCTTTGATCTGGTTGCCGGAAACTTCGGGAAAGACGAAGCTGGATTGACAGGGCCAAGGGCAGGGGCAAAAGGCCGCGGATGAATGATTTTGAGGCCCCATTGCGACTTTACCTTAATGGCGAAGCGCTGGTTTCCAACTGGCACGCTTTGGATGCGCAGAGCGGAACGGCGCGCGCCGGAGCAGCGGTAAAGGCCGATGCGTATGGTTTGGGTGCGCGTGAAGTAGTTGCACGATTGCGCGATGCAGGGTGCCGCAATTTTTTTGTCGCCCATTGGGCCGAGGCTGCGGCGATCGCAGATATTGTTCCGCCTACATGGATATCAGTGCTTAATGGAATTGCGCCGACGGATGTTCCGGGCGCGCGGCAACTGGGAGCCATCCCAGTGTTGAACACGCCGGAACAGGTTGCCATGTGGCGCGATTCAGGCGGAGGTCGTTGTCACATCATGTTCGACAGCGGCATCAATCGTCTTGGCCTGGCGTCGCATCAAATCTGCAGTGGCATTTTTGACGATTTGGAAGTTGATCTGCTGTTGTCGCATTTGGCTTCTGCAGACATGGATGTTCACCAGAACGGACAGCAGCTTCGTCAATTTCAATCTTTGACAGAGGCAATCAACGCTAGACGATTCAGTCTCGCCAACAGCGCGGGCATAATGCTTGGCCCTGACTATCACTTTGATGTCACGCGACCCGGGCTAAGTCTTTATGGTGGGATCGCCCGCTATGGTATGGAATCGTTTATTCGGCCGGTAGTTACTATTTCAGCACGCTTGCTTCAGGTGCGCACAGTGCCAGCGGGCGCCCCGGTAGGGTACAATGCGACCCATCGCTGCAAGCGCGAAACCCGAGTTGGCACCGTTTCCCTTGGCTATGCCGACGGCTATCTGCGCGCCTTTTCCGGCAAAGGGCAAGCATTTTTGGGTGACAGGGTTATTCCCGTCATCGGGCGTGTGTCCATGGACCTTGTAACGTTAGACCTGACTACTGCGCCTGAACTGCGGGAAGGCGACTGGGTTGAAATAGACTACGACCTTGCTGCGTCTGCTTCCCTGACAGGACTGTCGCAATATGAGTTGCTTACCAATATTGGGTCAAGATTTGAGCGCATGTGGCGTTGAGCGTCTAAAGTCGCTCTTTTCGAAATGTGGTTGCGGGTCGGTAGCGCAAAAAAAAAGGGCGCCACTGGGGCGCCCTTCCTTCGTGCGTGACGATATGATTAGAATTTGAAGTTCGTGTTCACGAACCACTGACGACCTGTGTAGTCATATCCAGAATACAGCGGCGCGTTGCCGATTGTAGTGTAATAAGTGGTAACCTTTGGCGGATCCTTATCAAGCAGATTGCGGACACCCAAGGTCATCTCGAACCTGTTATTGACATTGAATTGTACAGATGCACTGTGCTGGAAATAATCGGGCACTTCGATTTGGTAAAACTCATTAAGCAGATCAACATTGCCCTGATTTACCACGCCTGTTGTACGGCTAGTCTGGTTGTATAGCGCTGTACCGCTGCTGCCATCGAACCAAGAAACCCCATAACGGAATGTAACAGGACCCGTACGGTAGGTTGCGTCGAAGTTACCGACCCAATCTGGAACGTTCAAGGTACCGTTAGCATCTAGTAGAATTTCCTCAGGGAAAGTCTTGTCCGATTGCTCTGTATACTTCGTCAAATTTGCATTGAGAGTAAAGCGACCGCCAAACAACTCCGTCGCAAAACGACCAGTGAATTCATAACCTTTCACGATATCTTGCGAGAGGTTCACGAAGCCGCTCGTTACCGAAAGGATATTGTTCGAATCACGGGTCACAAACCGACAGAAACCTTCGGATGGGTTGAAATCAGGGTCGTTGTAGCACCGGTTCAGAATCGTTGTGCCGCCAAGAGCCGAAACACCATTTGAAACCTTGATGTCAAAATAATCAACTGCGAGCGCAAGCGTCGTCGAACTGGAAATACGTGGTTGCAATACTGCCCCAACCGACCAGTTGCGTGATGTTTCCGCCGAAAGTCCTGTCTCGGCACCGCCCCGTGTGAATGACGTAATTCCATTATTCTGTTGGAAGGTGTTCGGATCTAGACCGATTGATTGGCAATTGGCTGCACGCTGCTGTTGCGCAGGCGTGTAAGCACCAGGATTTGGCTGACCGTTGGCACGCGGAAAGTTATCTGCATCGCAAGGATCGTTTCCGGCAGCGATGAACCCGCTTGTGGCTCCCAAAAATTGCTCGGAAAGTGCAGGGGCGCGATAGGATGTACCGTAACTTCCGCGGATACCGAAGCCTCTAAAAAATTCCCATTCACCGGCAGCCTTGTAGGTAATGTCACTGCCATAGGATGCGTAGTCCGTGTAGCGTACCGACGCATTCAAGCTCAGGTTCTGGAAGAAGGGACGATCGGTAATCAAGGGCACGAAGATTTCGCCGAAAACCTCTTTGACATTGTCCGTACCGCGCGTCGGCGTACCAGCAGTGAGACCCAGCAAGTTACCTCTGATCGAGTTTTCATCAGGCGTATCGTCGATGCGCTGCTTACGATATTCCGCGCCGAGCGCCAGTTGTACATCGCCGCCCGGCAAAGTGAACAGCGGACCATCTATGTTGAAGCTGGCCGTGGATTCCCGAAATTTCGTATTACCAATCGTGTTCACAAGAATATAATCGCGAAACGCCTGCGGTAGGCGGCCACCAATGGTGTCAGCATTCAAAGGGGGCGCTGCAACGCAGCTCGGGTTTGATGCCTGACTGGCGCAACGGAAGACACCTGGCGATGTTTCAACAACGTTGAGCGAATTTGCTAACCTATCAATCAGGAAGGACTCGATTTCGTAGGTACCGTCGGTCCACGATTTTCCGACATAGGCGTCATACCGCCAGCCTTCGAACGCAAAATCGCCACGGACACCAACGCCCGCACGCACATAATCGACCTCTTGGAAAGAATCAGTAAGTCCAAATCCGACAAATGCGCGCGCAGCGACGTTTTGACCGCTCGATGTGTTGACGGGAGCCGCGAATACACCATTCCGGAATGCAACTGGGACCAGTGGGCTGCCCTGCAGATAATCTAGAGAGAGCTGGCGATAGAGAAGCGACGATGACTTGCGACGGGTAGCAAGCACCTCGCCATAGATTTCCGCATCTCCGAGGAAATCTGTTTTATAACTTCCCGACAAGAACCCGGTATATGTTTCAACCGGTGTTATCAGCTCTTCCTCCTGACTTGCAGGGTCAAAGGAATCACGATCATATGTTCCAACGCCGAGATAACCCGGCGTGCCGCCACCAGCCCCCGCGGAGGGTACAAAGCGGTTAAAAGTACCTGGAAGTCCGCTCGTGCGGCCAATCGCTGAACGGCTTGGGAGACCAAGGGTATTTATGGTAACGCCACCGTTATCGATGGTGAAACAGTTACGGGGATCACCAAGCGGGAACGGATCGTCCGAACCAATGGGTGAATTTGCGTCCAGCCTAAAGCCGGGAATTGGACAGCTTGTGAACTCACGATCATTCAGGCGCAATGCGTTACGCTTGCGATATTCCAGCGAGCCAATGACGCTCAAACGATCATCGCCAAAACCAAATGTTCCTGCGATACGACGGTCGACGCCAGCACCCACTTCCGGGACGTTAACTTGCGCATCAATGGTTAAGCCACGCAGCTTATCGTCCGTAATGATGTTGACAACACCTGCGACTGCGTCAGACCCATAAATAGATGACGCACCTGCTTTGAGGACCTCAATCCGCTCAACGATCGCAGTGGGCAGAACGTTAAGATCGGCCGCAAGGACGTTGCCGCGCGTTCCGGCAGGAGCAAGCCGGCGTCCGTTGAGCAAAACGAGGGTACGGGCAGGTCCGAGGTTGCGCAGGCCAAGTGTGTTAGCACCCGTACCCCCTGCAGTCACGAAGCCGCCGTAAAAATTGTTGATTTGACCTGCACCGGCAGTAACTGCTTGGCTTTGCAGTGCGTCACTGGCGCTATTGAAACCGCCCTGTGTAATTTCCTCGGCTGTCACAACGGTGATCGGTTCGATTGTGCTAAATGTATCGCGGCGGATCCGCGAACCGGTTACAACAATTGCATCCGAGCTTGCTTCTGTTGCTTCCTGAACTACTTCATCTTCGTCGTCTTGAACCGCATCGTTACTGGCAGGAACAGTCTGCGCATAGGACGGTGACGCGGCAAACAATGCTAGGCTGACAACAGACCCAGCAACCAACAAACGTGACTTCTTCATT
This sequence comes from Sphingorhabdus sp., assembly GCF_046292425.1. Taxonomy (GTDB): domain Bacteria; phylum Pseudomonadota; class Alphaproteobacteria; order Sphingomonadales; family Sphingomonadaceae; genus Sphingorhabdus_B. The sequence continues at coordinate 27,190 of NZ_JBKBQV010000016.1, forward strand.
ATAGAGTTCCCAGCTAAAGTTTTATGCTGTCGTAACGGCATGTGTGACGGATTAATTCGGCGTGAATGATGCCTGCGGGGTAAATCGATGCCCGTCGCACACGTTCCATCGGGCGAGGCCGTGGTCACGAAAAATAAAATTTCGGCATTAATGTTGCTACAAAGCCACATTAGGGCGGCGCCGCGGGCAGGTAAGAATTTGAATTTGTGCCCGCGTACGGGCTTTCTCACAGCATATCCGGCACCTTCATCGTCGAAGAAGCGTTCTTAAGACGACAGAGAGAGCTTCGGGCTAAAACACTTGGTGGACCCGATGACTTCGAAACTGTTTCTGCAACAAAAAGGGCGCCACAACGGCGCCCTTCTTTTTAACTTATGTGCGACAATCAGAAACGTGCACGGAAGCCAGCATACCAGTTCCGACCGCGGAACGAGTAAATTGCACTACCCGCACCAGTTGCTGTGGCTGCTCCCTGAGGCACGCCCTTATTGAGGACATTGTCAACGCCGACGTAGAAACGAGATTCTGCATTGTTGCTATCGCGGCCGATATCAAAGTCAACGCGGAGGTCATGGTACATGACAGACGAGAATTTGGTATCCGGGAAAGCATCAACGTCGGTTGCTGGCAATCCGTTTAAGGGGAACAATGTATTGTAACCGTTGAAGAACATTGGTCCAATATAACGCATACGATAGCCGAATGTGACTGCATCGATACCAATGTCGAAATCCCAGCGGAATTCATCTTTAGGATCGCCCAGCTGGCCCAAAATTCGCGATTCAAACGTTGGATTGGTTGGATCCTGAAAGTTGCTGATTTCAAAATTGTGAGTGTAGATCAGGTTTGTGCTAAACTCGACATCACCAAAATCTTTCCGGTACGCGAAATTGACATCTACGCCCCGACGAGTCCGGTTAGCAAAGTTCAATGGCGCATTAATCAAAGAGTTCCCCAAAAGCCGACCGGGATCTTCGCCAAGGGGACCCGTGCCTGGACCGCGAAACCGCTGAAACTGACCGCAGAAAATATTCGCCAGCGTTGGTGAATCATAGCACTGGTTAACGATCTGTTGCGGCGTGACGTTGGCGATTACCCCTTTAACATTGATATCATAATAATCGACAGACAGGCTAAGCCCTGGAACCCAACGTGGTTGGATAACCACACCAGCGGTGTAGGAATCCGACGTTTCGACATCCAGGTTTGGATTAGATCCGCTTACGATCGGAAGCGACTGTGTAATGTTTGTAAAGGTTGCCAGTGTGGCTGCGCCAATGTCAGCGAGGCAGTTAGTAGCGCGGACACCTGTGCCGATTACAGCAGGGTTGCATGGATCAACAAAGCCGTTGGAGAAGTTTGGTACAAGCGGAAAGCCAGTTTCCGACACGTTCGGCGCACGGACCGCACGGCTATAATTTCCGCGGAAACGCAGATCCTGCACCGGCGCATAATCAATCCCGGCATTATAAGAATAAACCGTCCCGACAGCACCTTGATATTTCGCTACCCGTCCAGCACCACTAAGGGTCAGTTCCTGAAAAAACGGCCTGTCTCTGAGAATAGGCAAACGGATTTCGCCAAACGCCTCCTTCACTTCAAATGTGTCCGGCGAAAACGTTGGAATGGAAACGCCGTTAGTAAAGCCGTCAGTTACAAACTTGTCTTGCTGATAAAACGCATCTTCGCGACGATACTCACCACCAAGAGCGAAACTCACCGGACCACCGGGAAGTTCGAAAAGTTGGCTTAGGTCACCCGACACGAACCCAGAAAACACCAACTGTTCCAACGAAGCTGACGCTGTGAACGTACGCGCAAAATAGGCGACTGATGCACTGTTGTTGGGTGATCCGAATGGGTTGTAAGGAACGCATGCTGCGATATCAGCAGCCAACCGGGCCGCGTTTGCAGAGGCAGGTGCCGCAAACCCAACAAGCGGAACGGCCGATGCAGGATCAAACTGCGAACGACACTGTATTGCACCTGTAATTGGGTTGCGTCCTGCATCTAAAGCGAGTGCAAAGCGCTGACGGTCGATAAATCCGTCGGTGGTCGTGTCCTGTTTGAATTTTCCGTAATTTGCAGAAACTTCATAGCTCCAATCGTCATTGAAGGTGCCCCGGAGGCCGCCAACAACACGGAATGTGTCTCGTTGGAAACGTTCATCACGCAGGCCAACGTCCAAAAGGTTACGGGAATTGACAAACCGATAGCTACCATCCGCAATTGCCGCGATGTTCGCAGCGGTCAGGTTTCCGGTAGCGGGGCAAGTGACCGTCAAGCTGGTGTTGCAACCTGAAGTCAGAATCAAATTCGCTAGAGTTGCACGGTCAGCCGGGTTGAGAAACGGGTTATCCAGTCGGGTCCGTTCACGGAAGTCAACAGTTCCGCCTGTACCCTGAACAAAGGACGGACCCGCGTTGTTGCCCAAAGCATTTACACGGTTCCACTTTGCCTCAAGAAACACTTCTGCCGCGTCACTAAATTCAAAGCGGCCGAGAAAGTTAAAATTGTAGCGTTCTGTAAACGGAAGTACGGAAACTGTGCGTCCTTCACGACCCGTCTGACCGTTACTATTGACGATTGTTGGATTAAGGCCAGTTCCGAGACGTGTCCCAGTCTGTTGAACCAGTCTGCCTTCATCAGAGAAGAAATATGTACAGTTAAAAGCCGTTCCTGCGGTATTTGGCGCGCCATTATTGGCAGTTGTCGCATTGCCGCACTGGCCGGCGTTTGGAACGTTGCGCTGGTTGATGGGAACCAAGCCGTTATAATGGATGGTCGAGCTGCTAATGTTCCTGAAAAAGGCGCGATCAACGAAACCGTCACCGCCGTTGACCAGGCCAAGGCCGCCATCAGCGTCAATCACAACAAAGTTATCGTTCCGTCGAAATGCGGGAACATCGGATGCAAACACACGATCCGTACGTGCATATTCACCGTGCAACGTAACGTTTCCGCGACCGTCTGCAAAATTCTTACCAAACATGCCTGAAATATACTGGTTTCCGCCAAAACCTTCCTCGGCAACACCGGCCTGGGCGCGGATCTGGATACCGTCATAGCTGTTGCGAAGGACAAAGTTTACAACGCCTGCAATAGCATCGGAGCCATAAATTGCGGAGTTACCACCTGTTACAATGTCTACACGCTCAATTAAATCGTTAGGGATAGTGTTTGTATCGACGGAAACAGCATTGTTCAAAATGTCGGCGGGTACGTGGCGACGACCGTTGACCAGAACTAGCGTACGCTGGGTGCCCAGACCGCGAAGGTCCAGCAAGTTCAATCCGGCAATACCGATACCAAGACCAGGATTTTGTTGAGCGAACGTGCTTCGCAATTGCGGCAGGTCATTAAGGGTATCACCGACGCTCGTTTGACCTTGCTGGAAAAACTGCTCCCCGACAATTGTAGTCACGGGAATAGTCGAAGTGTCATTTGGGCGCCGAATACGCGAACCAGTAACTGTGATTGTACTGTTACTCGCATCAGATGCTTCGTCCTGCTCAACAACGTCGTCGCTGACCGATGACTCCTGCGCAAAAGACGGTGCGGCAGCTATCAGGGCAAGGCTTATAGCCGACCCAGCAACCAAAAGACGTGACTTTTTCATTATAAAGCTCCCCAGCTACAATTTGTATTATGTCGTAAACGACATTTTGGACCCGTAAATTTAAACGTGATAAGTGTCACATTTTGTAAATCGAATAAAGCGGACCTGTCTTGCTTGCGCAAGACCCACGTTCAGAAAATACAAAATTTTGCAATAATGTTGCTACAAAGCCACATTGGGCAAATGACGGTAGAGAGCCAATACCCAAGCCTTCGTAATCACTAATGTTGCAGTGCACTATAGCTTGGTGCTAACAAGCTCGGAATAATCCCGAAAGGATCAACTATGGCACGCGCAGCCAGCAGAAACGGTGATGGACCAATCATCATCAAAAAATACGCCAACCGGCGTCTGTATAATACACATTCATCCAAATATATTACTTTGGATTTCCTTGCGGAATTGACGCGCAAGGATATCGATTTTCAAGTCGTTGACGCGAAATCTAATGAAGATATTACCCATGGCGTGTTGACGCAAATTATTATGGATGAGGAAAATAGTGGCCAGCAAATGTTGCCGGTTGGTTTCCTGAAGCAGTTAATCGCGATGTATGGTGACTCCATGCAAGGCATGGTGCCTCAATTCCTTGAAACTTCGATGGACAATTTTCGCAAAAACCAGCGGCAGGTTCAGGATGTCATTGAAACGGCCATTACCTCTGGACCGTTTGGGCATCTGGCGAAACAGAATATAGAATTCATGCGTTCCGCACGTGAAGCATTAATGCCCAATCTGGCGACTTTGACGGGCAAGAAGCCTGAACGCGAAGAAACGATCGCAGAATTAAAGCAACAGATTGCTGCATTACAGGCCAAAATCGACAAAATGGCCGACTAAGTACCCGGAATTTTCCATTATTTTACAGGTAAGAATTTGATAAAACATGCTTTAAGCGTTACGCGCGCAAAGAACTTTGCGGGCTGGTATCAAGAAGTGATTTCCGAGGCCGACCTGGCCGAGGAATCCGGTGTGCGTGGATGCATGGTCATCCGGCCTTGGGGTTATGGCATATGGGAACGCATCCAGAAACTGATGGATGCAGAAATTAAAGCCGCTGGCGTCGAAAACTGCTACTTTCCATTGTTCATCCCGCTTTCCTTTTTTGAGAAAGAGGCTGATCATGTCGAGGGCTTCGCCAAGGAAATGGCGGTGGTCACGCACCATCGCCTGATAAGTGATGGTAATGGCAAGCTGATCCCAGATCCAGGTTCGAAGTTGGAAGAGCCTCTGGTTGTTAGGCCAACATCGGAGACCGTAATCGGCGCGGCGATGAGCCGCTGGATCCAAAGCTGGCGTGATCTGCCCTTGATGGTGAACCAATGGGCAAACGTCGTGCGCTGGGAAATGCGGACACGCATGTTCCTGCGCACGAGCGAGTTTTTGTGGCAAGAGGGTCATACCGCTCATGTCGATCGCGAGGATGCGATGAAGGAAACCATGCGCGCGCTTGAGATGTACCGCGCTTTTGCCGAAGGTCCGCTTGCCATTCCGGTTATTGCGGGGGAGAAGCCCGAAAATGAAAGGTTTCCTGGAGCCGTTGCGACCTACAGCATCGAGGCCATGATGCAGGACGGCAAAGCGCTGCAGGCCGGGACCTCGCATTATCTAGGCACGGGCTTTGCCGAGGCGTCGGGAATCAAATATCAGGACAAGGAAGGCAATCAGCAGTTCGCGCATACCACCAGCTGGGGTGTGTCGACGCGCATGATTGGCGGCGTGATCATGACGCATGGCGATGATGATGGCCTGCGCTGTCCGCCGCAAATTGCACCGCACCAGATCATTATTGTGCCAATGTTGCGCGATAATGAAGACGACGATGCAGTGTTAGAATATTGCCGAAGTTTACGCAATGAACTGCTGGCGGTCAGTGCATTTGGTGAACCATTACGTGTATTGCTTGATACCAAAGCCGCCAAGGCGTCAAACAAGCGTTGGGCTTGGGTTAAGAAGGGTGCTCCAATCATTGTCGAGGTCGGGCCTCGCGATATGGGTGAGGCCAAAGCGGCCGTTATACGCCGCGACCGCTTGTATAAGGACGACGGCAAGCTTGCCACGGCATTTACACCGCGCGGCGAGTTTATTGCGTCAGCAGCCGCTATGCTGGTAGAAATCCAGAACGGTTTGTACGCGGAAGCAAAAGAACGTCTTGAAGCTAATATCCGCCGTGACGTAGTTGACCTGACCAGACATTTTGCCGGCGATGAAACTGGCTTTGCTGGTTGGGTAGAGGTCCAGTGGGCACGGCCAAGCGGCGAGGCGCTTGATAAGATTGTCGCCCAGTTGAAAGCGCTAAAACTGACAATGCGCAACAGCCCCATCGGCGCTTCACCGGCTGACGGCGCCTGTTTCTTCACCGGTAAGCCTGCGGTGGAACGGATTTTGATCGGGCGGACTTATTAGGCCATGACCAAATACGCGCAATTTGAGGGGCTACCAACGCGCGAGCAGATCCTTGCGTTTATCAATACGTCCAAGGAGCCGGCGGGCAAGCGGGAGATTGCGCGGGAATTTGGTTTGCGCGGCAACGAAAAAATTGCGCTTAAAGCCCTGCTGAAGGACATGACCGATGAAGGGCTAATTGACATGGCCCCGGGTCGTGCCTTTCACAAAATGGGCGGCGTACCCAAGGTCACTGTCCTCAAGATCGTGGCTGTCGACGGAGACCAACCGGTAGCTGTGCCGGAGCATTGGGAGGCGGACGGTATTCCTTTGCCTAAAATTCGCGTGGTCGAAGCTAAAGGCAAGCGGGGCGCATTAGGTATTGGCGACCGTATATTGGCGCGCACTGAAGAGCGAGGTAGCGGCTGGGTCGCACACGTGACGAAAAAGCTCGCCAAAGGAAGCGAGCAGATTTTAGGTGTGGTGGAAGGCGACGAGAATGGCAAGTTCTGGCTAAAATCTGTCGACAAGAAGGCGCGATTTGATACCCAGATCGGCGACGTAGGCGACGCGAAGACAGGTGAGCTTGTACTAGCCGAGCTTACCGGCAACGCACACAAGAAATCAGCTCGTGTCACACAGGTACTTGGAGACCCGTTTGCACCCAAAAGCTTCAGCTTGATCGCAATTCACAAATTTGGGATCCCGTTCGAGATGCCAGAGGCTGCCGAACGTGAAGCCGAAAGGGTGCGGGAACTGCCCGTGACGGATGCCGATCGCGAAGATCTTCGCCATTTGCCGATTATCGCTATTGACCCGCGCGATGCCCGTGATTTCGATGATGCTATCTGGGCCACGCCCAATGCCGACACTGGCGGTTTTGACGCCATAGTCGCGATTGCGGATGTCAGCTATTACGTTCGACCGGGCAGCGCGCTTGACCATGAGGCTTCTAAGCGCGGAAACAGCGTCTATTTCCCTGATCTGGTCGTGCCGATGCTCCCCCATGCTTTGTCGTCCGACAAATGTTCTTTGCGGGCAAGGGAGGACCGGGCAGTGCTAGCCTGCCACCTCTCCATCGGGCAAACGGGACAAGTGACGTCATGGCGCTTCACTCGTGCGGTGGCCCGGATTGCAGCCAATATTCCCTATCCCGATGCGCAGGCAGCGATTGATGGGAAGATGGAAAATCCGCTTCTGGAAACGGCGCTCAAGCCGCTATGGGCGTGCTGGAGGTTGCTCGCGAAGGCGCGACATAAGCGCGGGCCTCTGGAGCTTAACTTGCCCGAAAAGCGCATTACACTGGATGAGCAGGGCCGCGTGACTGGCGTAGCGGAGCGCGAGCAGTTGGAAGCACACCGCTTGGTTGAGGATTTCATGATCGCGGCCAACGTTGCTGCTGCCAAGGCACTGGAAGCCAAAAAATCGTCGCTCATCTACAGGGCGCATGAACCTCCAAGTCGCGAGAAACTCGTGGCATTGAAGGAATATCTAAAGACCTTTGAAATCGACTTCGCGCTTGGTCAGGTCATCAAGCCGGAGACGTTCAACGCAATCCTTGAGAAAATCATCGACGAAGAGGTCCGTCCGCAAATCATGGAAGCTGTGCTACGCAGCCAAACGCAAGCCTATTATGGTCCTGCAAATGTCGGCCATTTTGGCTTGTCGCTTGGTAGCTATGCGCATTTTACCTCACCGATCCGTCGTTATGCCGACCTCATAGTGCACAGGGCGCTTGTAAGCGCTTATGGGCTTGAGATGCCGAAGCCGAAGTTGAAGGACGTAGAGCCAACGACTGGATTGACCGAGGCAGCGATCATGAAACTTGGATCGACTGCCGAAGCCATTAGCCGCACTGAACGCCGGGCAATGGAAGCCGAACGCGAAACGACTGATCGGTATATTGCCGCGTTTTTATCCGCGCAGGTCGGGCAAGTTGTACAGGCGCGCATAACCGGCGTACAGAATTTCGGATTTTTCGCTACTGTTGAAGGAGTTGGCGGTGACGGTTTAGTTCCTGTCTCAACATTGGGCAAAGATTATTTCCATTATGACGAAGCCAGCCAAACTCTGATCGGAGAAAAGACGCGGCAGGAGTACCGTCCTGGGATGCGACTTGAATTGCGGTTGGCAGAAGCAAACCCAGTCTCGGGCTCGCTGCGATTCGAACTGCCGGAAGGCGGGAGCTATCCGTCAGATCGTTTCAAGCACAAAGGCCGACCAAAGGCCGGAAAATATGACGCTGGCAAGCGTGGACGACCGAGTAATGTGAGGCATCAAGGGAAAAAGCGTTAGATATTGTTAAGAAGCAAGCAAAGACATCATCCTGAACGTGTCCAGATGTCACGCGATTGAAATTTTGCTTTCATGCAACAGCTTCGGGTTGACTGCGAGGCCAAGAGTCAACTCAGTTCATCCAGTTGAGCATCGCTAAGTGACCCGGGAATAACCATCACCGGGCAGGGCAATGTTCCGGAATTAACCCCGGTGAAGTGGGTGATAAGCGGTCCGGGCGCTCCTTGCGCGGCTGCGCCCAGTACCAGGGCGGCTATCCCTGGGTGCTCCGCAAGCATCTGCTTGACCACATCGATCGCCTCGCCAGGCTTTACCGTTATGGCCGGTCGAACTCCCATTTCGTCAAAGATAGAACCCGCCGCCGCAGTAACGAGTTGCTCGGCGCGATCACGCGCCTCTTCTTCCATAGTAGCCTGAACGCCGCCCCATGCGACAAAGTCAGCTTGTTCAACCAGCGCCAAGATATGCACTGCTCCCCCGGTTTTGGCAGCGCGGCGCGATGCAAAGCGCAATGCCAGCCGTGCCTCCTCGGTTTCGTCAATGACCACCAAATATGTCCGCATGGATCCCCCCGGCACCAGCTTTTTCGCCAGCATTTTATGAATTCGTATAGCCTGCGCGAAATTTGGACGGTTGGCAACCTCATCAAGCTTGACGCTTGGGAAAGCTTGGCTATTCGGAGAAGCTATTGAAGAATATCAAAGGCCAGTATCCCGATGTCCATCGAACTCAAAATGCCCGCGCTTTCACCAACAATGGAGGAAGGCACACTTGCAAAGTGGCTAGTCAAGGTAGGGGATAGTGTTTCATCGGGAGATCTGCTGGCTGAAATTGAAACAGACAAAGCGACGATGGAGTTTGAAGCGATTGATGAGGGTATCGTGACCGAGCTTTTGGTAGCGGAGGGCACCGACGGAGTTAAAGTTGGAACTGTTATAGCTATTATCCAAAGCGAAGACGATGCCGCGCCGGCGCCAAAGGCTGCTGCTCCAGTCCCATCTCCAACATCTCCGCCAACCTCCTCCGCTGCGCCTGAGCCCGAAAGCAAGGGATATGGCGTCAGCCCCGCCACTGATCCTGCGCCTTCCGAGCTACGGCTGGCGCCGCAAAAGGCTCCCACTTCATCCAGTGACCGTATCAAAGCAAGCCCGCTCGCCAAGCGCATTGCCGCGAACGAGGGAATTGACCTTTCAGGCGTAACTGGCAGTGGCCCGAACGGTCGCATCGTTAGGGCCGACATTGATGGTGCCGCCAGCAAAGCGGCCGCGCCAACCGCTGCGCATCACGTCCCTACGGCTCCGTCCGCGCCGTCGCCGACAACTGCTGCGACCATCGATACAGACATCCCGCATGAGGTCGTGAAGCTTAGCAATATGCGCAAAACCATTGCGCGGCGCTTGACCGAAAGTAAGCAGCAGGTGCCGCATATTTACTTGACCGTCGATGTTCGGCTTGATGCCTTGTTAAAGTTGCGCGGTGAATTGAACGTCAGCCTTGAAAACCGCGGCATCAAGATTTCCGTCAACGACATGCTTGTTAAGGCACTTGCACTCGCGTTGGTTCAGGTGCCGAAGTGCAATGTAAGCTTCGCTGGTGACAACATGCTGCAATACAGCCGTGCTGATATTAGCGTTGCGGTATCAGTTCCGACTGGCCTGATCACGCCAATCATCACCGACGCTGCGAACAAATCGCTTTCCAAAATTTCGACTGAAGTTGCCGAGCTTGCAAGCCGTGCAAAGGACGGCAAGCTACAACCACATGAATATCAGGGTGGCACTGCATCAATATCCAACATGGGAATGATGGGTATCAAGCAGTTCGACGCGGTCATTAACCCGCCACAGGGAATGATCCTTGCGGTCGGGGCAGGTGAAAAGCGACCTTATATCGTCGATGACGCCCTCGCCATCGCAACGGTTATGAACGCAACCGGCTCATTTGATCACCGCGCTATAGATGGGGCGGATGGTGCGATGTTAATGAAGGTCTTTAAGGAACTCGTAGAGAAGCCGTTGGGGTTGGTGGCGTAAAATGGCTGAATATGATTTGATCGTCCTAGGTTCCGGTCCAGGTGGCTATGTCGCCGCGATCCGTGCGGCGCAGCTTGGTCTTAGGACCGCAATTGTTGAGCGCGAAAATCTTGGTGGCATTTGCTTGAATTGGGGTTGCATACCGACCAAAGCGTTACTGCGTTCGGCCGAAATCTACCATTATATGCAGCATGCGGGTGACTACGGGCTGACGGCAGCGAATATCAGCGCGGATATTGACGCGGTGGTAAAGCGGTCGCGCGGAGTAGCAAGACAGCTCAATCAGGGCGTTACGCACCTGATGAAGAAAAACAAAATCACGGTCCATATGGGCGATGGTAAGTTGCTTGGACCTAACAAGCTCTCGGTCAGCAAGGATGGCAAGTCTGAAGAGCTGGCAGCGAAGAATATCATAATCGCTACTGGCGCGCGGGCGCGTGACCTGCCCTTCGCGCCTGCCGATGGAAAGCGTATCTGGACCTATCGCCATGCGATGGTGCCCCCGGAAATGCCTAAGAAGCTGCTCGTTATTGGTTCGGGCGCAATCGGTATAGAATTTGCTAGCTTTTACAATGACATGGGCGCTGAGGTGACCGTGGTGGAAATGCTTGAGCGTATTGTCCCGGTCGAGGATGTCGATGTCTCAACTTTCCTTGAGAAAGCATTGAAAAAGCAGGGGATAACGATCATGACCGGGGCAGGTGTCGAAGAGCTCACATCCGACACAACACGGGTCTCCGCCAAGATCAAGGGCAAGGACGGCAAAATCGTCCAATCCGATTTCACCCATTGTATTGTCGCTATTGGTATTGTCCCGAATACGGAAAATATCGGTCTCGAAGCGCTGGGGGTCGAAATGGACCGCGGCTTCCTGAAAACCGACCCTATGTGCCGCACCAACGTTTCCGGTCTTTGGGCCATTGGCGATATCACCGCACCGCCGTGGCTGGCGCACAAGGCAAGCCATGAAGGCGTGATCGCTGCTGAAACCATCGCAGGCGGCCACCCGCACGCGATGGACCCGCTCAACATTCCCGGCTGCACCTATTGCCACCCGCAAGTCGCCAGCGTTGGCATGACTGAAGCAAGGGCAAGGGAAGCAGGCTATGACGTCAAGGTCGGCAACTTCCCCTTCATTGGCAATGGTAAAGCTATCGCATTGGGTGAGGCGGAGGGTTTCATCAAAACTGTTTTTGACGCCAGAACCGGCGAGTTGCTAGGCGCGCATATGGTGGGAGCGGAGGTGACGGAGCTTATTCAGGGCTACACTATAGGGAAGACCGCCGAATTGGTCGAAACAGATTTCATGCACACAGTTTTCCCGCATCCGACATTGAGCGAGATGATGCACGAAAGTGTTCTTGGCGCTTATGGCAAAATGTTGCACATGTGAGATGCGGCCAGTTGGCGTTCCAAAAAACGTCATCAAAGAATGCTGAGGACGAATTTTCTGAACCGGCCCGATATTGATAACAAAACTGATTCTGACACCTCAGCCATCGAGGGTGAAACAAGTTCGGGGTGCTGGCGTTTATCAGGCGGCATGCGCGGAACAACTTAATGAAACTACCCTATCGTCTGGCGCTGGCCGCCTTCACCCTCATGATCCTTACAATTATGCTTGGTTATGCTGTTGCTGGAGGCCACTTTCGCGCATTAGACATCGGCGTATCAAATGCACTCAACCTACGTCGTGGCGTCTCTCCCGACTGGCTAATCTTGCTCATGCAGGGCATCAGCTGGATTGGGGCTGGCGTGCAACGGTTTATAATTATCGGCTTACTAAGCGTCGCATTGTGGCGTTGGTGGGGTTGGGGGGCAGCGCTGGCAATGGGAATTACCACAGTCATTGCCGCATTTACGTCTGACGTCATGAAGCATTATTTCGAACGTATCCGTCCGGATCTCGTCCAACAGCTTGACCCAATCACCACACCGGCCTTTCCGAGCGGCCATGCCAATAATGCAGCTGTTTTCTACATCCTGTTCATCATGTTAGTACCTCAGGCGCGTCACCCCTTTTGGCAGATGGCCGCAGCATTGATGATATTGCTCACAGGGCTTTCGCGTATCCTGTTAGGCGTGCATTGGCCAACCGATGTCGTGGGCGGATGGCTGCTAGGCACATCATTTGCGCTTGGGACAGGGGCCGTCATTGCCTACCGACAGCATCAAAAACAAGGCGAAGCTCCATCCATCCTTGCGTCATGAATCCATAGCCCTAATCTTTTTGCTGTCATCCAAACCAGTATTTTGTCATCGTCCCGTAAACAGATTTAAACAGGGGTTGGACGGTATGCGTGTGAAAGTAACCTTCGGCAGAAATTTGCGCACTTTTGCGTTGCTGAGTGCAGCTTTGCTGTCCAACGTGGCAAATGCACAAACCACAGTAATTACTGCGGAAAAAATGGTCGACGTCCTGTCGGGCAAAACCTTAGATTTTCCGGCGATCTTCGTGGGTGCGGACGGGCGCATCACCAGCATTGCGGACGCGCGGACCGTGAAATGGGGTAGTGAAGTCACGCATATAGACATGTCAGGGAAGACGATCCTGCCTGGTCTTATCGACATGCACGTTCATCTGGACGGCCCCGCTGACATTGGTGGTTATCGTGGCCTTGAATTTACAGACAGTTTCTGGGGTATGACTGCCGTTGGCTCGGCGCAGGCAATGCTCAAGGCAGGATTCACCACTGTGCGTAATGTGGGTTCAGATAATCGAAATGATATCGGCCTGAAACAAGCCATTGAAAACGGCTATGCGACTGGTCCAAGAATAATTCCTGCGGGCTATTCCTTGGGCGCGACAGGGGGACATTGCGATTCGACCTTCCTTCCCCCCAGCCTTGAACGCCCCACCAAGGAAGAGGGTATTGCCGACAGCGAGGACGAGCTGCGCTACCAAGTACGCCGCCAGCGCAAATATGGCGCTGAGGTCATAAAGGTATGCGCGACAGGCGGCGTTTTTTCACGCAACACAGAGCCTGGTCAACAACAGCTATCGGAGCGAGAACTGCGGGTGATTGCAGATGAGGCGCATCAGTGGGGCCTTCGCGTTGCTGCGCATGCCCACGGCGGTGACGGCATCAAGGCGGCGATCAAGGCTGGTATTGACACTATCGAACATGCCAGTCTCGTCGACGATGAAGGGATCAAACTTGCCGCGGCACGTGCGCGCCCCGTCTGGTTTTCGATGGATATATTTAACACCGAATATACGCAGGCTGAAGGCGCTAAAAATGGTGTTCTTGAGGACAATTTGCGCAAAGATCGCGAAGTAGCCCAGATCCAGCGTGACAACTTTCGCAAGGCGCACAAAGCTGGCGTAAAGATGGTCTTTGGTTCAGATGCAGGCGTGATGCCGCACGGTCTGGTTGGCGGTCAATTTAAGACCATGGTCGAATATGGCATGACGCCGATTGAGGCGATCCAAGCAGCCACCCGCAATGCAGCGCAAGCGCTTGGCCGCGAAAGGGATGTCGGCGCCATTGCCGTGGGCCGCTTTGCAGACATTATTGCGGTCGACGGCGACCCTCTCGCCAATGTGCGAGAACTTGAATCAGTGAAAGTAGTGATCAAGGGCGGCAAGGTTGTTCAGTAAATCCGCTGACCGCAACTCGCCATCGCGCATTGATTGCGGCATGGCGGTAGTGTAAACTGCGGATATCACTGGTCGTAGAACCGGGATAAGATGAACATTTGGGGGTTTAAAACCATGATTACTATCATCGCGACCGCTCTGCTCAGCATGGCCACCATGAAGGGTGACGCCATGGATACGGCGCGCAAGGCATTCAACAATTGCATGATCGAGACGCACAATGCAGCGGTTACTGAAAAGGCCAGCCCAAGCGATTTCATCAAAACGTCCGACGCGGCATGCCCGACTCAACGCGCAGCCTATAAAGAAATATTGGTCAAGTCAGAGCGGTCCTACGGCTCAAGCCCGGCAGAGGCCGAAAAATTCGCTACGGAAGAAATCCAGATGATCGTGGACTCCGTTGTCGCAAGCTTCAACGAGAATGTCGAAAATGGCGCAAAACTCACACCGGAGAAATAAGGGCTAGGCTGACAAGGGAGCTGGCGGACAGGGTGGGATTCGAACCCACGGTGAGCTTCCACCCACGACGGTTTTCAAGACCGTTGCCTTAAACCACTCGGCCACCTGTCCGCTTACGATGCGTCCCCTAGCCAGTGCGCTTTGCTATGGCAAGCGTAGATGACGCGTTTTCTGGCCAATGCACACGATGAAATGGTCGTTCACCGAGACCAAAGCGTTTCACAGGCTTTGTTGTCTGTGGCACAAGGTGCAAACTGAACAATTAGGGGGTCCTGTGGGCGTTTACGGTAAGATTCTGACGACGGTGTCAATTTTCTCCGGCGCTTTTATGCTGGTCAACCCGTGCATGGCGCAGGATCGTGTAGATAGTGCAGTTCAGGCGGTAGATATTCAGGAAACTGCTTTCCGGTCATATCTTATGCAGGTACGCCAACGTGCCTTGCGTGAAGGTGTGACGGGGGCAACGCTTGATCGCGTCTTACCGTCCCTCAAATATAATGACCGCGTAGTTCGGCTAGATCGGCAGCAACCCGAAGGGACATCAAACGCGCCCATTCCGAACTTTGCCCCATATAAAGCGCGGCATGTCGATGCTTCGCGCATCAGCCGTGGCCGCGCCAAATATTCCGAGCTTCGCCCTTTGCTAAAGCGGATTGAGGACGAGACGGGCGTACCTGAAGAAATCATGATCGCTATTTACGGCCATGAAACAAATTATGGTTCCGTCACTGGCAATTTCAACGCGCCAGAGGCTTTGGCTTCCTTGGCTTTTGAAGGTCGTCGTCGCGCACTGTTCGAGGGCGAGTTAATCGCGGTTCTCAAGATGATCGATAAGGGCGTCCCGCAATATGCGATCACCGGAAGCTGGGCGGGGGCGCTCGGTAAGCCACAATTCCTGCCATCGGTTTATCTGCGCTTGGCCCGTGATGGGGATGGTGACGGTTACGCAGACATCTGGCGTAGCGAAGTCGATGCAATGACATCCATAGCCAACTATTTTGTCAACGCAGGATGGCGACGGGGCGAGGAATGGGGCTTTGCGGTTAATGTTCCTGCATCGCTTAATCGCACTGCCCTGAATACACGGATGTCCTCCCCCCGCTGCCCGCGCGTCTTTGCGCGCCACAGCCAGTGGAAGACCGTCGCAGAGTGGCGGCAATTGGGCGTCTCGCCCCAGCGCGGCTTCTGGCCCAATGATAACATGATGGCGACATTGATTGAGCCTGATGGTGTTGGGCAGACCGGGTATCTACTTGGCGGAAATTACCGGGTGATTTTGGATTACAACTGTTCGAATTTCTATGCGTTGTCGGTAGGCCTGCTGGCGGACGAGCTACGCAATTAAGTTTTAGGTCGGCACCAGCAGCCTGCTATACGTGGCGCTTGAATTCGCCTATCGGATGGGAAGGGCAGGCGCTCTGCCAAATGCGAAATTCGATAACGGAACACAAGAATTGATGTCATATCCTGCGGAACCCGTAATGACCCGACCAGCTTCGGTGCGCCAATGACGGCGCGTGGGCGGTTTATATCCATCGAAGGCGGCGAGGGCGTTGGCAAGTCTACCCAGATTGCGGCGCTGGCTGAACTGATCCGCATGCAGGGTTTAGAAGTAGTTCTGACACGTGAACCCGGCGGGACGGAAGGGGCTGAGCTTATCCGCCAGATGGTTCTTGGCGGAAGTGCGGAGCGTTGGTCGCCACGCGCTGAGGCATTGTTGTTTGCTGCCGCGCGAAGCGACCATGTCGAACGGCTGATCGAGCCAGCCTTAGCTAGCGGGAAATGGGTCATTTCCGATCGTTTCATCGACAGCAGCCGTGCCTATCAAGGCGCGGGATCGGGCTTGTCGGATGCCGACATCCTCACGCTGCATCAAATCGGAAGTAGAGGGTTGTTGCCTGACCGGACATTGGTGCTTCGCCTTGACACCCAAGAGGCCACCAATCGCGCCGCTGCGCGCGACCAGAACCAGCCTGACCGCATTCAGGGACGCACCGCGACATTCCATTCCGACGTCGACGTCGCCTTCGTCAGTTTTGCGGAACGCGAACCGCGTGTTCGACTTGTCGATGCATCAGGGGATACCCAGGAAGTGACTGCTCGTTTGTGGAGCGAAATAAGTGACCTGCTGGAGCCTGCATGAGAGATTATGTCGGACATGATAAGGCGTGGCGGCAATTTGCGACCGCATGCGACAGCGGAAAAATCCACCATGGCTGGATATTGGCAGGACCCCGCGGGATTGGTAAGTCTGCCTTTGCATTGCGGGCGGCGGCGATGCTAGTTGATCCTGAAAATGCCTATGGAAGCATGATCACGCGCGGCTCGCATCCAGATATCCTTTCCGTGAAACGCCTGCCGAAAGAAGCGCTGAAAGACGATGAAGACATTGACGATGTTACCGAGTTCAAACGCAGTATCACGGTGGATCAAATCCGCGGGCTTCAGCAATCGCTGACAAAGCGGCCAGGTTTAAGCAACCGACGCGCGATCATTATCGATGCTGCGGACGACCTGGAACGGGGCGGGGCGAACGCTTTGCTGAAGTCGCTAGAGGAGCCTCCCGTCGGCACGTTCTTCTTCCTTGTTAGCCATGCCAGTGACAGACTGCTTCCCACCATTCGTTCACGCTGCCAGATCTTGCGGTTCGAGACTTTGTCGGACGCAGAAATGACGAGTGTATTGCAACACGCTGCGCCCGAGGTCAGTGCAGTCGAACTTCAGGCTCTCGTCCGTCTGGGTAATGGCACGCCCGGCCAAGCGCTTGATTTCCTTGGGCTTGACCTCAAGGAGATTGAAGACGTCATGACGTCAATATTGCGTACTGGCGACCGCGACAACGCTTTACGCAGTGGTTTGGCGGATAAGCTGGCACTAAAGGCCGCGCAGCCCCGCTACGAAGCTTTTCTGCGCCGTGCGCCTGCGATGATTGCCGAACACACGCGCGCGCTAGATGCAACGCTGGTAAGCGAAGGCGTTGCGGCTTGGGAGGCTGCGAGTGGGCTTGCGGGTCGCGCTATCGCCCTGAGCTTGGATAAGCAAAGCGTCGTCTTTCAAATGGGAAGCTTGCTGGCATCGGTTCAAGCGCATAAAGCGCGCACATAACCCCTTTTTAAGAGTATTCATGTCCAAACCTTTTTACATCACAACCGCCATCGCATATCCTAATGGGAAGCCGCATATTGGCCATGCCTATGAGGCTATTGCCACGGACGCGATTGCGCGGTTTCAGCGGCTAAATGGCCGCGACGTCTGTTTCGTGACTGGCACTGACGAACATGGCCTGAAAATGGACCAGACAGCGCGCGGAATGGGCAAGGCGACACGCGACCTGGCAGATGAAATGTCATCTTATTTCAGACAGATGTGTGAGACACTTGACATTTCTGCCGACCATTTCTGTCGCACTACAGCCGAAAATCATCATAAAGCCAGCCAAGCCATTTGGAAACGGCTTGAGGCAAGTGGCGATTTATACCTTGATCGTTACGAAGGCTGGTACTCAGTCCGTGACGAAGCTTATTATGATGAGAGTGAATTGTCCGATGGGGAGGGGGGACAGAAGCTCTCTCCGCAAGGCACGCCTGTTGAATGGACGGTTGAGGAAAGCTGGTTTTTCAGGCTGTCCAAATATGAAAAGCCATTGCTGGAATATTATGCCGCAAACCCGGACTTTATCCGCCCGGATAGCCGTAAAAACGAAACTGTGAAATTCGTCGAAGGCGGATTGAAGGACTTGTCGGTGTCGCGGACCAGTTTTGACTGGGGCGTCAAGGTACCGAACAGCGAGAACCATGTCATGTATGTCTGGCTCGACGCACTCACGACCTATATTTCCGCCATTGGGTTCCCCGACGACACCGAGGAATGGCGTAAGTTCTGGCCCGCCAGTGTCCACATTATTGGCAAAGACATTGTGCGATTTCACACCGTATACTGGCCAGCGTTCCTGATGTCAGCAGGCTTGCCCTTGCCGAAAATGGTATTTGGCCACGGATTTCTCCTGTCCCGAGGGGAGAAAATGTCCAAGTCCTTGGGCAATGTCGTTGACCCCATGGAGCTTGCGGAGCTCTTCGGCGTCGACGCCTTGCGCTACTTCCTGCTTCGCGAAGTCAGCTTTGGCCAAGACGGAAGCTACAGTCCAGAGGCAATTGTAACGCGCGTGAATGCGGATTTGGCCAACAGTTTCGGTAACCTGGCGCAACGGACTTTGTCGCTCATTTTTAAAAACTGCGGGGGCCATCTTCCTGCGGTTCATGGCCACCACGCCGATGACGATGCCTTGTTGGACTTGGTTGGCAATGCCGTTTTAAGGCAAGTACCTGCATATTTTGAAGATCTTGCCATGTCACAAGCCCTGGAGGCTTGGATGCAGGCAGTTTTTGCATGCAATGCCTATGTCGACGTACAGGCTCCATGGGCACTCAAAAAGACCGATCCCGAGCGGATGGAAACGGTGTTGGCCACCTTGTTCATTTGCATAGCGCAGCTTGCCATTGCGGCATTGCCAATCATACCTGGCTCAGCGACCAAGTTGCTAGATCAAATGGGCGTGCCCGCAGACGTGCGCAATTTTGCGAATGCGGGATCGCATTGGTATTCGCCGCTGGTCGAAAGCAATTTCCAGATTGCCCAGCCTGTCGGCTTGTTTCCGCGGCTTGAATTGCCTGCGGAGGAGGGGGCGGCCGCCTGATGTTCGTCGACTCCCACTGTCACCTAAATTACAAAGGCTTGGTAGAACATCAAGCAGAAGTGCTTTCGCGCGCCCGGGAAAGTGGCGTGTCTGCGATGCTCAATATATCTACGCGGGAACGCGAGTGGGATGAGGTCATTGGGTTAGCTGAACAGGAAACTGACGTGTGGGCGTCGGTAGGCATTCACCCACATGAGGCGGATCAGCATGCTGGCATGGACCGCGCGAAACTTGTCGCGAAGTCCACCCATCCGCGCGTTGTCGCCATTGGTGAAACGGGCCTTGATTATTATTACGACAAAAGCGACCGCGCGCAGCAATGTCTCGGTTTTCGCGAGCATATCAAAGCGTCACGCCAAACGGGCCTGCCGATCATAATCCACACGCGCGATGCTGAAGCCGATACAGCAACTATCTTAGCCGAAGAAATGCGGGAAGGTGCGTTCACTGGCGTCATTCACTGCTTTACTGCGAGCGCTGAATTCGCGCGTATTGCCTTGGACTTAGGCCTTTATATTTCGCTATCCGGTATCGTAACATTCAAGAACGCCAAGGATATTCAGGATGTCGCGACATGGCTGCCTGAAAATCGATTATTGGTGGAGACCGATGCGCCATTTCTGGCGCCAATTCCCCATCGCGGCAGAACGGGTGAGCCTGCTTTTGTATGTGATACCGCGCGGTTTGTGGCAAAACTGCGAGGCGTTTCGTGTGAAATACTAGCGCAGCAAACTTCAGACAATTTCTATAATCTATTTTCGAAAGCCACCCGATGAATATCATGGAGGATGGCCCGTCATTGATCTGGGGCGTCGTTTGTATATTGCTATTGATCAGTTCGCTCGCCGCCCGGCGGTTGCCTCTCGGATATATTGCAAAAGCTGGATTAGCCTGGGTGGCCATCTTTGCAGCTTTGTTCGCCATTTTCAGCTTCCGTTTCGAATTTCTTGGCGTCTGGGAACGTGTAAAGGCCGATATTGCCGGAACAGGCGGGCAAACTATTAGCGGCGAAGCCATCGAATTGCGCCGGCAGGACGATGGCCATTATTGGCTTCAGGCCAATATCAATGGAAAACCGGTACGTTTCATGATCGACAGTGGCGCGACAATCACTGCCGTCAACGCAAACACGGCCAGCGAAACTGGTATTGAGGTTGACGCCAATGGTTATCCGATCATTCTTAATACGGCAAACGGGCGTGTGGCGGCGAAGCGCGGTGTTGCGCGTTCATTATCGATCGGACCGCACAATATACAAAACCATCAGGTTGTCGTTTCGGACAGTTTCGGAGACGTTAATGTATTGGGCATGAACTTTCTGGACAGCATGGCAAGTTGGAAGGTCGAAGCCAATATGATGGTGCTTCAACCGTGATTACATGTGCTGTGATTGTTACGTCTAAAACCCTATTAGCAAAATTTATTTAACATAATATATATTATCGAACTAATGCATATGGCCAGATCTATGACTCCTGATATTACCCCTCTCACCAAGATTATGGAGCGCTTGCGGGATCCTGATATTGGCTGCCCGTGGGATGTTGAGCAGGATTTCGCTTCTATTGCTCCATATACAATTGAGGAAGCATATGAAGTTGCCGACGCGATTGAACGTGGAGATCTCGACGCCTTAAAAGACGAGTTGGGAGATTTACTGCTGCAGGTGGTATTTCATAGCCAGATGGCGAGCGAACTTGGCGCGTTCAACTTCCAGGATGTGGTCAATGGCATTTGCGAAAAAATGGTCCGCCGCCATCCTCATGTGTTTGGCGACACTGAAATCGTAAACCATAATGTCCCAGACAATTGGGAAACGATTAAGGCTGCTGAACGCAGTGGCAACGAGGACACTAGCGCTTTGGCAGGGGTAGCCCTCGCCCTACCCGCATTGTTGCGCGCTCAGA
>NZ_JBKBQV010000017.1:0-46765 GCF_046292425.1 Sphingorhabdus sp.
CGCCTACCCGACACGCAGGCGCTACGCCCGTATGTCTCGTGCCCGGATGGCGGAATTGGTAGACGCACCAGCTTCAGGTGCTGGCGCTGGCAACGGCGTGGAGGTTCGAGTCCTCTTCCGGGCACCATTTGCATGTTCATGAATAATCGTGTGGATTGAACAATCCCAGATAACTGCTTAAAATGGCTGTGATGGCGCGGCGCAAGTGCCACAGCGCGTTTCTTGAAGCCGCGATAAGATGCTGCTGGCTCGCCTAGCTGAAAAGCTACCCATGTCTGGATGCAAGAAACCGGGCTGCGTATTAGTGCTCATACCCACTTTCTGCTTCGCTTGCTTCCTGGTATCGGAGGCTGGCTCGGCCGCCTCAACCCGCTTAATTAAAGCCTTGCGCGGCGTTTAAGGCAAAAGGTTGAAACAAAATGACCCGCAGAATTGGGCACTCACTATCGGCAACCTCATGATCGCGCAGGCAGGCATACCAGCGCAATTGTTCAAACGCCTAATGGCACCGATGTAACCATCAACGGCTGTTCACAAATCTTAGGCAATAAACCGTACAAGTTAGCCCTGTCACTTCTTCGCGTGTGGATTATTTTGCGGTTGTTCCAGGAAAAAGGACAGGGCCTCCCTTTTGAACTCTTCTGTCAATCTTGATGGTCTGGCTACGTTGGACACTGCAAATGCGTAGGTGTGCGTAATTGAAGGAACGAATGGTCGCGTTACCAGCGGCGCTTGGATGTAGGGGCGAACAAGTAGCTCATTGAGAATGGCCATCCCGTTTCCTCGCCCTGCTAGGGCGCAAGCAGATCCATGTGTGTGTGTTTCTATCGCGACCGAAGGTTTAAGTCCGAACGACGCAAATGCAGCGTCAACTTGTGTGCGCCAATATCCGCCAGCTCCGAGAAGAATTAACGGGTGAAGGCCTATATCAGAAGGGGATATGGTCTCGTGATTTGCTAGCGGATGATCCTCCCGCATAACGCAAAGAGTTCCGCTTGTTATGACTTCACTTAGTTCTAAGTCTTTCTCATCGGTTGGCAATTTGACGAAACCACAATCCACATACCGCATTGCGATCATTGAGCGGGCGGTAGCTACGCTGCGGGAATCGATGCTAAATTCTACGCCGGGAAATCGGTCGCGAAATCTAGACACTATTTCGGGCAGCACGCCTTCGGCGAAGCTTGGTGGAGCGACAACGCGTATCGTTCCAGCCGAGTAGCCAGCAATATCCCGTACGAGACTATTAAAACGGTCGAGGCTGGCTAACGTCAGATCGACTTCCTGCATTAATTTCGTTCCGTCTGCTGTTGGAACGAGTTTCCCGCGATCTCGATAAAAAAGGTCAAAACCTACTCTGGCCTCTAACTGAGAAACGAGCTTGCTGACGGCAGGCTGCGACAAAGATAGCTGTTTGCCTGCCGCGGTTGCTGAGCCCGTGCGCATTATTTCCGCAAAAACCCTCAGTGAACGAAAGCTCACCTCTCTATCGTTTTGGGTAACCTCAGATATGACTGGCTTGCGCATGCCTAGTTGGTAGCAGGGATTACGGGAATGTAGATAGTAGATGGATATTGTTTGCTTGCGTACACGCTGTTTTCAGCGGTGCAGGGCAACAACCCCTCTACTCGCCAGTCGGTGTTAGGGTTGATGTCAAAATGCGGGAAGTTGCTGCTTGCAACCTCCAGACGGATGCGATGTCCGATGCAAAACAGGTTGCTCATTGGAAAGGACGAAATGCTCACACGGTAGACATGGCCGCTCTCCATCGGTTCAGGCCGCTCGAAGGAGTTGCGAAACCGCATTCTGAGAATACCGTGGGCGATGTTTAAGGCGTAGCCTTCTGGGTAGTCGGCACTGGGCGGATAGACATCAACCACCTTGATCGTGAAATCGGTATCAATTGCGGTAGAACTTACAAAAAGCTCCGCCACGATCTGCCCTGTGACGTTAACGTCCTCCTCGAGCAAGGCTGTCTCGAATATCAGTACATCCGGCCGGTCGGAAAGTTTGCGATAAGGCTGCTGCGACCTAAATACATCGGGACCTTCGCGCTGATCAAAGCCTCCAGCTTCCATGACTGGCGCTCCCGAAGCCATCGCTCCGCCGATGGTAGGCACTGGATCATGTGGATCGGACAGAAAAGTAAATTGTTTCGATCGGACTGCTGCAGTCTCAGCGAGGGAAGCATCAGGCTGAAGGTAGAAGGATCGGATGGCAGTCTGGGCTAAAGGCCAAGTATCTGCACTGTGCCAGGTGCCGCCATGGTCCAGCCGTCCCGAGGGCAGGCGGCGACCGGACCCACCTCCCATCTGAAAATAGTAAATGGCACGGGGCAGGGGGTCATTGCCATTTCTGTTCAGATGGAAATCAAACCAGCGCGTTCGCAATTCGACATAA
The DNA here is from genome assembly GCF_046292425.1 of Sphingorhabdus sp. Classification (GTDB taxonomy): domain Bacteria; phylum Pseudomonadota; class Alphaproteobacteria; order Sphingomonadales; family Sphingomonadaceae; genus Sphingorhabdus_B. The sequence continues at coordinate 2,401 of NZ_JBKBQV010000017.1, forward strand.
TTGCCAAATTTTGCGTCAAACGTCGACGATTGGCCGAAATCAACATCCCCAGCAAAAGTTAGAGACCTTTTGCCATGTGTCCATGGACCCATGATGAGCTTAATCGGACCGGTCTTGCATTTGGACAGCTCGGTAAAATTCTCTATCGCTGTTAATGCGTACGGATCGTACCAGCTGGACATATGCACCATTGGAACATCAGCGAATGTGTCATACGCTCCGCAGGCGTAAATGCCGCTCTGTTTCCAGAAGTCTGTGAAGGTCTCATTCTGCCACTGTTCAAGGATAAAATCTTCGTATTCGGGCGCAGCGCTTATCGGGGAGTGCCCCTTTCGCCATCTTTCCACACTAAGCCAGTCCCTGATGTCTGCGCTCGCTAGGGCACTGCGGCGGGCCGGATCTGCCTCGGTTTCCGGTGAAAGCAAGGCGTGCTTCATTGCCCAAGTCAGCTGCTTTAACTCGTATGCTCCACCCTGCCTAATGCCACTGTGGTACGCACTGGAAAACCCGCCTGAGTCCAGAAACATCGCCTGCAGCCCGACGGGATTTAACGTGGCTAAGGCCGCCTGCACATGTGCTCCATATGAAAGACCGAGTGTGCCGACACGGCCATTGCACCATGGCTGTTGAACAATCCAGGCAACAGTATCGGCCCCATCTTCTGCCTCGCAAAGGTACTTCTGGAAAACACCTTCGGATCGGTACCGGCCACGGCAATCCTGAAGAACGAAGACATAGCCTCGTTTAGCAAACTGGGTAGCAATCTCCGCCTTGGATAAAGGTGTCTGATCCTGCACGGAGAAGTCCGCGTGGTTCGTGCCAAGCTTATCATATGGTGTTCGTTCCAAGAGCACGGAGGTACGCTGTGACTTGCCGAAGCTGGGGAGATAGACATCCGTTGCCAGACGCGTTCCATCACGCATTGTGACCATTATATTCGATAGGACAGTGACGTTCACAGGGCAGCTCAACGCGGTGTTAGTTGGTACGTGGAGGGAGCGCTCGGACCTACGGGCAATTCGAAGCCTGTCCAAATGCCTACAAGGCATAAACCAACCAGACCAATTGCTATTGAAAAAGGTAGCATCAGCGCGATGAGCGATCCAACTCCAAAAGTCTTATCCCACCGCTGGGCTAGAACCATGACCAGTACGAAATTTGAGGCCACCGGTGTCACAATGTTGAATATCGAATCTCCCATTCGATAAGCCGCCGTCGTCATTTCGGGTGAAATGCCGAGCAGCATCAGCATGGGAACTACGATGGGTGCCATCGCCGTCCATTTTGCTGATGCGGATCCGATGAACAGATCGAATACGGAGGACATCACAAGCAAAATTATAAGTAGCAGCGGTGTTGAGAGCTGGAGCGTGCGAAGCCATTCTGCGCCGTTAATAGCAAGAACAGGCCCAAGATTTGACCAGCCAAACATGGCGATAAAATGCGCCGCAAAAAAAGCTATGACGAGGAAAGGCGATAGGGTTGCCAGGCCTTCACCCATCATTCGCACAACGTCCCGGTGAGATTTTACTGTTCCTACGACCGATCCGTAGATCCAACCGCTGCCTAGAAATAAGAGCATGAACCCAGCGACCAGGGCGGAGTAAAATGGCTGCAATCGGGATGGACCTTGCGCTGTGTCGTCTATCAACGGGGCGTAGCCAGGCATCGCAGCCAGAAACGCAAAGATGCCGACCAGGATGAGCGTAAACAATCCCGCGTATATCAATCCTCGGCGTTCGCGAATAGGATCATGAATTTGCTCAATGTCATTGCCCGGGGCATTTCCGGTCCATTTCCCCAGCCGCGGCTCGACGATACTGTCGTTCACTATCCAAGCGATTGGCACCAGTATGATCCCGAGCGCAGCAGTAAACCACCAATTCCCCAAAGGATTCAAATTATGATCTGGTGTCAGCAACGATGTTGCCGATTTGGTAATCCCCATCATTAGAACGTCAAATTGCCCAGGAACAAGATTAGCAGCAAACGCCCCAGAGATGCCTGCGTACGCAATGGCCATGCCGGCAAGGGGATGCCTACCAGCAGATGCAAAGATAATTGCCGCTAAGGGAATAAGCACTACATAGGCTGCGTCAGCTGCGTGGTGGGAAAACAAGCCAATCAAAAAGATAGCGGGACTTAAGAAACGGGTTGGAATGTCGCGCATTGCACGCGTCATAAGCGCCGTGAATAGTCCTGACCGCTCGGCCACTGCTGCGCCAAGCATCACTACTAGTATCAGACCGAGTGGTGGAAAGTGGGCCATTGTATCTGGCATATCGGTAAGTAACTTACGAACATTGTCAGCAGACAGAAGGCTTTGCGTAACAACGGTATCGCCAGTCAGCGGATTGATCGCGTGCCACTGCAAGATGCTACCTGCCACCGAAACGCAAATCAGAACGGCAATCAGGCCGAGGAAAATAAATACTGGGTCGGGAAGGGCATTACCCCATCGTTCCACCCGATTGAGCCAACTACGTGCCTTGATGTCCGCGGGCATTTTGCTGCAGTCCTATAACCTTTATACAAGCGGCGGGTATGTCGGCCGCAGGCTGTTCGTCAGCGGCCGACATCAACTGGGTCACATTTTTACGTTAAACCCTACGTAGATAAACCGGCCGCGCGCATCATAAGTGTAGATGTCATAGTTGATGGGAGCATTTGCATAAGAAGCAGGCGGTGCTTTGTCGAAAAGATTATTAACGCCAATGGTGAAACGGGCCGCGTCATCTGCAACTTTGAAGCCCATCTCGAAATCCGTGTAGACTATGGCCTTGGTCTTACTGTCCTTCACCGCATTTACGGCATCTGATGTGGAGCCGATATAGCGGGCACGTAATGTGGTGTCGATGGAATCGCCGGTCCAGCCGAGCGATGCTTGGCCTTTCCAATGCGGATAGGTTGAGCGCGGTGAATTGCCCGTGCCTGCTCGTTCATCAACAATGGGATCGCCGCCCGCCGGGTTGGGTGCAGTTGTCTTAAACGAGTTGAGATAAGACGCATCCAAAACTGCTGAAATCCGCCCAACGTTTGTGTTGAAATCATAACGAAGAGTGGCATCGACCCCATCGGTCTCGATTGAGTTCAGGTTCTGGGCGCCTTGTAGGAGCTCAAGAATAGCTCCTGTGCCTGTGTCCCGGCGTACCAGATCACAGAAGACATCCCCTCGAGCCGCACATAACTGCAGAATTTGAGTAGCGGATTGAGACGCAATCGCGTTATTTATCTCGATTTTGTAGTAGTCTACCGTAAGCGAAAGCCCAGGGATGCTGTCAGGGGATATTGCAATGCCGGCGCTGAACGTATCGGCAGTTTCAGGCTTCAGCGAAGTGTTGCCGCTGATTACACCAGGTATTAAGCCATTCAGGTTGAAATTAGCTTGATTGTAGCCTGTTGGCACGCCTGCGCATCCTGGCCGCGAAGCATTGACGGCAGCGCCACCGTTGCAAGGATCCGTGCCTTGAAAGCTTGTCTGGCGAGCTCCCTGATACAACTCAAGAATCGACGGTGCACGGAACCCTTGAGAATATGTTCCTCTGAATAGAATATCGCGGATGGGGCGGTAGCCGACACCGGCCTTGAGTGTCACTTTGCTCCCTACAGTTGAATAATCGGAGTACCTTCCAGCCAGACTGAGCTCCAAACTTTGGGCAAGGGGCTGGTCGCGGAGTAGGGGCACACTTAATTCAGCATAGCCCTCATGAAGATCATAGCTGCCGACAGTTGTGGTTCGGGTTTGTGACGTGGTGGAAGTATATTGTGAAGACAAGAAACGCGACGGAGAGTTTACAAAGGTGTCCGGCGCATCAAAACCGCGGTTCTGTCGGTATTCGTAACCAACTGCCAACGCTACCGGGCCAGCGGGCAATTCAAACAAGTTGCCTGTCACGTTTAACGCGGCATTGTAGAGTTCGGTGCGATTATACTCACGTGTTGTGAAGCGAATATAAGAGGCTTGAGCTTCAGTCATTGGCGAAAACAAGTTGATTGGTACGCAACCGGCCGTTGCAGCACAGGTCGTAGGTGATCCAAGACCTAAAAAGAGGTTGTCGTAGTTAATGCCATTTTCGGCCACGGTGTTGATGCTGTTGCGTGAATAGGAGCCGAAAACATCCCATCGCCATTCGCCATTACCAATCGTGAAGGTGCCATCCACCCCAAGCGAAAGGCGCACGGTCTCGACGTCCTGCGAATTATTTCGATTCCCGACGTCAGTCATGACCTTGCGGATGCGCCAAGCACTATTTGAGGCAAAAGTCAGAGCGTTCGCAAGTGGAACACCATTCGCCGTGCCAAAAGGATTGAATGCTTGGTTATTTGGGATGGAGAAGCCGCGGACGGTGCCAGCGCTTCCGCCAACGTCAAGAAGGACCGGCGAAAAGAGCTGACTAGATTTACGGCGGTTGTAGACGCCTTCCAACCGAACAGAGACATCATCGGTTAGATCATAATCAAACCGTCCGTAAAAGCCGTAACGTTCAGACGGACCGGTCGAGTAAATACCTTGCGCCTGTGTGTTATAGAAATCACCGGGCAAAGCGCCTCGACGAAATGCATTATCTGCTAGGTTTCCGGCGCCGATAGGGCCGGTGTCGCTATATACGATTGGGCTCGTGCTGCTGGCGAAGCCGGCAGGGGTTCCGAAGTATGTATTTCCGGAAAGACCGGGAAGGATGAAAAGCCCATTGGGGCTCGTCCCGAGGGCCGTTTGAGGAACCAGCGTCAATGTTGTTAGTGGGCGGGCGTCAGTCCGAATTGGGCGTGATTTAAAATAACTACCGGATAAAATAACAGATGCACGATCCCACGTCTTGCCGCCCGTAAGTACGCTTGACAATTCAGCCCCGTCGCCGTGGCTGGTGACGCCGGCCCGGACAGAGCCGCGTAACCCGTCAAAGGGTTGAACAGTTTTGATGTTAATAACGCCGGCAATAGCATCAGCGCCATATATCGCTGAGGCACCATCTTTTAGCACTTCAATGCCGTCAATCATCCCCTGCGGCATGGTGTTAAGGTCGACAAAGTCACGGAAGCCGCGCTGCCCAACACCGTCCACCCACCGATGGCCGTCGACAAGTACCAGAACTCTGTTGCCGCTGCCCTCACCACCCCCAAGATAGCGCAAGTTAATTGAACTTGCGCCGTAGGAAGTGCCCTGGGTACCGTTGGAGTTGAGGCTGACGCCAGCCGAAGGAAGCTTTTGGAGAAGTTCGCCTACAGATGACGTACCTGACTTAGCGATGTCTTCGGATGTTAATGTCAGAAGAGGGCCGAGGGAGTCCGCGTCCCTCCTGTTAATCCGAGAACCGGTAACAATAATATCTTGGCCAGCCTCTTCGGTCTCAACAATAGGTTCACCTGCCGTCTGCCCCATCACCATGTTTGGCCACGCTAACGCAACAAGACTGACGCCAGCTGCTATCAGAAGTTTTGTCGAATGGCATTTTTGAGCCAAGTGGTCAGATTGCATTGTAATATATCCCCTATTTGCGAACATGTGCCATGGGTACTCCGGACGCTTGCGACAAAAAAGCTTATTACCCGATGTCATGAAGTCATAACAAAATAGCAAGACCTTGTCCGTTTTCTGTTTACTTTAGTATAGCGATGAGACGGAGGGCCTATGAAATTTCCAATTATCTCTCACAACCGGCGACAATTTCTGGGTGGAGGGGGCTCCGTTGCCTTCCTGCCCGTGGCCGCATCGGCTATGAAATCACGGCGCCCTCTGCGTATTTCGTTATTGGGTCAGGCGCTCATCAAGACCGATATTCGGGCTATGGGTTGGCAACATGCCGCAATATTTCGCAAGTTGCTGCGCGGCCAAGACGCCGTCTTCACGGACTTGGAGACCGCAATTGCCGGACCGTTAGCTGGTCAGTCGACACGCCCTGCGAACAGCGAAGTGCTTCATGTAGGTGATCCCTCGGTCATCGACTGCTTGACGTCATTGGGCGTGAACCTTTTTGCGACATCCAACAACCATGCGTGGGATTTAAACACAGGTGGGATTCTGTCGACTATCCAAGCTTTGGATGAACGCGGCCTAAGTTATGCGGGCACCGGCCGGAATCTCGCTGCCGCAAGCAGACCCGCATTGCTGAAAGGACGCGGCACTGTCGCGCTAGTTGCTGCCGCGTCAGGAGCGATCCGCGATGGAGCTGCAGCAACTATGACAAGGCCGGGCGTTAATGAGCTCGTTCGCGGGCTCGACGGTGCGCTTACCCCATCAGATGTGGACCGTTACCTCGCCGCAATCCGTGTTGCTGCCAGCACGGGTGCTACGGTCATTGCTTACCTTCACAATCACCATTGGGAACAAAGGAAGTCTGATACCCCTACTTGGCAGCGGACCTTAGCAAAAGCTGCTATTGATGCAGGCGCATGCACCTTTGTTGCCCATGGGGTCCCGGAATTACAGGGTATAGAATATTACAAGAGTGCACCATTATTTCACGGACTATCTTCGTTCATATTCCAAACCGAAAAGGCAGATGACGCCTACGGACCGGAGGCATGGCAATCATTGATCGCTCACCTAGAGGTTGAAAACGGTAAAGTGTTCCGAGCAAACATACGGCCCGTCCAACTTGATTACGAGGGGCTTGCTTATCAGGGCCGACGTGTACGAGGCAGCCCAATGGTTGCAACGGGCACCCAAGCGCGGACAATTCTAGAGCAAGTCAAAGTATTGAGTGCAAGGCTAGGTGATAGCGTGAGCTTTAAGTCGATTGGCGTGCCCCACCAGAAAGACATTTTGCTGTCGATCATGGAAAACTAACTTGCAGTTGCGGCGTAAATCATAGCTTCAGTCACGGGTTCCATGCCGAAGATGCAGGCGACCGGTTCAGTGTCGAATGTGCCTCTCGCTACAGCAGGTAAATCAAGGTAACTAACAATGGTAGCGAATCGAGTTTTTGATGAATCGGGTGCCTGCTCATCAGGCCGATTTACGGACTCGAAGCATTCTAGTGCTTGAAATTTGGGGGCCATATTGGGGACTCGAAATTTAAAGTTATTTAATTGTTATATTATACAAATATTTATCATAGAACTTCGAGTCCTCTTCCGGGCACCATTTGCATGTTCATCGATGTTCATTTCCGGTTGAGAATCCCAGAGTAATGCCCAGAAATTGACTTCTATGTCGGGGGCTGGTTGCTCTTGTCCGGTATTCCCGGCGGGTCAGCCGTTGCGCGCTCGAGCTTCGGTCAAGGCGGGCAAAATATTAATCCTCGAAGCGTGAGGTGAAACGGCCAGAGGCAAGAGCAGCTATTTCGATTTGACGGGCAGCATTTGCGTTCCCCCACTCAACAATCTCGTCAATCGTTCGCCCGCAACCGGCGCAAATATTATCGTAGCGGGTTAATTTGCAGTTGCGATTGCAAGGGGATAACGACACCTTATTCATGGTTTGTAACAAAGCATATATGCGCAGGGTTCGCAACTGATCGGGGAACGCGATAATATTATAAGCCCAGTTGGACACGCCCTTGGTTTAATCTCCCATCGACTTGGGCATTTGGCTGTTGCTAGAACATTTGTGGAAGGCAACTTTACACCGCTTGGCGTGATTATAATGTACGAAGCTGGATTGAAACCAGTCGTCGGTCAAGTATCTCCTCCTATCTTGATGAGCGCGTACTGGAAATTATCGTGACCAAAATCGTCAACGGAAAAAGCTTGAAGCCGAAGTCGGGATTACGGCCTCGACAGATCGTGATGTTGCTTCATGGCTTTGGTTCAAGCGGCGATGACATGATTGCTTTGGCACCCCACTGGCAAGAGGCCTTACCCGACGCCCTGTTTCTTGCGCCCCACGCGCCGCAAAGGTGCGGGATGATGGCGGTAGGCTATCAGTGGTGGGGATTATCCGGCTTTGCGCCATCGGCGCTGGCCGCCGGTGCGTCATCGGCGGCCCCGGCCATCGATGCTTTCATTGATCGCAAACTGGACGAATATGGCCTGACCGAAGATAATCTTGCGCTAGTCGGGTTCAGTCAGGGCACGATGATGGCGCTCCATGTTGGACTTCGCCGGCCGCGCGCACCTGCTGCTATCGTTGGATATTCTGGAATGTTGACCGGCGGATCCGAACTGGCTCGCGGGCACCATGTGAAACCGCCCGTGCTGCTGGTTCACGGAACGGCGGACCCGGTGGTGCCTATTGCGGCCATGCACATCGCAGAAAGCGAACTGAAGCGGCTCGGCGTTTCCGTCACAAGCCACGTGTCTCATGGGGTCCCTCATACCGTCGACCCTGTTGGTTTGCGCCTAGGCAAAGAGTTTGTGGCGCGACACCTCACTTGAGTAAAAATTACGGAGGACACGCCGCCATGGCGGTGTGCCCGAAATATGGGCTGCGTTTTATGCGCCACTAATCGTGGCGATCAGCAAAACCTCCTGTCATGTTTTGCAAACCTTCGGTTGGTCGCAACCAGTGCAAGCAACAGGAACATCATCAATCTCGCAGGGTTCATAATGGCATACATGCAGGAGCCCTATTATGTCCGAGGACGATAATACCCAACATGATGACGCACCGTCGACTACTTCCAAACATGGCAAGTCGGGCGATCTGGAGCGCTTCTCACGTGCGATGACTATCAGCCGCGAGCCCACCGAGCTCTACAGATACTGGCGGGATTTTTCGAACCTTCCGACTATCATGGACAATATTGTGTCGGTGACACCGGTTAATGATGAAATTTCGGACTGGGTGGCAATAGGCCCCGGCGATTCTGAGGTAAAATGGCGGGCCCGCGTTACAGAAGATATTGAAGGCGCTTTTATCGCATGGAAGAGCGATGAGGATGCGGACGTATTTAATGAGGGGCGGATTAGCTTTTCGCCAGCGCAAGGCAACAGAGGAACCGTAGTAACCGCAACAATGTCTTATGATCCGCCAGCGGGCTTCGTCGGCAGGATCGTTGCCAAAGTATTGCAACGCGAACCAGAGGTTCAGCTACGTCGGGATTTGCGGCGCTTCAAACAACTTATGGAGACCGGAGAGATTGCCACCAATGTGCGCAATCCTGCCCAACTTGCCAAGGAAGGAAAATAATATGCGTGCACTTGCTTGGCATGGGAAACACGACGTCAGGGTCGACACCGTCGATGACCCGGAAATCGTGAACCCCCGCGACGCGATTATTAAAGTCACATCAACTGCAATTTGTGGCTCGGACCTGCATTTATATGATGGCTACATTCCTACCATGAAAGCGGGCGACGTTCTGGGTCACGAATTTATGGGGGAAGTCGTTGAAGTCGGTTCCGGCAGCACTTTGAAAAAGGGCCAGCGGGTTGTCGTCCCCTTTACCATCGCATGTGGTAGCTGTTTCCACTGCGGTAAAAAGCAATACTCGGCCTGTGACAATGGCAACCCCGCCGACAATCAGGATATCGCGGAAAAACTTTACGGTCATCCCATGTCCGGACTATTTGGATACAGCCATATGACTGGCGGTTATTCAGGTGGCCAGGCAGAATATGTTCGCGTCCCTTTTTCTGACGTTGGGCCAATCATTGTCCCTGACGGCATCGATGACGACAAGGTGCTGTTCCTCTCCGATATTTTGCCTACGGGATGGATGGCTGCCGAAAATTGCGACATTGAACCAGGCGACACAGTTGCCGTCTGGGGCTGCGGTCCGGTGGGACTGTTCGCGATCCAGTCAGCGTTTCTGCTTGGCGCGGAGCGCGTAATTGCAATTGATCATTTTCCAAGGCGTCTGGAATTGGCAGCGCAGTTTGGTGCGGAAATTATCAACTTCGAAGAATCCAAAACCTCGGAGGCCTTGCTGGAAATGACAGGCGGAATAGGGCCGGATGCCGTCATTGATGCAGTCGGTCTTGAAGCCCACGGTCTCTTCGCGGACAATGTTATCGACCAGATAAAGGTTTCGACCTTCCTTGGCACTGATCGAACGCATGCCATCCGGCAGGCAATTATCGCCTGCAGGAAAGGCGGGCGCGTGTCGATGCCCGCCGTCTATGGCGGATTTGTTGATAAATTTCCGCTCGGTGCCCTCATGGAGAAGGGTTTGACACTGAAAACGGGACAGACGCATGTGCAGCGGTATCTGCAGCCATTGCTCACTGCAATCATGGAGGAGAAAATCGATACCACCTTCCTTATCAGCCACCGGATGCCGCTCGAAAAGGCGCCAGAAGGATACAAGCTGTTTCATGATGAACAGGACCAGGCGACCAAAATCGTTTTGAAGCCGGGATTAAATTAGGGGAAACGGTATGCGCAAATTGGCAATTGTAACGGGCGCTTCTACCGGCATCGGTTTTGAATTAGCATCTATCGCAGCGGAGGAAGGATATGACCTTTTGGTGGCTGCTGACGAGGATCTTATCCTTGCTGCTGCTGCAGATTTCTCCCAGCACGGTGTAAACGTTACACCTGTCGAAGTGGATTTGTCTTCTCTATCTGGCGTAGACAAGCTGTTAGGCGAATTGGAAGGGCGGCAAGTAGACATATTGTGTGCAAATGCAGGTACAGGCACGGGCGGCGCGTTTCTGGACCAGGAATTTTCCCGGATAGAGCATTCGGTGAATACGAACATCACTGGTACGATATACCTGCTTCAGAGAGTATTGACTCAGATGGTTGAGCGCGGCGAAGGAAGAATTCTCGTCACTGGGTCGATTGCTGGCTACATCCCCGGCGCATTTAATGCAGTTTATAATGCAACTAAAGCGTTCATCGACAATTTTACAGACGCTTTGCGCAATGAATTGAAGGATCATGAAAAAATAACGGTTACGACCCTTATGCCCGGAGCGACTGATACCGAATTCTTTGCGCGGGCCGACATGCTCGATACTCAAGTAGGGGCGGCGGACGGCAAAGACGACCCGGCAAAGGTTGCACGTGACGGTTGGGACGCAATGTTGAAGGGCGATGACCGGATTATTTCGGGTTTCAAGAACAAGCTGCAAGTAGCCGCTTCGGGCGTTGTTCCGGTGGGAATTTTAGCTGAAATGCACCGAAAACTGGCTGAGCCGGGTTCAGCAGACTAAGCTTTTCCTTGGTCCACAATTGCCAGATTTTTGGATCAAGGACGATGCAGAGGAGATCGACCTCTACTGCAAGCATTTTTTCGCAATCCAACACGAAATCAAACCCGTGGATTTATCCTCTCGGACAAACGCACGGGCATGATCGGTTGTAATTAAGGCCGTTTCCAGCCACGAGACGATTTATTCGTCCTTTGCATCGATGTTTACGGTCGTTTCGGCGAGCTTGGTCATATACTCATCTCCGCCGTAAATTTCCTTGGTCGCTTTATCCAAAGCTTTGACAGCATCTTTTAAACCCAAGGTACCTGCATAGGACGCGGCGGTACCGAATCCGGCGATGCCATAATGAGTCATCCGCTGATATTGAGCTATTATCACAGCATCGAGAACCGGCCCCTTTTTGGGCGCTTCTTCGGTGGTGTGCTTGACTGCTTCTGCAACCAACCCTTCCATACCCTTGCAATGTTCTTTTTTTACCTTCTCGCCCGATTTTTCAAGCAATGTTTTAAGTACTTCAGTGTGTTCAGCGATACCAGCTTGTGATTTTGCCAGCATGTCCTTCAGCTTTTGGTCGCTGACTTTCGATGCGATCTTCTTCAGAACTTTCGCCATTTGATCATTCGCGGACCAAAGGTCTTGCAATTCGCCAGTATAAAGATCGGTAAGATTTTCGGGGGCAGACACATTTATTCTCCTGATTACGTGGTGCGGTAAGCCGACACGATTCAAGAACGGGCGGTGGCGCGGGAAAGTTCCCCGGTTAGAACGACCTGAACTAAATGTTTCGATGTCAAGCGAGGGCCAGTCTGCTGCTTCAAACAGCAACCCAAAAATCATGCATGCCGGTGTAGATAGCTGAGAAGAACGGGCACCGGATTCCGGTCTCCATGGACCTATATGCTACTGGCTATCGGGACCGTAAACTTTTTCCTTCATCGACACGAGCTTGCGGTCGATTTCGGCCATCTTCGTGCTCAGCGATTTCCATTCCGAACGACGCAATGCCTTTTCGCCATGTTCGATTCGCAACCGCGATTGGGAATCCATGAGTATGTCCCTTGCGGTTATCAGATTGTCCCACTCTTCCTTGGCGCGATGGCGGGGATGTTTCGGCTTGTTTGCTTCGGCTAGGGCTTTCGCTTCAGCCGCGTCGCGATCAATGGCAAGGTCAACCGCTTCGCCTATCGTCTCCGGTGCCCTGCCGTGTGTGCTGATTAACGGCTGCCCGCAAAAATTGGCCGAGCTGATATGATGGCGCACTAAAAAACTTGCAAAGGCGGCTCGCTCATGTGGAAGCAGTTGGGCGCGGATAGCTGCAACAGCTTCCATATCGCGCAAGTCCACGTCAGTGAGCGCAATGTCCCTTGCCTGCGGCGCGCACCCTGCGAGTAGGCCGATGAACAGGAAAATCATTCGAGTCATTTGTCATCCTTGTCGCGATTTGGTTTAGGCAATCATAGTTAACAGATCATGACCATGGACCGCTGACGGGGCCTATACGCCGCTTTCGCTCAATTAACCCCGTTCGACGCATAACCGCACGCGGGAGGGTTGCGATGGCGATGGTTTTGCGCTTGACTGGTTGCATGGAAGGCGAAAACCCGCACAAAGGAAAATGGCGAGCCGTAGCGTGCCTGGCCACAGCGCTCTTCCTTTATCTGGCCGTGTCAAACCAAGGAGTGTCCGCTGAAAACTTAGCGACCGAGACGTTGGCCGCAGTCCAACCATCGCCCCCGCCCATGACGACGCTTGATGCCAAATACCTGCCCGATCCTATTGGCGCGCCATCGCTGGATGGTTTGGAGTCCATTCCGTCCAACTTTAATCGTGCCATGCAGCTATTGCCCGCTGCCGTCCCACCCTCGGCTGCGCCTGACGTGGTGGGTGCGTTCCGTTTTATCTGCCAGCCCTCGCATCTCAATTATGACGATCCGATCGCTTATCCCGGCATGATCGGGGGCAGTCCGCACCTTCACCAATGGTTTGGCAATACTCTCGCAAATGGGAAATCAACTTACAAAACACTCCGGACGGCCGGCGACAGCAGCTGCATGGGGCCGCTCAACCGATCGGCCTATTGGCAGCCTGCTATGATTGACCAAGACAATATGGTCGTGCAGCCGGACTATATCTCTATCTATTATAAGCGCCGTGCGAAATCAGACCCGCAATGCAGGATTATGGGAACGGCTTGCATTGGCATCCCGCGAGGGCTGCGCTTTATCTTCGGGTATGATATGAACCGGATGCACAAACCGCAGCCGGAAAACCAAAATTTCTCGTATAAATGTGTGACTCCAAAGTGGGCCGATAGGGGCGCGAAGGTTAAGCGGCTTGACCAGCTCGAATGTTTGCCGGGTGATAGCATCATGATCAATCTCGCTTCACCTGAATGCTGGGATGGCAAGAATCTCGACAGCGTAGATCATCGCAGCCATCTGGCAAATGCGGGCTACGGCAACACTGGCGTCTATAGATGTCCCATTACCCACCCGTATGTCATTCCGCAATTTACACTGGGCGCATCTTACACCGTGTTGCCTGATGACAATTTCAGGACATGGTATCTTTCCAGTGACCGGATGCCGGGAATGCTGCCCTTGCCAAACGGATCGACCTTTCATGCCGATTGGTACGGGGCGTGGGACAGTGAGACGCAGGCAACATGGGAGAGCAATTGCCTAGATAAACTGTTGAATTGCTCGGACGGGATTCTTGGCAATGGAACGATCATGCGGCGCCCTGCTGGCTTTGGTCTCAAGGCTGGACAACGCTTAAAGATACCTGTGCGGCCGTAATGTCCGCATGGCGCTTTGCCGCTTAAACCATAATGTCCGAGGGTCTTTTCCTCTGCCCAGAGTTCCTGTTTGCAACATTCGTCGTTGACATTATCGGATATTCCTAGCCGGAGACGGAACCTTTTTGCATAAGGCGGCGTTGGGGCCAAGGGATGTCCGTTTGATCCGATCAATTGCCTTTTTATATCTCGGTGCTGCAGCAACGCCTTTGCTTGCCCAAAATCCGATCGCCGTAATAGCACCCCCAACGCAGCCAGCGACAGAGAAGACGGATACGGTTGTGAACCCTGTCGGGTCGCGCACACCGATCATATCCGACCCCGAATTTGAAAAAGCAATTCCTTCGCTCGATGATGCGCCTTTGGAAAGCATCGAGAAATGGCAAGCCGATGAGGAAAGCCGTGAGGAAGGCGCTTCTGCAGCACAACAGGCAGCGCAGACCGCCAACGATCCCGCCATATTGGCCGTTCAAGATGGCGACGTGGTTGAACTGCTACCGGACCCCCCGGTCACGGACCCGCTGTTGGATGATCCCTTGCCACCCATCGAAAGCTTTGATGCAGAGCCGCCGCCTGAGCCAACGCAGCGCGCTGAGCGCGAAGCGCGTTCCGTTCGCTATGTTGTGCGTGTGGAAGGTCTGGATGCAACCAAAACGGCGGATGTGGCAAAAGATGCCGATGGAGTGCAAGTGGAAGCGGCGGCATGGCGTGACGTACTTGCCCGATTCGAGGACTTGTCATCGCTTGAGGAAGGTGATGGCCGCGCAGATAGCCGTGCAGAGGTTGCCCAACGCGCCCGCGCTGACCGCCAATTGTTGCTTGATATTTTGAACGGGCAGGGCTTTTTCGATGCTGACGTTCAGGTCAATTCCGAGCCTTCGACCACCGAGGATGGGGCAACGAACGTTATTCTGACGGTTGTTCCAGGGCGACGTTATTATCTGGGGGAAATTGCTTTTGCAGCCCCAGTCGTGCAGCCGGCTGACCTGATCACCAGCAATTTCGTCCCGAAGCCGGGGGACCCAATTGTCGCGGATATTATTTTGGCCGCTGAAGCGAATATCTCGGTCAAGTTGCCCCAGAACGGCTATCCTTTTGCCGCGGTAGGGCAGCGTGATATATTGCTTGATGGTGATAACGGGGTTGGCGACTATACTTTGCCAGTTGAGCCAGGCGCGCGCAGCTATTTTGGTCGATTGCGGACAGAGGGGACTACTCAGGCCTTTGATGCTGAGCATATTGCCACCTTGCGGCGTTTCAAGACCGGTGATTTATTCGATAGCCGCAAGGTCGACGATCTGCGCGCGGCGCTGATAGCAACGGGCTTGCTGTCGACCGTATCAGTTGAAGCTGTGCCCGGAGAGGGCGCTGCGCCAGACGGAACGCCTTATGCCGACTTGCTTGTCCGGCAGGAAGCCGCACCGCCCCGTACGTTAGCGGCAAGTGCAGGTTATGGCACTGGACAAGGCTTCCGGGCAGAGGGCAGTTGGACTCACCGGAACTTATTCCCGCCCGAAGGTTCATTGCGGGTCGCAGGGGTACTTGGCACCCAGGAACAGGCCGCCAGTATTGCCTTTGCCCGTGCCAATGCTGGCCGACGCGACCGAAATATAGAGATTTCGCTATCGGCTCTGCACAGCAATTATGATGCGTTCGAGGCGTATACGGGCAGGCTTGCAGCGATCATGGCCTTTGCCTCCACGCCGATTTGGCAGAAGAAATTCACGTGGTCCATTGGTGCCGAAATTCTGGCTACCTCTGAAAATGCATTTGTATTGGCCCGCGGTGTTCGCGACCGGCGGATATATTACGTGGCCGCTTTACCGGCCCAGCTGGGCTTTGACCAATCGAACGACCTGCTTGACCCTGTAAGAGGTTATCGCATCAACTTGCGCGTTTCGCCAGAAGCCAGTTTGGGAACAGGTAAACAGGTTTACGCCAGGGCTATTCTGGACGGATCCTATTATTATCCAGTGACCGACAGCATTGTCGTCGCCGCGCGGGCGCGCGTAGCTACCATATCAGGCATTTCACGCGATAACCTTGCGCCATCCCGTCGTTTTTATGGCGGTGGTGGTGGCTCAGTGCGTGGCTTTGGCTATCAACAGCTTGGACCAAAGGATCTAAACAACGATCCAATTGGTGGCCGCAGCCTCAACGAATTCGCGCTTGAAGGACGGTATCGCTTTGGCAATTTCGGTGTTGTCGGATTTGTGGATGCTGGACAGGCGTATGAATCGAGCATGCCTAAGTTCGACAACTGGCGTGTTGGCGTGGGCGTCGGTGGACGCTTTTACACCAATTTCGGTCCCATCCGGCTGGATCTTGCAACACCGTTGAACCGCCGACCAGGTGACTCACGTTTCAGCGTCTATGTGTCGATTGGGCAGGCATTTTGATGGTCTGGCGGCGGGTAGCCATTGGGGGTGCTGCCATCGTAGCGCTGTTGCTGGCGATATTGGTTGGCAGCTATGTGTGGCTCGACAGCCAGTCTGGCCGCAATTTCGTTGCACGTCAGATTGCCGCATTTGAACTGGAGAACGGCCTCAATATCCGCATTGGGAAGATTGAAGGTTCAATATATGGCGACGCGATATTGTCGGATGTGCGTTTCCGTGATCCCGAGGGTGAATTTGCACGCGCGCCTCAAATCCGGCTTGACTGGGACCCGCTATCCTATTTTCAGCGGGGCGTTGCCATTAATGCGTTGACGGCACGAGAACTCAATGTCTCGCGCTTGCCCGCCTTTCGTATGGTGCCTGACCGTGGTGATCCCCTGCTGCCCGACTTGGACATAAATATCGAAAGGTTGCAGGTAGACCGTATCGTTTTTGACAAAGCCATAACGGGTGAGGAACAGGTCGCCTCTTTGTCGGGGAAAGTGCAAATTGCAGATAGGCGTGCAATCATTGACGCGGCCGCAGGCAGCATGCGGGGTGACCGCATCGTTCTGCAACTGGACGCCGTGCCAGATGACAATCGCTTTGATGTTGACCTCAAACTTGATGCGCCGGCGAAGGGTTTGTTTACAGGGTTGGTCGGCAGCGAAGCTCCCATGACGGCCAATTTAAACGGGCGGGGCAGTTGGCGCAAATGGGACGGCATCCTGACCGCCCAGATGGCGTCAGAGAAAATTACAGATCTTGTGCTGACAGCGCGCGAAGGAACTTTTGGTGTGAAGGGCACTGCAGCACCTGCCGAATTGATGGCGGATGGCCTGCTGATGCGTGCGCTGTCGCCTGTCGCAAATTTGGATTTAGCTGCGACCTTTGACGAACGTGTTGCAAACATAAAAGGGACCGTCCGGTCTGCCGCCATTGAGTTAGACGCAGAAGGGCAGGCTGATTTGGGTGAAGGCCGTTTCGATGACTTTGCTCTGAATTTTCGCATCCTTCGCCCCGGCATTATCGGGTCTAATGTCAGCGGGACAAACATAAGGGGCAGGGCACTGCTGAATGGCGCTTTTGTTGGCCCTACCGTCGCCTATTCCGCCACAGCAAACCGGCTGGCTTTTGATGCCACGAAATTCGAAGACGTGACCCTGACCGGCGAAGCCCAAGGTAAAGCGGATCGCTTCGTAATACCCGTTAACGCCAAGGCGCGGCGGGTAACGGGCATTAACCAGATAGCCGGAGGATTGCTGACCAATGTCCGGTTGAACGGTGACATTGCAATCGCGGATGGACGTTTGCTGTCCGACAATTTGAAAATACGATCCGACCGGATAAACGCAACGGCCCTGCTGGTGGGTGACATTGACAAGGGTTTTTACACCACGGCCTTGAACGGGAAAGTCGACGGATTCCAGGTGAATTCCGTTGGACTATTCAACGTCGTTGCAGACGTCGATCTCGAAACCACACTTGGCCGTGGCTATGCGCTTGTAGGCACGATTAAGGCCCGCTCGACCCGCCTATTCAGTGAAGGTGTCAGGAATTTTCTCGGCGGACAGATGTTTATCAATGCCGGCATTCGCTATGGTACTAACGGTATTTTGCAAATTACCCGCGCTACGGTGGTATCTCCCTTGTTCCGGTTGAACAGCGGTAACGGCACATATGCAACCGAAGGCGGACGGGTTGTCTTCAATGGACGTGGCTATTCTAACCAATATGGGGCCATAATCGTTGGCATGACTGGCACATTTGACCGACCGGTCTATCGGATAACCGCAGCCAATCCCGGCTTTGGCGTAGGAATGTCCAATGTCGTCGGGGTTGTGACATTAAGCAGGCGTGGCTATGCCATCGCGGTCACGGGATCCACAGATTATGGACCGATCAGCGGCGACATTGATGTGCTGTCGGGTAAAGGCCCGCTCACAATTGACATTGTGCGCGGCGATTTTGCAGGCATTGGTATCACCGGCCGCATCCGGCAGGCAGACTCCGGTACCTTTGTCGGCACATTAACTGGCGCCGGTTCTGGCTTTGATGGTACCATTGCACTGTCGGCGCAAGGAAAGTTCCAGCGCGCTGTTGTTGACGCGGTTGCGTTGAATGCAGCGCTCTCTGGCACTCAAAAACTCGCTATTGGACGGGGTATCATAAATGCGGACATAACCTTGTTCGATAGCCCGCAAATCATTGCCGATGTGCAAGTAGAAAATGCGGTGGTGAATGACATCTCGCTTGCCGCCGCGCGGGCTAAGGTAAATTATCGTGCCGGATCTGGAAGTGCGCAGGTCCTCGCAGAAGGCCGAAGCCAAGTTCCATTCCGTGTAGCAGGTAATGCCGATTTTACGCCAAAGCTATGGCGGGTCGCGGTGACGGGACGCGCCAACAGCGTCAATTTCGCGACCGACGGTCCAATTCGCATCATTCCTCGTCGCAGCAGCTATGACATTTTGCCCAGCACGATTAATGTTGCGGACGGCACCATTCGGTTGGCGGGCACCTATGGCCAAACCCTCACCCTCCAGTCGCGGCTGGACAAAGTGGACGTGGCTGTCCTTAATCCGTTCTTGCCTGGCCTTGGTATCGGCGGGCGGGCAACGGGCAGCTTTGACTGGTCGCAGGCGTCATTATCCGCTTTCCCAAATGCTGATGCGCGGCTTGAGATCAGCCGGTTCGTCCGGACGAATTTGGGGTCGCGGTCGCAGCCTGTTGATATCAGTCTGGTCGGACGGCTGTTGCCTAGCGGCGGCAACGCTCGGGCCATTATCCGCCGACGCGGCGCGGCCGTTGGTCGGCTTCAAGTTGATCTGACGCCGTTGCCCCCTGGTACCGGGAGTTGGACCCAAAGATTGTTCGCTGCACCATTATCCGGTGGTATCCGTTATAATGGGCCAGCTGATACACTGTTCTCGTTGGCGGCGCTGGCTGACCAGAGTCTCACGGGTAACATCGGAGTGGCGGCTGACTTTTCCGGTCGTGTACAAAGCCCGCAGCTAACGGGCGTCGTGCGTGCGAATGACCTAATTTATGAAAACGATGCGTATGGCACGCGGCTGACCCAGTTGCGCGTGCGCGGCGTTTTCACCAATGACCAATTGGAAGTCACCGAACTGAGCGCGCAGGCTGGCGACGGAACAGTGACCGGACGGGGCATCGTCAATTTAAGTGCTGAAAAGGGCTTCCCTGTACAGCTTAACCTCGATCTTGACCGGGCACGAGTCGCGCGCAGCGAGTTGATTTCGACCACAGCAACAGGGCAGATAAGCGTCACCAACGCGCCGGATGGCGCGCCGCTGATAACCGGCACCTTGCGGTTGCCGGAAACGCGATTTAAAATTATCCGCCAAGGCGCAGCCAAGGTCGCCACGCTGACGGGCGTTCGACGCAAAGCACCCGTCGGTCGCGCACGAGTGTCGGGGGACGCCGATGCAATCCGAAGCCTGCCAAGCAACTGGAAACTCGATATTCGGCTTGAGGCACCCGACGAATTATATGTCAGCGGCATGGGGCTTGAATCCGAATGGGGCGCAAATTTGCGCGTAACCGGTACGAGCGATGCACCGCTGATTTCCGGGGATATGGAATTGGTTCGCGGCACTCTTGGCTTTGCCGGCCGTTCATTTGAGCTGGAAAGTGGACGTATTTCCTTCAATGGCGGTCCAGCGAGCAACCCATCGATCCGCGTCGCTGCGGCAAGCGAAGTTGATGGAACGACAGTTCGTGTCAATATTCGAGGCACAGGCCAGAATCCCGATATCAGCTTCAGTTCAACCCCCGCCTTGCCACAGGATGAAATCATGGCGCGTATTTTGTTTGGTAACTCGATCGGTGAATTGTCGGCTATCCAGGCGATTCAACTGGCTGGGTCGTTGAACAGTTTGCGCGGCGGAGCAGGAGGGCTTAATCCACTGGGCGTGCTGCAGTCTGCCACTGGTCTTGACCGTTTACGCATCTTGGGTGCCGATGAAAAAACCGGCCGCGACATGGCTGTTGCGTTTGGCCAATATATTACCAACGACGTCTATGTCGAAATTGTCACCGACGCACGGGGCTACACAGCAACGCAGTTGGAAATCAGCCTCACACCCGCGCTTTCGGTGCTCAGCCAGATTGGCAGCGGTGGCACATCAAATGTCAATGTCCGATATAAAAAGGACTATTGATGCGGAGTCCCCTTGTCACATGTGGGTTGATGCTGCCCCTCTTGCTCATGGCTGGCTGTGGGCAGGATTTTGACTCGCAATATGCCGAGACCGAGCGAAAGGTGAAGGCCGCCGAGGCCAAGATTGACGCCGAAATGGCAAAAGAAGCAAGGCGCGAACCGGGTGAAAATATTAAATCAAAGTAATGCCAGTGCTTTTTGGGATCGCCCCCTTCACATTGTGCTTAAGCGGTCCTAACAGACACGCATGTGGCATCTCCATCAATATCCGCTCTGTCCCTTTTCGCGCAAGGTGCGTCTCTTATTAGGGGAAAAAGGCGTACCCTATAGCCTTGTGCGCGAGAATCCGTGGGAGCAGCGAGACGAATTTCTGCAAATGAACCCGGCAGGGCGCACGCCAGTAATGCGGGATTCGGAACGCAATATTACGTTGTCGGATTCGGTCGCCATCTCCGAATATATTGACGAAACCGTTGCCACAAACCCGATGATCAGTGGCACCGCGCAGTATCGCGCTGAAATCCGCAGGCTGGTTTCGTGGTTTGATGAACAGTTTTATGGTGATGTGACTCAACCGCTTTTGCATGAACGAATGAAGAAACGGCTTATCGATCGCCAGCCGCCCGAATCAAAAGTTTTGCGCGAGGCAATGAAACTTGCGAACGGGCATCTTGATTATATTGACTATCTGATCGACCACCGCGCGTGGTTGGCGGGTTCCACGATGACAATGGCTGATCTCGCGGCAGCTGCGCAAATTTCTGTTGCAGATTATCTCGGCGGCATCGATTGGAATGGGCATGAACAGACCAAAGCATGGTATGCCATGTTCAAGTCGCGCCCCAGTTTCCGGCCATTATTGTCCGAACGGATGGAAGTGATCACACCACCAAAGCACTACGAGCAAGTGGATTTCTAAGCCACTGCGATTGCTGAATTTTGGGTGTAAGATGACCCATTTTGGTTATAGATTTTTCCGATTTGGATATACTAACCTTTAGTATACGAACCGACAGCGGTTGCTTTTTGTCGAGTTCAAAAGGCAAGAAGAGGTCGTCGATCTCTGGACCGGTCGGCCGGACCTCCGCTGTAACGTCATCCCAGCGCAGCGGAGGTCCAAATTTGGGGACACAATATGGTGTCGATTGTTTCCACAGTCGCATATCTCGGCTTGGAGGCACGCAGCGTAGAAGTTCAATGTCAGGTCGCCCCTGGAATGGTTGGCTTCGCCGTTGTGGGCCTGCCAGACAAGGCTGTCGCAGAAAGCCGCGAACGTGTGAGGGCTGCCATCTCGGCGCTTGGTCTTGCGCTGCCCCCCAAACGGATCACAATAAACCTATCGCCGGCTGACCTGCCGAAAGAAGGGTCGCATTATGATCTGCCTATTGCGCTGGCTTTGCTGGGAGCGATGGGTCTCGTTGATGCAGAGGCGCTGGCCCAGTTTGTAGTCGTCGGTGAATTAGGGCTGGATGGCCGCGTGGCAGCATCTCCGGGTGTACTGCTGGCAGCGCTTCATGCCTCTTCTCGAGATCTCGGTTTAATATGTCCGGCGGCGCAAGGATCGGAAGCTGCGTGGGCAGGCGAAATAGAAGTTGTTGCTGCACCCGACTTGCTTGCTTTGCTGAATCATTTGAAGGGGCAGTCACTGCTCCGCGCGCCAGAACCGGGTACCGTCGAAGCGCGGCAAGTTGGCCCTGATTTGAAGATGGTCAAAGGGCAGGAGACCGCCAAGCGTGCTTTGGAGATTGCGGCTGCCGGCGGCCACAATTTGGCAATGGTTGGTCCGCCAGGCGCAGGCAAGTCGCTACTTGCGGCATGCATGCCGGGCATCTTGCCCGAGTTGTCACCCGCGGAAGCATTAGAAGTGTCAATGATTGCATCGGTCGCCGGGTCGTTGGAAGGGGGGCGACTTTTGCGAACCCGCCCATTTCGCGCGCCTCATCATAGTGCATCAATGCCAGCTTTGGTTGGCGGTGGTCTGCGTATCCGCCCAGGTGAAGTGAGCCTTGCCCATTTGGGCGTCCTCTTCCTGGATGAATTGCCCGAGTTCCAGCGTGGCGTTCTGGATAGCTTGCGGCAGCCGCTCGAAACAGGTGAAGTCAGTATTGCGCGCGCGAACAGCCATGTGACTTTCCCCGCAAACGTTCAGCTGGTCGCGGCAATGAACCCGTGCCGATGTGGATATCTTGGCGACGCCGCGCTTGCCTGCAGCCGGGCTCCCCGTTGTGCGGCGGACTATCAGGCAAAGATTTCTGGACCATTGCTTGACCGCATCGATCTCCATGTCGAAGTGCAAGCAGTGAGTGCGGCGGACCTTGTACTGCCGCCACCTACGGAAGGATCGGCTGAAGTGGCGGCACGTGTGCACGCGGCGCGGAATCGCCAACGTGAGCGGCTGCAAGGCACTGGCTTGCGCACCAACGCTGACCTGGACGGAGAGACACTAGTGGCATTCGCGAACCCCGATGCTGCAGGACAAAAGTTGCTTTCACAAGCAGCCGAGGCGATGCGATTATCAGCGCGCGGGTATACCCGTATATTGCGCGTGGCGCGCACCATAGCTGATTTGGCGCACGCCACGGACATTGGTCGTATCCACATTGCTGAGGCGCTCAGCTATCGCCGACAAGCGCCTCGCAATTAGACAGTTTCGACAGCATTGTGCGCAGACTGGTGTGCTTGCGAACTTTCGCGTTTTCGCCAGTAACGATCGTGCAACGTAAAAGCGAATGTTTGAACAAAGGGCTCCAAAATCCCAATCGCCAACGCCTTACGCCAGTCAAGCGTAAGCGCGTAGGCGACTGCAATTGCGACCAGCAAGTGCATGACCGCATAGGAAGCCGTTTTTAGGCTTAAGAGGTCCGAACGAAAGCCATGACTGCACGAATCCATGTCAATTCCTTCAACCCAGTTCGGTTGTGCGCCCTGCGCCTGGGCCAGCGCCCAAATCCGCACCAGTGATCGGATCGCCGGACGTAGCGGATTGCGTTCGCAATATAAGCGCCTCGGCAAGCTCTTCATCATCTGCGTCCATGGCAACCGTAGCAGTACCCGGACCACCATCCAGCGCCGGAGTTGGGCCATCATCCCGATCCCAATTAGGCCCGCTATTCCACGGCCCGTCAACGTCACCTATGCCTTGCGAGCTGTTCACATAGAGGCTGGCATACTCCTCCATACCGGGCAGCTTGCCCGAGGGGAAATTTTCGTCAATTGCATAAAGCGCTTTTTCAAAAGACTTTTGATGCGCGATTTCGCGTGTCATCAGAAACCCGAGTGCTTCTTTGATGCCCGGATCATCCGTGATGTTGATCAGCCGCTCATACACGATTTTCGCGCGCGCTTCGGCAGCAATATTTGAGCGTAAGTCCACCGTTGGCTCTGAACGAGAGTCTACATATGCAGCGGTCCATGGTACGCCAGCGGAATCTATCAACGCTGGACCGCAGCCGAATAACAGCGCTTCTTTTGCACTGGTGCCGCTTTGCCCGACCATTGCGTATAATTCCGCCTCGTCAGCTTGGGCTTCGGACAATTGCGCCTTCGCGCCTTTATTGAGCATTGCAACGATTGACCCAATCACTTCGAGGTGGCTGAGTTCTTCAGTCGCAATGTCCAGAAGCATATCTTTGCGACCGGCGTCATCTTCGCCCAGTCCCTGGGTGAAATAGCGCATCGCGGCAGCTAGTTCGCCGTCTGCACCGCCGAACTGCTCAAGCAACATGCAGGCTAGCTTGGGATTTGGTTCGGATACTCTGACTGTATATTGCAGTCGCTTGTTGTGCATAAACATGACGCTCTCCTGATGATTATAGGAAAGCAACAAAGGCGAATTAAAAAAGGTTCGTCCAAAGTTCCACGCCGCGCGCATTTGCGACGAATGGAACGATACGCACATATGCGGTGAATATCGCTGGCCAATAAGTGGCCGAATTATAATCTAAGCGGATAAATGGTGCGGATGGCGGGACTCGAACCCGCACGCCCTTACGGACAACAGATTTTAAGTCTGTAGCGTCTACCATTCCGCCACATCCGCTTGGCCACGCGCAGACAGCATTCTGCGCGCGTGGTCAAGTGACTTCGCACAAACTGCCTACTTGTTCAGGCGTTCGCGGACTTCTTTACCTGGTTTGAAATAAGGTACCCGCTTAGAGGGTACATCAACCGATGCCCCCGTACGTGGGTTGCGGCCCTTGCGCGGGCTTCGGTCACGCGTGGAAAATGCGCCAAAGCCCCGCAACTCAACACGCCCTCCATCGGCAAGCCGTTGTATTATTTGGTTAAAAAACAGATCGACAATTTTTTCAATCTCATCTGTTTTTAGCTCCGGGTTTTCGGCTTCCAGTTTTTTGATCAACTCGGAACGGATCATATTGTGTCCTTCTTTTTAGTGCGACCTTCAAGGCGCGTCGCGATTATCAAATGCGAACTGGTAATAATACAACCAAATTGGCAGAAATTTTTCATAATTACAACGGTCTTGGACATAATCCGGGTCGGAAGGCATTAAAAAACCCGCTCCTTACGCAAGGAGCGGGTTCTGTTTCCCGAATTTTCGGGTGATGTGATCAGCGGAAGATTACTTCTTCACGCCCTTAAGTGCTTCACCGAGGATGTCGCCAAGCGATGCGCCGGAGTCCGACGAACCATATTGCTCAACAGCCTGCTTTTCTTCAGCCAGCTGAAGCGCCTTGACCGAGAAGTTCGGCTTTTTCGAACGGTCGAAACCGGTGATCATTGCGTCGAACTTCTGGCCAACCTGGAAGCGGTCCGGACGTTGCTCGTCACGGTCACGGCCAAGGTCAGCGCGCTTGATGAAGCCAGTCGCGCCATCTTCGCCAGCTTGCACTTCAAGTCCGCCATCGCGTACTTCAAGGACAGTCACAGTGGTCGTTGCACCCTTCTTCAGGCCGCTTGCCGAAGCAGCGCCGGCTGCCGACGGGGCACCCTTTTCAAGCTGCTTGATACCAAGCGAGATGCGCTCTTTCTCGGCGTCGATGTCAAGAACGATTGCCTTGACGGTTTCGCCCTTGCGGTGAAGGTGCAGTGCTTCTTCGCCTGTGATACCCCATGCGATGTCTGACATGTGAACCATGCCGTCCACGTCGCCGTCGAGGCCAATGAACAGACCGAATTCGGTCGCATTCTTGACTTCGCCTTCTACGGTCGAGCCCACTGGGAACTTCTCAGCGAATGATGCCCATGGATTGTCGTGCGCTTGCTTGAGGCCAAGCGAAATGCGGCGCTTTTCCATGTCGATGTCGAGAACGACAACGTCGACTTCTTGTGAGGTCGAAACGATCTTGCCCGGGTGAACGTTCTTCTTTGTCCATGACATTTCGGATACGTGGACCAAACCTTCGATACCGGCTTCGAGTTCGATGAACGCGCCATATTCGGTAATGTTCGTGACCGAACCCTTAAGCTTGGTGCCGACTGGGTATTTGGCAACCGCAGCATCCCAAGGATCGCTTTCCAGTTGCTTCATGCCAAGGCTGATGCGCTGTGTGTCCTTGTTGATACGAACGATCTGAACCTTGACGGTGTCACCAATGTTGATGACTTCGCTTGGGTGGTTGATACGCTTGTAGCTGATGTCGGTGACGTGCAGCAGGCCATCGATGCCGCCGAGGTCAACGAACGCACCATAATCGGTGATGTTCTTGACGACGCCGTCAATGATCTGACCTTCTGCGAGGTTCTGGATAAGGCCAGTGCGCTGTTCTGCGCGTGTTTCTTCCAGAATGGCGCGACGCGAAACAACGATGTTGCCACGCTTGCGGTCCATCTTGAGGATGACGAAAGGCTGCGCGATATCCATAAGTGGGCCAACGTCGCGTACTGGACGTACATCGACTTGCGAACCGGGAAGGAACGCTACTGCGCCGCCGAGGTCAACGGTGAAGCCGCCCTTAACGCGGCCAAAGATAACGCCATCGACGCGGTTGCCAGCGTCAAATTCGCCTTCAAGCACATCCCAAGCTGCTTCGCGACGGGCGCGATCACGGCTGAGCATGGCTTCGCCATTCATGTTTTCTACGCGATCAACGAAGACTTCGACTTCGTCGCCGACCTTCAGGTCGGCTTTCTGGCCGGGCATAGCGAATTCACGCAGTGCCACGCGGCCTTCGGATTTGAGACCCACATCGATGACAGCATGGTCATTATCGATTGCGGTTACGGTGCCTTTAACGACGCGGCCTTCAAAGCCACCGTCTGCGCCGCCAAGTGATTCGTCGAGAAGTGCCGCGAAATCGTCGCGGGTCGGGTTTGGCGAAGTTGCCATAGGTTAGAGTTTCCTTGCGTACTTTTTGTCCGGCCAGTCGGTTGGTTCCGACGGTCTTTGACCAGAGTTGCCCTGCTGCCCGAATAGCAGCAAAGCGTTCTTTTTAAGAGGGTTGCAGAAGCAAGCACCCGTCATGCTGAACGTATTTCAGCATCCATCGTGCCAAACGGACCAAAGGGTACAGAGGCGAAATGGACCCTGAAACGAGTTCAGGGTGACAGCGTTCTCAATCTGGAACGCCCCGCCCCTCAATGCGTGCGGAGTCGCGACTCCACCAGCGATATCGCGGCTTGAACGGCGTCGCCTATAGTCAAATCGCCGGTATCAAGCAATAGCGCGTCTTCGGCGGGTTTAAGCGGGGCATCGGCACGCCCCATGTCTCGTTCGTCACGTAAGCGAATGTCACTGAGGATATTTGCAAAATCAACGTTCATACCCTGCCGCCGCATTTCGTCGTGGCGGCGTTGTGCACGGATTTCAGCCGGAGCCGTCACGAATAGCTTCACATTGGCATGCGGAGCTATAACGGTTCCGATATCGCGCCCGTCGAGCAGCGCGCCGCCAGGCTGATTGGCAAAGTCGACCTGCCGCTTATTCAGCGCCGCGCGCACTTCAGGGTGGATGGATACGCGGCTTGCGAGACCGCCAACTTCCTCTGTCCGCAAAATGGGGTCATTGAGCAGGCTGTCCGGAAAGTCGCAACCGGCCAGTGCGTCCGCGGCATCGTCGGCATTGCCCTGCCTTAATTGCACCTGTCGACCAACCGCGCGGTACAGCAGGCCAGTATCCAGAAAGGGCAGGCTGTAATGCGCCGCCAACGCCTTTGCCAACGTGCCCTTGCCTGATGCAGTTGGCCCGTCAACTGCGATGATCATTTGGGTGCATCCCTATCCGCACGGCGATTTACCAGTGCCTTGGAAATGCCGAAGAGCGCAATCGCCATCCAGACAATTTCCAGTACCATCGTCGGCAGATTGAAATTCACTGTCAGCGATATTGTCAGCAAGGCCGCACCAATGAAATTTGCAATATTGAACCATAATGCGTTCATCTGCGTGGTCAAATTGCTGTAGGCAAACGCGGCCACAATGAAAAAGCTGCCAGCAAACCCAATCAAATCAGCGGCGAAGGGTGATAAATATTCGGTCAATTCTGAACCTGCAGGTTTTTGAGGATAGCTTCAAAGGTCGGGAAGCTTGTCGCAATGGGTGAAACGTCGTCGACGGTGACTGTTTTGTAACAATGCTGGCCTGCTACAGCGAAGCTCATCGCAATGCGGTGATCCAAAGCACTTGTCACAGTTGCCCTACCTTCAAGAGGTTCGCCGCCAGTGCCTTCGATAGTTAGGCCATCCTCACGTTCTTCGACTATTGCGCCAATAGCCGTCAAGCCAGTCGCCATAAGTGCAAGCCTGTCGGACTCCTTCACGCGCAGTTCGTCCAGACCGCTTGTTATTGTCCGGCCTTGCGCCATGCTTGCCGCGACAAAGAACACAGGAAATTCGTCAATCATGCTTGGCGCAACATCGGGCGTCACTTCTATTCCACGCAAGGGCGAATGCCGCGCGGTGATGTCTGCCACCGGCTCACCGCCTACTTCGCGTCGGTTGGAATAGGTCAGGTCTGCACCCATGGCCTCCAGCATTTTATAAATGCCAGTGCGCGTCGGGTTCATGCCGACATGCGTGACCGTCACTTCACTGCCCGGTGTGATCAATGCGGCGACGATAAAGAACGCCGCTGATGATGGATCGCCGGGGACCTCAATCTGTTGCGGTTTCAGTTCTGCCTCGCCCATCAACCGGATATAGCGCGTGCCATCAGCATTCACGTCGACGGTCAATTCTGCACCAAACCCGCGCAGCATGCGCTCGCTGTGGTCGCGGGTGGGCACTGGCTCGATGACTTCCGTAATGCCCGCGATGTTCAACCCGGCCAGCAGGACCGCGCTTTTCACCTGCGCTGAGGCGACCGGCAACCTATAGCTGATCGGAACGGCGGGCACCAATCCGCGCACCATCAGTGGCAGCATACCGCCGGGGCTAGCGGTAAATTCTGCACCCATTTGGCTGAGCGGGTCGATGACGCGGCCCATGGGACGTTTGGACAGGCTTGCATCGCCAACGAAGGTCGCCGTCAACCTGTGGCTTGCAACCAGCCCCATCAACAGCCGAGTCGACGTTCCGCTATTGCCCATATCAAGCGCGCCAGATGGTTGCATCAGGCCACCGACACCAACGCCATGTACGATCCAGCTTCCTTCGCCAGTGCGCTCGATATGGGCGCCCATGGCCCGCATGGCAGCTGCAGTTGCCAGCACATCTTCGCCTTCCAGTAAGCCAGAAATCCGGCTTTCTCCAACCGCAAGCGCGCTCAACATAAGGGCGCGATGTGAAATAGATTTGTCGCCGGGAACCCTGACGGTGCCGCGTAACGGCCCGCGGGGTTGGAAATTGCCGGATCGAGGTTGGTCGCTGTACATGACGTTTTGCGCTTTGCGGATGATGGGCGACCAAGTCAACGACCACAGTAATTTTTGACAGCGGCGCGTCGCTGTGGCAAAGGCCGCGCCAATTGACGGCGATTCACAGATGTGTGTCGCTTTTCCAAGCCAGTTTAAAAAGGATTTAAGCCCGCCATGATCAAGGCTGAATGGGGAACCAAGCGCACTTGCCCGAAATGTGGCGTTCGTTTTTATGACCTGACCAAGGACGAGCCGGTTGAATGCATCGAATGCGGCAACCAGTGGACTCCTGAGCCAGTTCTGAAATCGAAGCAGCCAATGCCGTTTGAAGAAATTGAAAAGAAGAAAGACGACGCCGATCTTGCCGACGACGATCTCGATATCGACGTCGATGCAGTGGATGGCGACGTTTCGCCGGACAATGATGTCGACTTGGGCGGCGACGAGGATCTCGGCGTTGCCGGCACCGAAGACGAGCCCGACGATATCTAATCTTCGCGCTTGATATATATAGGAGCGCCCGCTAGGGGCGCTCCTCACCAATGCTGTCAGATTGACGGCAAGATGGGGCCTTAGCTCAGCTGGTAGAGCGCTACACTGGCAGTGTAGAGGTCAGGGGTTCGACTCCCCTAGGCTCCACCAACCTTCTTCTTCACGTCATGCTGAAAACGTTTCAGCATTCAGCTGCCAGCTTCACCGAAGAGTTGGGACGCACGATGGACCTTGGAATGGGATGACCACCCGGTCAAACAAGTTCAGGGTGACAAGCCGGGTTATGGAACCCGACACTGGCCAAAACCAGCATCCTCCCCTAAAGGCCTACTTATGCATTTTCTCGACCAAGCGAAAATTTTTATCCGTTCCGGCGCGGGCGGCCCCGGGGCGGTCAGCTTTCGGCGGGAGAAATATGTCCAATATGGCGGCCCTGATGGCGGCAATGGTGGCAAGGGCGGCGATGTCATATTTGAGGCCGTGGCTGGCCTCAACACCCTCATAGATTTTCGCTATGCGCAGCATTTTAAAGCCATGCGCGGCATTCAGGGCATGGGCCGTGACCGCCACGGCGCTTATGGCGACGACCTGGTCATTCAAGTGCCGGTGGGGACGCAGGTGCTTGCCGATGATGAAGACCGCACACTTTTGCTTGATCTGACCGAGGTTGGCCAACGCGTCGTATTTCTGCGCGGTGGCGATGGTGGTCGCGGCAACGCGTCGTACAAAAGCTCGACAAACCGTGCTCCGCGTCAGCATGGCCCGGGTTGGCCGGGCGAAGAAATGTATGTCTGGTTACGGCTGAAGCTGCTCGCTGACGCCGGCCTCGTCGGCATGCCGAATGCTGGCAAATCGACGTTCATCAATCAGGTGTCCAATACCAAAGCGAAGGTCGGTGATTATCCATTCACCACGACGCGCCCGCAACTGGGCGTCGTGGACCATAAGTCCCGCGAATTTGTGCTTGCTGATATTCCGGGCCTTATTGCAGGCGCCGCCGAAGGTGTTGGCATTGGCGACCGGTTCTTGGGCCATATCGAACGCTGCCGCATCCTCATTCACTTGATCGATGCAACGCAGGATGACCCCGTGGCGGCATATCATATTGTCTGTGACGAGTTGAGCGAATATGGCGCTGCCTTGGACGAAAAGCCGCAGATTGTTGCCTTGAACAAGGGCGATTTGCTTGATCCTGAATTGATGGCCGACATCGCGCAGCAGCTTCAGGCGGCTGGCGCGAAGGATGTTATCGCGATTTCAGGTGCTACCGGCCAAGGCGTTGACTTGGTTCTCGACCGGATATTGGAGGCGCTGCCAGCCAAGAGCGGTATCGAAGGCGCCAAAGCCGATGGCATCACAGAGGACGGGACATGGTCGCCGATCTGAACGCTGCATTCCTGCCGTCGTCTTGTCCGCTGCTGGTGGTCAAGGTCGGGTCGTCGTTGCTGGTGCAGCCCGACGGCAATGTGCGGCGGGAATGGCTTCAGACGCTTGTTGCAGATATCAGCACCCGTCATAAGTCTGGGCAGAGGATCATCATCGTTACCTCAGGTGCGATCGCACTTGGTGCCCGCCGTCTCGGTTTTGACAAGGGCGGCCGTGCCAGCCTTGCCGACGCGCAGGCGGCTGCGTCCGTAGGGCAGATTGTTCTGTCTGGCATTTGGGCGGATCTGCTTGAGGGTCAGTCCCTGGCGGCTGCACAGATGCTCGTCACGCTTGATGATCTTGAGGACCGGCGCCGATATCTAAATATCGCTGCTACCTTGGATGGTTTATTAGGCGCAGGAGCAGTACCCGTCATCAACGAAAACGACAGCGTCGCTACCGAGGAAATCCGGTTCGGTGACAATGACCGCTTGGCGGCGCGGGTGGCACAAGCGGCTGGCGCAACGGGCGTGGTGCTGCTGTCCGATGTCGATGGACTGTTTGACCGCGCGCCGCATTTGCCCGGCGCGGCATTGCTGCCCAGGATTGAGAGAATTGATGGCCGTGTGCGCGTGATGGTGGCCGAAGGGTCATCGTCGGGCATGGGGTCAGGCGGAATGGCGTCGAAACTCGATGCCGCTGACATAGCCACGCGCGCAGGCATTGGCCTAGTGATCGCGTCTGGCCTGCGCCACAACCCGCTGTCAGCGCTGGAACAAGGCGGGCCTTCGACTTTCTTCACTCCGCGCGAAGGTGAATCCGCGCGCAAAAGCTGGCTTGGCGGGCGGCTGACGGTCAAGGGCCGTATTCGCATCGATGCTGGCGCGGTGCAAGCTCTCCAAACCGGACGCAGCCTTTTGCCCGCCGGCGCTCTGTCGGTTGAGGGCGAATTCAAACGCGGCGATGTCATCGACATCACCGCCGACGACGATGTCGCGATCGCGCGTGGACTTTCCGAATATGATGCAGTCGATGCCGCGCGCATCTGCGGACATCGGTCAAGCGAACTTGCAGCGATATTGGGCACTGTGCCGCGCTCCGTGCTTGTGCACCGTGACCAACTGGTCCTTTTGTGAAGACAGTCGCTTTGACGGGGGCGACGGGCTTTGTCGGGCGGGTAACGCTTGACCGACTGATCGCCGCCGGCTGGCATGTGCGTGCGCTGACGCGGCGAGATCAGCCCAAGAAAGCAGGCGTTACGTGGGTACATGGGCGTCTGGATGACGCGGCCAGCCTCAACGAACTGTGCAAAGGTGCAGACGCGGTGTTGCACGTCGCTGGCGTCGTAAACGCGCCGGATGCGGCCGGTTTCGAAAGCGGCAATGTGACTGGGACAGCCAACATGCTTGCTGCCGCGCAATCGGCGGGGATAGACCGTTTCGTGCATATCTCGTCGCTGGCTGCCCGCCATCCGGCGCTGTCGATGTACGGTGCCAGCAAGGCAAAAGCCGAGGAATTGGTGACAGCATCACCATCTGACTGGACCGTGGTCCGCCCGCCGGGCGTCTATGGCCCCGGCGATACCGAAATGTTTGATATGTTCCGTATTGCCGCCAAGGGATGGGCGTTGCTGCCGCCCCGTGGCCGGGTATCGGTCATCCATGTCGACGATCTGGCGCGCTTGCTCGTGACATTATTGTCCTCTGATAATGTGTCGAAACATATCTACGAAGCCGATGACGGCGCCACGAACGGGTGGAGCCACGAAGCTTTTGCCCGTGCCATTGGTGTAGCGGTTGGGCGCAAAGTCACAACATTGCACGCGCCGGGTTTTTTGTTGAAATGCGCTGGCTGGGCGGATCGGGCCGTACGCGGGCCCAAAGCAAAACTGACACCGGATCGCGCCAATTACCTGGCGCATCCCGACTGGACGATCAATCCTGATGCCGTGCCATCGCCCGATCTTTGGAAGCCGGAAATTCTGACACCAAAGGGGCTTCAGGACACCGTAAACTGGTATCGCAAGCAAGGGTGGATGTAGCGCCTTTGCCTTGCCCTTTTGCCGCCTTATTCCCTTGCCATAGCGCGCAAATATGGCGCAGTGGCTGCCACCACAATCAAGGATACAAAAATGACCGACCGAAGTGAAATGTTTGATCGCCTGAAAGGCTTGATTGATCCATTTAACAAAAAAGGCGTCGAAATCAGCGAGACAACGACCTTTGCAGGCGATCTTGAATGGGACAGTTTGACGGTCATGGATTTCGTGGCCGAGGTTGAAGACAGCTTTGACATCATCATCAGCATGAATTTGCAGGCAGAAATCGAAAATGTCGGTCAACTTGTTGACGCCGTGACCAAGCTGACGAACGCCTAATTTTGACGAAAGACGTAGATGACTGACTTATTCTCCAAATTCGACGCTCTAATTGCCCAGCGCGAAGGTCTGCTCGCTACTGGCGTAAAAGATCCTTTCAGTCTGGTGATGGAGGAAGTGAAATCCCCGACCGTCGCCGTTGTCAATGGCAAGGAAACCATCCTGCTTGGCACGTACAATTATATGGGCATGACCTTCGATGATGATGTCATTGCCGCTGGCAAAAAGGCGTTGGACGAATTTGGTGCCGGCACTACGGGAAGCCGCGTCCTGAACGGCACGTTTCAGGGCCACAAGGAATGCGAAGACGCACTGAAGGAATTTTACGGGATGGACCACGCAATGGTCTTTTCCACGGGCTATCAGGCAAATCTGGGGATTATCAGCACGATTGCTGGCAAGGGCGACTATATCATCCTCGATATCGACAGTCATGCGTCAATCTATGATGGCTGTAAGATGGGTGACGCCGAAATCGTCGCGTTCCGCCATAATGACGTTGAGGCTCTCGAAAAGCGCCTGAAGCGTCTGCCTGCCGATGCGGGCAAGCTGGTGGTGCTTGAGGGCGTATATTCGATGCTTGGCGACGTCGCGCCGTTGAAGGAAATGATCCGCGTTTCGAAAGAAGCGG
Source organism: Sphingorhabdus sp. (assembly GCF_046292425.1). Taxonomy (GTDB): domain Bacteria; phylum Pseudomonadota; class Alphaproteobacteria; order Sphingomonadales; family Sphingomonadaceae; genus Sphingorhabdus_B. The sequence goes on from NZ_JBKBQV010000017.1 coordinate 36,413, forward strand.
GCGCGATGATCTTAGTCGACGAAGCGCACTCCATGGGCTTTATTGGCGAAAATGGCCGAGGCGTTGCTGAAGAGCAAGGCGTAATGGACGACGTCGATTTCATTATCGGCACTTTCTCCAAATCGGTCGGCACGGTTGGCGGTTTCTGCGTGTCGAACCACCCGAAATTTGAAATCATGCGGCTGGTGTGTCGTCCTTATGTGTTCACCGCCTCGCTTCCGCCGTCGGTTGTGGCCTGTTCCGCCACCAGCATCCGCAAGCTGATGCACAATGGCAATAAGCGCGCGCATTTGTGGGAGAATTCAAGGAGCCTGCACCAGGGCCTTCGCGATTTGGGTTTCCAGTTGGGTACGCCAAACGCACAAAGCGCCATCATTGCAGTGATCATGCCTGATCTGGAAAAGGGCGCGGCGATGTGGGCGGCGTTGCTTGAAAACGGGTTGTATGTGAACTTGGCGCGTCCACCAGCAACGCCAGCGGGCATGACCTTGCTGCGTTGTTCACTGTGCGCGGAACATAGCAGCGAACAGGTCGCAGATATTCTCGACCGCTTTGAACGCGCGGGCAAAGCCGTCGGGATTATCTGACGGGCAGGCAATGAACAGGCTTGACCGCAATGCCCGCATCTTGGCCGTAAGTTTCGCGGCCATGGCGGGTATGGTCGACGCCATTGGCTTTCTTGCCAGCGGCGGGTTTTTCCTGTCATTTATGAGCGGCAATTCCACGCGCTTTAGTGTCGGCGTGGTTGAAGGCGCGCCCTATGTGGGCATGGTTTCGCTTTTGCTTTTAAGCTTTGTAGGCGGCGTCATCGGCGGCTCGCTGATTGGCCGCAAGAATCTATTGGCGCACGCGCGGCGGCAGGCGTTGATTCTCATCATCATATCATTGCTGCTATTTGCCGCGCCCTTGATCGCGAGCCTCGGATATCTGCTCGTCGCCTTGTGCTTCGCGGCTTTTTGCATGGGGTTGGAAAACACGCTTTTCGAACGCGAAGGGTCAGTATCGTTCGGGCTTACTTATATGACGGGCGCACTCGTAAAAATTGGGCAGGGCATCGCCACGCTGATCAGCGGCGGGGCGCGCTTCGATTGGGTCCCGTATCTCTTGCTCTGGCTTGGCTTGGTCAGTGGCGCTGCGGTTGGCGCGATGGTGTTCGGCGCATTTGGACTGAACAGCTTATGGTTGCCAGCTAGCTATGCAGGGTTTTTCGCGCTCGTGTTGCTGATCTCGCCCAATCGCAGACGGGCTTAACGCACCGCTCCTTTTGCCAGCAATTTCGGTACCAGAAACAAAGCTGCGACCAACGGCCATTTACGCTGCCACGGCCGAATGACGATTTTCGTCCCGGCATGGCGATTTACCTTCCACGCCAGATAATCAATTCCGCCTGCGTAGGTAAACGCAGCCTTGGCTAGCCGCGCAATAGTCAGCAGCTTGCCGCGCCGGCGCAGGCCGGGCCATCGGCTTTTTTCTTCTGATATCCTGCCATCTAAATCCGGCAGCAGCACGATCTTATCACCACGCATTTCGTTTGCGATATGTGTGTGGTGCAATGCCGCTCCGCCAAATCGTGCATAGCGTTCGGGGTCGAACGCGATCACCGACGAAGGTCTGTCTTTGCGTTCGGCCCGCAATTCGGCGCTGTAGGTCATCTGAAAACCCGATTCCCACAGATCAAGCACATCAACCTCGCGTTCGACAAACGCCAACGCCCCATTTAGCAGAGTTGGCGCGGCACCGGATATTGCCATCACTGCCGATTGCCGCGCGGTTTCATCCGCGCACCAGACGAGCCGTGAAGGCTGCGCAAAGCGTGCCCACACTGATACGGCCGAGGCAGCGGGCCTGTTAAGGTCGTGGAAGTCCTTTTCGCTCAACACCGCGACTTTAGCGATTAGGTCATCATATTGAAACGGGAAGACATTGGGCGGCAAGCGGCGGTTCCATCTCGCAAGCCAGGATTTGCCATAGGCCGCCTCATAGTCCGAAACGATCAGATAGAAGTCGAGCATTTCGCCCTGCAACTTCTCCGATCGCAAGCAAGATCCGTAAAATAAAACGGCGCGCGAGGCGTCGCCATATTGGGCCGCAATATGTGCTGCAAAATCATTTATGCCGGGTTGGACGGGCACAGCCAGCTCTTCAGCTACGAGTTTCGTCAGCGATAGCATATAGGGGCCTTAGCCCTCTTTACCGTTAATTGTTAAGCAGCAAGTTTGAGGAAGGGCACGGGCGGCGTGGACCGCAACACGATAGGGCTACCGCGATACGCCTCAAACACTTCGCCGTCGAGGACAACGCTGCTTTGCTCGCTGTCGATGCGAATGACATCGCCCTGCTGGAAATGCACACCAGTCATCGCGGTCTGCCCGAGCTTCCCGCGCAGCGATGCCGCCATCATCTTCAGCATCGCCATCGGTGTCTGGTCAACGGCAAGAAATTTCATCAGTCCCCGTTGTTTGCTGTTTCCGGCCTGACCGCCCAGCAACAGTTTTTCCAGCGTCGTAACAATCAGCACCGAAAAGGTGCCATGGAGTTCGCCATTGCGGATGAACGAAATGCTGACTGGCTTGGACCGTTCCGGCAAGAAACTTGCCTTCACTTTAATGAATGATGAAAACACCACGGCGATCGCCGTCAGAAAGTGGCTGAGTCCATTGGGCAGGCCAAGCGGGTATATCTTGTGCCGGCAATACAGAATCGTTTCGGCAAGCCCCGCGCCGCCAAGGAACATCCCAAGCACTGGCCGGGCGCCCTCGCTGCCATCGCTGAGCGCAATGAGTTCTCTCACCACGATATGTTCCGACAGATCACCTTTTGCCACCTGGATGATCCGTGCGAGCGCCGCAAGAGGATCACCCTCTGAGCCCAGATCAAGCGCAATCAAGTTGGTCTTGCCGTTAGGTAAAACGGCCACGGGAGGTGGTGTGCCTTCAAAATGGCCACCATGATAAAGCTCGGTGAGGGCGGATTGCACGGTTCCGTCGCCCCCATTGATGACAAGCACCTTTGGCTTGACGCGGGCAATCATTTCCAGCGCCTTGGCGATCTGTCCAATTTCCTCAACCTCGTAATGAAATATATCCGGGTTTTCGGCGCAATAGGTCCGAACCGCCGGCAACAAGGACCTGTTGCCGGTTGAATTCGGGTTCGAAAGGAGCGCCACTAATGCCAAATATCTTCCTTACATATATTTCAGGTTGACGGTGATTCGGGTGATGCCTGGGCCAGCGTCAAAAGCGACCTTGTTGACCGATGGCTTGCCGAGATTCAGGATGCTTATGCTCGGATTATTTGAAAACCCGCCGCCGTCTTGGTTAATATCCGTCTTGCCATTGCCATTGCGGTCATGCCGGACGGCAATGCCATATTTGCCTTCGGAAGGCACAGGAATACAGATATTCATGCTGCCGGCACTGGCCGGGCTTTCAATCCGATGCAGCCACCGGCCTTTAGCGAGCCATGCGCCAGAGCTGGCAGGATAAGACTGAACCCTTACTTTCCCGCTCGATTCCTTTACGCCTCGCACGTTAACGAGCACTGCGGGCCCTTTGCCCGACGCGCATCGCGACAAATCATTGCTCAATTCTTGACTCGCAACGGCCGTGCCCGAAACAAGCACAAGACCGGCGGTAGCCATAAGGGCGACATACTTCTTCATATCAAAACTCCTGGAACTTTATGTCTGATATCCGCGCTTTTTCGGATAGCATCGATATTGCCCCTGAACCTGTAAGCGTCTATCGGGTCAGTTTGCGGCCAAATTAGGGTGACAGGGCGACCATAAGTTGAAATTTCTTACTGCCACCGACCGCTATATCTTCCGGCTTGTGATGTTGCCGCTGCTTGCCACGCTCGCAATCGCTGCATCGCTGTTGCTGCTGGAAAAAATGCTAAACCTGTTTGACTTCGTGGCGGCAGAGGGCGGGCCTGTAAGTGTGGTCTGGCGGATGCTCGCCAATCTCATGCCCGAATATTTGTCCCTCGGCATTCCCATTGGCTTGCTGCTTGGTATTTTGCTTGCATTCCGGCGATTGGCGACATCCTCGGAACTCGATATTTTCCGCGCTGTGGGCATGAGCTATTTCCGCTTGTTGCGGGTCCCGTTCATGCTGGCCTTCGCACTTGCTGCAGTTAACTTTGCCATTGTCGGCTTCATCCAACCTAGCTCGCGCTATCTATACGAAGAACTGCGCTTCGAGCTCCGGTCGGGCGCATTCGGCGCAAAGGTTCGGGTAGGCGAATTCAACAATGTGGGTAAAAATTTAACCGTCCGCATCGACGAGAGCCGTAACAACGGCAATGAATTGTCAGGCATGTTCGTTTTTGCCAAAAGCAATAGTGGGCAAACTATCGCCGTCACAGCCGAGCAAGGTCAGTTTTTACGCACGGATGATCCGGATACGATTTTGCTTCGCCTCGAACGGGGTACGCTTGTCCATGATGCGCCAAGCTATAATTCGCCGCGTGTGCTAAGCTTTACCAGTCATGACGTGCCCATCCCGTTGCCGCAGATCGAGAATTTCCGTACGCGTGGCGGCAAAGACCGGGAGTATCTGATCACAGAGCTGGTTAACATCGGCGGCGACGCGCAAAAACCGGTGCTTGAACGTAACCGGGCATGGGCCAATTTTCATTTCCGTTTGGTCGAAGTTGCAATGATGCTTTTGCTGCCCTTGCTCGCGCTTGCATTGGCCATTCCACCCAAGCGCTCAACGTCGGCGCTCGGGGTGTTCCTGTCGATTGTCATGGTGGTAACCTATCACAAGATAAACGAATATGCAGAAAGTGTCGGCGGCATGGGCATCGTTGATCCGTTTTTTGCTTTGTGGATCCCGTTCCTGTTGTTTGCTGGCTTGATCCTCTGGATGTATCATGTCATCGCCCATGTACCCGGAGGACAGCCTATTGGTGCACTTGAAGTGTTCGCGGCGAAGGCGGGCAAATGGACCAAGCGCATGTTCCGGTTTGGCCGCAAATCGCGACTTGCAACCATTGGCATGCCCGCGCATCAGGCGGAGACCTAGCAGATGCATTTTTTCCCTTCGCGCAACATCACTTTATACATGGCAAAGCTTTTCGTTGTCCGCAGTTTTGCGGTGCTGATGATGCTTGTTCTGGTGCTGATGACGCTTGATTTATTAGGCGAGAGCGGAAAGATTCTCTCGGTCCCAGGAAATGACCAAGGCGACGTTCTGCATTATATCACGATGCGCACGCCCCAAATCATTGCCCGTTTCCTGCCCTTTTCAGTGCTTCTCGGGACTTTAATTGCCTTCGCCGGATTGAGCCAGAATAGCGAAATCGTTGCGATGAAAGCAGCAGGCTTGTCGGCGCATCAAATTTTGGCACCCATGTTTGTGGCAAGTCTTGGCGTCGCCATCATTTCGTTTGCTTTCAACGACGCGGTCGTTGCGCCGAGCACCGCACGGTTGAAAGTCTGGCAAGCCGCAGAATATGGCGCGGTGGCAGCTGATGGTGACGTGCGTAATAACGTCTGGGTGCGTGAGGGCGACGACCTGATAAATGCGGGCAATGTGCGTGGGGCAGGTGACAGCACGGTGTTAGAAGATGTCCGCATATATCTGCGCGCCAATGGTGGGTTGCGGCAGGTTATAACGGCCACGCGCGCACGTTTCACAGGCGACGCCTGGCGGCTTGAAGACGCAAAGTCCTTTAATGTGACCACCACAACCGAAACCAAGGACCATAGCCTCGTCATCGGCGAGGGAATTACGCCGGACAGGTTCAATCTTGTTAAAGTGGACGGCGACAGCCTTGCCTTCCTGCCGTTGATGCGCGCCATCGATGACTTAAAGGCTGCTGGCCGCCGCACCGACAATCTTGAAGGCATATTATGGCATAAGCTTTCCGGGCCGTTATCGACCTTGTTGATGCCCCTCTTGGGGGCAGTAGCGGCCTTTGGCCTTGCCCGTTCGGGGGCTCTGTTTCTGCGCGCGGTTATTGGAATGGCTTTGGGGTTCACCTATTTTGTCGCTGACAATTTCGCGCTGGCGATGGGCAATTTGGGCGCTTACCCGCCCTGGATCGCAGCATGGGGGCCCTTCTTGTTATTCTTTTTGATCGGCGAAACCGTGTTGGTCCGCACCGAGGAATAGCAGTCGGGCGCTGTCCGGAACTTCAGGATACACAATGACAAACATTAATATTCGTCCCGTCTTGACCACAGCCGATAAGAAGGCCTTCGTCGACTTGCCCTTCCGGCTGTATGCGGGCGATCCGAATTGGGTGCCGCCGCTCAAAAGCGATGTTATGGCGACGATTACGCCTGGCAAAAACCCGTGGTTCGAACATGGCGAGGCCCAGCTTTTTTTGGCGGACCGCGGTGGGCGTGTCGTTGGCCGCGTTTCCGCCCATCTGGACCATCTTGCACTGGCTCAGCCACCCGAACAAGGCATGGGGCCGGGTGTCGGCAACTGGGGCTTTTTTGAGGCGGAAGACGTCGAGGTAGCAAAAGTTCTGATTGCGACAGCCGAGAGTTGGCTGCGCGACAAGAAAATGGCCCGCGCGCTTGGCCCGTTAAGTTTGTCGATCTGGGAAGAGCCGGGGCTGTTGGTGAAGGGGCATGACCATCCTCCGACGGTGCTCATGGGATATCACAACCCCGCTTATGGCGCGTGGATTGAAGCAGCCGGATATGCTGGCGTCAAAGACCTCTACACTTACCAGATCCCGATTGACGTCCCTTTTCCACCATTGGTGCAGCGCATTGTGGCTTCTGGTGAACGGAACGAACGTATTGTCATTCGGAAGGTGAACAAGAATAATTTTGATGCCGAGGCCGCAATTATCCTGTCGATCTTGAACGATGCATGGAGCGGAAATTGGGGCTTTGTTCCAATTACCGATGCGGAAGTTGCGCATACCGGCAAGCAGTTAAAACCTATCGTATTTAACGACCTGATCCGAATTGCCGAGGTTGATGGTGAACCAGTGGCGTTCATGATGACTTGGCCCGACATAAATGAAAAAATCGGCACCTTTGGCGGATCGCTGTGGCCGTTCAACTGGGCGAAATTGCTTTGGTGGCTGCGTGCGCCCAAAGTACGCACGATGCGGGTTCCGTTGATGGGCGTTGTCAAACGGCTGCAGGCAACAAGAATGGCCAGCCAGTTGGCATTCATGCTCGTGAGCTATATCCGCGACTCTGCAACGAGCGAATTTGGTGCAACCCGCGGTGAATTTGGCTGGGTGCTTGATGATAACGGACCCATGCGTTCGGTTGGCGAGGCCATTAATGGTGAGATCAACAAGGTATATCGCATCTACGAAAAGCAGCTCTGATGGCTCGCTCTCGGCGATATTTGCCCCATCATGACCTCTGTCGGTAGCGAAGCGGGATGACCAGAGCCTATCGTTTGGATGCGCCGTCCGGTGTGGTTGCCCAAGCCTTTGGCGCGCAGCATGGTCCTGACCCATGGGGTGGTGGCGACCTAAGGCCCGGAGAATTTGCCCCAGTAATCGTGCGTTCGGCCAAGACATCGCAGCGCGTCATTCGGCCAATGGTTTGGGGCTATCCAGCACCGAACAGCATGACTCCGTCGGGCGAAGTGCAATGGGTGACGACCGTGCGCAATGTTCTCAGCCCATTTTGGATTGGCAATTTGCGGCATGTAGAGTTGCGATGCTTGGTCCCTGCAACATCAATCCTTCAGTCAAAGGATGATGGCGTGATTACCCCTGCGCCCTTCTTGTTCACAATGGCCGGGATATGGCGTGACCTGACCGACATGCCGGTGTTTGCAGTTGTCAGCATAGATGACAACAAGACGGGGAAGGCCGGCGTCCCGCTGATTCTGGCGGGCCCCCAGCAGCAAATATGGCTGACGGCCGATTGGAAAGAAGCTTCCAGATTATTGGAGCCTCGGGACTCGAGCAGCACGACATGTGCGTAGTGTCGGTCGCGTGGAGAGCCCATCCGCGTTGGCAATTGGTGGTGGCAGGTAATAGGGACGAATTCCATGCACGTACCGCCTCGCCTTTGGGCGTGTGGGTGGATGAACCGTCGATTATCGCTGGCCGTGACATGTTGTCGCAAGGCACGTGGATGGGCGTGAGCAGCACCGGCCGCTTTGGCGTCGTGACAAATGTGCGAAATCCAGGAGGGCCCGACCCGCAAAAGGAATCACGCGGTGCGCTTGTCACCAACTGGTTGGCCGAAGCGCAGGTGCCCGACAAAATGGACAGGTTCAATCCGTTCAATCTCCTGATTGGAGACCAAAAGGGAGTTCAATTTGTCTCTAATCGTCCAACGGACCTTAGCGTTCTTATAGACGATGGAATCCACGGCATGTCTAACGCAGTGATGGATGAACATTGGCCGCGCAAAGACCGACTGAACCTTGAGATTGAAAATTGGCTCCATGGCCAGGCAGATGACCCGGTCGACTTGTTTAATGTTCTGATAGATACGCGCAGCAAGGACGATGACGACCACCCGGTTTTTATCCGGAACCCTGTTTATGGGACCCGTTGCAGCACCATATTGGCAGTGGGCCATGATGGTTGCGGGCGGATTATCGAGCGGCGGTTTGATGCTGATGGCAACCCCGCTGGCGAAAGTGCCGTCGCCTTTCATTGGCCCGCCTGAACTTTCCAAGGGAACCGCCCTTCGAGGTTCGCGTTTGCACTTCCCCACCTTTTGGAAAGGATCTGCCTGTGACCGAGAGAGATACCAGCCGACCGATCGGCTCCACGCCCATTACAGACGCAGCGGCAGCGACTGCGCCAGCATCACATACAACGGACTCCGGTGCCTATCCTGCCGCAGTTAGTAGCAATGCCGATTTGCGCACAAAAGAGGATGATGACAGCGACGCCGCGATGACAGCCACTGGTGCCGATGTTGACAATGATCACGCTGACGAAAGCCCGGTAGACAGGTCGGAAGATGCCCCGGAAAACTTTAACAGCGAGCAGGACGACGAAGCCGCGCAGGCGCAGACTGTGTCTGATGACGCCATCCGGGGCATAGCAAATCGTGAATCTGCCCAAGAAAGCGAACGCGGTGGCACTACAAACCCTGCGCAGATTTACGCGGATGACGCGCAAGATGTAGTTGACCACATGAACCAGATGGAGCGGAGCGGCCGTATCGATATGGACGCATTCCGTGGCGAGCGTAGCGACGATGACGAGCCGGACACATTTGGCGAGGCCGCCTTGGAACCTGACGATGTAGACAGCCACGGTAACCGGGGCGGAAATAACTACTGATACCGAAACAGTTTTCCTGAGGCAGCGAACAAGCTGTCAAAAGGAGCGGAAGGGCCCGTTCTCCGAAAGGGGGGCGGGCCTGTCGTTTATGTCTTGATGAGATCGATCACGGACTCAGAAATCATAACAAGCGCAAAAGATGCGACCATGCCCGTGAATAATGCGACGGCAGGTATTTGCAGAATGTCCATAGCAGGCTCCTTCATTAAAGAAGGCCCTTATGACGCGGACAAACGGGTCATGCTTTGATCTGAGTCAAATGACCGATGATCGCGCTCAATGGCAAGTCTGCGTAAACATGCGGGAATAATGCGCCACCACGCGATTCTTCCCAACGAACACTATCCTGCAGCCCAAGCAAATCTACTTCTGCAATCACAAGGCCGTCTTGTCCTTGGAAATGCTTGGCTAATGTACCTTGCACCTGATCGGCGGTCGACAGATGTATATATCCATCTGCCAGATCAACAGGTGCACCGCTGAAGACGCCATCAGCCTGAAATTGCGCCCATTGCGGAGCCGTGAGAATCTTGAAAGCTGTGAGGGGGCGGGGCAAATTTTCCATTTAGCACTCATGTCTAAACGACGTGCCCGAGGCAAGTTGGATCATGCGCTTGGGAAGACCGTTGCCATAATGTCACATGGGTTTCGTTGTTTTATATTCATGAAACTATCACGCTATGGGTGCCGTTTGGTGTGTGGCGTTGCAATGACGACGTCATTTTCACTGAAAATGGATCAAAGAAATGCGTAAACTCTTAATTGGTGCAGCACTCCTCTCCACTGCACTTGCAACCCCTGCATTCGCGCAGGAAGCCGCCCCGTTCACAGGGCCACATATCGAAGCGCTCGTTGGCTATGACGATGTCAGCGATGGCGATGGCGATTTGATGTATGGCGTAGCTGCTGGTTATGACTTCCAACTTGGCGGCGTAATTGCCGGCATTGAAGCCGAATTCGCCGACTCGGATGTCAAAGGCACTGCTAATAATCTGATATCCACTGGCGATTCGTATAGCCTTAATACCGATCGTGACCTTTATCTTGGCGCACGTGTTGGTTTTGCCGTCACGCCATCGACCATGATCTACGCAAAGGGTGGTTACACCAATGCGA
>NZ_JBKBQV010000018.1:0-42509 GCF_046292425.1 Sphingorhabdus sp.
ACGACGGCTATCGCTTTGTGTACGTCCTGCCATTCGGCATGGACAAGGTGTTTGTCGAAGATACATATTATAGCGACAAGCCGGACCTGGACCCGCGCATTTTGCGGCAGCGCATCGCTGCTTATGCCGATCAAAAGGGCTGGAAAGTCGAACGGGTTCTGCGTGAGGAAAATGGCGTTCTACCCGTGGTCATGGGCGGGGATTTGGAAAGTTATTGGAACAGCGGCAGCGGGCGAACGGCAAAGGCCGGGGCGCGCGGGGCGTTTTTTCAGGCAGTGACGAGCTATTCCCTGCCGGATGCCGTGCGCAACGCCATATTCATTGCAGAGCAGCCCGACCTTGACGGTGACAAGCTTAACCTTCTGCTGCGTCAACGCGCGGAGGAGCATTGGAACAAAGGCAAGTTTTACCGCATGCTCAACCGCATGCTCTTCCGCGGTGCCGATGGCACAGACCGCTACAAAATACTGGAACGCTTCTACAGGCTAAAGCCCGGATTGATCGAGCGCTTTTATGCTGGGAATACAACCAACGGCGACAAGGCGCGCATTCTGACTGGCAAGCCGCCCATTCCCATAGGGAAAGCCATTACAGCGATCCGGAGCAAGAAAAAATGACTAAGACAGCGGCCATCATCGGTGCCGGATTCGGCGGGCTTGCGCTCGCCATTCGTCTGCAATCGGCAGGCATATCCACGACTATAATAGAGGCGCGGGACAAGCCCGGCGGCCGCGGTTATTATTGGGAAAAGGATGGCTTTACCTTTGATGGTGGCCCGACGGTCATTACCGACCCGCCCTGCCTTGAAGAATTATGGGCGCTTTCGGGTCATAAGATGGCCGACGATATTGAACTCATGCCGGTATTCCCGTTTTACCGCCTGAATTGGCCGGACGGCACAAACTTCGATTATTCAAACGATGCGCCTGGTTTGCGGGCCGAAATCGAAAAGCTGAACCCTGAAGACGTCGAAGGTTATCGCAAATTCCTCGAATATTCGAAGGGCGTTTTCCACGAGGGCTATCAAAAGCTCGGCTCGGTTGCGTTCCTCGATTTCGCGTCCATGATCAAGGCCGCGCCTGCGTTGATGAAATACCAGGCATGGCGTTCGGTTTATTCAATCGTGTCATCTTACGTAAAAGACGAAAAGCTGCGCGAGGCATTGTCGTTCCACACATTGCTGGTGGGCGGAAACCCCATGAGCACCAGCGCGATTTATGCGCTGATCCATACAATCGAAAAAGAAGGCGGCGTGTGGTTCGCAAAAGGCGGAACCAACCGGCTCGTTGCAGCTATGGTGACGCATTTCGAACGGCTCGGCGGAACAATCCGTCTGGACGATGCTGTTGAAGAAATCGAGACACGCGGTGACAAGGTTATCGGGGTGCGCACAAAGTCAGGCTGGCGCATGGACTGCGACATGGCGGCCTCGAACGGCGATTTGATGCACACCTACAAGGACCTGCTGACCAGCAACAAGCGCGGCGAGCGCGTCACAAAATCGCTCCGCCGCAAAAGCTGGTCACCCTCGTTGTTTGTCCTGCATCTTGGTATCAAGGGCACATGGCCGGGCATTCCGCACCATATGATCCTGTTTGGCCCCCGCTATAAGGGCCTGTTGGACGACATTTACAAAAACGGCGTCCTGCCGGAGGATTTCTCGCTCTATCTGCACCATCCGACCGTAACCGACCCAAGCCTTGCGCCAGAGGGCTGCTCGACATTTTATGTTCTCGCCCCAGTGGCGCACATGGGCAAGGCGCCGCTCGATTGGGACGGTGATGTCGGCGCAGCGATGACCGAGCGGATTCTCGACGAGCTTGAACGCCGCCTAATTCCCGACATCCGGAGCCGGATCATGACTCAATTCCATTATACACCAGCCGATTTCGGCCGCGATTTGTCTGCTCATCTAGGCAGCGCTTTCAGTCTTGAACCAGTCCTGTGGCAATCGGCTTATTTGCGTGCGCACAATCGTGATGACGCGATATCCAACCTGTATTTCGTTGGCGCAGGCACGCACCCCGGCGCTGGCATTCCCGGCGTTGTAGGAAGCGCAAAGGCGACGGGTGCACTGATGATTGAGGCTGCCACATCGTGAAGCGTATTGCTGTATATTGTGGGTCAGCAACGCCCGAGAACCCAATTTATATCATCGTAGCCCGCGAGATCGGTAAGGCTTTGGCTAGACGCGGCATTGGCGTTGTTTACGGCGGCGGGCGGTTAGGCCTGATGGGCGCAGTCGCCGATAGCGCGTTGGAAGCAGGCGGCGAGGTCATCGGTATCATCCCCGAAGCTTTGGTCGGTACAGAAGTTGCGCACAGAGGATGCACCGAATTGCATATTGTTTCGGGTATGCATGAGCGCAAGCAAAGGTTCACTGACCTGTCCGACGGGTTCATCACCATTCCGGGCGGCGTTGGAACGATGGATGAATTGTGGGAGGCCATAAGCTGGTCACAGCTTGGCTATCACCAAAAGCCAGTCGGGTTGCTGAATGTTGCCGGATTTTTTGACCAATTGGTCGCGTTCAACCAGAATATGATCGACGTCGGCTTCATCCGGCCACAACATTCCGGGATCATGATTATCGATGATCATCTGGATGGTCTGTTGAACAAAATGGCTGCTTATGTACCCCACAAGACCATCTTCCAAATGAAGGCAGATGATTTGTGACTTCTGCCCCACCTAACGCAGGCGGACAAAGAACCTTTGACCGACCCGCGCTGGTGGGATTTGCGCAGCAGAGCATCTCGCGCGGCTCAAAATCTTTCCGTTTCGCCAGCCGCCTGTTCGACCGCACAACGCGCGAGCGCGTATGGCTGCTCTACGCTTGGTGTCGCAAATGTGATGACATGGCGGACGGGCAAGACCATGGCGGCGCGATGGAAGCAGTGGCCGATCCGCAAGAGCGGCTGAAGGCGATCCGCGAACTTACTGCAATGGCACTGGCTGGAACACCCACAAGTGAGCCAGCATTTGACTGCCTTGGCGTCGTTGCACGCGAATGCGGGATCACGCATCGCATGGCTGAAGACGTGATCGAAGGCTTCGCACTTGATGCCGCCGACTGGCATCCACGCCGCGAAAGCGACCTGTATCAATATTGCTACCATGTTGCAGGCGCGGTCGGTGTGATGATGGCTGTCGTCATGGGTGTGCCAGCCGACGATGATTCGACGCTCGACAGAGCCTGCGACCTTGGCCTTGCGTTTCAGCTTGCGAATATCGCCCGTGATATCGCGGAAGATGACGCAGCCGGGCGCTGCTATTTGCCTGACGACTGGCTCGCCATGCTCGATATCGGGCCGGGCGAGCATATGAAACCGCACAACCGCAAAAAGCTTGCGCTTATGGGCCGCTGGCTTGCCGACGAGGCTGAGCAATATGAGGCATCCGCACGGGTTGGCGCAAAGAGCCTACCGCTGCGTGCACGCTGGGCCGTGTTGTCGGCGGCAGGCATTTATGGCGAAATCGCCCGCAAGGTCCGTGCCGCGGGCTATCATGCTTGGGACGAACGGATATTCACAAGCCGGCCGGAAAAATTCCGCTGGGTCCGCAAGGCTTTTGTGGATGCAATTGCCAACAATCCGCGCGATATGAACCGGGATTCATTGTGGACGCGGTTGCGACCTTAAGTCGCATCAAGTCGAATATATTACACCCCAAGCTATCGTCATCCTGAACTCGTTTCAGGTCACCGACAGCAACCGCGCCGCCCGACCCGCCAGCCGTTCCACAGCTGCCTGGTGAATCCCCGGCGCACAGCAGATTAGGCCGAAATCCAGTGGCTCGCGTTTGTTATATCGTATTGGCCGCCCAAGCGCGTCGGTGACAACGCCGCCAGCCTCTTGGGCCACAAGGTGCGCCGCCGCGATGTCCCATTCATTGCCCCAACGCAAGGTGGCCACCAGATCGGCGCGGTCGCATGCGACCATGGTCATGCGCATGGCGATGCTGTTGGGCTTGGTTACGGTGACAAGATCGGAATCCAGTTTCGGCAGATCGTCCGCCGGCACGCGTGATCCAGCGAAATTCGCTCTTATGCTACACGCCAGCCGATCACCGTTGCAGGTCACGCCTTCGCCATGGGCAGCCACCCAAATCTTGCCTTGCGCAGGTGCAGCCATAACAGCGAAGACCGGAAGGCCATCGGCCACCAGTGCAACAGACACGCACCAGCCGCTTCGGCCACGCACATAATCGCGGGTCCCATCAATGGGATCCACGAGCCAAAGCAGCCGCGCGTCCAGACGCGAAGGGTCGTCCACGGTTTCTTCGGACAGCCACGCTGCTTCCGGCAATATCGCTTGCAACCGAGTAGTCAGCAGTGCGTCGACCGCCATGTCGATGTCGCTGACCGGATTATTCTTGCTCTTATCCCACACTTTGGTGTCTGGCACGGCACCATCGCGCCACGCGGCGAACGCCAGAGCTGCGGCCTCTTGCGTCGCAGCTACGACGGCATCCCGGTCAAGCTGCCGCTCAGGCACCTGCGATCATCATGCCGTCGATGCGCAGCGTAGGCACATTGGTGCTGCGGATAAATTCAAGGTCGTTGGCAGCGGTCATCGCAGCGAACATGTCCTTCAGATTTCCGGCGATGGTGAATTCACTCACTGGCCCTGCAATTTCACCATTCACGATCAAAAATCCCGCCGCGCCACGGCTATAATCGCCCGTGACCGAATTGACCCCCTGCCCGGCAAGTTCATGAACATAGACGCCGTGCTTGATATCGGCGATCAGTTCGGCAACGCTAACCTTGCCGCCTTCCAAATGGACATTGGAAGGGCTGACGCTGGGTGCGCCGCTGATACCGCGGCTGGCGTGACCGGTGGGCTCAAGGCCAAGCTGCCGGGCGGACGCGCTTTCCATCAACCAGCCAGTCAGTATGCCATTTTCGATAATAGACCGACGTGAAGTGGGCAGGCCTTCGCCATCAAATGCGCGCGAGCCAAGGCCGCGCATACGGTGGGGGTCATCGACAATCGAAATACTGCTGTCGAACAATTGTGCGCCAAGAGATTCCAGCAGAAAGCTTGTTTTCCGGGCGATGGAGGAACCGCTTATGCCGCCGAGCAAATAACCAACGAATGATCCGCCAACGCGCGGATCGAACACGACTGGCATCTGGCCGCTTTTCATGGTGCCCGGGTTCAACCGCTTGACTGCGCGTTCACCAGCCCTTTTGCCAATGCTGGCGGGGTTATCCAGATCGGCCAGGTGCCGCGCCGTGCGCCAGTCATAATCGCGTTCTTTCGCGTCGCCATCGCCCGACAGCACGCTGACTGACATGCCATAGCCGGAGCCGGATTTAACCCCGGTGAAGCCATGGCTGGTGGCAAGCGCGAAGATGGTGCGTCCGGCGCTTGCCCCCGCGCCCTCGCTATTGGTAACGCCGGAGACAGCGCGCGCAGCATCTTCACATTCGAGCGCAGCTGCGCGCAGCAGGGCTGGATCAGGGTCGAGACCGTCATCACTGTCCAAATCCGGAATTTCCCCCGTCAACAAGCGCTCCTGCGGCGCAAGACCTGCATATTGGTCGTCCGGTGCTTCCTTAGCCATATCAATGGCGCGCGTGACCAACCCCGCAAGAATGGCAGGATTCATGTTAGACGATGAAATGGTGGCCGAACGCTGCCCCACAAATACGCGAAGGCCGATATCTTCACCTTCCGAGCGGGAGACATCTTCCAACTGCCCAAGCCGGACCTGCACCTCGGTAGATGCATCACAGACGTAGACCGCGTCAGCGGCGTCAGCGCCCGCCTTTATGGCTTGGGAAACGAGATTTTTTGCGCGATCGAGCGCTTCTTGTGGATTAAGCATGATTCCCACTTAGGCGCGGGCTGTTACAGCGTCAATCAAACCGCTTTCAAAAGACGGTAAACAGTACCGCTAAAGCCGCAGGAATGGCGATCGCGGCGACCCACAATTTCAACCGGTCGGCGAAATAGCGGCTTTCAAGTCCGTCGCCCGGCCGGGCATTGGCGTCCAACGTTTGCCAACGCCGTTCCAGATTGCGGCACAAAGGAATGACTGCGGCAACAAAAAGAACCAGTACAAAATACGGAAAAATCGAAGTGCCGCCGGATTCAATCGTTGGCGTCACCAGAAATATCAAAGCCAGTGTGTACACGACCAGCGCAACGGCCACATGGTCAGACATGCGTTTCGAATAGCTTTTATATGCGCGCAGTGGCGCTTCTTCGGCTTTTGCCATTTCATGCTCTCCTCTTTCCCGTCACAAGACTGTCATCTTCGGGGCGAGGTTTCAAGCAAATTTACCAAATGTTAGGGGAGGCCGAGAATCTTGTGATTTTGCAAGGACAAGCGCCATTTCGGCCGCGCCATGACGAAACGCGTGGCTTCAGCAACGCTGCTTTCGTTAAGAGCGGCGTCGCCCATATCCATGGGCTGAATCAGGAAATTGCCGAAATCCCATTTTTCCATGGCCTCGACATCGCTTGTGAGCTGTGGCCAAACCAGCTTTAACTCATCGCCCGTATGCTGGATGACATCTGAGCCCGCCTTTGGGCTGATGCAGACCCAGTCAATGCCGGGGTGAACCGCAATCGTGCCATTGCTCTCAATTGCAATTTGAAAATGTTGCTCATGCAGGGCATCGACAATTGCATCGTCAACTTGCAACATTGGCTCCCCGCCCGTGATGACAACATATCGGTTGTCGATCCCGTCACCCCATAAGGCAGCGACCTTCGCTGCAAGCGACACAGCGTCGTAACGCCCGCCATTTTCACCATCCATGCCGACAAAATCAGTGTCGCAAAATTGGCAAATGGCAGCTGCGCGGTCAGTTTCGCGTCCGGTCCAAAGGTTGCAGCCTGAAAATCGAAGGAATACCGCACGACGTCCGGCATGAACGCCCTCGCCCTGCAAAGTCAGGAAGATTTCTTTGACCGCGTAGCTCATGCGTAAATAGTCGGGTCAGGAAGGCCCGCGTCAGCAAAACCTTTTGCGCGCAGGCGGCACGCATCGCACTGGCCACACGCCTTGTTGCCAGTGCTTGGGTCATAGCAAGACCAGCTCATGCCTGCATCCAGGCCAAGCCGGGCTGCTTCGCGCGCGATGTCGGCCTTGGTCATATCCAGCAGCGGCGTGTGCACCTTGAAATGGTCGCCTTCAACCCCCGCTTTGGTCGCGAGGTTAGCGGTCGCCTCAAACGCGCGGATGAATTCTGGCCGACAGTCGGGATAGCCCGAATAATCGAGCGCATTGACGCCAATCCACAGGTCACGGGCGTTTCGCGCTTCGGCAAGGCCAAGACACAGCGAAAGAAATATCGTGTTGCGCGCCGGCACATAGGTTACCGGGATCGCGCCGGACTCCACGCCTTGCTTGGGCACATCAATATCGGCCGTGAGCGCCGACCCGCCAAAACGCGTGAGGTCCAGCGGAAGGACGATATGCTCCCTCGCCTCCAGATGCTTTGCGATCCGCGCGGCGCTGTCCAACTCGACCCTGTGGCGCTGGTTATAGTCGATAGTCAGCGCAATCAGGTCATACCCCGCCTCACGCGCTAAGCCTGCGACCACCATGGAGTCGAGGCCGCCGGACAAAAGCACAATTGCGGATTTGGATATCGTCGTCATGCCGCCCCCATAGCCGTTCACGTGCTGTAAAGTCGAGAGACCGATATTGCGCGCAAATAATCGCGCGGCGTATCGGCATTAGCAAAGAAAGGAAAGTGGTGCACCCGGAGCGATTCGAACGCCCGGCCCTCAGATTCGTAGTCTGATGCTCTATCCAGCTGAGCTACGGGTGCACTGGAGCGCCGCTATTACGGACGAGAGCGGCCATGTGCAATAGCTAATTTGATCCTATAATCTGCTTGCAGGTCGATTTCCGGCGGATCGCGTCGATAGCGGGAAATTCCTGCGGATTGGCAAGCAAGATACGGATCAGCGCAAGGCCCCGGTCATAATGCAGCAAAACGGGATCATATCCTGCGGGTGCTTTTTGTCCCTCTTTCATCAAAGCGAGTCGAGCGGCCTTGCCACTGGTATCGCGGTCACTGCGTACAGCGGCGACGTCGGTTCGCGCATCAAAGATGCTGACGGACCAGTACCGTCCGGGGACCGGCTCCACATCGACAACTACTGGCCCTTTTGAAAGGTCAAAAACGCACGTGGAATAGGACAGGTCAGGGCTTGGCCGGACAATGGGTTGGTTGTCCGCAGTCGACATGGGGGAAAAGGCAAACTGGTTCACTGCCCCGCGCGCAGCGATTTTCTGGAGCGCGGCATACATCAGCGCGTACGGCGTTGCCAACAAGGTCACCTGATAAGCACCTAGAGCGACCAGACAGCCGACTACAACGGGAAATAACCAGCGCCGCATCATGCACATCCTTTGCGTGTAATGACGGGAAGCTGGGCCTTTTCTGGATAGCCAATCAAGTCCGGCGACGGATGATACAGCCGCAACGTCAGGTCAAATGCCTTTGCAGAACCTGTAGGCAACCAGGCGCCGAGCTGCGATTGCGGCGAGACCGTGAACGCCCATTGGCCTTGCGCGTCTGTTCCTACTGCGCTGGCGGCGACTGACCAGCGGTTGGCGGGATTTTTGACAAGCCAGCCTTCGCCTTCATACAAGGTAATGCTCCACCACCGCCCATCCAGCTTTCCACCGCGCACGTCGTAAGTGCATTGACCGTCCAGTGCCCGGCCAGCGCTGTCACGTGATGCGGTAAAATACATCGCCTCTTTGGCGGGCAACGCCATCAGGCCGGAGAGCGCAACCTTGGCGCGGGTGAGCGTGCTGGCGTCGACCGAGCCAAAGCTTTTGCCCGTTTCCCAAGGCCCGTTTGTGACGAGGCCGTCGTTCAAGCCGCCGCGCACCTGCTGCACGGCAAACGCCATGCCGCCCAATAGCCCCAATGCGATACAGATACTGTACCTGTGCCAAGCCTTCATATTGCTCCCCCCCGAAGCAAGCAGTTAGCCGGATATTCTACCTGCTGGCAAGCGCCGCCTGAGCAGCCGCCAACCGCGCGATCGGCACACGATAGGGCGATGCACTGACATAATCGAGGCCGACCTTTTCGCAGAAGGCGATCGAAGCGGGGTCGCCGCCATGTTCGCCGCAAATGCCCAATTTGATCTCTGGACGCGTTGCACGGCCTTTCTTGGCTGCGATCTCGATCAACTGGCCAACGCCTTCGACATCAAGGCTGACAAACGGATCGCGGGCGTAAATGCCCTTGTCGACATAATGCGTCAGAAAGCGTGCCGCATCATCGCGGCTGACGCCCAAGGTGGTTTGCGTAAGGTCATTGGTTCCAAAGCTGAAGAAGCTTCCGACCTCTGCAATCTCATCGGCCATCAATGCCGCACGCGGCAGTTCGATCATCGTGCCTACGAGATATTCGATGCGCTTGCCCTGTTCGGCAAAGACTGCCTCTGCGGCCTTGTCGACGACGTCCTTCATCAGTTCCAGTTCGCGGCGCGTGCCGACGAGGGGGATCATGATCTCGGGAACGGGCGCGACCGCAAGGCTGCACGCAGCTTCGAATATCGCACGCGCCTGCATTTCGTAGATTTCAGGATAGGTCACGCCCAAACGGCATCCGCGATGGCCAAGCATCGGGTTGAATTCGTGCAATTCGGATGCGCGCTGTTTGAGCACTTCGACGCCAACGCCAGCGGCAGCGGCGACTTCGGCAAATTCGCTTTCCTGATGCGGCAGGAATTCGTGCAATGGCGGGTCAAGCAACCGGATGGTCACCGGGAGGCCAGCCATGACTTCGAATATCGCGGCAAAGTCATTGCGCTGTTCGGGCAACAATTTTTCGAGCGCTACCCGGCGGCCCTTCTCGTCATCGGCCAGGATCATCTGACGCACGGCGGTAATGCGCGCCGCGTCGAAGAACATATGCTCCGTCCGGCAAAGCCCGATGCCTTCGGCGCCAAAGTCACGCGCAGTTTGCGCATCAGACGGTGTCTCGGCATTGGCACGGACCTTCATCCGGCGGCCAGCATCGGCCCACACCATCAATGTCCCGAAATCACCCACCAACTCCGGCTGGATCGTTGGCACTTCGCCCGCCATTACTTCGCCCGTTGAACCATCAAGCGTGATGATGTCGCCCTCTTTCAAGCTACGCCCGGCGATGCGAAGGGTTTTGGCCGCAGCATCGATCTGAATGCTGCCTGCGCCAGAAACGCAAGGCCGTCCCATGCCGCGTGCAACAACGGCCGCATGGCTGGTCATCCCACCGCGTGCGGTCAATATGCCCTTGGCGGCGTGCATGCCATGAATGTCTTCCGGACTGGTTTCGATACGGACCAATATGACCGCCTTGCCCATGTCATTGAAACGTTCAGCGGTGTCTGCGTCAAAGACGATCTCGCCCGATGCCGCGCCGGGTGAGGCAGGCAAGCCGGAGGTCAGCACGTCACGCTTGGCGTTCGGATCAAGCGTGGGGTGCAGCAACTGATCCAACGCCATCGGATCAACGCGCAGCACAGCCTCGTCAGTGGTGATCATGCCCGCTTCGGCCATATCGACCGCGATTTTCAGCGCGGCCTTTGCCGTGCGCTTGCCGGACCGGGTTTGCAGCATCCACAATTTCTCGCGCTCAACGGTGAACTCGATATCCTGCATGTCGCGATAATGTGTCTCGAGGATTTCGAACACGCGCGCCAGTTCCGCATAGACCTGCGGCATCGACTCTTCCATCGACAGCGGCTTTGCGCCTGCGCGCTCACGCGCCGCCTTGGTCAGATATTGCGGGGTGCGGATTCCGGCAACGACATCCTCGCCCTGCGCGTTGATCAGATATTCGCCATAATAAGCATTTTCGCCCGTCGCGGGATCTCGGGTAAAGGCAACACCAGTCGCCGACGTTTCGCCCATATTGCCGAACACCATGGCCTGCACATTGACCGCCGTGCCCCAATCACCCGGAATATTGTTCAGGCGGCGATAGACCTTTGCCCGGTCGGACTCCCATGAACCGAACACCGCGCCCACTGCGCCCCATAATTGGTCATGCACATCCTGAGGAAACGGCTTGCCCCATTCGGCCTCCACCAGCCGCTTATATTCGGCCACAAGCGACCTCAGGTCATCGGCGGAAAGTTCGGTGTCGAGATAATAGCCCTGATCTTCCTTGGCGATCTCAAGCGCTTCCTCAAACGCCCCATGGTCAAGCTCAAGCACCACATCGGCGTACATCTGGATGAAGCGGCGATAACTGTCCCACGCAAAGCGCGCATCGCCTGATGAAGCTGCAAGTCCTTCTACGGTCTGGTCATTAAGTCCTAGATTCAAAACGGTATCCATCATCCCCGGCATCGAAACCCGCGCACCGGAGCGCACCGAAACGAGCAACGGGTTGGCAGGATTGCCGAAGGATTTTCCCGTCACCTGCTCAATATGCGCAAGGCCGTTGGCAACCTCAGCGCGCACGCTTTCAGGGAAGCTTTGGCCATTGGCATAATAAGCCGTGCACATCTCAGTCGTGATCGTGAAGCCGGGAGGAACAGGAAGGCCAATCGAGGCCATGCCATCAAGGTTCGCGCCCTTGCCGCCAAGGATGTTCTTGTTGCCGCGAACGGTCTCATCACCGTCAGAAACACCGCCACCAAAACGAAATACGTACTGAGTCATATTTGCTCCTTTGTTCCCCTCCCGCCTGCGAGAGGGGTTAGGGGAGGGTCAGATACTGAAACAGCACCCAACCCCGCCCCTCCCGCAAGCGGGAGGGGAGTTTACCCCTCAATCTTCGAAAAATCGGCAACCTTGTGCACCGCATTGCGGAACCGCGCGAGCAAGCCCAAACGAAAGGCCCTCTTGGCAGGGTCTTCATCATTGACCATCACTTCTGCGAAGAAACGGTCAATTGGTTCGCGCAAGGTCGCCAGCGCTGCCATGGCGTCTTCAAATTGCTCGGCCTCAAGCGCCTTTTGCGCCTGTGGTTCGGCAACATCCAGCGCGCCAAGTAGAGCAATATCCGCTGCCGCTGCGCCCTCCGGCACTACGCCTTCGGTGCGGCCATGATTGCCCGCAATCGCGGAGCGCATACCTTGGTCGACGTCGACAAACGGGTCTTCCTCACCCGTCTGCGGCATTTGCTGTTCCTCTGCGCCTGACATTGGCGCATCCGAAGCCTTGTCGAGAACGGGAGAAACAGGGTTTGAGCCCTTCAAAATATTCGCCGCGCGCTTGTACGCGGCCAGCAAATTCGCGCCTTCAGCCGTCGTGATATATGCCTGCAATGCCTTGACCCTCGCCAGCAGCCGGACAAGATCGTCCTCACCGCCAAGGCTAAACACCGCATCAATCAAATCGTGCCGCACACCCGCTTCGCGTTGTTGAACTTTGAGGCGGTCAATTAGGAATTCTTCTAGTGCATCGAAGTTCGCACCGGTGCCATTTGCTATGAGCATGCTCTTCAGAGAACCGCGCAGATCATTTTGAAGCAACAGTGACAAGAACCCAATGGCCGCGCGGCGTAATGCGAACGGATCCTTCGAACCCGTGGGCGGCATACCTGCCGCAAAGAATTGAGCCAGCGTATCCAACTTATCCGCTAGGCTGACTGCTACTGTAACAGGCGCGGTCGGCACATCATCGCCCTGCCCTACCGGCTTGTAATGGTCCCGGACGGCATCGGCGACAGCGTCGCTTTCGCCTTGCGCGCGGGCATAATAGCCGCCCATGATGCCCTGCAATTCCGGGAACTCGCCGACCATACCAGTGACGAGATCCGCCTTGCACAGACGCGCGGCGCGTTCAGCATCGTCGGCATCGGCACCTTCAATAATACCTTCTTCAACCAGCCAGCATGCAAGCTTGGCCACGCGCTCGACCTTATCGGCGACGCTGCCCAGTTTCTCGTGGAACGTGATCTGCGCCAGCTTCGCCGCCTGATCATCCAGCGCGACTTTCAGATCCTGTTCCCAGAAGAATTTCGCATCCGACAACCGCGCAGCCAGCACCTTTTCGTTGCCGGCAACAATCGCCGCACCCCCGTCATGCGCGTCGATATTCGCGGTGCAGACGAACGCGTTGGCAAGGTTGCCATTGGCGTCATGGCAGACAAAATATTTCTGGTTCACGCGCGCGGTCAACTGAATGACCTCTTGCGGTACCTCCAGAAACGCCGGGTCAAAGCGGCCAAGCATGGGCACCGGCCATTCAGTCAGGCCCGCATTCTCCACAACCAGACCTTCGTCCGCAACCAGCGTCAGGCCAGCGGCTTTCGCAGCGGCTTCGGCCCCATCGCGAATGATGCGGCAGCGTTCGGAAAAATGGACAAGGACGTGGCAGGCACGCAGCTTTTCAATATAGTCGCCTGCGTTGCCGATGGTGATTGGGCCGCTATGATGGAAGCGATGGCCCATGGTGGCAGCGCCGCTCACGATACCATCAATTTCGCAATGCACGACCTCGTCGCCCAATATTGCGACAATGCCCTGCAAAGGGCGGACCCAGCGCAAGCTTTCTGTCGAGATGGACGAGGCACCCCAGCGTTGTGATTTTGGCCACGGAAATGCGCGAATGATCGCAGGAATCGCTTCGGCCAAAACCTCAGCCGTCTGACGCCCCGCCTTTTCCACGACTGCGAAGTAGACGCCGTCGCGTTCAATCAACTGGTCCTGGGTGAGGCCGGTTTTGCGCAGGAAGCCCTCCATCGCCTGCGGCGGCGCACCGAGCTTTGGACCTTTGGTTTCTTCAGACACCGCGTCGGTCGCCAATGGCAACCCAGTCGCGATCAGCGTAAGGCGGCGCGGTGTGGCGAAGGTTTCGACCGAAGCTGCAGCAAGGCCTGCCTTGGCCAACGCCTCGTTGAAAAGGCGGGCCAAATCTTCCTTCGCCTTCACCTGCATCCGCGCAGGTATTTCTTCGGACCGAAGTTCAAGCAGGAAGTCGGTCACGCCGTCCATCCGTTCTTTTCCATCCATGCCTGGCAGCTGCCTTTGGCAAGGTCGCGAACGCGGCCCATGTAGCTGGCACGCTCCTGCACGGAGATGACACCGCGTGCCTGAAGGACGTTAAAGATGTGGCTCGCTTTGATTGCCTGTTCATAGGCGGGAATGGGTATCCCGCGATCAAGGCAGTTTTCGCACTCTGCCGTTGCCTTTTTAAACGCGTCGAACAGCATATCTGTATCGGCGACTTCGAAATGATAAGTGCTCATCTGCCGTTCGTTTTCGCGGAAGACGTCGCCATAGGTGACGGCGGGGCGGTCGGCCGTCGCATTATTATAGGCAAGGTCGAAGATGCTGTCCTTGTTCTGTATATACATCGCCAGACGTTCCAGACCATAGGTCAGCTCGCCAGACACCGGCTTGCAATCGAATCCGCCCATTTGCTGGAAATAGGTGAACTGAGTCACCTCCATGCCGTCGCACCATACTTCCCAGCCAAGGCCCCACGCACCAAGCGTTGGGCTTTCCCAGTCATCTTCGACAAAGCGGATATCATGCAGCAACGGGTCGATGCCGATGGCGTTAAGCGAGCCCAGATACAGCTCCTGCAAATCGGGCGGGCTTGGCTTCAGGATCACCTGATACTGGTAATAAGCACCAAGGCGGTTGGGGTTTTCACCATAGCGGCCATCGGTTGGGCGGCGGCATGGCTGCACGAAGGCGGCATTCCAAGGGTCAGGCCCAAGCGCGCGCAATGTGGTCGCGGTGTGGAATGTGCCCGCCCCCATCTCCATATCGTAAGGCTGCAAAATCGCACAGCCCTGCCTGCCCCAATAATCATGGAGCGTAAGGATCAGGTCCTGAAAACTTAATGGCGCAAGGTCGGACATGGCCAGCCATTGGCGGAGATAGGCCGCTAAATCAAGGTTCTGAATAACGCTCGCGGTTTTTGTCAATGCTGCATAGCATTTTGTAAGGTCTTATTGACATTACGCACGAATCGGTTTAGTAAGGTATCCATGACACAAAGACATCATTACCTGACATGAAAAACAAGCTAAAGGTGTTGCGGGCTATGCGGAACTGGAGCCAAGCCGACTTGGGCGAGCATCTCGATGTATCGCGCCAGGCGGTGAACGCGATTGAGACTGGAAAATATGACCCGTCCCTGCCGCTGGCGTTTAAAATTTCACGGCTGTTTGAATTGCCAATCGAGGAGATTTTCGATGACGGATTTGGTGGAGGCCCCGATGACAAGGCTTGAAAACGAAGGCACGGGTAGCCGCAGCATCGTGTGGATTGTGCTGGCAGGACTTGGCATTGTAATGACCGCAGGCGCGATTGCAGGCTTTCTTGGCGAGCATCAATCGGATGGCGCCGGCACAATATCTGGGGTTGCGATTGCTGTGCTGGCTGGCGTCGGCGCGATCATGGCCGGCTTGAGCTATGCTATCTGGCGCAACGTCAAAAAACTGAAATCCACGGGCGAACCTATGACCAAACGTGAGAAGTTGAACCGCAACATCATGGTCAGTCTCGGCTTATTGGGCGGTATTATGGGGGTCGTGCTGTCGATGTCGAGCATTGGCAATATGCCCGGCAATGGACCAGGATCTTTATCGGCGATCTTTAGCTCAGGGCCAATTCCCTTGAGCATCGTCATAGCGTTCGTCTTTATCTGGGTAGGCATCATGCCGGTTGTCGCATGGTACTGGCATACGCACGCCATTGATGAACAGGAAGCGAGCGCTTACCGGGACGGCGGCTATTACGCGGCTTATGCCTTCCTTATCCTTGCGCCTTTGTGGTGGGTGCTGTGGCGCGGCGGCTTTTTGCCAGAGCCCGACGGTGTGGCGATTTATCTGATATTCTCATTAATCTGGACCGCCGTCTGGTTCTGGAAAAAATATCGCTGACAATCAGGAATTTATAGTTCAGTTTTGCTTTTGCTTTTTAGGAGAATTTTCATGCGTGCCTATTTGAAATCGCTACTCGTCGCGACTGCCTTGCTTGGCTGTGCCCCGGCATTTGCCCAAGATGCGCCAACAGAAGCACCTGCATCTGTTGAAGCGCTTGATCCCGTCAAGGTCGTACCAGTTGCGGTCAAGGACGTTGATCCTGCATTATGGGTAGTGAAAGACGAAGACACGACAGTCTATCTGTTTGGCAGCGTACACATCCTGAAACCCGGCCTTGGCTGGTTTGATGATGGTGTAAAAACCGCTTTCGATGGATCGGACGAACTGGTTCTGGAACTGGTCGAGCCAACCCCGGCAGAATCACAAGCCTTGTTTGGCAAGCTTGCAATGGATCAGCAGGGCAAGACCTTGCGTTCAAAAATGAACGACGCCGACCGCTCCGTTTACGAAGCAGCGATGGGTAAGATTGGTATTCCGGCCCCCGCATTTGACCCGTTTGAACCATGGGCTGCGGCAATCACCCTATCCTTGCTCGCGGCTCAGAAAACGGGTTTCGACCCGAATAGTGGCGTTGAAAAACAGCTTACGGCAGCAGCCAAGGCCGGTAACAAGCCGATTGCGGGGCTTGAAACGATGGAGTTTCAGCTTGGCGTGTTTGACACCCTGCCAGAGGCTGAACAAATCGCGTTTTTGGTCGAAACGGCAAAAATGATTGATGATGTTGGAGGCACTCTCGATAAGATGGTCGACATGTGGGCAGCGCCTGACCCAGAGGGCCTAGGGCAACTTATGAATGAGGGGCTCACTAGCCGCACTTTATACGATGCCTTGCTGACCAAACGGAATGCCAATTGGGCGAAATGGATTTCGGCGCGGATGGCGAAGCCCGGCGTAACATTCATGGCGGTCGGTGCAGGACATCTGGCAGGCCCGACCAGCGTTCAGGCATTGCTCCCCGCCTATGGCCTGTCCGCAACGCGGGTAGCCTATTAAGTTTTGATGTGTAAACAGGTGAGGGTCGGGCAGAGCACGTCCGGCCTTCATTATTTTAGCAGGATTGATATGGAAAAAATGCAACCCGGCGATCCTGCAATTTCGATTTCATCGCCGAAACGATATCCCGGCCTTTTGCCCACAATCGGCTTCATCGTGCTGTATTTCGTCCTACAGGGGTTATGCACCGGCCTAATTATTGCAGCGACGCAGGACGGCTTGGCGACGTCAGCCACGCCTTTGCCAATCTCCATTATTTTCGGCCTTGTTGCATCAGCGGTGGTCCAGTTGTTCCTGATGTGGCTGTATCTGCGCAGACAGGGACGCATGGAGACATTGGGACTGAATGATTTCGGCAAAATCCCCCTGCACAAGGCTACCGGGCTTGCCATATTGCTCGTCATCGCCGCGATGGGCTTCAATCTATTATATGCCAATTACGTCATTCCCGGCATTGGTATGCAAGAAGAAATGGCGAAACTCCTTGCCGGCATTGCGCGGACGCCATTGAATATGGCGGCTATGTTCTTTGCCATCGCGATTGCTGCGCCGCTGGTCGAGGAACTTCTGTTTCGCGGACTATTACAAAATGCGCTGACGAAATATCTGCCGGTCTGGGGCGCAATATTGCTGTCGTCATTTCTGTTCGCATTGGTGCACCTGCAACCCTATGCGATCCCCGGCTTGATGTCCCTGAGCATTGCTTTTGGCTATTTATACCACCGCACAGGGTCGCTGCGGACCAATATCATTCTCCACATGGCCAATAACAGCTTTGCGTTGCTGATTACGCAGTTCCTGATTTAAACAACGACGGGCTCAAGCAGGCGGAGCGTTCCGGCATCTGCATCAATTTCTGCCATGCCGCCCACAGGCAGCGTGAACTGGTCAGTGATATGCCCGAAATACGCGCCCTGATAGGCTGGGACACCTAGTCCACCCAGATGTTGAGTCAGCACGTCGTTGAGCGTGAAGGCGCCATAGCTGTTGCCCTTGTTAACACAGTCGGTGCATTGCCCGAATACGACGCCCTTCAAATTTTTGAGCACACCTGCCTGCCCCAATTGTGTCAGCATCCGGTCAATGCGATATTCCGCCTCGTCTACATCTTCCAGAAACAGAATTGCGCCGTCGAAACTGGGTAAATAAGGTGTTCCCGCAAGCGCGGTCAGCACTGTCAGGTTTCCGCCCAGCAACTTTCCTTGCGCCTTGCCCTTGCCGGTGCCCAACACCCTTGTACGCCAACGCCTTTGCGTCAGCCTGTCCTCGCCGCCGACGGGATTGGTGAACAAAGGCGTGCCAGCATCAAATGCGATTTCACGGTAAATATCCCATGAAGCCTTGCCCCATGCGCTGCTGGCATTCGGGCCGTGCAAAGTCACGAACCCGCCCTTGGCAGCAATCGCCATATGCAGCGCGGTAATATCGCTGAAACCGGTAAGCAATTTCGGATTTGCGCGAATGATGTTCCAGTCGAGATAAGGCAAAAGCCGCGCGCTGCCCCATCCGCCTCGCACAGCGAATATGGCCTTCACATCCTTATCAGCGAACATTGTATTGATGTCTGACGCGCGGTCCTTGTCCTGACCTGCAAGATAGCCATAACGCTCCAGCAAATGGGGTGCACGCTTTGGCTTTAGCCCCATGGCCAAAATAGCCTCTTCGACCAACTGGATCTGGAAGGGCTCGTCGCTGGCCGATGCCGGCTCAATCAAACCAACGGTGTCCCCCACGCGCAGGCGCGACGGCTTGCGCGCAGCTTTAGCCGCCGCCGGGTTTGCCGCCAAAAGCGGCGAGGCCGACAGCAACGCTGCCAGCCCCGCGATAATCTGACGCCGAGTTGCATTCAAATCCATACCCGGCATCCTTTTAGATCAGAACTTTGCTTCAACCGCGACAGTGAAGGACCGTCCACGTGGATCCGCAACGCGCGGCTCCCAGCTTGAGCCAGCACCCGTGTTGCTGTCATAAGTGATGGCAAATGGCGGATCCTTGTCGAACACGTTACGCACGCCCGCGGTCAGGCGGAAACGGTCGTCAATATCAACTGCGGCCGACATGTTGTAGATGACATAGGCCTTAACCCGCTCGTTGTAATCGGGACGGCTGGCGGATCGCGGAAGTGCATTGTTCTTGTAGCCGTTACGATAGATCTGGGAGAAGCTGAGCATCACATCGTCAACAGCGAAATTGATAAACGCGCTATGTTTCCAGCGGAGGCCAAGGTCGCCAGCATAAGTGAACACGCCAATCAAACTGGGCCCGAATGGTGACGTGGGCAAAAACTTCTCGCGCTTTTTGATCAGATATGTTCCGTCAAGACCTGCGGTAAACACGCCCCCAAATGCATCGACACCGCCACGCAGCGAGACTTCCAGACCCTGGGTCCGCCGTGAGCCGATGTTGTCGGCCCGCAAATCCAACCCTGTGATTACCCCGCCTGTTCGTACTACGCGATCAGGAAAGGAGGACTGGTTCGCTAACAACTGCGCAATGGTGAGCGCACCAATAGTATTATCGACGGCGATGGACCAAAAATCGACCGAAGCACTGAATTGTCGCGCGGGCGTGAAGACGATACCGGCCGAATATTGCTCCGATGTTTCAGGGCCTAGGTTAAGATTACCGCCGCTCAGGGAATTGGGCGTAATCGCACCGCAACCGGCTGTAACATTAACGATCCCGCCTGCAGGGCAGGTAGTTGGGTCAGTCAGGTTGTTGCCAGGATTAGGCGATTCTGTAACGCCGTTGAAAATCTGGTTAAAGCTCGGGACCCGGAACCCTGTGTTATAAGATGCCCGCAGCATGACCCAGTCCGTGGGAGAAAATCTTGCCGTAAACTTGGGATTTATTGTCGAGCCGAAACCCGTATAGTCGTCCAGCCGAACTGCACCGGTGACTTCGAGGATATCCAGCAGCGGCACCGAAACTTCGGCATAAACCGCTTTCACGTCGCGGTTTTTCGGCGTCAACGCGTTTACGTTATCGAAGGCTACGTTGAAAATTTCAGGTTGCCCCGTGACCGCTGCTGCCGACCCGTTAAAACTATAGGTTTCACGGCGGTAGTCAGCGCCAAGTGCAACCTGGACCGCACCGGCGGGCAGATCAAACAACGATCCTGATACAGAGGCATCGAACTGTTTTACCTCGTACTGACCGCCATACAGCGTGGTTCCTTCAGCCGAAACGGCGTCCAGCCCTGCTAACGCCGCAGCAGATTGTACGCCGGAGAAGGGATTAAGAATTCCGCTGTTCAGCAGTCCTACAATCCCTGGCCGGGTTGCGCCGGGCGCAGTCGGCGCTCTGGGGTCGATGCCGCCATTGACAGCTCCCACCACTCCCGATGCCGCAGCATTGGCAGCAGAACGGAATATCCCTGCATAATGATAGCCTGTCCCCAGCACCGACGATGCTTCACTTTTTGCGTAAGAAGCGCCAGCACGGTAATCCCATGTGCCACCAAGCGGGCCTTCGGCAGTCAACGCGCCACGGATGGTCTTGGTATTTGTGACATATTCGCGATTGCCGCCAGGAATGTTACGCCAGCGATAGGCAATCGGCTTGCCGTAATTTCCGACAGCATCAACGGTGCGGTCCCCCACGGCGCCGATCGCAGGGAATGTCGCCGCAATCGCGTCATATACGCTGTTGTAGGTTGCCGACGTTGTTGCGTTGAGTGGAAAATAGAGCGGCATGGTGGTCGCGTTGATCGAATATTGGTTGTTCGAGAACCGCTTCCTCGAGTCCGCATCCGAACCTGTCACTTCTGCAGACAAACGATGTTCGCCGAGGGCCAATGTCGCCTTGCCATAATAAGTAAGAGTTTGCAGCGGTTGTTGAAGCACGGCTGCGCGCCCCGTATCCCATGAGCAGGCAAACCGCGCTCCTGGGACGGACCAGAGCACCTCATCATACGCCATCCCACCTTCAACTGAATCGCACCCAGCGCCACCAGGTAAATCCAGCGGGTTAATGCCCCCGTCTGCGCGGATCGTGGTTCCCGGGATCACCAATCCGGGAAGGAAAAAGCTTGCGGCATTATTAGTAGTCCCACCAAGCAGCGAGCCAGTCGGTGCAAAGATGCTATTGGGGTTTGCAGGAAATGCCGTTGCAATCGGGGTGCCACGAGTATCAACTGAAAGACCGCGATTGGGCTGGTTCCCATTAACAAAATCCCGATCCTTGCCGAGCAAAATGCCGTTCCAGCTCTTGCTGACAGCGCCCATTATGTTGAAGCCTTGGGTGTCAAGGTCGCCATAGCCAGCAGTCGCAGACAGGCGGTAAATCGGGCTATCGCCTCGTTCGGTGATGTCGGTGAAGCCGTTGAGCACCACACCCTGGAAATTTGACTTGGTGATAAAGTTGATCACGCCGCCGATCGCGTCGGTCCCGTAGATTGCGGACGCACCGTCCTTCAATACTTCGACCCGTTCAAGCGCGGCAAAAGGAACCTGATTAACGTCAACCGCACCGCCGGTCAGGCCATGAGCCGCAACCCGGCGTCCGTTTAGGAGGACGAGCGTTGATGCTGCGCCCTGACCGCGCAGGTTAGCAGCCGACAGACCGTTGGTGCCGCGTTGCGCACCGCTGGTCACGTCACCGTTGGATGCAAGATTGTCCGCGCCAGTGCCGTTTGTTGACAGAAATGAGATGAGTTGCTCGGGGCTGTTAATTCCCTCGCGCGACAAATCCGACGGCGTAATAACCTGCAATGGTGCAGCGCTTTTCGTCGGGTCCTGCTTAATACGCGATCCGGTGACAATGATCGCAGTACCTTCATCGGCGCTGGTTTCCGCGCTCGTCGGAGGAGATGCGTCCTGCGCGAAGGCAGGTGTCGTAAGGCAGGTCGCCACCAACAAAATTGCGGTTCTTGAATATTTCATATTATCCCCCTGTATAATGTCAGCTCAGCCCCGAGCCACCTCAAGGTTGCACGCTATTCGGACCTATCGCGCATTGCAACTGCCTTTCCAAGCAACTCACCGTGAATCATAGGGAGATTTTACAACAATTCGGATCTTGTCTACTTGGTGGGTTGAAAATTGAGGTTGCAAAGCGCAAAAGAATGCCATGCTGTCGCAAAAAACCCGCTACGCTATACGCGCAATGCAGCATCTTGCCGACCATTACGGCAAGGGACCTGTCCAGCTTGCCGACATTGCCGAGGCGCAAAAGATTCCTCCGAAATTTTTGACTGTCATCTTGTCCGAGCTATCGCGGTCGGGACTTGTCGCATCGCAACGTGGCAAAGACGGGGGATATTGGTTGGGCGTCCCGCCAATCGACATCAGTTATGGCGACCTCATCCGTATCATGCGGGGTTCTTTGGCGCTGGTGCCCTGCGCAAGCCGATATGCACATGAAACGTGCAAGAATTGCGTAGAGGAAGATAATTGCCGTACGCGCGCGTTGATGCTTCAGGTGCGCGACAAAACCGCGCAGTTACTTGATGGCATTAACTTAACCGATGTGGTTGACGCGGACATATACCTGCAAGCTGCCGAATAACTCCTGGCAAATCCGGATGGCGCACAAACAGAACCTTTCGGCGCTGAAAGCAAAATCTACACCCGAATCATATTGTCAATTAAATTGGTTGACTTTAAGCAAGCCGTAAGGATGAAAGCGTGATAAAGCGCTATCCAGTTTAGGGGTGCTTATGAATGACACCAATGAAGGGCGAACAAGCGAGCCTGCAACACAAACGCTTTCTGAGCCCATTCTCGCTGTGCTTGAGGCACTGAATTCGATGCGCTTTGGTGCCATCCAGATGACGGTCCACGAGGGCAAGCTTGTCCAAGTAGACATCACGGAGCGCAAACGCTTCAGCAATTAGTTTCTTCCTCCCAGACCAGAGGCAGACCGGACGGCCGGATGCATCGTTTTTTCGAAAGATAAACATATGCGATTTCGTGCTTACGGGCCTTCACTAGCCCTCGTAACCTTACTTGCCTTCTCCGCGCCGGCTTATGCAGAAAGTAGCAGCGTCGGTGACACAACCAAGGATGACGCACGCGACATTGGCGCGCAGACCGACGACGACGTCAGCCGCGGCGATGTCATCATCGTGACTGCGCGCCGACGCCAGGAAACTGCACAGGAAGTGCCGCTGGCCATTTCGGTCATTCGCGGAGATAGCATTGAATCAACAGGTAATTTTAATGTCGTCAAGCTGCAGCAACTTGCACCCACTCTACAGGTCTATGCGTCTAACCCGCGCAATACCGCGGTCAACATTCGCGGACTCGGCGTGCCATTCGGCCTGACCAGCGACGGCTTTGAACAGGGCGTCGGCATCTATGTCGACGATGTCTACAATGCCCGTGTCGCCGCCGCGACGTTCGACTTTCTCGACGTCGAGCAGGTCGAAGTGCTGCGCGGTCCACAAGGGTCTCTGATATGGCAAGAATACGACCGCAGGCGCTATCAACATCACCACCAACCAGCCCAGGTTCAATTTTGAAGGTCGCGCCGAAGTGACGGTGGGCAATCTCAACTTCAAACAAGCCAAGGCCGCCATATCCGGCCCGCTGACCGATACCATCGCCGCACGGATTGCGGTATCCTCCACCAGTCGCAAAGGCACGATATTCAACGTAACCAGCAATCGTTATATCAACGAGCAGGACAATATTGGCCTGCGCGGGACATTGCTGTTCCAGCCAAATGACGATGTCCGCATTACAGTGTCAGGCGATTACAGTCACCAGAACCCTGAATGCTGCGGAACGGTCTTCGTGCGGGTGGGCCAGACGCAGCGCCCCCTTGCACGGCAATATGAAGCGCTGGCCACGGCGCAAAATTACCGGGTGGTATCGCGCAACCCGTTTTTTCGCCTGACCGACATCGACGCCCCTTTAAGCGCTGGTAACATCATCGGCGGCGCGTCCTTGCGCGTTAAGCTGAAAGCAGGTCCTGGCACCCTGACATCTATTTCGGCATGGCGGTTTTGGGATTGGAGACCGGAAAATGACCGTGACTTTACGGGTCTGCCCATTGTGACGGCATCAAACAATCCTTCACAGCAAGACCAATATAGCCAGGAATTCCGTTACAATTATACAGGCGACAAGATCGACTTCGTTGTTGGTGCCTTCGGCTTCAAACAGCGGATTGATACGCAAGGGTTTGAACAACAGGGCATTGCGTCAAGCCGCTGGAACCTGACAGGCGCGCTTGCGAACAATCCAGCCGTACTTGCTGGGCTTACCGCGCGCAATACGCAGTTTTTAAAGAGCACCAGCGCAGCACTTTTTGGGCAGGTAAGCTGGAAGGTCACGGACGCCCTGACTCTGCAGCCTGGCGTGCGGATCAATTATGACAAGAAATCCGTTTTTTATCAGCGGATAGTGACAACTGGCACGGGTTCCACGCTGACATGCCCGCAGCCGACCGGATCCATTGGCGCAGCGCAATGCGGCGTATTTACGCCCCAAACGAGCGCACCCTCGGTTAGCGACTGGAACTTCAGTTATGACCTGAATGCCAATTACAAGCTCGCGCAGGACGTTCTTGCTTATGCAAGTTACGCGAAGAGCTTTAAGACCGTTGGCATCAACCAGAACGGTTTGCCGCTTGACGCTGCTGGCGTGCCGATTGCCTCGGCAGGGGTGGTAAAGCCTGAATCGGTCAATCATTTTGAAGCTGGCGTCAAAACCCAGTTTTGGGACCGCAAGGCGACATTTAACCTGACGGCTTTCCGTACCGATATCAAAAATTATCAGGCTACCGTCACCAATGGCCAGCTTGGTGTCCTTCGCGGCTATCTCGCCAACGCAGGCAAAGTGCGCTCGCAAGGATTGGAAGCAGACTTCAAGATCCGCACAAGCGAACGCTTTAGTGCCTATTTGAACGGGGCCTATACCGACGCGAAATATGCCCAGTTTGTCGATGCGCCATGCCCTCCAGAACTGTCGGGCGGCAGTGTGGCAAGCGCTGGCCAGACGCCCAGCGCGCCGGCAACGCCAGACGGACTGAGCCCAGCCAATTGTGATATTTCGGGCCAACGCCTGCCCGGTGTTTCCAAATGGGCCGCGTCTTATGGCGCAGAGGTGAATACGCCCTTCACCCTGCTCGCCACCGAGGGCCAGTTATACGTCGGGTTCGACGGGAATTACCGGTCCGGCTTTTCGTCTAACCCGTCGCCATCGATTTACACCAACATCGA
Source organism: Sphingorhabdus sp. (assembly GCF_046292425.1). Classification (GTDB taxonomy): domain Bacteria; phylum Pseudomonadota; class Alphaproteobacteria; order Sphingomonadales; family Sphingomonadaceae; genus Sphingorhabdus_B. The sequence goes on from NZ_JBKBQV010000018.1 coordinate 24,984, forward strand.
CGGATATGCGTTATCCAATTACCGCATGGGCTTTCGGTCCGACAATTTCGACATTTATGGCTGGGTACGGAACGTTTTCAACGTGCAATATTATGAGTTGCTTCAAGTCGCCCCAAGCAATGTTGGCCTGATTGCGGGGCAGCTTGGCGATCCGCGCACCGTTGGCGCAACCGTTAAGTTCACCTTTTAAATCGACGCCCGGGTGACAATGGCAACATTCAGGGTGAAACTCATTCTTGGATGGCAGAAACAAAATAGCGAGATACAAAGCTGTGGCTAATGAAGGGGCATCTGACTATGCATTTGCAAATCCTAAGCAAAGGGCGAGGTCTGGATGATTGAATATATTGCCAATGTCGATTGGGCGGCTGTGGCGCCATACATCGCAGTCGGATTTGCTGCGCAACTGGTCGATGGCGCGCTTGGCATGGCCTTTGGTGTAATTTGCAGCACCTTGCTCGTCAGCGTCATGGGCGTTGCCCCTGCCCGCGCATCGGCCGGCGTCCATTTTGTCGAAATGTTTACAACCGGCGCTTCCGGCATAAGCCATGTGTTACACAAAAATGTTGATTGGAAGCTGTTCGCCCGCATTGCGATACCAGGCGTCATCGGCGGCTGCACCGGCGCTTATTTGTTAGCCAGCATCCATACCGAGGCCGCGCGGCCGTTTGTGATGGGGTATTTGACCCTGATAGGCTTTTATTTGTTCTATAAGGCGTGGGATTTCACGCATGAACACAAGCCGCGCGACCCCAAGGTCACCATGCCGCTTGGCCTGATCGGAGGCTTTCTTGACGCGTCCGGCGGCGGCGGATGGGGGCCAGTTGTTACTTCCAATCTACTGATCCAAGGCGCCGATCCCCGCAAAACAATCGGCACCGTCAACACGGCGGAATTTTTCCTGACCGTGGCAGTCTCCGTCACCTTCATTCTAACCATTGGACTGGAAGCATTCACGGTCGTCACGGGCGGACTGTTGATTGGCGGATTGTTGGCAGCACCCTTCGGTGCGTTGGTCGCAAAGCGCATTCGTCCGCGCGTATTGCTGTTCGCGGTGAGTATCGTCCTGATCGCGACAAGCATATTCAGCCTTTACAGAGCGCTCACCTAATTGTGCACCAAGCTTGCTTTTTGCAGGCAACCCACATATAGGCGCCCGCTTGCCGTGCATGGTCATCCCTGGAGGCGTGGCGGCAAAGTAACTTTTTTGGAGAATAAACATGAGCGATCAGCTGACTTTGTCGGCAGAGACGCGCGATCGGGCAGGCAAGGGAGCCTCCCGCGAATTGCGTCGTCAAAACCGAGTGCCCGCCGTAATTTACGGCAACAAGCAAGAACCCGAACTCATCCACGTTGAGGAAAAGGCTCTCATCAAGCTGTTGATGACTGGCCACTTTTCGAACAGCGTCGTCGAGATCGAACTTAGTGGCAAAAAACAGATTACGATTCCAAAGGATGTTGCATTTCATCCGGTCAGCGATCGTCCAACGCATGTTGACTTCCTGCGCATCGTGAAGGGCGCAAAGGCCGACGTTCAGGTTCCTGTGGTGTTCATCAACGAAGAAGCGTCGCCTGGTCTGAAGCGCGGCGGTGTTTTGAACGTCGTGCGTCACGAACTCGAACTCGTCTGCGATAACGACAAGATCCCTGACGACATCCAGATTGATGTCACAGGCTTTGACATCGGCGATTCCATTCACATCAGCAATGTAAAGCTGCCGAATGGTTCGGAAAGCAAGATCACTGACCGCGATTTCACCATTGCGACCATCGTTGCACCATCGGCGCTCAAGTCGACCGAGGGTGACACGACCGTAGAAGGCGAAGCGGAAGCCTAAATCAATCTCCGGGGCAGGCTTCGGCCCGTCCCGGATATTTCCCACAAGGGACTCGTACGATGCAATTATGGGTAGGTCTAGGTAATCCAGGCGCCACCTATGCGATGCACCGGCACAATATCGGGTTCATGGCCATTGATGCACTGGCCGAGATTTACGAACTTCCCCTGCCCGCCAAGAAATTTCAGGGATGGGTCCAGGAACTTCGGATCGGCTCCGATAAAATCATTCTTCTGAAGCCTGCGACTTTCATGAACGAAAGCGGCCGCAGCGTGCGCGCAGCGATGGATTTCTACAAACTTGAGCCGAAGGACGTAACCGTCTTTTATGATGAGCTTGACCTTGCCCCGTTCAAGGTGAAGGTAAAGACTGGTGGCGGCGCAGCAGGCCATAATGGTATTCGTTCGATCACCGATCATATCGGCGCCGATTTCCGCCGTGTCCGTCTGGGCATTGGCCATCCGGGTAATAAAGACCGTGTCACGGGCTATGTGCTGGGCAATTTTCATAAGAGCGAGATTGACGATTTGGCCGATTTGCTGGGCGCGATCTCCGCAGAGGCCGACTGGCTGGCGAAAGGCGATGACGTCCGGTTCATGAATGACGTCGCAATGCGGTTGCAACAGGATTGAACCCATGCAGCGCGTGTTGGTCATTGGCCCATGCGGTGCAGGCAAATCGACTTTAGCCAGCACACTTGCTGTCCGCCTTGGCATACCCTTATTCCATATGGACCAACTCAACTGGAAACCCGGCTGGGTGGAAAGTAGCAAGGAGGAAATACGCAAAAAGCTTGCTGCCATCACAGCTGCAGACCGCTGGATCATTGATGGCACATATGGCGGCACATTAAGCGACCGCCTGCCGCGCGCAGACCAAATCATCTATCTCGATTATCCCATCACCCTGTGCCTCCGCCGCTTGCTTAAGCGCATCTGGACCTATCGCGGCCGTGCCCGCCCGGACATGACCGAAGGATGCCCCGAACGCTTTGACCTTGGGTTTCTGTTTTACCTGATACGTTGGAACAGCGGACCACGGGTACGCATGGAACGGCACCTTATTGGGCATGAAAACAAGATCATTAAGCTAAAAAGCCCTGCCGAACTGCAACGCTGGATGGACTCGCTTTACCCGGCCAGTTAGATGATCTTTGCGTTTCAGTAGAGAGGAACCCCATGGACCCCATTTCCAAAATCAATCGTAGAACGCTGCTTGGCGCTGCCGCCGCTGTCACCACTGCGACTGCGGTCGCTTCATCTGCGACCGCGCAAACCGCCGCCGCGTTAAACCTTAAAGGCAAATCCATTCTGATCACCGGCAGTTCGTCCGGCTTTGGCTATGCCGGCGCGCTGCATTTTGCCCGCGCTGGCGCCAAAGTGATCGCATCGATGCGGAACTTGCCCCGGGGAGAGGCCGACAGACTGAAGGCCGAGGGCAAGAAGGAAAATCTGGATATCACCGTCATAGAAATTGACGTGACCTCTGATGATCAAGTTACCAAAGGCGTTGCCGAAGCCGAACGGATTGCCGGCGGGGCGCTTGATGTCCTCATCAACAATGCTGGCATTGGCCTTACCGGACCCGTCGAAATGCAGGATATGGCAGCGACACAGTTGATGTTCGATACCAATGTTTTTGGCTGCCACCGTATGGCGCGCGCGGTCCTGCCAGCGATGCGCAAGGCAAAGCGTGGCCAGATATTCAACATATCGTCACAGCTTGGCCGTGTAATTGTGCCGGGCGGCGGCCATTATTCCGCGACGAAGTTCGCGCTTGAGGCGATGAGCGAACAAATGGCTTATGAACTCGCACCGCATGGCGTTGAGGTCACCATCGTTCAACCCGGCGGCTATCCAACCGATGTGTGGCGTAACCGCAATCGCTACACCAGCGAGTTGCTCGCCCGCGCTGATGATGAACGTAAAGCCGCTTATGCAATGTTTACCTCGCGCATGGGCACTGAGGATGGCTCCGGCCGAAGCGCCGATATCTTCGACGTGCCGCGTGCCATAGCCGAAATCATCGCCATGCCCGCTGGAAGTCGGCCACTACGGCGTGCTGTTCACCCCGGAGCCAAGCCGCAAGAGGCGATCAATAAAGTTTCAGCGGAAACGCAGCTCGCTTGGCTTGGAAACTCGCCTTATGGCCCACTCATCAAGGCAGTACATGATTAACGACTAAAGCCGCCTCTGGTATTTTGCACCGCATGGCGCTACGGCGCGGCCAACATCGCATCAGTGCGGCGCAATTTCAAAATATCAAGGACATCTCATGGGTTTTAAATGCGGTATCGTGGGACTTCCCAATGTGGGCAAGTCCACCTTGTTCAATGCGCTGACTCAGACAGCGGCGGCGCAAGCGGCTAACTATCCGTTCTGCACGATTGAACCCAATATCGGCAATGTCGCAGTGCCTGACCCGCGCTTGCAGACCATCGCGAAAATCGGCGGCAGTCAGAAAATCATCGAAACCCAATTGGGCTTTGTCGATATAGCCGGCCTCGTGCGCGGGGCGTCAAAGGGCGAAGGCCTTGGCAATCAGTTCCTGGGTAATATTCGCGAAGTCGACGCCATCGTCCACGTTTTGCGCTGCTTTGAAGATGACGACATTCAACATGTCGACAACAAGATCGACCCAATTTCGGACGCCGAGACAGTGGAAACCGAACTGATGCTATCCGACCTTGAAAGCCTTGAAAAGCGCGTTCCCAACCTCATCAAAAAAGGCATACAGGGGGACAAGGAAGCCAAGATTAGCGCAGCTGTTCTAAGCCGTGCGCTTGACCTGTTGCGTGATGGCAAGCCCGCTCGCCTGACCAAGCGCGACGATGCCGAAGAAGAACGACATTTCCAGATAGCGCAACTTTTGACTGCGAAGCCCGTGCTTTACGTTTGCAATGTTGAAGAAGCTAGCGCTGCCAACGGTAACGCCCTCTCGGCAAAGGTCTTTGAAAAGGCCAAGGCAGAAGGCGCCGAGGCGGTCGTTGTGTCCGCCGCGATTGAGGCGGAAATCTCCACGATGCCTGCCGAGGACCGCGAAGTGTTCCTCGAAGACCTGGGCCTAACCGAAACTGGCCTAGCGCGCGTCATTCGCGCAGGTTACGAATTGCTCGATCTGATTACCTTTTTCACCGTTGGCCCCAAAGAAGCACGGGCATGGACAGTGACCAAGGGCGCTACCGCACCAAATGCAGCCGGCGCCATCCACAGCGATTTCGAAAAAGGCTTCATCCGCGCCGAAACCATGGCCTATGAAGATTATGTCCAGTACAATGGCGAAGCTGGCGCAAAAGAAGCGGGCAAATGGCGTTCGGAGGGCAAGGAATATCTCGTCAAAGACGGGGATATTATGCTGTTCCGGTTTAATGTTTGAACTGACTTGAAGTCAGATTGCTCGTTTACTTCCGCCCGAACAGCTTTTCCACGTCGCCCAACGCCAGCTTCACCCAAGTTGGTCTGCCATGGTTGCACTGCCCGCTGTGCGGGGTGATTTCCATTTCGCGGAGCAAAGCGTTCATTTCGGTGACGGACAGCACGCGGCCTGCGCGGACGGAGCCGTGGCAGGCCATGGTCGCGGCGACATGGTCAATCCGTTCCTTTAGAGACAGCGCATCGTCATAGGCCGCAAGATCGTCGGCTAGGTCTTCCAGCAACGCCTTGGCGTCTCCTTCGCCCAGAACCGCTGGCGTGGCGCGTACGAACATGGCGCCGGGACCGAAGCGTTCCACTTCCAGCCCGAAGGCGGAGAGCTCCTCTGCGCGCGCCTCAAGCCGGTCACATGCGGGTTCTTCCAGTTCAACGACCACTGGCAGTAACAACGCCTGCGATGGGACTGCCCTCCCCGCCGCCGCCATGGCCGTGCGCATGCGTTCAAGCACCAACCGTTCGTGCGCGGCATGCTGGTCAACGATAACAAGGCCGTCTTCGGCTTCCGCCACGATATAAGTATTGGCGACTTGTCCGCGCGCAACGCCTAGTGGATTGCGGGCGCGGTCGGGGACGGGTTCGTGCGCTTCGGCCGCCCTGCCCCATAAGGGCGCAAGGTCTTCGCCTTGAATCGCGCCCATATCGGCAAAGCTGCTGCGGTTTTCATAGGCCGATGGATAAGCAGGGTGCCGGCCATAATTCCCCTGATAAGCAGTCGCCCCAAGTGTTACAGGGCGCGCAAAGATATCGCCTTGCGCGGTCTGCACAGGCTCCTGCTGCCATGCGGCGAGCGCGTCGGCACTTGGCCGTTGCACCGCGCGAAAGCCCGACTGGTCAAGTGCATGGCGCAGGCCAGACACGATCATGCCACGGATCAATGCCGGGTCACGGAAGCGCACCTCAGTCTTGGCGGGATGGACGTTCACATCAACCTGCGTTGGCGGCAGGTCCAGAAACAAGGCCACCACGGCATGCCGGTCACGCGCCAGCATTTCGGCATAAGCGCCGCGCACCGCACCGATGAGCAGTCTGTCCTTCACGGGACGGCCATTGACGAACAGGAACTGATGGTCGGCCACACCGCGATTATAGGTCGGCAGGCTGGCAACGCCGCCAAGCCGCACGCCTTCGCGTTCGAAATCAAGCGCCACGCTGTTGTCGATCAACTCGCTGCTGGTCAGTGCCGCGACACGTTCAGGGCGCGCCAATGTTGGCTGAACCGCCAATACGCGCCGCCCGTCATGTTCGACCACAAAGCCGACGTCGGGCCGCGCCATTGCAAGCCGTTTCATTGTGTCCAGCGCCGCAGCATATTCCGCGCGGGCGCTGCGCAGGAATTTGCGGCGCGCGGGCACCTTGCCGAAAAGATTTTCAACGCGAACTCTCGTGCCATGCGGCAAAGCGGCCGGCCCCTCGCTCACAACCATGCCATGGTCCACGGTCCGCCTCCAGCCTTCGGCACCTGCAGGCCTGCTTTCGAGAGTCATTGTTGAAACACTGGCAATCGACGGCAGGGCTTCCCCGCGAAAGCCCAAAGTGGAGACCATTTCAATGTCTTCATCCGGCAGTTTTGACGTCGCGTGGCGCTCAAGCGCCAAGGCCATATCGGACGGTGACATACCGCAGCCGTCGTCGGTGACTTCAACCAGATCAATACCCCCTGCTCCCAAGCGTACCGAGATATTTCGCGCGCCCGAATCGATGGCATTTTCCACCAATTCCTTCAACGCGCTGGCTGGTCTTTCCACCACTTCACCGGCAGCAATCCGGTTGACCAGATTTTCAGGGAGCCTTCTTATTGACATCCGCAGGTTCCTAGCCCAAGCGCACTGCTCAAGCGACTCCTTAATCGTTCGCAATCCAGCCAAATACCTGTTTTGTAAAACAGCAAATTCCGCTAGGACCGCGCGATTATTTGGGCGCGCTCCAAAGGACTCTCACCAAACCGGACTGGGTGGATATTACATGGTATTTGGCAAGTTTTTCCGTTTCGCATCACAGGACATGGCAATCGACCTGGGCACCGCCAACACGGTCGTCTATGTCCGCGGCCAAGGCATCGTCTTGAACGAACCGTCGGTTGTGGCAATTGAAACCCTCAATGGTATCAAGCGCGTAAAGGCTGTTGGCGACGACGCCAAGCTTATGATGGGTAAGACGCCGGACAGCATCGAAGCCATTCGCCCCTTGCGTGACGGCGTCATTGCCGACATCGATGTTGCAGAACAGATGATCAAGCACTTCATCCACAAGGTGCACGGCAAGCGCCGGATGTTCAGCTATCCTGAAATCGTCATCTGCGTCCCATCAGGATCTACTTCCGTCGAACGCCGCGCGATTCGCGATGCGGCGTCGAACGCGGGCGCATCGGAGGTATTCCTTATTGAAGAACCAATGGCAGCGGCCATCGGCGCTGACATGCCAGTGACAGAGCCAATCGGCTCAATGGTCGTCGATATCGGTGGTGGCACAACTGAGGTTGCCGTCCTGTCGTTGCGTGGCCTTGCTTACACCACTTCGGTTAGAACCGGAGGTGACAAGATGGACGAATCGATTGTCTCATATGTCCGACGACATCATAACCTGCTGATCGGCGAGGCAACTGCCGAGCGGATCAAGAAAGATTTTGGAACTGCGCGTCCGCCAGCCGATGGCATCGGCCAAACCTTGCACATCAAGGGCCGCGACCTTGTAAACGGGGTGCCAAAGGAAATTTCGATCAATCAGGGGCAAATTGCCGAAGCCTTGTCCGAACCCATCGGGACCATCCTTGAAGGCGTGCGCATTGCCCTTGAGAATACCGCACCTGAACTGGCCGCCGATATCGTGGATCAGGGTATCGTCCTGACCGGCGGCGGCGCGTTGATGGCTGGCCTTGACGAATATTTGCGTGACGAAACGGGCCTGCCTGTTACTGTCGCTGAAGACCCGTTGACCTGCGTTGCCATTGGTACTGGCAGGGCCATGGAAGATCCAATCTTCCGCGGCGTCCTGCTTACCGCCTAAGGCGAGGTTAGGATGGCGCCGCCACCACATCGGCGCCCCGGATTTTCCCGGAAGGCGCAATATGGCCTGTTCGCGACCTATGTGGTTGCGATTGCGGGAACCGTGGTGGCTGCCTTGCTTCTGGCAATTTCAGTGGTGGACCCTGCAGGGTTTTCGGCACTGCGCACAGTAGGCGCGGAAGTTACCGCTCCCGTTGCGCGTGTGTTCAGCAATGTGCGGCAGGGTGCCCAAGGCTTGACGCGCAATGTGTCAGCCTATGTGGATGCTGCCTCCAAAAATGCAGCCCTTCAGAAGCAAGTCAAAGCCAATCGCGGCAAATTAATCGAAGCGCAGGCGCTCCGCGTCGAAAATGCACGGCTGCGTGGACTATTGAAACTGGCGGAAGATGGCGAGCAGCAAGTTGCGGTCGGCCGGCTTATCAGCTCCACGGCTTCAAGCACACGGCGCATCGCAACCTTGTCCATCGGTCGGAACTTTGGCGTTGAACGTGCACAGCCTGTTCGTGGGCCGTCCGGCCTGATCGGGCGTGTCATTGAAACAGGACCGACGACGGCGCGTGTCCTTTTGGTAACGGATTCCGAAAATCTGGTGCCCGTTATGCGCGCGATTGATGGCCTGCCCGCATTTTCAGCGGGCCTTGGCGACGGAACCGTTTTGGTAAAGCCGCTAAATCTTGGGGAAAGCCCCTTTAAGGTCGGCGACATCATCGTGACGTCCGGCAATGGCGGCTTATACCGCCCAAATATTCCATTTGCGCGCGTTATCCGCAAGACAAGCGACGGTGCAATAGCGATCCCCTTTGCTGACCCCGGCAACACGCCGTATGTCGTTGTCGTGAGACCATATCAGTCAGAGGCCCGGATAGCCCAGCAATCGGCGGCCCCTGACGGCGAAACAAAAGAGATTGCGGAGTGAAAATCCCGAAGACCGCAATCCGCCTGCCCACACGGCCGGGACGTGAATATGAAAGCCGCTTCGACCGCGAACAATCGTTGCTCAAGATGCTGGCGATCCCGATTGCATCGGTCATTCTGGCGTCCATGGTCACTACCTTGCCAGTCCTGACTGCCGAGCCGCTTGTGCCGCCTTTTGGGCTGCTCATGTTCCTCAGTTGGCGTTTGATGCGGCCGGGACTCCTGCCAGTTTGGTCAGGCGTTCCATTCGGTCTGATTGACGATCTTTTCAGCGGCCAACCCTTTGGCAGCGCTGGACTGCTTTGGTCACTTGCGATGCTGACAGTTGAAGTCATTGACGCCAGAGCAATCTGGCGCGATTATCTTCAGGACTGGCTAATAGCGGCTTTGCTCATCACGGCTGTGTTGCTTGGCGGGGTTTGGATTGCTGGGATGGCGCATGCTGCGCCGGATCCCGTGATTGTGCTTCCACAAATCATACTGTCTATATTGCTATATCCGCTCGTCGTGCGAATATGCGCCCGTCTCGACAGCTGGCGATTGGCAACATGAAAGTCGAAAAGCAGGTAACTTCAGGACAGCTTGACTTCACCTTCACGCGCCGTGCCATATTTGTGGGCGGCGTGCAGGCGGCAATTGGCCTCACGGTGGCTGCGCGCATGTCGTATATTGCCGTTGCAGATAATGAAAAATACAAGCTGCTGGCCGAAAGCAACCGGGTCAACCTGACCATTATCCCGCCGCGCAGAGGTTGGTTCATTGACCGGTATGGCAAGCCTATAGCGACCAACCGCGCTGATTTCCGCGTCGACATCATTCCCGACCGATTGTTGAAGAAAGAGGAAACAATCCAGACGCTGGCAGAGTTGTTGGCTCTTTCGACAGATGATGTCGACCGAATCCAGAGGGAGCTTAAGAACGCGCAGGGGTTTCAGCCGGTGCAGGTTGCTGACGGTCTTGACTATGATCGTTTCGCTGCCGTTAGTGTTCGCTTGCCCGACCTTCCCGGTGTCAGCCCACGGCAAGGCTATTCGCGTTTCTACCCAAGCGGCGCCGCGGTTGGACATCTGATTGGCTATGTCGGTACAGTATCGGCAGAAGAGTATCAAAAAAACAAAAACCCGTTGTTGATTACGCCGGGGTTCAAGGTCGGCAAAGACGGCCTCGAAAAGACGCTTGAAGACAGGCTACAGGGTAAACCTGGCGCGAAGCGGACCGAGGTTACCGCACGAGGCAAGATTGTGCGCGAGCTGACTACCCGGCCCGATACGCCCGGCAAGCCGGTACAGCTAACCATTGATATCGACCTGCATAATTATGCCGCACGCCGACTTGGCCTTGAATCAGGCTCAGTGGTGGTGTTCGATTGCCTCACTGGCGACATCATCACCATGGCATCAATGCCCTGTTACGACCCCAACAGCTTTTCGGACGGCATTGGGCGGGTCGAATGGAAGATGTTAAACAGCGACGATCATATCCCCATGCTCAACAAGGCTCTTCAGGGACTTTACCCGCCGGGTTCAACGCTAAAGCCCATGGCGGGCCTTGCCATGTTGCGCCACGGCATCGACCCTGAGGAGACGGTAAATTGTAGCGGCGGCTACCGGCTCGGCAACCGCGTTTTCAAATGCCTTGGGCGGCATGGGCCGATGAACATGTCCAGCGCGATTATGAAGAGCTGCAACACCTATTTCTACGCCATGGGGCGACGGCTCGGCTATGACAATATCGCACCCGTCGCGCGTGAACTTGGGCTGGGCCAGGAATTCGCGCTGCCCTTCCCCTCGCAACGTTATGGCACAGTGCCGGATAGCGCCTGGAAAATGCGCAAATATGACCAGAAATGGACTGAGTCCGACACGCTAAACGCGGTCATTGGACAAGGGTATATTATCGCGAGTCCGTTCCAGTTGGGACTTATGTCGGCACGCATTGCCTCTGGCCTGAACATCCAGCCCGAAATCCTTATGCAAAAACGGGCTGCACCAAGACCATTGTCCTTTCCCAAGGAACATCTCGACGTCGTGCGCGAGGGCATGAACCTTGTCGTCAATGGAGCAGGAACGGCTGTGCGCAGCAGGCTCCAGCTTGAAAATGTCGCGATGGCCGGAAAGACAGGTACTGCGCAAGTCCGCAGAATCGCAGGTGCACAGCGGGGGCAATCGGGGGAATGGAAATATCGCGACCACGGCCTGTTCGTATGTTTTGCGCCCGTTGATCAACCACGTTATGGCGCCGCCGTCGTGATTGAACATGGCATGGGTGGCGCGCGCGCCGCAGCGCCCATCGCCAAAGATGTGCTGACATTTCTATATGACCGCGAACAGGCAATGGCCTCGCTTGAGGCGCTCGAGGCTGGATGGGGAGGCAATATCGAACAGCGCATGGCGTCCAAATATGCTGCATATCAAGGGCAACCTGCACCTCCCCCGCCGCTGGACCCCACAATATGAACGGCATCGTACCTGCGCCAATTGCCGCATTGCCATGGCGCGTCATATTCATCCTGATGGCATTGGTGGGCTTTGGCGCCACAGTCCTTTATTCCGCTGCGGGCGGCCATTTTGAACCATGGGCTGGAAAACATGTCATCCGGTTTCTGATTCTCCTGGGCATGGTGATCATCATGTCGCGGATGAAACTCGAATTCTGGAAGTCGATCACCTTCCCACTCTATTTGCTTCTGCTGCTGATGCTTGTGGTTGTGGAACTCATGGGGTTCGTAGGCGGCGGCAGCCAGCGGTGGATCAATCTTGGGATTATCACGCTTCAGCCATCCGAACTGATGAAGCCCGTCATGGTGCTTGCCGCAGCCTGGTTTTTCGACCGACTGCCGCCGAACCGCATCTTTGGCATTGATGCCGTTTGGCCTCTCGGCGCGCTGTTGTTGCTGCCGAGCATTCTGGTGATCATCCAGCCGGACTTTGATGCTGCCATCGCGTACGCCTTTGGCCTTGGCGTGGTCGGTTTTATGGCCGGGTTGCCGCTCATCTATTTCATTGGAGCGGGGGTCGGCGTCGCCATATTCGCGCCCTTGGTGTATTTCTTTGGACTCAAACCATACCAGCAAGACCGCGTTCTGATTTTCCTCAACCCGGAAAACGACCCGCTTGGGGCTGGCTATCACATCACCCAGTCGAAGATCGCCATTGGTTCAGGTGGCATCTTCGGCAAAGGCTTTGGCAATGGCACTCAAAGCCATTTGGATTACCTTCCCGAAGGACACACCGACTTTGTCTTTGCTACCATGGCCGAAGAATGGGGTATTGTCGGCGGGTTTACCATTATCTTCCTCTATTTTCTGTTGATGCGCTGGGGCCTTAAAGTCGCCATGCAGAGCAAAACACGCTACGGACAGCTCGTCGCTGCGGGACTGACCTGCACGATATTCTTCTACATCATGATCAACCTTCTTATGGTCGTGGGCCTCGCCCCCGTTGCAGGCATACCCCTGCCCTTCGTAAGCCATGGCGGATCGTCGATGCTCACGATGATGCTTTGCGTCGGTATCATCATGTCGATCGAACGCCACCCCGGAGCAAAGCGCGGCCAGTTCCAATAAATCCCGCAGCGAAGCTTGACAAAGCCAGCTAAACCCATCAAAGGCGGCGCTCCAAACGGGCCTGCGTATCTGGCCAGCCCGAAATGGGGACGCTTAGCTCAGTTGGTAGAGCAGCTGACTCTTAATCAGCGGGTCGTGGGTTCGAACCCCTCAGCGTCTACCATTTTTACTTTATATTACATGGACTTTGGCCAAAAATCCCTCTTGTTCAATATTAAGTCGTTTGGCAAATACCGAATAGGCACCGTATCGCGCGGTTGTTCTAATTTAAGGGTGACTCTTAATAGCTTGGAACATATGGTTGGCTGAAGAGGGAGACCATGTGACAAAGAAACGATCCGTGCTGGCGGCAAGCCTTGAGGCCCGTGTGCCATTTGATGTTTCAAAGCCGATGTTCGAACTGCAAAATGTCGCCCGCGGTCGCGGTTGGTCAGGCACCGTTGATAAACTGAGCGAGAAAAACGCGCTACCAAACAAAAAAGCGGACGCTTTGCTGGAAGCGCTGCGTGAGCATGAGCTTTGCGGGGAGAAGCTTTGTCGCTATTATACTGTCGATGATTTGACGTTGGCGGCTATGCGGATCGCCCTTAAGGCTGCAAAGCCACCGAAGGGCGCAATTGCAGACACGTTTCCGTTTTTGCTTTCTGAAGCAGACTTGTTAAAGTTGCCGCTAGGCCAGCCAAAACTGGTTTCCGTGGTCGAGGCCGAAGGCGGTATCGCTGCGGTATTTGGTTCTGTGAGGGCGCTCAAGGTGCGGGAGCCAGTGGACACATCGGCGTTCCCAGACGGGGCCGCGCAAATGTTGGCCGGCTACGACGAGGTTATTGGCCTTAAGCTGATCCGGCACCAAGCCTTTGACGTCGTATGGATCCCTGACCAAGGAAATGTGATTGATTTGCGGATCGACTATCCGAAAGGAACGCATGCGGACATAGGACGCGCTTCTCAGAACACTGCCATGGCCGCTTTCAACAAGCTTGTTGGTGGCAACCCGTTTGTGGCACCAATCAACCTCTTTCCGCTTCTGATGAAGATGTATGAAGAGGCAGGCGAAGGGCGCGTTGTAGAGCTAGCATTTGGGACAACCACCCGATCCATAAAGCATGAGCGGATGCGGGTATCAGTGGATTGCCTACGCACCGAACTTTATCACATGGGCGGCAAGAAAAACCTCAAAACTCCTGTTACGCCCTATAAAGTTAGTATAGCATATACATTCAATCTTGGCGGTGGCGTTGAATCTCATCCAGAGCTGAATTTGCACACGACGAGCTACATCGCGGACAATGCAAACCCGCAATTGTACGATGCCGTGATCCGCAAGACTGTTGGGTTATTTGATTACGATCATGTGCGAAATCGTATCCTTCACTTCATGTGATCGCGAAGGCCAGTGATAGGAGAGTAATGTCCGTTGAAAATCTTAAGCGCGAGGTAGCGACAGGCTGGCCGGATGTTCCGGCGGCAACGCTAGCGCTTGGGGTGATTGAGTTTATGGGGGAGCTCGACGACCAGGAGCTGAGAATGCTCACTATACCTAAGCTTCTCGATGCGGTTGGCCGCAAAGAAATCGATCAAGAGTTTCTCGCCGCCTTGGCAATTCTTGTCAGTTCAACTGTGCACGCGCTGGATGCCAAAGCGTTTCTTTGCGAAGAGGAAGGTTTTGAGGTCCACGTCGATGCCCTAGAACTGGCTACCGCACGAAAGAGTGGCTTGCTGGAGCATCCCGAGACCGGCGCTCTGATAGAAGACTTTGAAAGCAAGCTCATTCCATACTTTGAAGTCTCCACGCGGTTTCTGGAAGCCCGCGCGCATGGATGAATTGTCATTGCGGGACTTGGAGCTCATGGCGCGTGGGAAAATTGCTTGGGAAACGCCGCTTGCATTGATGGCTGCCACTTGTGCTGACGATATTCTGGCAAGGGTAGATCCCGCAATCGACCACATCCTGCAAGAATTTTCGCGTACGCCGAAGGAACGACATGACCGCAGTGAAGATGGATTGTCGATAGACCTCATTACTTCGTTGAAGCATTTTGGTTTCGAAGCAACTCACGATACCACAACAGGTGGCCACTGCGATATTGTGATCGATGGACGGTTTGATTTTTTGTGGCTTGGTGAAGCCAAGATTCACAGTGGTTACGACTGGCTGTTAAAAGGCTTTAACCAGCTCGATAGCCGCTATGCGACTGCTATCAAGGACCAGGACCACGGTGGCATCGTAATTTATCATCGCGGCGCCCGGGCCGATCGAGTGATGGACGAATGGGAAAAGCACCTCGCAGAATCTCGCCCAGATGTAACTATTGAGACGCGTGAACCTGGCGATCTGGTGATGAACACGCGTCACGTGCACGAGCGAACAGGACGTGAATATAAGGTCCGCCACGTCATCGTTTCTTTATACTGGAACCCCAAAAACTGAGTACGTGTCGGTCGACATTCCATCGATCGGTCCATTATGACTCAAGTTGACCACGCCGCAGCCTGCTGCCACCATGGAAAGCATGGCAATAGACTCGAGCGGCGACGTCATTGGTGACAAGTTAAATCACGTAGCCCGGGCGATCCGCGACCTGCTACTCGAGCACCCGAATGGCCTCGACATTGATCAGATCAAGGAGATTTTGAACGTCGGGGCAGACCAGATGCATCTGGATCGACGCTTGCGCAGTTTGAGAAAATACTATGAACTCCCCGGTGGCTTTGAAGACGGCCGCTATGTTTACCGACTTGGAGCGCCCAAGGTTGGCGAAACGGACTCGGGTGTCATCTCTGGGAAGTTGCGTGCAGAGGCACTAAATCTAGCAAAGGGGCGCTGCCAAATGTGTGGCAAGACCGTCGCAGAGGATGGAGTGAAGCTGCAGATAGATCACAAGGTCCCACAGGCTTGGGGCGGGCTCACGGTAATAGAGAACTTATGGGCAATCTGTTCCGACTGTAACAACGGCAAACGTGATCATTTCCAGTCTTACGACCCAAACGAGATGGCCGAGTTGCTTGCCTACGAGACGGTACATCTTCGAATTGCTCACTTGCTCAAGCTTCACATTGGAGAGCCTGTTGACTCTAACGTGATTGAGTTCGTAGCAAACGCGACTGAGAGGCAGGAAGACTGGCAGAAGAGACTGCGCGACTTACGATACCCCGTAATCGGTCTTGAAATTACGAGTGGGCGCTACAAGACGCCACAGGGGTTCACCCGCAGCACTTACACCCTCCACAACTGGCGCGACCTTCCACCCGATCATCGGCAGCTAATCCGCGATTGGGAGAACCCCGCCAAGAAGTCTCAACTCAAGCAACAGCTAGGGATCGCCTGACGCTAATCGCTTTCTTAAGCTGCGTGGCTACCGATGCTGCAACGGGTGGCGGGAACGCATTCCCAACTTGTCGATAAGCAGCCGTTTTACGGCCAGTGATTTTCCACTCGGGTGGAAATCCTTGGAGTAGTGCAACCATGGGCACCGTTAAGCGAGGCATACCTACAAAATCTGCGTCTGGCGGGCTATCTGCAAGCGTATGACCATTTACTCCTAAAGACTCCCACGCACGTTTTGCTCTAGTCGGACCAAGATCTGGTCCCCCATGTTTCTTCGATCCGCCGACAAGAGTAGGTGCAATGTCGCTTGCTCGGTCACGCCACTGTGCTGCGCCTTTCCATCCATCGGATCGCATATGGTCATATAGCGTCTGCCCTACAGTCTTCGGATTTACCGGATCAACAGTGGGCCATTGAAAATTTGAGGTAAACTCATGCTTGGTAGCTATAATTACTACACGAGGTCTAAGTTGTGGCACTCCGAAGTCTGACGCGTTCAGTAACCGCCAATCCGCGTCGTACCCAAGCTTCTTGAGCTGCGCTTTAAGTTGAATACGGTAATCTTCAAAAACGGCGCCCAAAAAGCCTCGCACATTTTCGATCATCACAGCTTTGGGCCGAACTGCGTCCACGATGTCAAGCGCATCCGGGAATAGGTTGCGCTCATCTAGAGCTCCCAATTGTTTGCCAGCAACTGAAAACGGGGGACAGGGTAGCCCGCCAGCAACGAGTTCCACTCCGGCAAAATCACCTGCCCGCTCCTTAAATAACCTCAGGTCCTCTTCGATAACGTTCCATTGTGGTCGGTTAAAGCGAAGCGTATCACAGCAGTGACTATCAATTTCAACAAGGCCTTCGTGCTCAAAACCGGCCATCTCTAATCCGATTGCTTGTCCGCCTGCACCAGCACAAAGTTCCAATGATCGCATGGCCTACCCTTTTATATACACTTGTTCGCTTTATGTTCTGCTATGCTATATGTGCGCGACGTTCAATCGGTTTAATAGCAACCAAGTGGAATGCGTAAAGCACGGAAGTGCATTAACCGACGGGCAGCGCGCGACCACCGACGAGATGAGAGACCCTTGATTCTCATGTCTGCACTTATTGTTGATTTATTGTTCGTCGCGGTTTTGCCCAGTTAATGCAGGTCCTAAAACTGCCGGCGCTGCGACTTAGTGTTCTCGAGCAACATCGGGACAATACACAATGGCCAAACGTTTAAGATACCCGCCTGACCGGGAAGGAATTACCAGATACGAGGTGCGACGCGAGCGGGAGATCACCCGCGGCTTTGCCGACGCGCCACTCGTTGAGGAATACCTTGGTTTAGATCGGGCGAGATTAGCAGCACTAGGATATGCGTTGGATGGGCCGACTTACAACGGTGATCGTTTTAGCGGTCGGCTGACAATCCACAGAATAACGTCTGTTCAAGGCAAAGTCTGTT
>NZ_JBKBQV010000019.1:0-41457 GCF_046292425.1 Sphingorhabdus sp.
CAGTAAGCGTAAAGGCGGCAGACGGAACGTTGATACCAGGTTATCTCACTTTACCAGTAGGCAGCACGGGACAGGGCGTTCCAGCTATTGTTATGCCGCATGGCGGGCCAAGCGCGCGCGATGAATGGGGGTTTGATTGGCTCGCGCAGTATTTTGCTCATCAGGGTTTCGCCGTATTGCAACCCAATTACCGGGGATCATCAGGTTATGGTGATGGCTGGTATCAACAAAATGGTTTCAAATCATGGAAAATCGCGATTGGGGACATCAGCGATAGCGGGCGCTGGTTGATTTCAGAAGGAATAGCAGCACCTGACAAAATTGCGATATTTGGTTGGTCGTATGGCGGCTATGCAGCGCTTCAATCGGGGGTGCTGGATCCCTCTTTGTTCAAAGCTATCGTTGCAGTCGCGCCTGTTACCGATCTTGCCATGTTGAAAGAGCAAGAGCGCGGTTATATGAACTACCGTGTCACCCGCGATTTTATCGGGTCTGGGCCGCATGTCGCCGATGGGTCGCCTGCCCGAAACGCCAAACGTATCTCTGCTCCAGTCATGATGTTTCATGGTGATCTCGACCGGAACGTGGATGTCGCGCAAGCAAAGTTTATGGCTGATCAGCTAAAGAGTGCAGGGGCCGCACCCGAGCTGTTCATATACAAAAATCTGGATCATTATTTGGAAGATGGGGCCGTAAGGGCCGAAATGCTCCAGAAAAGTTCTGATTTTTTCAAAGCGAAGTTGCTTGTGAAGTAGGTACCTCAGGGACGCGTGGTACGGAATTTTACGAAGATAGCCCGCGTAAGGCGACACCAGCGGACATACGAGCACAAACAAAAAAGGCGGCCGCTAGGACCGCCTTTTTTGTAATTGTATCGGGAAATTAGCGCGAATAGAATTCGACGACCAGATTTGGTTCCATCTTCACCGGATAAGGGACTTCATCAAGCGTTGGGACGCGGGCGAAGGTTACCTTGTCGTTGCCGTCTACGGCAACATATTCTGGAATGTCGCGTTCTGCGAGGCCCTGTGCTTCGATAACCAAAGCCATTTCCTTGGCTTTCGGACCCAGGCTGATGACGTCACCGACGGCAACCTGACGGCTGGCGATGTTGCACTTCACGCCATTGACGCGGATGTGACCATGGCTGACGATCTGACGCGCCGCAAAAATGGTTGGGGCAAACTTGGCGCGATACACAACCATGTCCAAACGACGCTCAAGCAGACCAATAAGGTTTTGCGAGGTATCGCCCTTCATGTTGCTGGCTTCCTGGTAAGCGCGTTTGAATTGCTTTTCGGTTACGTCGCCATAATAGCCCTTGAGCTTTTGCTTGGCGCGCAGTTGAATACCGTAATCAGACAACTTACCCTTACGGCGCTGACCATGCTGGCCTGGGCCATATTCGCGTTTGTTTACGGGTGATTTTGGACGGCCCCAGATGTTTTCACCCATCCGGCGGTCAAGTTTATACTTCGAGCTTTTGCGCATCGACATATTCAGTCTCCAATTGCTAACAACGTTGTTTCCGGTCCCGCGCGACACGCCTAGGACGTGCCGGACACCTGCTTCACCGAAATGCAGGGTCGATTGCGAAGCGGCGCCTATGGCCGCTGATTGGCCTCATGTCAACATCTGGCTCGACTTTGAACGCGCTGAACCTTAAAGGCGCTGCCATGAGCAGCACCGCCAGCCCAATTCAACCCGCCACGTGTACAACCATGACCGAGGTCCGCGCTGGCGTCGATGCCGTTGATGCGCAACTAATCGAGCTACTTGCGGTTCGCTTTGGCTATATGGATGCCGCCGCTCGGATTAAAACTGAACGCGCCGCTGTCCGTGACGAAGCGCGCAAGCAACAGGTATTGGCCAATGTCCAGGCGGCGGCAGACAAGGCGGGGGTGCCCGTCGAGGTAGTTGCCGACCTTTGGGAGCGCTTGGTCGAAGCCTCCATCGCTTATGAATTTGATAAATGGGACGCCAGTCGCGCCTAATCACGCCATGTTTTCACGCGCCGACTTAACTGTCAGGCGGGCGGCGCTTGTTCAGGGTCGTGAGCACGCCGCGCAATGTCCTGACCTCAAGCGCATTCCACGCGGGCTTTGTGAGCAAATTGCGCAATGTGCGGCGCGTCACTGGTGCGCGGTCAATCGGGGTGAAATAGTTTAGCGGCTCAAGCATGGTTTCCAATTGCGCAATCAGGCCATCCAGCTCGAACTGCAATGCCGGTGGTTCCAAATCTGTCTTGGGCGGGCTGGCCAGGTTTTGGGTTTTCGACCATTCGTAAGCGCACAAGATGACCGCTTGTGCCAGATTCAGCGAGCCAAATTCGGGATTAATCGGAACGGTAATGATCGCGCGGGCGACATTGACCTCGTCACTTTCAAGCCCTGACCTTTCGGCTCCGAATAATATGGCGCTTCTACCTGAATTGCCCAGCATCTCACGCGCCGCCACTTCGGGCGTAATTACGGGCTTCGTGACGCCACGCTTGCGCACAGTTGTGGCATAGACATGCGCAATGTCAGCGGTTGCTTCTGCAAGGGTCGGGAAAACGGTAGCATTTGCTAACACGATGTCCGCACCAGAAGCAGCAGGTCCCGCGTCGGGGTTAGGCCAGCCATCGCGTGGAGCAACCAGTCGCAATTCGGTTAATCCAAAATTTAACATGGCGCGCGCTGCCTTGCCGATGTTTTGGCCGAGTTGGGGGCGGACGAGAATGATAATTGGCGACGAACTCATTTCTGCGCCGCTTCAACCACGCTCCCGGCGAAATCCTCAAAGTCCTTGGCTTCGCTAAAATCCTTATACACCGACGCAAATCGAATATAGGCGACGCTGTCCAGCGCCTTGAGCCCATCCATCACGAATTCACCAATCCGTTTGGTCTCGATTTCACTTTCACCCAGAGTTTCAAGTTGCCGCTGAATCGCCGACGCAAGCTTCTCAATCTGCGTATAATCGACCGGTCGTTTGCGGCATGCTACGGACAGAGAACGTTCCAACTTCTCCCTGTCGAACGGCTCGCGCTTGCCTTCGGTCTTGATGACCAAGATCTCACGTAATTGAATTCGCTCGAACGTCGTGAAGCGCCCGCCGCAACCCTCGCACTGCCGCCGCCTGCGGATCGCGCTGTTGTCTTCGGTGGGACGGCTGTCCTTGACCTGGCTATCGTCATGTCCGCAAAATGGGCAGCGCAATTATTTTTCCTGGTTCTTTTTCTTGTTCACATGCCGGTAGGCGACGATACCTGCGCCAATCAAGGCACCAGTGGCCAGTCCAATCGGTGCAATGATACCGGCAGCTGCGCCAATCGCGGCGCCGCCGGCAACTTTTTTCACCGTATCCTGATCGGCCAGATGCTTGCCAGTATGGAACGCATCCTTTGTCGCGCCCCAAAGCTCATCAGCCGCCTCACCGACATAATGCCGTGCTTGGTTGGGGATGCTTTCAGCCGCAAGCTGTTCCGGCGTTTTAGCACCGCAATTGGGGCAGAACTTGGCGCCCTCTCCATATGCCGCATTACACTCGTTACAAAATCCCATGGTCATTTCCCTTCTGTGTATTAGATGGGTAAGTCACCTATATAATTCAAGATGGGTAGATTGGGAAGCGGCTGCACAATTCGCGGACACGCAACCGGACCTCGGCCTCGATCGCTGGATCGCCCTGCTCACCCTTTCTACGCAAGCCTTCAAGGACATCAGAGATCATATGACCAATCTCGCGGAATTCCGCCGGGCCAAAGCCGCGCGTTGTTCCGGCAGGCGAACCAACGCGAATGCCGCTTGTCTTCACTGGCGGCAGCGGATCATTGGGAATGCCATTTTTATTGCACGTGATTGCCGCCCGCTCCAAGGCTTCGTCGGCATCGCGTCCGGTGATACCAAGTGGTGTGAGGTCAACCAGCGCCAAGTGCGTGTCAGTGCCGCCCGAAACGAGGTTGGCGCCACGCTCATGAAGCGTTGCTGCCAGTACCTTGGCGTTTGCGATTGTCGCTGCGGCATAGGTTTTGAAATCGGGTCGAAGCGCTTCGCCAAATGCTACTGCCTTGGCAGCGATAACATGCATCAATGGACCACCCTGGAGGCCAGGAAACACCGCAGAGTTGATCTTCTTGGCGATTGCCTCATCGTTGGTCATAATCATACCGCCACGTGGCCCGCGGAGCGTTTTATGGGTGGTATTGGTAACAACATGTGCATGCTCAAGTGGGTTAGGGTGAACACCGCCAGCCACGAGGCCAGCGAAGTGCGCCATGTCGACATGGAAGATGGCTCCAACTTCGTCGGCAATCGCACGGAAGCGGGCGAAATCAATGATGCGTGGGTAGGCAGAACCGCCAGCAATAATGATCTTTGGCCGATGTTCCCGGGCCAAACGCTCGACCTCGTCAAAATCGATCAGATGCGTTTCCGGGTGTACACCGAATTGTACAGCATTGAACCATTTACCTGACATCGCCGCCTTTGCACCGTGCGTGAGGTGACCGCCGGCATCCAGGCTCATGCCCAAAATGGTCTCGCCCGGTTTGACCAAAGCGAGCATGACAGCGCCATTGGCTTGGGCACCCGAATGCGGCTGTACGTTAGCAAATCCAGCGTTGAACAGCTTTTTCGCCCGTTCGATCGCAAGCGTTTCGACTTCGTCGGACGGGGCGCAGCCCTGATAATAACGCTTGCCTGGGTACCCTTCTGCATATTTGTTGGTGAACACCGAACCTTGCGCCTCAAGCACAGCTTTCGATACGATGTTTTCGGACGCGATCAGCTCAATCTGGTTTTGTTCGCGGTCCAATTCATGCGCGAGGCCAGCGAACACTTCGGCATCGGTTTCGGCCAAACCCCGCGTGAAGAAACCGTCGGGCTGAACATCGGATATATCGTGTGCTGGGCGCGTGTTCATGCTGGTTCCTTGGTCGTGAATGGGTTGGATAATTTGTCAACGCGGCGCTGGTGCCGGTCGCCACCAAAGTCGGTTGAGAGAAATGCGTCAATACAGGCTTTCGCCATTTCGATCCCAATGAGGCGCGCGCCCATTGCGATGACATTGGCGTCATTATGTTCGCGGGCAAGCCGCGCCGACAGAGGTTCAGATACAAGAGCAGCGCGCGCCGCCGGGTTGCGGTTCACGGCGATCGAAATACCTATGCCTGATCCGCACAAGGCTATGCCGCGATCAGCGGACCCGTCGGCTATCGCTGCAGCCAGCCTAAATCCATAATCGGGATAGTCGACCGAGCTTTCATCATGCGGGCCAAGGTCAGCGACGTCATGCCCGGAAGCATGCAGATATTCGGCCAGCGCTGATTTCAGCGCAAGGGCGGCATGATCTGAAGCGATAGCGATACGCATGGCACATCCTGTAGCAGCATGAGTCGGACTACGTTTCCCCTATGGGACCGCGCGGCAAAAGGCCATGCCGAATTTACGTGATTGCGTGGCTTATCCACCGTCTTTATGGAGTGGGCATGCTCAACGCCATATTGTCTATCGCGATGCTTTCTGCCTTCCTGTTGCTGTACGGTGCATGGAAGCGCTGGAAGCGGGATGGAGCTAACCAGCAAATGTGGCTGATGGTTGCTGCCGCTTTGGTGATATTTGCCAATGTAGCGATTTGGGTGGTGCCCGATGAGAAAGGGCAGTCACTGGTGACTGGCGCCGCCGAACAACCCTGAATAATTCACCCAGAGGTACGCAGTGAGTTGCGTTTGCAAACTAGGTGCCTCTGCGTAAAAAATCACTTAATTGGTGAATTAGGATCCAACCGGAAATCGAGATAGCCGTTCACTGACGCCATCAACATATCCATCTCATTTTCAAAGAAATGGTTGGCGCGGGGGATTTCGTCATGGTGAATGGTGATGTGCCGCTGTGTGCGCAGTTTATCGACAAGCTTCTGTACCGCATTGGGATTCACGACTTCGTCATTCACACCCTGAATGATGATACCCGACGAAGGGCAGGGCGCCAGGAAGCTGAAATCATACATATTCGCAGGCGGGGCAACAGAGATAAATCCGCGGATTTCAGGGCGACGCATCAAAAGCTGCATACCAATCCACGCACCAAAGCTGAAACCAGCGATCCACGTTGTTGATGCTTCTGGGTGAAAGCTTTGCACCCAATCGAGGGCTGACGCTGCATCGGACAGTTCACCAATGCCATTGTCGAATTCACCTTCGCTTCGGCCGACGCCGCGAAAGTTGAAGCGCAACACGCCAAATCCGCGCGCAACAAAAGTTTTGTAAAGCTGCTGCGTGATCCGATCGTTCATTGTCCCACCGGCCTGTGGATGTGGATGCAGGATCATCGCAATCGGCGCCCGTGGACGTGGTGGCGGCGAAAAGCGGGCTTCAAGGCGGCCTTCTGGACCGGGAATGGCAATGGCGGGCATATGATTGTTCGATTCTCAGAAATAGTGCCGAGCTTTGCCCGACGGTTCAGGCTTTGCAGGAATTGGAAGCGCTATATAGGGGGAACGACGATTTTCGCAACTGTCATGGAACCTATGCCCAACCAAAAACGCATATATCTCGATCACGCTGCCACGACGCCGATCATTCCTGCTGCCCGTGAAGCGATGGCCGACGCGATGCTGCGCTGGGCCAACCCGTCCTCGCCGCATCAAGAGGGCAGGGCCGCTCGCTTTGCGCTTGAGGATGCACGCAGTCGCATTGCATTGGCGCTGAACTGGGATGGAGAGGTTATCCTTACGAGCGGCGCCAGCGAGGCGATAGCACTTGGGCTTCGGAGCACGGCGGCGGTGGCGAGTTCGGTTGAGCATGATGCCGTACTTGCTGTGGCGGGGCCAAGCCGCGCGCCTGTAACAGGCGACGGGTATGTCGACATAAATACAATTACCGGCAATTGTAGATTTGCTGTTCAATCGGTGAACAACGAAACCGGCGTCATTCAAACGATGGAGGACATCGCCAAGGCCGTGCGCGAGGTTGGTGGTATATTGTTCGCAGATTGCTCGCAAAGCGCAGGAAAGTTGCAGCTACCCGATGCGGACATGATCGCAGTATCGGCGCACAAATTGGGCGGGCCACCGGGCATGGGTGCGTTGCTCGTGCGCAATCTCGGACTGTTGTCACCCACCGGCGGGCAGGAACAGGGCTATCGGCGCGGCACAGAGAATTTGCCCGCGACGATTGGGTTTGCGGCGGCACTCGAGGCGGGCTTCTCATGGATGGAAAACGCGGCTCGTCTGCGCAAAATGCTGGAAGACGCTTTGGTCGACTCCGGCGGAGAAGTTGTAGCGGCGAAAAGCAACCGACTGGCAACCATTGGCAGCTACCGCATGCCAGGCGTTGCGGCATCGAGCCAGCTTATCAATTTCGACATGGCGGGGATTGCGGTATCTGCTGGCAGCGCTTGCTCGTCCGGAACGCTCAAGACCAGCCATGTCCTGAGTGCGATGGGGTGGGACAAGAAATCCGCCTCTGAAGTAATCCGTGTGAGCTTTGGTCCCGACACCGTTGAAAGTGACATCATGCGGTTTCTTGAAGTCTGGCGCAGCATCGCCACGCGCGCAAAAGCCGCATGATATACCTCGATTACCAGTCCACGACGCCGCTTGCTCCCGAAGCTTTTGCGGCGATGGAACCCTGGCTGAAGAATGGCTTTGCTAACCCACATAGCGCCCATGCCGCGGGCAGGGCGGCGGCTGCGGCGGTTGAGTTTGCGCGCGACCAAGTTGCAGCGTTGTTGCCACCGGGCGGACGGGTTATCTTCACCTCCGGCGCTACTGAGGCGATAAATCTGGCGATTTTTGGGTGTGGCTTGCCGGTTATCGCGGCTTCGACCGAGCATGCAGCGGTCTTGGACTGCGTTCATGCACTGCATGGTCAGCTGCTCGCGGTAAACGACGAAAGCACTCTCCAAAGCCTCCCCGGAAAGGGAAGGTGGCACGCCACACGCGTGACGGAGGGTGAAGGAGACCAACCGCCGCCTATTGCTGCAAATCCCCTCAACCACGGGTTGCTTGGTGTCCCTCGCTATACTGGGGAGGAATTATTGGCTGTCATGCTCGTGAACAACGAGATCGGTACCATCCAACCCGTTGCTGAACTCGCCGCCGCGACTCACGCGCAAGGCGGGTTGTTCTTATGTGACGCCGTGCAAGCTTATGGGCGCATGCCCATTCCGGATGGCCCCGACTTGATCGCGATCTCGGCTCATAAAATCCATGGGCCAAAAGGCATCGGGGCCCTGTGGGTGCGCGATGGCGTGCAGCTCTTACCACAAATTCTTGGCGGGGGACAGGAACAGGGCATGCGCTCTGGAACGCTTTCTCCCGCTCTATGCGCCGGGTTTGGCGCTGCGGCAAAGCTGGCTGCAGACCGGATGGAAATAGACGCGGCTAATGTTGCCGTCCTTTGGGATCGCGCTACGGCTGCACTTGCCAATTGGACCATCAATGGCCCGACTACTGCGCGCTACAAGGGGAACCTGAACATCCGTCGCGAAGGACTGGATGCTGCGCGGCTGATCTCCGAATGCCGAAACATTGCCTTTTCCGCCGGGAGTGCCTGTGCGAGTGGTTCTGGGCGGCCAAGTCATGTGCTACGCGCCATTGGCCTAACTGATGCACAAGCAAAATCATCCATCCGTTTGGGCTTTGGGCGCTATACGACGGCTGAAGAGATTGATATTGCGGCAGAGGCAATCAACCGGGCAGCAGAGGCGATGTTATGATCAAAGTCACATTCATCAATGCCGAGGGCGAATCGCAGGAGGTGGAAGCTACCGAAGGCCAGAGCCTGCTCGACACCGCGCAAGCCGCTGGGCAGCCATTGGAAGGCACCTGCGAAGGCCAAATGGCGTGTTCAACCTGCCATGTGATCATTGATAAGGATTGGTTTGAGAAACTCCCCCGCGCGGTTGAGGATGAGGAGGACATGCTTGACCTCGCCAGCGGCGCACGGCGCACGAGCCGTTTGTCATGCCAAATCAGTTTGACGCCCGAACTCGACGGATTGCTCGTCCATATTCCGGCGGAAAGCCGAAATATGCAGGGGCTTTAACCACCTTCACTTCCCATTCACGAAAAAGCGACTATATAGGTCGGTGCCGGGTTCGCCCGGCTATGGTGATAAATTGCGATGTGCAATAGATGCAGCGGACCCGGGGGCGGTACCCGGCAGCTCCACCAAAATCTCTGTTTACCAGAGGTCTTGGAGGGGCTGAACTAGGATCGACGTGCGTTGAAAAGCATTGTTTTCGCCCGGCATGAATAAGCCGTGAAATGGTTCATAACCAATAGGTGCAAACGATAACTCAGCACTTGCTCTCGCAGCGTAATTTTGGGCCTCACGGTCTGAATTTACACTAAAAGAACGCGGCCGGACCGGCCGGGCAACAGAAAGGTTACAGCGGCTTGGGGAGTGCCGGGCAACAGAAACTCCCTACTTTCCCTACATTTGGTGATCGTTGAATTTCTGGTTAAGACCTCAGTCTTGGCCGAACGCCTTATCCAGTTCGACAGCTTCAAGCATTTTTGCTGCTGCAATGAACACTGCGCCAATACATAGCACGAAAAAGACTTTGCCGATGGTGCCTGGATATTGGATCATATATTCCTGCCCGCGTTTTACGGCGCCCAACCCAAGCGCATAGGTTATCATAAAGACTTCCAACTTGGTCTTGATTGTGAATAGGCGCAGGATCTTTTTCATAGTTAATTTTAAACGCAGCAATGCCCGTGCCAAGTCAGCATTTGTGCGGTACTTCGTAGTTAACGAAGCCCAGGTTTGTAAATAATTCCGACAGTCATGCGAGCATCGTGAGTTCACAGGCATTCAGCAGCGCCAACCGCGCCATCTGTACCTGGTCAGCTAAAGCGGCGTCACCTAACTGGTCGGGCGAAATGGTCTCCGGCCAACATGCCGAAACCACGCTGGCTATCCGATCCAGTTTGGCTTCATTGGCAATGAATCGGGGATCGACTGTTAAAGGGTTGGCTACAACCCGGAGACGCAGACAAGCGGGACCGCCGCCGTTTGCCATCGATTGGCGGACATCCACCGGTACCAGTTTGCGGATCGCGCCGTTGCCCGCCACCATTTTCGTCAACCAATCCCACACCCTCAAATTTTCCTGAGCTTCGCTCGGCAAGATCAAGGCCATGCCGCCACCGTCGGGCAGGGTGACCAACTGTGCATTGAACAGATAGCTTTGAATTGCATCGGCAAGGCTTACTTTGTCGGCAGGGACTATAACAATATTCGCCTCTGGCAAGAGCCGCTTGATATCGGCATATGTTCGCTCGGGGTGCTCGAATGCCTGTTCGTGGATGAAAAGGACGCGCTCGTTGGCTACTGCGACGACATCGTTGTGGAACGCGCCGGCTGCAATGGCAGTTTCGGATTGCTGCACAAATAATGTTCTGGCCGGGTCAAGCCGATGTGCACGCGCGACCGCTTTTGACGCCTCGATATGCTGGCGCGCGGGGAAAGGACCGCCCGCTTTGCCATAAACAAATATTTCGATACCTGCGTCCCCATGTGACGGACACAATCGCATAAAGTTGGCCGCACCTTCGTCGCCAAAAGGCGGAGGCACAGGACTGTGCACTTCAAAGTGCCGTTTGTCAGCAAAGGCCAGCCTCAACTGGGCGAGGGTTCCGGGCCATTCATGGCTACGGTGCGCCATCGTGATGAGGTTGGCGGCTGACAAGTGGCATTTGCCATCTAGTGTATCCGGTGCTGGGGAGACAGTTGCTGCGTTAGCGGCCCACATGGCAGAGGCAGAAAAGGCAGCCGCGCGGATATGCGGCTCGGCCGACTGCATGTCGGTAGAAAGCCCGGTCAGCCAGCTCTGGTTCGGGCGATCGAGCGGCATGAAAAAGCCCTGAACCAGACCAAGCCGCAGGTTTGCACGCATCTTTTCGATACCTTGCAACGCGGCGGCTCGGGGATAAGAAGGTGCGCCTGCGTTATCTGATGACGCCAAATTGCCGAGACTTAAGCCAGCATAATTATGACTTGGCCCGATGATGCCGTCAAAATTGATTTCGACCAACGCCATGGCTAGGACCGCTCCACATAGGTAATTTGATCGCCTGCCGAAATATCGAGTGCCCGTGCACTCTCTGCGTCTATAACTACATTGTCGTCCCGTTCTTCGATCCAGCCATAAGCAGCTTTAAATGCATGAAGACGGCCAAGTGTAATCAGCTTCTTCTCGCCCGCTTTATGCTCACCAACAGATTCGCTGACTTCTTGAACGATTGCATCCTTTGCTTCGCGGATACTGCGAATTTGGTCGGTACGCGCTGTCATGGTTGGCCCGCCGTCGAAGATATCGATATAGTTTTCCCAAGCAAAACCTTCATTCTCCAGCATCCTCATCGCGGCCCGGCCAGATGGATGGGGCACGCCGATGACTGTTTTTGCGCTTTCTTGAAGCATGGCGATATACACTGGATGTTTCGGCATGAGGTCGGCGATGAACTGGTTGCCAAATTTTGCGTTGAACTCGTCAGCTTCCTGAAAGCTCATTCCGAAAAAGCGACCGGCAACGCCGTCCCAGAAAGGAGATCCGCCGGCTTCATCAATCACGCCCCGGAGTTCCGCAATGGTTCTGTCTGCGAACCTTTGGCGGTGGTTGCGGATAAACAAATAACGGCTTCGCGCAATGAGCATACCAAGCCCGCCCGCGCGCTCGCCAGGATGCAGGAAAAGGCCACCGACTTCGGTCGTGCCCTCCAAATCCGTCGACAGGTTTAGAATGTCAGCGCGGAACGTGCGTTCCAGTTCGACACTATGCTGCGTCAACGCGCCAATGCGGTAGCTGTAGAACGGCCATCTTTGTCCCACTTTGCCAAAAATCTGGCAGGTGCCGCGCACTTCACCCGTAAGGCTATTCTGCAGAACGAAAACATAAAGATCGTCAGCAACTTCGTCACCGGCTCGGTCAAAGCCAGCAGCCGATCGTTCCAATTTCGCCGAGAGGGCCTTTTTATCGGGCGGAAGGTTGGTAAAGCCGCCGCCAGTCCGTTTGGCCATTTCATATATCGGTTGCAGATCGTCCATATTGGCCGGACGGATTACAAAGGTCATAAGGCCCCTTTTTCTGATAAACGCATAATGGTCAGCGCTGACAACTCCGCGCGTTCGACCAAGCTTTCAACGATGAGATATTCATCGGAACTGTGAATATTTCCGCCGCGAACCCCCATGGTGTCGACGACCGGCACACCGCAGGCTGCGATGTTATTACCATCACACACGCCACCACTGGAGCGCCATGCGATCGATAGGCCAAGATCGGAACCGCATTGTTTGACCAACTCAAAAAGCTTTGCAGTCTCGCTGTCTATAGGTTTAGGTGGCCGACCAAAACTGCCATGGAGATGCGCGCGCACATCATGTTCCCGCTCAACATCGGCGACGATCCTGCGCAAGTCATTTTCAGTCTGTGTCACGATGGCGGGTGTGCGCGGCCGGAAGTTCACCCGCAATATTGCGTGATCGGGCACCACATTGTTGGGACCGCCACCTTCAATCCTGGCTGGATTGACCGACAGCCCCTCGCGCGAAAGGCGCTTCAGCCTAAGTGCGAGGTCTGCCGCAGCAAGCACGGCATTGCGCCCGTCGTCCGGATTTCGGCCAGCATGGGCTGATTTGCCCGAAAGAATGATCGAAAAGTTGCCGCTTCCGCCGCGCTCGCCGGCGAGCGTGCCATCGGGAAGGGCCGGTTCGTACGTCAATGCCGCGAGTTTGTCCTGGGCAAGTTGCGCAATCAATTTTGCCGACGATGGGGACCCTACCTCTTCGTCGCTGTTGATAAGGATCTGGTATCCAGTGCCTTCAAGCTTGCCAGCCTGTTCGGCAGCTTGCAACGCCGCTAGCATCACGGCAATACCGCCTTTCATGTCGGCAACGCCCGGGCCATTGAGTGTCCCGTCATCCATCCACTGCAATCGCTGAAACGCGTGATCAACCGGAAAAACCGTGTCCATATGACCGGTAAACAGCAATTGCCTGGATGATTCCGGACGGACTGTAATCAACAAATGTCGGCCGTGAGTTACCGTTTGAACTGATCCATCTGTGAGTACGCGGTCCACTGCTTCGGGATCAGCAAAAGCAATGTCGCCCGGCAGAACCGAGAAGGCCTCGGCCAACATGGCTGCCGTCGTCGCCAAGCCGTCGAGATTTGCCGATCCGCTATTAACCGCCGCCCACGCCTGAACTTGATCAAGCATCTTTTGATGCTCGATAGTATCTAGAACCTGTCGTTCGCTGGCTGTTACCATTTGCATGACGCATGCTTTAGCTTTGGTTGATCGAAAGGGCCACCCCCGGCGTGTACGCTATCCGACTTCCCGGGCGAGCGCGCACCATTCGGTTATACTAACGGTTTCGGGCCGCCGGTCTTCGGCTATGCCAGTTTTATGTAGCGCTTCCAAAGCACCAGGAACTCCCTTCAGGCTTTGCCGGAGCATCTTGCGCCTTTGACCAAATGCGGCAGCAGTCAGATTTTCCAAAACCGACATTTTGACCCCACGCGCCGCCTCTTTTGGCGTGATATGCACTACGGCGGACATAACCTTGGGCGGCGGCGTGAATGCTGACCGATGAACCGGCATGGCAATTGATGCGTTCGATCTCCATTGTGCCAAAATCGCTAGGCGACCAAACGCGCCAGTGCCCGCCGATGAAACGATCCTGTCGGCAACCTCGCGCTGGAACATCAGCGTCAGACTTTTCCAAGCTGGAGGCCATTCATTGCCACCGAGCCAGCCAACGGCAAGTGCCGTGCCGACATTATACGGTAAATTGGATACGATGTGAAACGGCGCGCCAATCTCTACGAAAGGATCGATTTTCAGCGCGTCACCTTCAATAAGGCGTAACTGACCGGGAAATGCCTCTGCGAGTTCCGCCAAGGCTGGTAGACAGCGGTGGTCACGCTCCACGGCGAGTACATTCGCCCCTGCACGCAATAATGCTCTGGTCAGACCGCCCGGGCCCGGCCCTACCTCGTACACCTGCTCACCGGCTAAAGGGCCCGGTATGGCAGCAATGCGGTCGAGCAGCTTCTCGTCAAAAAGAAAGTTTTGTCCCAGAGCCTTACTGGCGGATAGACCGTGGCGGGCAATAACTTCCCGAAGTGGAGGCAAGGATGCCGGCATTAGCCGCAGTCAGCCGCAGCGAGCCGATGTAGAGCGGCGGATTCCGCCATTTTTATTGCTGCAATCATAGAATATGGCAGTGCCTTGTTTTCACCCGCAATTCCAAACGCCGTTCCGTGGTCAGGAGACGTCCGGACAACTGGCAAGCCAAGTGTAATATTCACGGCTTCATGAAAATAGATTGTCTTCAACGGAATAAGCGCCTGATCATGATAGGCGCATAAAGCGGCATCATAATGGGCGCGCGCTTCGGCGTGGAACATGGTGTCGGCGGGCAAGGGGCCAATAACATTAAACCCTTCTGCTTTGATCTGCTCAATGGCAGGCTCAAATATGTCCAGCTCTTCGCGACCCATATTGCCAGCTTCGCCAGCATGTGGGTTGAAGCCGGCAACAGCGAGCCGAGGATTCATAATGCCGAAATTCCGTTGAAGGCCCTTGGCGGTTGCGCGCAAGCGCTGACGTATAAGCCTGCCGTCAAGCTTCCCCGCTACCTCGGCTAGCGGGATATGCGTTGTCATGGGTACCACGCGCAAATCGGGACCAGCGAGCATCATGACCGCGTTGTTTTTTGCAATACCGCAGCGTTCGGCAATAAACTCTGTTTGGCCCGGATGGGTGAAGCCAACGGCATACAGCTGTGATTTGGAAACCGGGCCGGTGACAAGCGCTGCAGTACTGCCCGCACGGGCGAAGCCAACTGCCATTTCGAGTGCCTGAAAAGCGCAATGCGCACCGTCGAGATCGGGCCTTCCAGGAACAACCGAAATGCAGTTGTGCAGATGAATGACCGGCAAGGCATTGTCAAAATGCTCCAATGTATCCGCTGGGTCGTCGATACGGATAACCGGTCCATTCCAATGCGGCGCAAAGCTTGCGATGTCGCCAATAGCAAAGAAGGGCGCCAATCTCGCAGAACGACGCGCTTCCCATGCTTTACCAATGATTTCAGGCCCGATACCAGCCGGGTCACCGACCGAAACGGCCAGTGGCAGTTCCAGTCGGCCGGGCCGCATCAGTTATATTCGATGACAGCGTCGCGGCGCAAATCGCGCAGATATATCCGAGCGCGTTTGTTAACCCGTTCTTCTTCCAACCGCGACATGATTTCGTCAAAGCTCTCCGACGCAGCCTCTTGAGGGGCATCACGTCCGCACAGAACGAATACGCGAACGCCGTCCTCCAAGGATCCATAAGGCGGTGTGGATTGACCGATCTGCAAGTCCAACATCACTTGCTGTAACGGTGCAGGCAGGTCCCGGATTTTGATACCGTCGCGGTTGACGACATCAGCACCCAGTTTGCGCGCCATTTCATCTGCTGCGCCGCAACCCGTTATCATCTGCGTTTCTTCGCTAAATCTCCTTACCAAGGGCGTTACCTGGGCCTCGGTAGTCCCCTTGGGAAAAGTGATTGCAATTTGCTTCAGGCTCAGCACCGAGTCACGCGGATCGGAAGTCGCAACTTGGCGCTTGTCGATCATGAGGAGGATCGAAATCCCACCGGGGGATGCAACTGCCTGAACCTCGTTCGCATTCATACCGGCTGCTGCAGTTGCCAGCGATTGCGGTAATTGCCCAAGCGTCAGCCAGCCAAGATCGCCACCAACCGATGCCGTCGAAGCTTCCGAAAATTGCCGAGCATAGGCAACGAAATTGCCGCCTTGGCGAAGCTGATCGATGATTTTTTTCGCATTCTCCGTGACCGCCGGCAGTGTTTCAGGCGTAGCTGACAAATAAATTTCGCCAAGTCGATATTCGGTCGTTCCCTTCGTTGCCTTGATACGTTCGATAATGGCATTGACCTCATCGTCGCTGACATTCGCCGATGGACGCACATTGCGGGAAAGCAACCGGCTCCATGATAATTCGCCCTTAATCTGGCGCTTCAACGTTGCAACCGATGCGCCGATCGAAACCAGATATTTTTCCACTTCGCTTGCCGGGCGGTTGAAATTCTGTTGAGCAACGCGGTCGAAATATTGATTCACCTCAGCGTCGGTCACTTCAATCTCATTGGCCTTTGCTTCTTGTATCTGCAACGTTTCGTCGATCAAATTGGTAAGGATCTGCGCGCGAAACCGGGCCAACTCTTCAGGCGGCAATTTGTTGTCATTGGCCGCGACGATCAGCGCGAGACGATGATCAATGTCGGTTCCGGTGATGATCTCGCCGTTCACCTGTGCCGTTGCGCGCCGCACATTAGGATCATTTTTGCCGAACAGCTGTTGTCCGTCCGGTATGGCGAGACTGGCCTCTGGTGCCACGTTATCGGTGACAGTTTGGGCAATCAGCGGTGTCAGTGCCGTGGCGGAAACAAGCACGGCAGCAAGGGACAAACGCTTGAGTAATTTCATCGATGATTATCCAGTATACAATCGGCTTGGGCAGCCAGTTAGCCATTCGCTGCTGAACAGCAGATGAGCGACATTTTGCCCGTCCGGAAATTAATTATTGTTGCCTTACACACCCAGATTGCGAAACGCCAGACGGAACAGGAAGCTGTTGCCCCGTTGCGAATCGCCTACGGGCTGATAGTCCCGTCGCCACGATAGACTTAACGATAAACAGTCGTCGTCATATGACACACCAAGCCTGTGACGAATGGGGTCAAAGCCATCCGACAGGCTCGTCGGGTCCTCTTTGGTGTTTGTAAGGTCAACAATTGTCGAACCAAATACTGACCAGTATTGCGCAACGCGAACGCGGCCTGCGAGACGAATTTCCTCACGGTCTGCCAAATCTTCGACCGTGGGGCCAATGTTGCGGTTTAACTTGAGATATCCGGCCTGCAAATATGTGCCCTTTGAGCCGATAGTCGCGTCAATTTCGTTACGGCGGATGGCGAGATTATCCTTGTCCAATCGGAACCGGTGAGTCAGATTTACAATGTTTTTAAAACGAAATTCGGTCCGGCCAACAAAATCGGAGGCCTTGTCGGAAAGCCCTGTACCATCCGGGAAAATCGACGCGCGGTTCGACAGGCGGTAACTTTGGCCCAAATTTATATCGGCCGTGAAATCCGACTTTCGCAGAGACCAGTCAAAGCCGTAAGTGATACGATAGTCATCTTCAAACCTGTCGTAACCGGGGAAACGGTTTAGGGCGAACAGATTGCTGTCCTCCAAATCAACGGCACGTGAATCTTCATTCGGAATTTTAAGATTGGATATTGAGGGTGCAGCCACCACTTGCACTCTTGGAGTAAAAATCTGCGTGCCGCCAAAGGCTTGGCCCACAAACGGCCATTTCACATCGGCCGCCGCGGCGAAAATGGCACGGTGCTGCCAACCTGAATCACCCCGGTAAATATCAGTCAGCGTGCTTGCATTTTCGTCACTGTGATACAGGTCGCCGCGCGCCAGCATCGTGAAGGTCACTTCCTGACCCAGTCCCGTAATTTTGCGCAGGTCCCATTTGGCGGCGGCAAACGCGCGCTGGGTGTCCTGACCTTCTGTACGGCCAATCGCCAAGCTGTTCGCTTGAAGCTGGATTGTGCCCCCAATCACGGGCGCCTCCATGCGACGGCGATAATCGATTTCCGGTAGAGCGATGGGTGCCAGACCCTGCCGATCCCCCGTCCGTAGCGTTTGCACCGCCCAACCGGCCAGCGAAAAATAGCTATTATTATCAATACGCTCAGCAGAAAAGGTCGAACGCAGCCTGTCGTCGCGACTAATGTCATACCGGCGCAGGAATGTACGGTCTGATGCGTAGCGGCCTGAGGCCGAAACGGACCAATAAGGATCAAACTGAAATTTCCCAGCGCCTTCCAGATATCCACGAAACACGTTTGCACCGACGGGAATTTTAGCGCCACTCGTGCTAATACGATTACTGTAGGTGCCATAGGCAGTGATATCGATGGCGCCTTTTTTCTCAAGCGACCTGAAATTGACCCGTCCCAAAGGGGCTGCGTTTGAAAAAGCAGTTATGGCGGCGGTCAGATCCCGGTTCTGCGCCATCCGCCAATAGTAAGCCTGTTCAAGTTCCACGCCATTGTTGCGAGAAAAGCCGATGCTTGGGACAAGAAAGCCGCTGCCCGCCTCAGCATCCACGGGATGCGATAAAAAGGGCAACGGGATAACTGGCAAACCGAAAAGCTCAATTCGCGCACCTTCATAAACGACGCGCTTTTTTGCAGGATCATAGACGACCTTAACGGCCTTGACTTCCCAGCTCGGCTTTTTGGGGCAGCCATCTGCAGTTTCTACCTTGCATGCCGTATAGGCTGCATAATCAAGGGTGTAGACACCGTCTTTGCGTGACCCGCGATTGGCGGCCAACCGACTTTCGTCAGCCAGCACAACCAACATATTATTGATGACGCCGTCTTTCAGCGCGTCAGTCAGTTCAATCCTGTCACCATAAGCAACGTCACCGTCTGGTCCTATGGCACGGATGTTTCCCTCGGCGACAACCTCGCCACTATTGCGGTTCCACACAATCGTATCGGCACGCACGAAATAGCCCTCGCGATTGGCTATGACGTCGCCTTTTGCTGTGACGATTTCTGTGTTGGAATCATATTCGACGACCGCTGCGGAAAACCCGATCTGGTCACTGGCCTGTTCGTCAGCCGCAACCGGAGCCCCGGTTTGGGCCAGGGCAATGGTCGACATCGATGCGCACCCAAGCAATATTGGCATGAGCATAATGCGAACGAAGAAAGGGCGGGGGCCGTGGATATTCATAAAAACCGATACGCCCTTTATAGCCGCTATTGCCGTGGGTCCACCCATGTTGCCGCGTATCGCTGTATTTGCGGTTAACCGATGGCCACATTGGGCCATCTTTTGCTTTAACGAGAAGCTTTATTAGGCCTATAGAACTGTCAAAGACGACACCCAGCGGAAAGGCTGTTTAATTCCATGAAGATCAACTTTACCGATGCACGCCCCCAAGATGCCGATGTGCTCGCATTTATCGTCACCAAAAGCACATTTGCTGATTTCCACTTTCCTTTGGAAAAAGCTGACATCATACACGCGACCGCCAAGCTTGCGCGTTTTGACGGCTCCGCTGGACAGAACTTCCTGTTGATTAACGAAGAGGGTGGCAAGCTCGTGCGGATTGTACTGCTTGGCGTTGCCGAAGGGGACACCGCTGACTACCAGAAAGCAGGCGGTGACATCATCGCGAAGGTCCAGACGTCCGGCGCAAAACATATTGCCGTTCATGCTGCGAACTTGACTGCACAACACGCCGCCGAGGTCGCTTATGGGGCCACTTTGCGCAACTGGCGGATGGACAAATACCGGACCAAATTGCCTGAGACCTCCAAGCCAACCGTCGAAGCGCTGACCATAGTTGCTGCCCCCGCCGATGCGGGCGGCCATTGGGTGAACTATCAGGCTGTTGCAGACGGCGTTGCCCTGACCAAGGAACTGGTAACAGAACCGGCCAACGTCATTTATCCCGAAAGCTTTGTTGAGCGCTGTCAGCATTTAAAAGAACTGGGCGTAGAAATCAGTGTGCTTGACGACAAGGATATGGCAGCGCTTGGCATGGGCGCATTGCTCGGCGTTGCGCAGGGTTCGCGTCGACCGGCACGCCTGTTGGTGATGAAGTGGGACGGCACAGGCGGCACCCACGAGCGGCCAGTTGCGTTGGTTGGCAAAGGTGTGACCTTTGACACTGGCGGCATTTCTATCAAGCCCGCTGCTGGTATGGAAGATATGAAGTGGGACATGGGAGGTGCTGGTGCCGTTGCTGGTGCCATGAAGGCATTGGCGGGACGCAAAGCAAAGGCTTATGTGGTTGGCGTATGCGGCCTTGTGGAGAACATGCCCGATGGCAATGCGCAGCGACCAGGCGATGTTGTAACGTCCATGTCGGGGCAAACCATCGAGGTTCTGAACACTGACGCAGAAGGACGTCTGGTGCTTTGCGATGCGCTGCACTGGGTACAGGAGAAGTTCAATCCAGAGTATATCGTCGATTTGGCAACACTTACCGGCGCGATCATCGTATCGCTGGGCAGTGAATATGCTGGGCTCTTCTCAAATAGTGATGAGCTAGCTGATAAGCTGACAGCCGCTGGCAAATCTTCGGGCGACCCGCTTTGGCGTTTCCCGTTGTCCAAGGCTTATGACAAGATGATCGATAGCCCGATTGCCGACATGAAGAACATTGGCGGCAAAGGCGCAGGCTCCATCACTGCCGCCCAATTCCTTGGCCGTTTCATCAAGGACGGTGTGAAATGGGCGCATTTGGATATCGCAGGTACGGTTTGGGCCGATAAGGCTGGTGCCGTGTGGGACAAAGGGGCGACCGGCTTTGGTGTCCGTTTGCTTGACCGCTTTGTCGCCGACAATTTTGAAGGCTGAATTAGCCTCATCATGCAGGTCGACTTTTACCAGCTAACCCGCGATCCTGCTGAAAAAGTGCTTCCCTTTATTGCCCAGCGCGTACTGGACGATAAAGGGCGCTTGCTGATTGTGAGTGATGACAGCGCACAGTTGGATGCGATATCGTTGGCGCTGTGGACATCGAGGGCAGATAGCTTTTTGGCACATGCCCGATCAGGCCAAGCCGATGATGCCCTGCAGCCCATATTGCTGTCGGATAAAACCGATGCATCAAACGGTGCGCGGTTTCTGGCCATTGCAGATGGGAATTGGAGAATGGTCGAACATGACTTTGACCGAGTCTTCTATCTCTTTCCGCCGAACAAGACCGACAACGCACGCGCCGCGTGGCGCACGCTAGGGGTCGGTGTGGATCGGCGTTACTGGAAACAGGACGGCGGCAAATGGATGCAAGGGCCATAACACTTGCACTAAACAGCAAGCAACGTTAGAGGCGCGCCCAATTCCCCCTTAAAGTTAGGAGCTTTTTATGGCGATTACGCGCACCTTTTCAATCATCAAACCTGACGCAACCCGCCGCAACCTGACAGGCGCCGTGACTAAAATGCTTGAAGAAGCTGGCCTGCGCGTCGTCGCTTCCAAGCGGATTCACATGTCGCGTGAGCAGGCCGAGGGCTTTTACGCTGTGCACAAAGAGCGTCCTTTCTTCGGCGAACTCGTTGAATTCATGATCAGCGGCCCCGTGGTCGTTCAAGTGCTTGAAGGTGAAAACGCCATGCAGCGCAATCGCGACATCATGGGTGCAACCAACCCTGAAAATGCCGAGCCTGGCACGATCCGCAAAGAGTTGGCCGAAAGTATTGAAGCCAATACCGTTCACGGTTCAGACAGCGACGAAAACGCAGCGGTTGAAATCGCCTATTTCTTCAAGCCTGACGAAATTGTTGGATAATTCATATAGATCATGATGTTATGACTGCACCCTCTCAGCAGGGGTGCAGTCTTTTTTGATGAGGGGCTGCTGTTAACGGACAATAAATCCGTCTTTCCTCCCACGTGCTGAAATGCTCTGCTCACGATACCAGCATTTAGGCCGAAATCTTCCAGACGATAACAATGCGGGTCGCTCCCCGCTCTGTGGTTGCCATGGCGGCGTTTCATGCCATTGAGTATTTTTTCGGTAACACCGAGGCCGAGACTGCGGTAAACCTCTCGCATCGAAGAGCGCCAATCACGATCCATTTGGTCGTAGCCAACTTCGACCACAGGATATTTATGTTTCGAGAGCCTCTTCTTTGCGACTCTCTCACGCAGGGCGGTGCGCGTTAGCCACTCAAGGCCTAGTTCGGCCATATCGACATCGTCACTTTGAATTAGCCGCTGATTGGCAACAAGTGAGCAGGTTGACCCAACAACTTCGCGCGGGTCCCGCGTAACATGCACTATCCGGGCTTCCGGAAACACCGACAATAGTGCGTCGATATCTTCCATGAATTGAGGCACCTTCAACACGCGCGGACGAGGCTGGCCTTTCTCGTGCCATTGATGGGTTTGAATAAGCTGTTTCAATAGCCGGTAAGTGGGAGCGGCGTCTTTTCTGTTGTTGGCTGCGACAAAAGACGGAATGTGCCATTGCGCGTCAAATGGCGTGCTGGAAAACCCGAGGCCAAGCCAGCCAATTTCCTCGTCGACAGCGGTGGCTGATGTCGGATGGATGCTGGAAAACTGGGGGTTTAATAAACTGATAGCTTTCAAAATTGCCCAAGCCTTTGCGGGACGCCAGTCAAGCCAACGAGGTGGCACAGGGTGCCAGCTGTCACAAAAGCGTGTGGCCGAAAACCGGTCATCGCTCGCCATCATACGTTGCATCCGCGTTGTGCCGGCGCGCATGTGGCCAAGAACGATGATTGGAGGAGGGACGGGTAACTCTAATATTTCCGGATGATGTTTCCAAAGGATTTCCAGTCTCATCCTTTGGCGAACCATTCTTACGAGTTGGCCATATGCGATGGTCTGGCCTAGCGGATTTAGTCTGGCCTCCTCCCCAATAGCCGAAGTCAGGGACCAAAGGCGTCCGGTCCATTCACTATAATCAGGGAAACCTTTTATGTTAAGTCCAATTGCGCCTGCGCGAAGTATTTTATCCGGATCAAGGTCTGGACGCTGCGACCAGCCGCGCTCCCATGCAAGTTCCAACAGGCGGTTTAGTCGCTGTATCCTTGCTGAAGATAAAACGGGCGCGGCAGCGGAAGTTCCGGCCGCAGAACGATCAAGGGTAAGTGTTGATTG
This sequence comes from Sphingorhabdus sp., assembly GCF_046292425.1. Classification (GTDB taxonomy): domain Bacteria; phylum Pseudomonadota; class Alphaproteobacteria; order Sphingomonadales; family Sphingomonadaceae; genus Sphingorhabdus_B. Next base: position 22,745 of record NZ_JBKBQV010000019.1, read on the forward strand.
CGTGGCCGACATTCAAAACCAGAACGCCGAAAAACCAATATGGTTGCAGAGCGGCGAGAGTTTTGTGGATATTCCGCATTCTCGTGCTGCTAGCGCCCACCAGTAATCTCAGAAATCTGCTGCTACATCCATTAGCTTGGCCAGTTTCTTCGGCGCGACCGCGCGCCAGCTTTTGGCGATCCAATCACCGACATGGTTCCAATCCGTGTCCCCTAAATCCAGCCTGATACCGACCCAACCATCGCCAAAATATGCAGGGCGATAATATCGTTCGCCGTCGCTGTCGATCAACATGCCCTGTTCTTCCGCACCGCTGATCTTGACGAGTAGCGCAGTTTTGCCGTCGCCGTGATGGTCGACGGAGACATAAGCGAACTTTTTACCGCCAATGATGCCGAAACAGGGCATGCCGTGGGACAAGACTTCATGTGCTTCCGGCTGGGCCAGCGCCAGCTTGCGGACCTGCAATATTAAATATTCCGGATTGGTTTCACGAACGACATATTCCGCCAGTATTTTGGGGTATAATTGATGCTCAGCCATTTTGACTCGGGCGGCGAGAGACTCTGCGGTGTCGCCGGGCAAAACAGTGACTTCGATCTGGCCGAGCACCGGGCCGTCGTCCAGTTCAGCAGTGACGAGGTGCACGCTGCAACCTGCAACGCACTCCTTGGCGTTTATGGCGCTTTGGTGAGTGTTGAGGCCTTTGTATTTGGGCAAAAGGGAGGGGTGGATGTTGAGCATGCGCCCGTCCCATTTTTCGACAAAATCGCGAGACAATATTCGCATATATCCCGCCAACGCAACGTAAGTCGCCCCAGCTTGGGTGATTTGGTCATGGATGATCAAATCGTGATCAACGCGATTCAGCCCGACATGCGATTTTCCGTATGTGGGAACGCCTTCGGCTGCCGCGATATTCAGACCCTCTGCTTCGGGGTTATTGCTGGCAACCAGAACAATTTTATAAGGGCAATCGGGAAGTTTTGCAGCATACAACAACGCGGCCATGTTGGTGCCTGCACCAGAGATGAGCACGGCTACCTTAGTTTTAGTCACTTCCCAAAACCCAATTCCCGTTTGCATCGACCCCAGTAAAGATGCCGATCCATAGTGCGTGCTCACCTAATGTATCGACGATACTCGGCACGAACGGAGAGGGCAGTTTAGACAGCATAGGTCGCAATCCAACCGGATTGCGCACTCCATGTTTCGACTGAGCCAGTAACGGTGCAGCCTTTGTCGCCAGCAGCGATATGGCCAATTTTGTAAACCGTTTCGCCGGCTGCTTCCAGCGCTGCGGTAACATCCGCAACATCTGATTGCGCAACCACGACGGCCATCCCAACACCGCAATTGAATGTGCGCGCCATTTCTTCAGGTTCAATATGTCCCTGCGCTTGCAAAAACGCCATTAGGCGTGGCTGTTGCCATGAATCAGCATCGATGTGCGCATGCAGGCCATCAGGCAAAATGCGGGGAAGGTTTTCCAGCAAACCACCGCCGGTAATATGCGCCATCGCATGGATTTTTCCTGTACGCACGAGAGGCAGCAACGATTTCACATAGATTCGCGTTGGCGCCATCAAGGCATCAATAAGGATAACATTCTGATCGAACAAGGCGGGGCGGTCCAACTTCCAGCCTTTGTCGGCTGCCAGTCTGCGCACCAGTGAAAAGCCGTTTGAATGCACACCAGATGAAGCGAGCCCCAAAATCGCGTCACCCGCCACGACCTTGTCGGCGGTCAGGACTTGGTCACGTTCAACTGCACCAACACAGAAACCGGCTAGGTCATAATCGCCTGCGGCATACATGCCTGGCATCTCGGCTGTCTCGCCGCCAATCAGCGCGCATCCGGCCATCTTGCAGCCTTCTGCAATACTGGCCACAACGGATGTTGCAACATCATTGTCGAGCTTACCGGTCGCGTAGTAATCAAGGAAAAAGAGTGGTTCTGCGCCTTGAACAATCAAGTCATTCGCGCACATCGCGACCAGATCGATGCCGACGCCATCGTGCCGCCCGGATTCGATCGCGAGTTTAAGCTTGGTTCCGACACCATCATTAGCGGCAACGAGCAATGGGTCATTAAACCCTGCTGCTTTCAAATCGAAGAACCCGCCAAAACCGCCAAGGTCGGCGTCCGCCCCTGCACGGCGCGTTGCTTTTGCCAGTGGCGCGATTGCGCGCACCAGTGCATTGCCGGTTTCAATGGAAACACCCGCCTTGGCGTATGTGTAGGATTCTGGGTTTTGATCTTTTGCGTCCATTTGTCGCCGTTAGCGAGAACAGGCTTGGAATTCCACGTCTATGTCGCGTAAAGGTGCCCCGATGACAAATTCGCGTAGAAATTGGTACCGTGTTGCAGCAATCGGCCTACCGTTGGCGCTGGTTGGCGGCGGAATTGTCGTTGCGCAAATCGAAGGGCCAAAGCGCGGTATCGCGCCGATTGCCAGCGCCGGCGATTTTGAAGTTACGGGTGTTTCGGTCAATGTAATCGGCAAAAACGCCTTTGAAGCGCGACAAAAGGGCTGGGAAGAAGCACAGCGGATCGCATGGGCGGCATTATGGCGTAAAACTCATGGCAGCGCCGGGGCCGGCCTTTCCGATTCGACACTTGATGGCATTACGGCGGCCATTGTCGTGGAGCAGGAACAAATTGGCCCGCGGCGTTATGTCGCCAAGCTTGGTGTGCTGTTTGACCGCGCGCGCGCCGGACAGTTGCTTGGGGTTAGCGGTGTGACTCGGCGCTCAGCTCCTTTGTTATTACTGCCAGTTACCTATTCGGCAGGCGCACCTACAGTCTTCGAACAGCGCACATCATGGCAGCGCAGCTGGGCCAAATATCGCACGGCAGATAGCACCATCGATTATGTACGCCCAAGCGGTGCGGGCGGCGAATCGCTTTTGCTTAACGCTGGCCAGCCAGAACGACGCAGCCGTATTTGGTGGCGCACGATCCTCGACCAGTTTGGTGCGGCCGACGTCATCATTCCTATTGCACGAATTGAGCGGCAGTGGCCTGGCGGCCCCGTCATTGGCCGCTTTTCCGCGCGTTACGGCCCGGATAACAAGTTTTTGGGTTCGTTTACGCTCCGTACCACCAGCAGCGCGGGTATTCCTGCAATGATGGATCAGGCCGTGGTGCGGATGGACGAACTGTTCCAGTCGGCTTTCGCGTCAGGACGGCTGCGTGCAGATGCGTCGCTGGTGCTCGAGCCTGAAGTTGTCGAGGATGAGGATCTGGAAAGCCAGATGGATGACGGCGCTTTAGTGGATGAAAGTAGCTCCCTGCAGGTTGAAACAGCCGCGCCCTCGCTAGATGAGGTCGTTAAATCAATCGTGCCCGAAGCACAGGCCCCACGGGAGTCTGTCCCCCCTGCGCCATCTGCGCCTCAGCCCAGACCGTAAGCGCATATAGCGGCTTCATGCGACAAATTGCTTTGCCCCTGGACGAATTGCGCGGCGGCGCATCGTCCAGCCTGATCATCACTCAGTGCAACGCTTCGGCATTTGCGGGGCTTTCCAGCGCAGCCAGTTGGGCCAACCGCTGTGCGATTCTGACGGGCCCGGGGCGTTCCGGGAAATCATTGATGGCACAATATTTTTCGGGACAGAACGGCACTGTCATCGACGAAGCAGAAGCGAGCCCTGCCGAGACCTTGTTTAACGCGTGGAACCGCTCTCAGGAAAGCGGAATTCCACTGCTGCTGATTTCGCGATGGCGGCCTGCAGAGTGGAACATTTCACTGCCCGATCTACAGTCCAGATTGGGCGCGGCCCTGTTGCTGGAGATTGCCCCGCCGGACGACGAGATGATTGAACAATTGCTACAAAAGCAGCTCGCAGATCGGGGTGCCGCGATAAGTATCGATGCCCTAAGTTATGTGAAGCGGCGGATAGAACGGACCTATGTCGCCATCGAGAAATTTGCACGCGCCGCAAACGCTATGGCTTTGGCAGAAAATGCGCCGGTTAACCTGACTTTGGTAAGAAAGGTTCTCGAAAGTTAATTCAGCACGCTGTTTCGCGCACCATGTCTTCTTCATGCGTCAGGGTCATTTTTAGTTTCCCGTTCACGACTGCAAAAGCCAGTCGCCCTTCAACAAGGTCCAGAGCATCGCGTCCGAATTGCTCAAAACGCCATCCAGTCAACACTTCAAGGTCCTCACGTTCTCCAGCGGCTAGCCGCTCCAACTCTTCCGTTCGCACAATCAGGCGAGGAGCGACGTTTATCTCACGCGAGCGGATTTTCAGCAACAATTTCAAAAGGTCTGCCACCAGCGATCCGTCCTTGCCACCACCTGGTGATGACCGCCCGCGGTCGGGCATGTTATCTCGCGCCATGGGCTGGCTGGCCTCAATCACCGCAATCAATCTCGCGCCGATTTCATTATCGCGCCATGCGGGCGACAGGCCACGTACCTTAGGCAGGTCGGCCTGACTTTTGGGTGGATGTGCGGCAATATCGGCCAGCGTTTCATCCTTCATGATCCGTCCGCGCGGAATGTTTTTGCGCTGCGCCTCTTTCTCACGCCATGCGGCCATTGCTTGAAGTCGGCCAAGCACTTCAGGTTTGCGTGACTGCACCTTGATCCGCGACCAAGCATTTTCGGGATCATTGCGATAGTTTGCCGCATCCGAAATGCGCTCCATTTCGTCATTCAGCCACGCGCCGCGACCCGTTGTCTTTAACTTTTCCAGCATCATCGGGAAGATAGCTGACAAATGGGTGACGTCGGCGATGGCATAATCGATTTGGCGCTTGTCCAATGGTCGGCGCGACCAGTCAGTAAAGCGCGCGCCCTTGTCCAATTGAATTCCCATCCAAAGGTCCACAAGGTTTGAATAACCAATCTGTTCGCCCTGACCCAATGCCATTGCGGCAATTTGCGTGTCGAACATGGGGTGCGGGGTTTTGCCCGTCAGGTTGAAAAATATCTCGATATCCTGCCCACCGGCGTGGAAAACCTTCAAGACGTCCTCATTCTCGCACAGCAATCCAAGCATCGGTGTCAGGTCTAAACCTTCGGCTTTCGGGTCAATCGCCGCAGCTTCGTTGACGTCCGCGAGTTGAATGAGGCACAGGTCGGGATAATATGTGTTTTCCCGCATAAATTCGGTATCAACCGCAACAAATGGCGATTGTGCAAGCCGTGCGCACAGTTCGGCGAGACGTTTGCTGTCGGTGATAAGTGGGTGAATCTGCATTGCGCATTGCCGTAGCACCCATTCGCGACTTGACAAAGTGCCGCTGCACTGTTGACAGGCGCGCTTTCCACAGCTTTTTTGAATTGAGTGAACAATGCACGTCTATCGTACGCACAAATGCGCCGAACTTCGCGATTCCCATGTGGGGGAAACCGTCCGTCTGTCGGGCTGGGTCCACCGTAAGCGCGACCATGGCGGTGTATTGTTTGTGGATCTGCGGGACCATTATGGGATGACGCAGATTGTCGCCGACACCGATAGCCCAGCCTTGCCAATTCTGGAAGCGTTGCGCCTTGAAAGCGTCATCACCATTGACGGCGAGGTAAAAGCACGCAGTGCGGGGACAGTGAATGCCAATCTGCCCACTGGCCAGATCGAGGTTTTCGCCCGCAGCGTGACCGTGTTGAGCAAGTCCGATGAACTCCCATTGCCTGTGGCGGGTGAGCAGGAATATCCTGAGGAAACGCGCCTGAAGTACCGATTCCTCGATTTGCGCCGTGAAACTTTGCACGCCAACATCGTCAAGCGTACGCAGATAATTCGCGAAACGCGCCGCCGGATGGAAGATATTGGCTTTACGGAATATTCAACGCCAATTCTGACCGCTTCTAGCCCCGAAGGCGCACGCGATTTTCTCGTGCCGAGCCGCATCCACCCGGGCAAATTTTTCGCTCTGCCTCAAGCGCCACAGCAGTATAAGCAACTATTGATGGTTGCCGGATTCGATCGTTATTTCCAGATCGCTCCGTGTTTCCGCGACGAAGACCCGCGCGCCGACCGTTTGCCTGGCGAATTTTACCAGCTTGATCTCGAAATGAGTTTCGTCACGCAGGAGGAAGTGTGGGACACGATGGAGCCCGTCATGGCAGGCGTGTTCGAAAAATTTGCTGATGGCAAAAAGGTTACTCCTGCTGGCCAGTTCCCGCGTATCCCGCATTCCAAAGCAATGCTCGATTATGGTACCGACAAGCCCGACTTACGCAACCCGCTGATCATCCACGACGTCACTGAACATTTCAAAATATCCGGCTTCGGCCTGTTTGAACGCATCGTCGATGGCGGCGGGGTTGTCCGCGCAATTCCCGCCCCCAAGACAGCTGACAAGAGCCGCAAATTTTTCGACGACATGAATGAATGGGCGCGCAGCGAGGGGCATGCCGGTCTTGGCTATGTCACCCGCAAGGCTGGGGAATTCGGTGGGCCTATTGCCAAGAACCATGGCGAAGAGGGCATGTTAAAGTTATACGAAGCCATTGGCCTTGGTCCAGATGACGGTTGTTTCTTTGCCGCTGGAAAAGAAGAGCAGTCGGCGAAGCTTGCGGGCGCTGCCCGCACGCGGACTGGTGAGCAGCTTGACCTGATTGAAAAAGACGCTTTCCGTTTTTGCTGGATCATCGATTTCCCATTCTACGAATGGAGCGAGGAAGACAAAAAGGTCGACTTTGCCCATAACCCCTTCTCGATGCCCCAGGGCGGGCTGGAGGCGCTCGAAACGCAGGACCCGCTCACCATTAAGGCTTATCAATATGATATGGTGTGCAACGGCTATGAGCTTGCCTCGGGCTCGATCCGGAACCAGCATCCCGATTTGATGGTCAAGGCTTTTGAATTGACAGGGTTGACGCAGGCAGATGTTGAGGAGCGCTTTGGCGGTATGTACCGCGCATTCCAGTTTGGCGCGCCACCCCACGGCGGGATGGCCGCAGGCGTCGACCGGATGGTGATGCTATTGTGCGGCGTGCAGAATTTGCGCGAAATCACGCTGTTCCCGATGAATCAACGGGCCGAAGACCTTTTGATGGGCGCGCCGTCGCCTGCTATGGCTAAGCAACTGCGGGAATTGAATATTCGTGTAGTGGAGCAGCCGTCCAAGGCCTGACATTGACAATAAGATCATGGTAGCGCCCTGTCCCTTTTGGGGACAGCGGCGCGCTTTCGCTTGTTTGTGTGCGCAATAGATGCTGGAAAGCGCGCATGAACATTGATCTTTCTCAGTTTGAATCCGGTAAGAAATATGACGGAACATATGACAGCGATCTGAAGGACCTTCAGGATCGAATGTCGAGACTGCAAGCGCTGCATATTTTGCATGGCGCGCGGACTTTAATCGTTTTTGAAGGATGGGACGCGGCGGGCAAGGGGGGTGCAATCAAGCGCCTGACGTCTTCGCTCGATCCTCGCTATTATCAGGTCTTTCCAATTTCTGCCCCAACCACAGAGGAAAAGGACAAGCATTTCCTCTGGCGTTTTTGGAACAAATTGCCCGGTAAGCAGGAAATCAGCATTTGGGACCGTAGTCATTATGGTCGCGTGCTCGTTGAGCGCGTGGAGGGCTTTTGTAACGAGGCCGAATGGCACCGCGGCTATGACGAGATCAACGAATTTGAGTCACGTCAGGGGGAAATCGGCACGAGGATCATCAAAATCTTTCTGCATGTTACAGCTGATACGCAGGACAAAGTGTTGACCGAGCGTCTGGACGATCCGGCCAAACGGTGGAAAGTCACCGCAGAGGATTTTCGCAATCGCGAAAAGCGTGGTGATTATCTTGAAGCGCTAAAGGACATGTTCAAACGCACCAACACGCATTGGGCACCATGGACGGTTATCGACGGCAACAACCAGAAGTCTGCGCGGATTGCTGTGCTTAAGCATGTGATTCACGAGTTGGAGAAAAGTGTGCCGCAGGCGTTTCCGGACGCTGACCCGCAAATCCTCGCTTTGGCCCAAAAGACAATAGGCTATTCACCCAAAGGGTAGTCGATTTCAACCACTTCCCATTCCTTCGGGCCAGTGGGCAAAGTCACGGTTTTCACGTCTCCTACGCGCGCACCGCGTAATGCCCGGGCGAGCGGCGCGTTCCAGCCAATTCGGCCATTACTCGCATCAGCTTCATCGTCGCCGACTATGGTGATCGTTCGTTGTATGTCATGCGCATCGGCGATTGTCACGCAAGCGCCGAAGAATATTCGGCTCCGATCCTCTTGCTTCGCCGGGTCGAGTATTTGCGCAACTTTCATTTTTTTAGATAGCTGGCCGAGCTCCCGGTCGATTGCACGCAGTTTTTGGCGTCCATAGATGTAATCCCCATTCTCGCTCCGGTCGCCGTTACCCGCAGCCCAATGCACAATTTCCACCACGGCTGGGCGATCAATGACGAACAGCTGCTCATAGCGTTCGCGCAAGGCTGCAAAACCGGCAGCTGTGATAGGGTTTGTACGTTCGGCCATCCGTTTGCCTTAGCCGTTGATGTAGATCGCAGTCGAGAGACTGTGAAACAGTGCGCGATTCACCTGGGCTGGACGGTGCGAAATAAGAATAGCTCACCTTAACCTGGCGTCGATTTCCCCAGATAAGTGCTGAGTGGTGTTGCTGACCGAACACGGGCTCTTTCGGGATGAAGATGGTCATACATCACGGCGTTTTCCAGAACGCGATATACATAATCCCGCGTTTCACTGAGCGGAATCTTTTCAATCCAGTCCATGATATTAATACTTCCAGTGCGCGGGTCTCCATAAGCCTTGAGCCATTTGTTAACATTGCCTGGCCCACCATTATAGGCAGCAATCGCGAGGGGGTAGCTGCCGCCGTAATAATCGAGCATCCGTTCAATATAGGTGGCACCGAGCGCGATGTTGTAATCAGTGTCCACTGTCAGCGCATCCGGGCGATAGGCCATCGAAATCTTGCCCGACGTCTCGCGCGCGGTTCCGGGCATCAATTGCATTAGCCCGCGGGCGCCTGCATGGCTGACGGCCGCGCGGTCGAACTGACTTTCTTGGCGCATAATGGCATGGGCAAGTGTCCAAGTACGATTGTGCGCTGCCGGAATATTGACCGTTGGGTAGCTATTGCCGAGCAGTTCCGGAATACCATCCGCCCGAGCGGCGCGCCCGGCCATGACGGCCAGATCGGGACGGCCCAATTTTTGCGATAGGCCAACGGCAGCTGCGTATTCGTCACGTTTGCTAGCGTGTCGTGCAATGGACCGGAAAAAATTGCTTTGGTCCCGCCAACTACCATATTTTGCGGCAAGCGCAGCTGCCAGATGGATAGTCGGCACACTTCCTTCGACAAGCACAGGGGTCGTTATTGTTGTGCGTGGCACCTGCGGCAATGGACGGCGCAGCTGTTCCAATGACAACTGGCCGAAGAAGCTTTCATAATAAGCAGCGGCCTGCTCATGATAGCGCGTTGCGCTCGATTGGTCTCCGGCCTTCGCTGCTGCCTTACCGGCCCAGTGGAGGCCCCTGGAGCGGGTTTGCGGGCTTTTCGCGGCCGACGCGTAACGTTCGAACATTGCTACTGCATCGCGCGGGCGGCTAAGCCGATCCATTGCGATCGACCCTGCCAACCATGTCAGGCTGGTATATCGGTCACGCGTAGTAAGGTCTTGATCAACCATGACCAAGCCAGCCGGAATGGCATCATCAACTCGCGAAGCAATCCGGTATGCGACATCGTACTGACCGTCATTTTCCGCTGCCCGGGCATGGGTTAGCAGCAATTGATACCAATCCTTGAGCACTGGTACCGGGGCGACAAGATTGCCACGATTTGCTAGTAACTGACGTGCTACGATGGTGTTACCCGATGTTCGCATGGCGTCGACCCGCGCCGCAATCAGGCTTGCCTCGTTATTGGCAGATGCACCGGCTTCCTGAACCTTCAGGTCCGCATCCGGGGCTTTCAGGCGTGTCGCAAGGGCAGCGGATAAGGCTGGTCGGCGCTGCGGCGAAGTATAGGCTATCCACCTTTCCGCGCCGCGTGTTGCGCCGGACCATAAGAGCCGGTCGACGCGGGCATCATGATCTGCCGATGTAAGCTTGCTGCCTGCAATTCGGAATACGCGGGCTTCGTCTTGGTCATCCAGCGCACCGCCACGCCAGGCTTCGCGTGCCTGCGCTTCAGCGCGCGCCTTGTCTCCGACAGACTCGAGCGCCAATGCAAATTTTGCCCGTCCAGCGTTTGTAACCGGAGGCAGGCGATCAAAATATGCAACTACCTGGCTGGGCGAATAGGACAGGGGGTTAATGGCCTGCTCCGCCTTTTTCCGCATGTCATCGGTGTTAGGCCAATCGGGGTAGAGCATTAAAAATGACGCATAGTCGTTGAAGCTGTAATTTCCAGGAGCGCTCAACATTTTCCAGCGTTGTATAGCCGCAGGGACTTTTCCTTCGCTTGGGTCGTAAACGACTGACGAGCTTACGGGTTGACCTGCGGGCGGTGAAATTTGCCCGTTGCCGGTCCCGCTCTGCCAAACGACCCCGTCAGATTGCTGCGCTGAGGCTGACGCTGTAAAAGGAATAATCAGTACAGATGCGGAAATGAGATGCTTTACCATGCTGGACATTTTATGTGCGCCATCCTTATCAGGTGCTGAACAAACGACTATATAGCCCATAGGGGCCCCTATGGGCCAGAATGAAAGTTACAATTTATGTTTTCGGGTTCAATACCGGCTCTGGTGACTCCTTTTTGCGACGGAGCGTTTAGCGAAAAGCACTTTCGTGCGTTAGTCGACTGGCAAATCGAGCAAGGTTCAAGCGCGCTTGTGCCTGCGGGTACTACTGGCGAAGCATCAACGCTGTCCAACGCAGAGCATCATCGAGTCATTGAAGTGTGTATCGAGCAGGCCGCCGGGCGGGTTCCGGTTATCGCTGGTTGTGGATCTAACGACACCAACAACGCAATTCTGCACCTTAATTTTTCGAAGAAAAGTGGTGCTGCCGCGGGACTTGTCGTGGCACCATATTATAATCGTCCCAATCAAGAGGGCATTTACGCCCATTTTGAACATATGACCAAAAAGAACGATTTGCCGATCGTGCTTTACAATGTTCCTGCGCGGACCGTGACGGATATCAAGCCCGAGACTGTCGCCCGTCTCGCAAAACTACCCACCGTCATCGGCATCAAGGACGCAAGCGGGGACATGCCTCGCGTCACAGACCACCGTTTGGCCTGCGGTCCGAACTTCTGTCTGTTGTCCGGCGTTGACGAACAGTCGCTCGCTTTCAACGCGGCAGGTGGAAAAGGGTGCATTTCAGTTACTGCAAATGTCGCGCCCAAGCTATGCGCCGAATTCCAGGCGGCATGCGCATCAGGTGATTACAATCTGGCACGTGAGTTGAACGACAAGTTGTACCCGCTTCATTTGGCGCTGTTTTCCGACGCCTCGCCGGGACCAATCAAATATGCGCTGTCGCGTGTAATTGACGGGTTTCCTACAGAATTGCGGTTGCCAATGACTCCGCCAAGTGAGGCGAGTCGCCGTCAGGTTGATGCCGCCTTGGAAAATGCGGGTCTTATCTGATGGCCCGTCCGAAGCCCGAAGCTTTCAATAAAGTCAAAACTGTCGCGGAAAACCGGCGGGCGCGTTACGATTTTTATATTGATGACAAATATGAGGCGGGCATTGTCCTCACGGGTACTGAAGTTAAATCGCTGCGGTTTGGCGAAGGTTCAATTGCTGAAAGCTACGCCGAGGTGCGTGATGACCAGATCTGGCTCATTAATGCCAATATTCCAGAATTCAGCCACGGAAACCGAAATAATCACGAGCCAAAACGTCCACGCAAGTTGCTTCTTAACGGCCGTGAAATAAATAAGCTGCATGGAGCGGTGATGCGGCAGGGTATGACACTTGTACCGCTGTCGATTTATTTCAACGGCCGAGGCAGGGCAAAAGTGGAACTGGCCTTGGCAAGGGGCAAGAAGGCCCCTGACAAACGGGCCACAGAAAAAGAACGCGACTGGAAACGGGAGCAGGGACGCATAATGCGGGATCGTGGATGAGCAAATTTAACATCTGGTTGCATAAGCAAGCGCCGACGCGTGACAGTTTTGAACGCAGCCGTTTCCTGCGTCCGTTTGCGCAGCGTGTTTTCCACCCGGCATTGTGGCGTTTCACGCGGCGTTCGGTGCCACGCGGGGTAGCACTTGGCTTGCTGGTCGGGATTTTTCTTTTGATACCCGGTGTGCAAATTGCTGGAGTTGCGCTTTTGGCGCTGCCGTTTCGGGCCAATATCCCCATCGGAGCAGCCATGACCTTTCTCAGCATGCCGGCAACCACCCCGTTCATATTGTTCGGATCGGTCTATGTTGGAGAATCGGTGCTGCGTTTAAACAATGGCTCCGCCCGGTTTTACGAACTGATTGAGACATCTGCGCCATTGTCCGCCTGGGGCGATTATGTGTGGAATGAAGCGCCGCTTGCACTGGTGCAGGGAATCGCGGGACTTGCAATTATTTCGATTGTGATGGCCGTTGTTGGATATTTCATCGCTGCTTGGTTCTGGCGTTGGCGCATCAGTGCCAAATGGCGACGCCGATCGAAGTCATTTGCGTCTGGTGCATAAAACTTTGGTGGATTTGCCGCGCCGGCCGGGTGGTGCGCAATCTTGACAAATGGTATGATGCGTTCCAGCCGAAGGCGGGCAGGAAGTTATACCTCAAGCCGGAGGACCGCGTTCGTATTTGGTAAGGAGCCGCTTTGAACAAGATATCCCCGCCAACCGAGTTCCAGATACTTGGCGGAGATGTGGATACGTCTCCTAAGCCGAACATTCAACAGCTAGCGGTATTAGTTCTGGCGACCATCTCATCGCTTGCGGTTCTTTGGTTTTCTACGGGCAATAGCATTCTTGTAGGTTCTTGTGGTGGCGCGATCATTGCTGCTGCTGGCCTTATTCAGTATTTCCGCAACGACAATGCTGTCGAAAGCGCAACCGAATTGTCGGTACCTGACTGGTCAATTACCCATGCTGCAACCCAGATGAGCACTGCGGCGATTGCGATTAGCGACAGGGCCGGCCGTCTGGTTTGCGCCAATGATCATTTCACCATCGCGTTTCCCGGACTTAAGGCCCCTCCAGACCTTGGCGTTGACGACGCTAATCGCGCGATGCTTGTCGCCGCAGGCAGGGCAGCCTGGCGCGACGGTAGCGCCGATATCGGAGCGATTACCAAAGAGGGTCGAACATATCGCGTCAAAGTTGCTCGGGCTGGCGGGGCAGACGAGTATCTTCTCTGGCGCCTGGCTGCAGTTGAGGAACTCGCCATTGAGGGCCGTGCGATTGAGCTGATTACGGGCCGCATCGGCCGGGCGATGTCGAGCAGTGGCGTGATGGGTGTGGCTGTAAGTTCGGATGGCCGAGTGCGTGCTGCCAATGCTGCCTTTACATTGAGGGCGACTGGCACTGATCAGGAACCCATCACTGGACAACTCTTTGCCGATTTTGTCCGTATGGACGAAAAAGGGAGTGTCTTTTTCGAGCGCGAGGGGCGCCGGGGCTTGCCTATCCGGCTGCTTCACGTGCCTTTGAACGAAAACAATGTTGAGGGGCCCGCGCTGTTACTTGCTGTGGACGAGGAAGGTGCGAAGGTTGATCGGGGGCTGGCGCTGGCGCACGTTGAACAATTGTTGTCGACGCTGCCGTTGGGACTTGCGCTTGTTGACCGCGACGGACGTTTTCTGTTCGCGAACGACGCATTCGCGCGGGTGCTTGATGTAGAACCAACCAAGTTGCCGCCTTATCCCGGCGATCTGGTAATTAGTGAAGACAAGGGCGCGGTGCTTGACAGCATAAGGCGTTATGGCAGCGGCTCCATGTCTTCTGGCGATATTGCGATCCGCCTTAAGGAGCGGCCAGACGAGGTGATCGCATTGTCTATCGCCGGGGTGCGCGGACTGGGTGAGGCTGCGGTGTTGCTTGGCCTCAAGGATAATAGCGAAGAGATTACGCTTAAGCGACAGGTCGCGCAGCAGACGAAGATGGAATCCATCGGGCAACTCGCAGGCGGGGTCGCCCATGATTTCAACAATATCCTCACGGCCATTATTGGCTATTGCGACTTGATGTTGCTTCGGCATCAGCCGGGCGACAGCGACTATGACGATATCCAGCAGATCAAGAATAATTCGAACCGGGCGGCGAGTCTGACAAGGCAGCTACTGGCGTTTTCCCGGCAGCAGACCCTGCGTCCGCAAATTCTGCAGATCGCTAACGTGGTCGCAGACGTGTCTAGCTTGCTAAAGCGTTTGCTTGGCGAAACCGTTCGGCTCGAAGTCCACCACGGCCGGGGCGTGGGCGCCGTTCGTGCCGACCCCGGGCAGCTTGAACAGGTCATCATCAATTTGGGTGTCAATGCGCGCGACGCCATGCCCAAGGGCGGCGTCGTGCATATAAGCACCGCAGCGGTCAGCCAGAGCGAAGTTTCGGCAATGGGCAGCGAATTCCTGCCGATTGGCGACTATGTCCAGCTTTCCGTAGAAGATAGCGGTTTCGGCATTCCAAAAGAAAATTTGTCGAAAATATTCGAGCCGTTTTTTACAACCAAAGAAATGGGCAAGGGAACCGGACTCGGACTTTCGACCGTCTATGGTATAGTCAAGCAATCCGGTGGGTTTATTTTTGCCGACTCAAAACCGGGGCAGGGGACGCGCTTCGACATATTCCTTCCTGTGCACCGGGGTGAGGTGCCGGCCCCCGAGGTTTCCAAACGTGAGCTTTATAAGCCCAAGGACCTGTGGGGAAGTGGTAGGGTACTGATAGTCGAGGACGAAGACATGGTACGTGCCGTGGCTGAACGAGCCCTTGTGCGACAGGGCTATGTGGTGGAAACAGCAAGTGATGGCGAGCAAGCGCTTGAGCTATTCGCTGATGGAAAGCGTTACGATCTGGTCGTGTCCGACGTTGTAATGCCCAATTTGGACGGCCCGTCGATGGCCCGGCAGTTGCGGGAACGCTATGGCGAAATTCGGATATTATTCATGTCCGGCTATGCCGAGGAGCAATTGCGCGAGACTATCAGCCTCGACAATGTCTCCTTCCTCGCCAAGCCATTCTCCGTGCAGCAGATCGCCGAAGCGGTCCACGATGCGCTTGCGAAGGGGAAATAGTCTAGATATTGAAAATAAATGAAAATTTATATTTGTTCTGCTCTTGTTCTTATGGAACATAATGTGTACATACGTCGTGTTCCGGAACATAATCCGAAACAGGCATGACGCTAAGGAGTGGAAAAATGGCAGCAAGTCTCAAGATTATTGATGGGAATCAGGCAAACGGTATGAAAAATTCGGAACGTGAAAAGGCACTAGAAGCGGCCTTGGCGCAGATTGACCGCGCATTCGGCAAGGGTTCAGCAATGAAGCTGGGCAGCCGTGAGGCGATCAGCATTGACGCAGTTTCGACTGGATCGCTCGGGCTCGACATCGCGCTTGGTATTGGTGGTTTGCCAAAGGGACGCGTAATTGAAATTTATGGCCCAGAAAGTTCGGGTAAGACGACATTGACCCTGCATGTGATTGCAGAGGCGCAGAAGGCGGGCGGTACAGCGGCGTTCATCGACGCAGAGCATGCGCTTGACCCAGGCTATGCCAAGAAGCTTGGCGTGGATGTCGACAATTTGATCGTGTCGCAGCCGGATACCGGCGAACAAGCGCTTGAGATTGCTGATACGCTCGTGCGGTCGAACGCAGTGGATATCATAGTCATCGACTCGGTGGCGGCTCTTGTGCCTCGCGCAGAAATTGAAGGCGAAATGGGCGACAGCCATGTTGGTCTGCAAGCCCGATTGATGAGTCAGGCTCTTCGCAAGATTACCGGTTCGATCAGCCGGTCGAACTGTATGGTTATCTTCATCAACCAGATTCGCATGAAAATTGGTGTGATGTATGGTTCGCCCGAAACGACAACGGGCGGCAATGCGTTGAAATTCTATGCGTCGGTTCGTTTGGATATCCGTCGCACGGGCCAAATTAAGGCAGGCGAAGATATTGTGGGCAACACGACCCGTGTGAAAGTTGTGAAGAACAAGGTGGCTCCGCCGTTCAAGCAGGTCGAATTTGATATCATGTATGGCCAGGGAATTTCCAAAACAGGTGAGTTGCTTGATCTGGGTGTGAAGGCCGGATTGGTCGAGAAATCAGGCAGCTGGTTCAGTTATGACTCGATCCGCATTGGCCAGGGCCGTGAGAATTCTAAAAATTACCTCAGTGAAAATCCTGACGTTGCCGAAAGACTGGAAGCGGCAATTCGCGGAAAGACCGAAGAAGTTGCTGAGGTCCTGATGACGGGGCCTGATGCTGACGACGACGTTTAAGCTTTTTACCAACAAGCGTGGCCTTGCCTGAGGCCGCTGCTTTCGACCCGCCCTGGTCCACCCTGGGGCGGGTCATTTGTGTCTGGATGGTGGACGCAAGCCTTCGCCATCGATGCGAATTGTACTCGGCGTGGGGGCTACGACCTTGACAGTCGTTATATTGGCCGCGCAATTGCAGGCATGAACCCCGTCATTCATCTTATCGGATTGCCGACTGATCAAAACAGCTCGTTCGAGCGTGGGGCCGCACTTGCACCGCCCGCCATCCGTGCGGCCTTATGGAGTGACAGGGGTAATTTGTTTGCACAATCGGGCCAGGAAATTGGCACGGACATAACGCTAAAGGACCTTGGCGATTTGCCGCTGTCGGACGTAGATTGCGCTGCCGACGATGCGCTCATCATCCAGGCGGTTACCGAAGCCGTGGACGAAGGCGCAATTCCGCTTTTCCTCGGCGGGGATCACGCGGTGACGTACCCAATTGTGGCGGCGTTAGCAGCGCGTCACGGGGCACTCAACATTCTGCACTTTGACGCGCATCCCGATATCTATGCCGATTTCGAAGGCAACCCGCGCAGCCATGCTTCGCCCTTTGCGCGGATATTGGAAGCTGGGCATGCGAGCCGCATTGTTCAGGTAGGTATCCGCACGCTGAACCGGCATTGCCAGGAGCAGGCGGAGCGATACAATGTCGAGATACTTCCAATGCTTGATTTCCGCGTAGCCGGGGTGCCCGTACTTCACGGCCCCTTGTATATCAGCATCGACCTTGACGGTATCGACCCATCAGAAGCACCGGGCGTGGTACATCCGGAGCCTGGCGGCCTGACTGTCAGAGAAGTCCTGTCAATTCTTGCTCGCCAAACCGCACATATTGTCGGCGCGGACATCGTTGAATTGAATCCCGCGCGCGATGTGAACGACGTAACAGCGATCGTTGCCGCAAAGCTCGTTCGAGAACTTTCTGCCTGCATCCATCGCAATAACAACCACCAGCGTAAGGAACGCCCATGACCATCATCGTGCATCACCTCAACCATTCGCGTTCGCAGCGCATATTGTGGCTGCTTGAAGAGCTTAAGGTGTCCTATGAAATACGCCATTATGCCCGTGATGCGGTCACCAATCTCGCGCCCGAATCGCTCACGAACATCCATCCCTTGGGCAAATCGCCATTGATTGAAGATAATGGAAACGTGATTTTCGAATCCGGCGCCATCGTTGAATATGTGTGCGAACGCCACGGTGGCAGCCATTTGCTTCCCGCGCGCGGCACTGACCAGCATATCCGCTACCTCGAGTTCCTGCATTTTGCAGAAGGCTCGGCCATGACGCCGATCTTGCTCAATCTTTATACGGCGCGTTTGGGCGAAGCTGCTGCCCCGCTGCACCCACGGATCAACCAGCAGCTGGAAAGCCATTTTGCTTTCATGGAAACCAGTTTGGATGCAACGGGCTGGTTTGTTGGTGATGACCTCACCGGAGCGGATATCATGATGAGTTTTCCCGCAGAAGCTGCAGTGAAAATGGGCCGCGCGGCGAACCTGCCGAACCTTACAGCCTTTGTCGAAAAAATCCACGCCCGCCCGGCCTTTCAGACAGCGCTCGAAAAGGGCGGACCTTATGCCTATGCATGACGAAGGCGCTGCACTGCATATCCAGCTTGCAGCGCGGCGAGTCGTTCCCTAAGTCGCTGTCATTATGACATCGACCAATGATATCCGCCGCGGCTTCCTCGATTATTTTGGGGGTGCAAACCATGACGTCGTGCAGTCTGCACCGCTGGTGCCATATAACGACCCGACATTGATGTTCGTCAATGCCGGGATGGTTCCGTTTAAAAATATATTCACTGGACTTGAAAGCCGCGAAAACCCGCGTGCAGCCTCGAGCCAGAAATGCGTGCGCGCAGGCGGCAAGCACAACGATCTCGACAATGTCGGCTACACTGCGCGTCACCACACGTTTTTCGAAATGCTCGGCAATTTCTCCTTTGGCGATTATTTCAAAGAGCAGGCGATCACGCACGCATGGACTTTGCTGACGAAGGAGTGGGGGCTTGACCCGTCGCGCCTGACCACCACGGTCTACCACACCGATGACGAGGCGTTTGATCTTTGGCGCAAGATTGCCGGGCTTCCCGATGAACGCATCATACGCATCGCAACCGCCGACAATTTCTGGTCTATGGGTGATACGGGTCCGTGCGGACCATGTAGCGAGATTTTCTACGATCATGGCGACCATATTTTCGGTGGCCCTCCTGGAAGCCCCGATGAAGACGGCGACCGGTTTGTCGAAATCTGGAACCTCGTGTTCATGCAGTTTGAGCGGCAGGACGATGGTACCGACGTGCCTCTGCCCGAACCTTCAATTGACACCGGCAT
>NZ_JBKBQV010000020.1:0-40304 GCF_046292425.1 Sphingorhabdus sp.
CATTTGCGTAGTGTTGGCGTGGACGTAGTCCATGACAAGGCCGCGATTGGCTCCGACCTTCAGGACCATATAGATTATGTCTCCAGCTTCGAGACCGACTCCAAGGATGATTTTTTCGGCGACTCGCTCGCTGGAACAGGCAGGATGATTAAGGCGATTTTTGAACATCGTCGCAAACGTACAGGCGTGATGACCACCTGTTTTGCTGAGGCTGGCGGATTCTGGCGAACGGATGCAAGCTTGCCGGCACCCGATATTCAATATCATTTCGTACCCGCCATGCTTGAAGACCATGGCCGTTCAAAGGTGAAAGGCCATGGCTATAGCTGCCATGCCTGCGTCCTGCGGCCTGAAAGTCGGGGGACAGTTCGTTTGTCCTCTGCTGATGCCAGCCATGCGCCGGTCATTGATCCGGCATTCCTGAGCGACGACCGCGATATGGCGACTCTGCGCGCCGGCGTGCGGGCCATGCACCGTATTTTCGAAGCGCCTGCACTCGCAGCATATAATGGCAAGAACCGGCATCCCGTGGACATCAATGACGACGCGGCACTGGATGATCTGATTCGAAGCCGCGCGGATACAGTATACCACCCTGTCGGCACCTGCCGCATGGGGCCAAATGACGATGATGTCGTTGACCCGCGCCTCAAATATCGCGGCATTGACGGTCTATACGTCGCGGACGCAAGCATCATGCCACGCCTTGTTTCCGGTAATACCAATGCGCCCAGCATCATGATTGGCGAAAGATGTGCCGAATTTGTCCGCGCTGATTTGCAATAATCTTGCCTAAATGTGGCACGGCGGTTAACCGCGTGCCCGCTATGGCGATTAACGGAACAGAATATATCAGCACACGTGGCAACGCGGACGCGCTTGATTTTGCAGGTGTCACTCTGACAGGATTGGCACGCGACGGGGGGCTGTATGTGCCCCGGCACTGGCCACAATTTTCTAAAGATGAAATCAGCGCGATGCGCGGATTGTCTTATGTCGAACTTGCAGCGCGCGTCATGGCGCCTTTTACGGCAGGTGTACTGGACGAGGCGGAGCTTAAAGGCCTCTGCGCCACAGCCTATGGATCATTTGCCCATAGCGCAGTTACGCCATTGGTGCAGCTGGATGGCCAGCATTGGTTGCTTGAGTTGTTCCACGGCCCGACTTTGGCGTTCAAAGACGTTGCACTGCAATTGCTTGGCCAATTTTTCGAACGCTTTCTGTCAGGCAGCGACAAAAAACTCACTATCGTTGGCGCAACCTCCGGCGACACCGGGTCAGCCGCGATTGACGCAGTTGCCGGACGGGCACAGATCGAGATTTTTATGCTGCATCCGCACAACCGCGTGTCCGATGTACAGCGGCGGCAGATGACGACCATCCTTGCCCCCAATGTCCACAATATAGCCATTGGCGGTAGCTTTGACGACGCTCAGGCGATGGTCAAACGCATGTTTGGCGACAAGGACGTAAATGGTCCATTGACCTTGTCCGCAGTCAACTCGATCAACTGGGCACGGCTGATGGCGCAGGTCGTGTATTATTTCTACGCCGCGCTTCGGCTCGGTGGTCCTGAACGCAAGGTCGCGTTTTCGGTGCCCACGGGCAATTTTGGTGATGTGTTCGCTGGCTATGTGGCGGCGCAAATGGGTCTGCCTATTGAACGCTTAATCGTTGCTACCAACATCAACGACATCTTGCACCGTGCCTTGTCAAAAGGCGACTATTCAGTGCTTGGCGTGACGCCTACCGCGGCGCCATCCATGGACATTCAGGTATCGAGCAATTTCGAACGGCTGTTGTTTGATCTTGAAGGTCGCGACGGTTCAACGACGGCTGCGCGCATGAAATGGTTCGAACAAATGGGCAAGATGGTGCTCTCCCCCGACATGCGAAAGAAGGCCACTTTGCTTGCCAGCGCGCGCACCGATGCGGAACAGATGTCCGCCGCCATGCGATGGGCGTATGGCGCGACGGATCAGATCATTGACCCGCATACAGCCATTGCGCTCCACGCCGCACGTACTGCCGGCATCCGTTCCGATGTGCCAGTCGTGACGTTGGCCACCGCGCATCCAGCAAAGTTTCCCGATGCCGTCGAGGCAGCCACGGGTGTGCGTCCCGCGCTCCCTGCGCGCGTGTCACAATTGTTTGACCGCCAAGAACGCTTTGACGTGTTGCCCGGAGACTATGTTGCTGTGCGCGATTATGTCTTGGCACGCGCGACGCGTTGAAAATGGAACCGAATTTCGTCACCCTGATCAGCGAACCGCGCAACGATTACACGCTGATCGATTCAGGCAATGGCCGCAAATATGAATCCTATGGCGACCGCCGTTTCGTTCGCCCTGAGCCACAAGCGATGTGGGCACCGGCATTAGACGAATGGCCCGCTGACGCCGAGTTCGTTCCCGGATCTGACGATGATGGCGGTGGCCGTTGGTATAACAATAAACCCGTCCCAATAGATGGATGGCCGTTGTCGTGGAATGATGAAGTGCACTTTACGGCATCCTGCACGCCATTCCGTCATCTCGGCTTCTTCCCGGATATGGACCCGGTGTGGCTCTGGATGCGCGGGCAGCTGTCGGGTGTTACTGACCCGGTTGCGATGAACCTGTTTGGCTATACCGGCGTTGGCACCCTCGCTTTGTCTGCTGCCGGTGCGCAAATGGTACATGTCGATGCGTCGAAGAAATCGGTTGGGCAGGCGCGTGCCAATGCCGAAATGTCAGGCCTGGCGGATCGCCCCATTCGCTGGATCGTCGATGACGCCGCGAAATTTGTTGCGCGCGAAGTGCGCCGCGAAAAGCGCTATGACGGTATATTGCTGGACCCGCCTAAATATGGCCGTGGCCCCGAAGGCGAAGTGTGGCGACTTGAGGAAGACTTGCCCGAGCTCATCGCCAATTGCCGCAAGTTGCTCGATTCGAATTCAAAATTTCTTTTCTTGACCGTATACGCGGTCCGCATGTCCGCGCTGGCATTGGGCGGATTATTGGAATCGCATTTTGCCGACCTCGGCGGCAAGGTTGAATTTGGCGAACTGGCAGTGCGCGAACAAGGCAGGGGCATGCTTTTGCCTACCGCCATTTTCGCCCGCTGGTCACGTTAAGGGGTAATATGAGCGACAGTCTAATTCTTGAAGTGCACGATCTTGTCGTCAATGTCCTCACCGGCATTTACAGCCAGGAAACGCATTTGCCTCAGCCGCTGCGTATATCGATCAGCGCGACTTTGGACATGGCCCCGCATTATGCCCCGGACTCTCCGCTGTCGGCTTCCAAAAATTACATGACGTTGAAAGAGGCGGCTACAAAATTGCCTGAGGGCGTGCATTTCACGCTGATTGAAGCAGTTGCCGATCATATCATCGACAATCTGTTTGCCGACGATCCCCGCATCAGCAACATCGTCGTGAAGATCGTCAAGCTGGCCATTGCCGAAGACAATGAAGCAATTGGAATTACAATGTCACGGAGCCGCAAGTGACTGCTAAGCCGCTTGCAATCGTGACAGGTGGCAAGCGTAGGCTGGGCGCCGAGATTGCAGCGAAGCTTGCAAACGCCGGCTATTCGCTGGCTCTTGTCAGCCATGTGGATTCGTCGCCGGAACCGCCGTTAGCCGCAGCACTTGAAAAGAGCCAGACCGAGTGGCACGCGTTTACCTTTGATCTCAGCACCGGCAACCCAGATGAACTCATTGATGCGGTTTCGGTGCACTTTGGACGCACACCAGATCTGTTGGTGAACAATGCTGCGATGTTCGGGCAGGATGACTGGGAAACGATGACGCTGGAGACGCTATTAGCGCATTTCCGGCTCAATCTGTTTTCGCCTTTGTTGCTGTCAAAAGCATTGGTTCAGGCTGCTGGTCCAAAAGCCCGTCCCGCCATCGTCAACATCCTCGATCAACGGATCGTCAATCCGCATCGCGACCAGATCAGCTACACCTTGTCAAAGCAGGCCCTTGCGACCTCGGTCCGTTCCATGGCCGCGTCATTTGCTGGCCGTGCCCGTTACAATGGCGTCGCCCCCGGTCTGGTTATTTCCACAGATGATTACACCGATGACCAAGAATCGCGGCTGGCCGGGATGATGCCACTGGGCAAGCTACCATCACCATCTGCAGTGGCGGACGCCATTGTTTATCTTGCCACAGCGCAGGATGTGACCGGGCAGGTCATCTTCGTTGACGGCGGCGCGCATCTCAAAAGCTTCGACCGCGACTTCATGCATCTTTAGCGCACGCGCCAGACCTTAATGCCTTTGCCCATGACGGGCAGTGGTTCAAGCCAAGCTGGCACCTGGCCCTTTGCCATTTGCGCCCATAGCCCATCCGGATCTTTGCGCGCATAATTGGCGAGTTCCTCTTCACCGACGCATAGCGCAAAATAGTCGACACGGCGTTTTTGTAGCAGGCGGTGCGCAGAATCTGGCGTCGAAATGAAAACCCGTATGTGATCGTGCATGGCGCGTTCGTTGCGGTGATGGCTGCTCGCAACCACGCTATGCTGCGTTCGCGCCAGAATTGTCGGTGCCATGTCAAAAGGGGCGATGAACTGCCCCTTGGGTAACGCCCCAAGCTTCGCGACTGACTGGGGCGATTCGCACGCCGCAATGTTTTGCTCGCTTTGCGCCGTCTGCGCCGCCTGCCGGTCCGGCCAGCTGTCGAGAAACGCGCTGACCAATGAGTTAGGCACCGCCAAAAACAGTATCAGCGCCACGCACAGGACGCGGCGAGATGCGTTACCTTCTTGTCGATATCTTGCGAGCAGATGCGCTATCATCAACGCAGCGGGAAGAACAGCATAAGCCGATGCGACAGACACCGTGCGGAACACCAGCAATGATAGAATCAGGGCATAAAAGGTGAAAAACCCAAGGATGATTAAGTTGGATCGATCTTCCCCTGTTGCGCCGCGCGCGAGATAAAGGCTGCTCACAAATCCAAGCGCCGGCCCAACGATACATATTAGCGCCAGCCGGGGGTCTTGATGCCATATTGGCAATCCTTCATCGACATAGTTGTACCAATATTCGCGAACAAGTGGGTCAAGCGTTCCAAACGCGCCGTTTGCACATTCTGGAGCGCGCAGCACGATAGCAAGCATCGCTGCCCCAGCCGCTGTCAACATGATCAAGGCGCGCACGATGGCCTGACGCGGGGCGAATTTAAGCGCAGGCAACATGATGGCTGCTGCGACCAATATAGCCCCTATTTGTGGCGGAGAAACCGTGTCGCAATATACCGACGACGCAAGGCCCTGCGTTTGTGTTCCAAAAAAGAGGGCACATGAGGACAAGGTGAACGCACTGATGGTCCAGAATAACCGTGGCGTTTCGTCGGGACAGGCTAACCATCGCCAACCGAGGAACAGGAAAAACGCCGCTGACATTGGCGCGCCTTCCAACGAGATGTGGAGCCAGACGGCAAGCGCCGCGCCCAGAATTTGGCCCGCCGTTCGCGCATTGTTGTAAAAAAGCGATACCAAAGCCAGCACCGCCATCGCAATTTGCCACCCATGATGGTCAATCCGCATTGGCCGCAGTTGGATCAGCAATGGTACAGACATTGCAGAGATAACAGCCGCCGCGGTGCCGGCCATTCGCCCGCCAAGTTGCGTCGCCGCATGTGCGAGCAAATATATGACCGCGCCAAACAAAAGCAGCGGAACAATGGTTGACGCAATAATCTCCGCAACTGCTTGCCCAAATAATGGCGTACACAACATGGTAATGGCCGCCAATGGCAGCTCTATAAGGCGTGACCAATGCATTGGCGCGCCATCGGGCGGGTTTAACCGATATTGCCGGACATCAAACCAGCCCTGTCCATTCAGGAAATCGCGCAACTGGACCAGACGCAACTGGTCATCGGGGTCCCAGCCAACGCCGTCCCGGATATTTGCCCAACTGCTGACAATCAGCGCAGCCGACAAGAGAAGCCATATGGCCAAGACGACCCGATGCCCGGAAAGGCGCTTTTTCATCATGACAATTTGCCTTGCGGCAGCAGCGAAGGCGCTACCTCGTAAATCTGAAACGGGCCGATATCCGGCTGACGCCGAAGCCATGCGGGAACGTCACCTGCGCGCAGTTGCGCCAGCAGACCATCTGGTGCCTTGCGCGCATATAACGCCAGTTCATAGCTGCCATCGCAAATCACGACAAAGCGAATATGGCGCGACTTTATGATTTCCGCTGCTTGGTCAGGCTTCCCGGTGAAGGTGCGAATAACATCCGCCATCGCGGCTTCGTTGCGGTGATGGCCGGATGCTACCACGCTGTGTTTCGTGAACTGCAAGATGGCAGGATTGGTATCCAGCCCGGCCATGATGGCTGACGGCTGTAGTAGGCCAAGAGAAACCGCGGCCGATGATTTCTGGCATGCCCGTACCTGTGCCGTAAACCTGTCGTCGGACGCGGTGGTCGCGGTGGAGGTCTTTGCTTCGGCTGCATTGAGCTGGTCGGTGACGAGTTGCGCAGAAAGACTGGGCAGCGCGAGGAGGAGTGCAATGACCCTGAGACCCATCCGTCCCGTCAATCCGGTACGCCGCTCGGCGGCCATGAACAGTTCCAACAGCATTGCTGCCAAAAACAGATTCGCAATGGTCATGGCGTATACCGCAGTGCGACTGACCAAGGCGCCAATGAATAATGTTCCGACATAAAGCAGGCCAAGACGCAGCTTGTCAGAAAATGGCAGGTGCTTGTGACCAACGGCGACAAAGAGAAGAGCTACGCCACCAGCCAGAAAATAGGCATAAGCTGGCACGGCAAAATCCGTCGGCGCAGCCCATAAGGGCAGGCCTTCGGGCGTGCGGTCAAACCAATATACACGCACAAGTGGATCAAGCCCCGCAAAGGCGTCTCCGGCGCATTGGGGTGCCAATGCCATCATTGTTAAAATACCAGCTATGCCAGCCATGGTGCAGACGCCTAAACGCGTGCAGACAGTGTCCAGGGCAGTCCACTTACGTGCCGCCAAAGCACCCGCGGCGATGACGGTAGCCATCACGGCTAATGCAATGACATGGACACGCGACAATGCGTCACAATGATTGGGTTCCGACCAGCTTTCTGTAACGCTGAAAAACAGGAAGGCGCCGAGTGCAGCCGCAGACATGGCCACGGGAAACTGGTTATTGCGTGTGGACGCAACCGCTAGCCCCGGGAAAATCCAGCGAAGCGCCGATACGCCGAGAAATAGCGCGGCAAAGGGCAGGCCCTCCACCGATATTTCAATCCACATGGCGCAGGACAGGCCGAGAATAAGCGCCGACCATAAGCTGGCTTTCCTGTCAAACAATGCCCACAGCGCCAACGCAAAGCACAGAAGCTGCCAGCCATGATGGTCGATGCGCATTGGTGCCATTTGCAAAAGGAAGGGCATGATCGTGATGACGAGGCCGGTTGCGACCACAGCAGTCAGCGCGCCGAAAATACGGCGTGCCGCTAGAGCATAAAGGTACAAGACAGCCGCTAAAATCAGGAGTGGCACCAAAGCGGCCACCACTTGCTCAGCCAAGACTTGCCCAACAAGCGGGCGTAGCATGACAATTGCAAGCCCAAGTGGCACATCAACCAAGCGTGACCAGTGCATGTCACCGCCATAGGGCGCATTCATCCGATATTGCGTAATATCCCACCAACTTTGTCCGGCTAGCCAGTCACGCACCTGAAGCATGCGCATCTGGTCATCCGGGTCGCCCATTTTCCAGGACGATATGGCGCCGTGTGATAATGATACCATCGCCAGTGCGGCAAATAGCCAGATGCCGAAGACCAGCTTGAAAAAATGCCGCTCGGCCAGATCTTGCATTGTTACACCGGTCGCGCTTGCCGAAAAATGACAATATTCCGCAGGGCGTAGGTGAGCAGGAAAGAAATGATAATCGCGATGACCTTGGCAAAACGGGGGTCCATGCCAAGGGCCGTGCCCACGCCAACGATCGCGACGGTCATCAGTAAACCAAGCAAGGCGGATGCAAAGAACATGGCCTTTTGCTGCATGCGGGCCGAAGTGCCCTTATCGGAAACCCGATCATGAAAAACTTTGCGGCTGGACAATATCCAGTGCGCCAATATGCCAGCCGAATAGCCGATGGCCGACGCTGCCACGCTTGGGACGCTTGCCTCTAGCAGAAGCAGAAAAACAATCATGTCAGTTGCCAAGGCGGCGATGCTGACGGCGACATAGCGCAGGAACAGATTGCCGCGTAACCTATTGGCGAATTTAATCACGCAACTGCCCCCGCTCGTTCAACTTAAGCCGCTTTGCTGATCTTGTCGGCATCACGTTTTTCATCGATAGCTGCAATCCGCTTTGGCACGTCACGTTCGGACGTGAGCGCGGCGGCTTGGTCTTCGCTGACCCTGGCTGCAATGACCTGCTGCGCACCTTCGTCACCTGCTTCATGATATTCGGCGTCTTCGTTGACGTTCCATATGTTGAACACGCGGGCGCCAGCGGCGATATTTTCGACCGTTAACATGGCGGTCATCATCGCATGATCCTGATTGTTATAGCGGTGCATGCCATTGCGCCCGACCATGTGCAGCGTCGGATAGCGTGCTTCAAGTTCAGCGCGCATCGCCTCGACATTTGCGGCATAATCATCGTCATAAACCGGATAGGCTTTCTCCTGACGCACGACAGCACCGCCAACCACATCCTCGGCCTTGCACAGGCCCAGAATGGCCATTTCCGTCTTCGCCAGTTCAATCAGATCAGCATCGCTAGATGACCACAATCCATCATTTTCAAAACAGAAATATTCAAGGCCAACACATGCAATGGATGGGTCAGGCACCATTTCGGGTGACCAGCTGCGGAAATTCTGAACCCGGCCAACCTGCACCTTGCTGTCGTGAATATAGATCCAGTTGTCGGGGAACAGGTCATCCGAACGGATCATCAGCGCGACCGTCAAAAAGTCGCGGTATCGCAGATTATTCGCCTGCAACGATGTTTGCGGCAGCGGATGGATACGCGCCGACAATTCGCGCATGGGCGCTGAACTGATGACATGCTTCGCCGAGATGACAGCTTCGCTGCCATCGGCTCGCGTGGCGGACATGCGCCAGTGACCGTTGGCGTCCTGCGCCAGTTGTTTGAAGCTATGCCCCATCAAAACCGTGTTGCCCTTTGCGACGACAAAATCGCGCGCCGCGTCCCACATCATGCCCGGTCCAAGCCGGGGATAGCGGAATGTCTCAAGCAGAGTTTTGGTTTCCATGCCGTCATTCGGCTTTTTGTTCATGCCCAATGACCGCTTCAGCCCGTCCAGTACCGCTGCGCCAAGGCTTAATCCCTTGATACGTTGCGCGGCCCAATCCGCAGACATCTCGTCGCAGGGCATGCCCCAAACTTTTTCGGTGTAGGTCTTGAAAAAGATCGAAAACAGCTTGTGACCGAATTGATTGACGGTCCAGTCCTGAAAACTGCGGACATTTTTGTTCGGGAAAACTTTGGCCTTGGCATAGCTTGCCATGCACAAGGTCGAACGGATGACACCCAGGTTGAACAACGCCTCAAACGCACGCAGCGGATAGCTGTAAAATTTGCCCTCATAATAGATCCGGCTCATCCGCGGACGTTGAATGAAGTCATCAGGCAGGATTTCATTCCACAAATCGACAACTTCTTTGGATTTCGAGAAGAAACGGTGACCGCCAATGTCAAAGCGATAGCCGTCAACCTCGACCGTGCGGCTGATTCCGCCGACATAGCGTTCGTCTTTTTCAATGACGGTAACGCTATATCCCTTTTTGGTGAGCAAATAGGCGGCGGTCAGTCCCGCTGGCCCTGCGCCAATAATGGCTACATCCACATTATTCTGGCCCTGAACTGTCATATTTCCCCCTAAGAGTAGCTCTGGGGGAAGCTGTGAACGAAATGCCCTAATAGATGGTTAATGAGGCGTTACGATTGTCGGGCAGCGATCAGGCTAACGACCGATAATTGCGCAGCAGCACAAATAACTTGCTTTTGACTCGCTGTTTCGCCATAGGGCCGTCAAGCGCATGAGGCGAGCGGACAGTACCGCCGCAGTTTTGGCAGCGTGAGGGCCTGATTAATGGCTCCGCCAAACGAACAAGATGCGTAAGCTTAGAGGCTTCCCATATCACGCAGGGTTGTTTCCAACGGGTCGGCATACGCTGCTCCCGAACACCTGCTGTTGCGCCTATGCGGTCCTGATGAAAGGACGCGCATCATGGGCTGCGACGACTATTTTGAAAGTATAAAAATGTCTTTTTTCCAAGACCTGGGCCTTGCCCAACCAATCCTTAAGGCGCTTGAGGCGGCTGGCTATGATACGCCAACGCCAATTCAGCAACAGGCCATTCCTTCCCTGCTGGAAGGCCGCGATCTGTGCGGTATTGCGCAGACCGGAACTGGCAAGACTGCTGCATTTGCGTTGCCGTCGCTTCACCACTTCGCAACCAAGCCAAAAGCGCGTCAGCAATATAGCTGCCGTATGCTGGTTTTGTCGCCAACGCGTGAGCTGGCAGCACAAATCGCTGACAGCTTCCGCACTTATGGCAAGTTCCTTGGCCTCAAGGTCGATTGCGTATTCGGCGGCATGCCAATTTTCAGCCAGAAAAAGCGCCTTGCCGGCGGCGTCGATATTCTTGTCGCCACACCGGGCCGCTTGATCGACCTGATCGAACAACGCGCAGTCACCTTGAAGGACGTTGAAATCTTCGTCCTTGATGAAGCTGACCAGATGATGGACCTTGGCTTCATCCATGCGTTGAAGCGCATTGATCAGTTGTTGCCCAAACAGCGTCAGACCTTGTTCTTCTCGGCAACGATGCCAAAGGCGATTGCTGAACTCGGCAACCGCTTCCTCAATAACCCCGTTCGTGTCTCGGTTGCCCCGGCGTCAACGACTGCAGAGCGTGTTGAACAGTTTGTGACCTTTGTCGAGCAGCGGGAAAAGCAGACCTTGCTGACGCTGAAACTGCAAAGCGAAGATATTGACCGCGCGTTGGTTTTCACCCGCACCAAGCATGGCGCAGACCGCGTTGTGCGTGGCCTTGCCGGAGCAGGCATTCAGTCGGCCGCGATCCACGGCAACAAATCGCAGGGCCAGCGTACCGCTGCACTGCAGGCGTTCCGCGATGGCAAGATCAAGATCCTCGTGGCAACCGACATTGCGGCACGGGGCATTGACGTTCCCGGCGTCAGCCATGTGTTCAACTTTGAACTGCCCAATGTGCCTGAGCAATATGTTCACCGTATTGGCAGAACTGCCCGTGCGGGCCGTGAAGGCGTCGCCATGAGCTTCGTTGCTGGCGATGAGCGTGGCTATATGAAGGATATCGAGCGTTTGACTGGCGTTCGCGCCATGACACTTGGTCTTCCAGAAGGCTTCCGTGCAGCCGTCGCAGCATTACGACCCCCCGTTGCCGATAAGAAGCCGCAACAGGCCCGTGGCGGTCGCGGTGGTGGTCAGCCAGGCGGTGGACGCACCAACTATGCTGGCAAGAAACTTGGCGGCAACAATGGTGGCACCGGCCTCAATGGCGAAACCCGCAACCGCACGCACACCCCGCAAGGTGGCTGGCAACCAGCCATCGGCCCACGCGACGGCAGCCGTGAAGGCAGCCGCGATGCGCGTCCACGCAACGACAACGCGTCTACTGGTGATCGTCGTCCAACAGCGGACCGTGCCTTTGCCGCACGAAGCGAAAATCGTCGTGATCCAGGCGCACCTGCGCGCAATTACGGTCCAAAAAAGGGCGGTAATGGCAATTATAAGGGCGCCGTCAAGCGAGCTGTGTAAATTAGACAATAGTTAAAAGCCGTCATGCTGACTCACGTTCAGCATGGCGGCTTTTAGTTTATCAGTGCCTGAAATGCCGCATGCCGGTAAAGACCATGGCCAAGCCAGCTTCGTCAGCGGCGGCAATCACTTCCTCATCCCGCATAGACCCGCCGGGCTGGATAACGGCTGTAGCGCCCGCCTCTGCAGCGGCAAGCAAGCCGTCAGCAAAGGGAAAGAATGCATCTGAAGCGACCGCTGAACCCACGGTCCGTGGGGTCGCCCAGCTGTAAGTTTCCGCTGCTTCTTTTGCCTTGATGGCCGCGATACGTGCGCTATCACGTCGGTTCATTTGGCCTGCGCCGATGCCTGCCGTTGCTCCGTCCTTGGCATATACAATCGCGTTCGACTTCACATGCTTGGCAATGGTCCAGGCAAAGCGGCAATCCGCCAGTTCCTGCGCACTTGGGGCTCGTTTCGTAACAACGGCAAAATCACTGTCGGCAACATGACCATTGTCGCGTGACTGCACTAACAGTCCGCCGGTGATCGGCTTTAAACTTAGCCCGCCACGTTTCGGGTCGGGCAATTCGCCTGTCAGCAACAAGCGCAAATTCTTCTTCTTGGCGAAAACCGCCTTGGCCGCATCGTCGGCGGCAGGCGCGGCGACCACCTCGGTAAATATCTCCGTTATCGCTTCCGCTGTTGCCGCATCGAGCGGCCGGTTGACGGCAACAATACCACCAAAAGCCGATACGCTGTCGCATTCCAGCGCAGCGCGGTAGGCCTCGATCAATGTTGCGCCAGTGGCAACGCCGCACGGATTTGCATGCTTGACGATAACCACGGTCGGCGGCCCGTCGCGAAATTCGGCAACCAGCTCAAGCGCTGCATCAGCATCATTGTAATTGTTATAGGAAAGCTCTTTGCCCTGAACCTGCTCGGCTTGCGCAATGCCGGCAAGGTGCGGCCCTGCGGGTACATAGAGCGCTGCACGCTGATGCGGGTTTTCGCCATAACGCAGCTCGGCGACTCGGTTGCCATTGACTGCAAGCATATCGGGAAATAATTGCTGTTGGTCGGCAAAGGCGAACCACTGGCTGATCATGCTGTCATAGGCGGCGGTCGCCGAATAGGCCTTTGCTGCGCATTTGCGGCGGAAATCATAACTGGTTTTGCCATCGCTCTCCTCAAGCTCGGCAATCAAGTCGTCATAATCCGCGGGATCGGTCAGGATGGTGACAAAAGCATGGTTTTTGGCGGCGCTGCGGACCATTGACGGCCCGCCAATATCAATATTCTCAATAATTTCATCCCGCGACGCGCCTTTGGCTACGGTCTGCGCAAAAGGGTAGAGGTTAACTACCACAAGGTCGATCGCACCAATCCCATGTTCCACCATCGCGGCGGCATGTTCGGGATTGTCTCGTACTGCCAGCAGTCCGCCATGCACCATGGGGTGCAGGGTCTTGACGCGTCCATCCATCATCTCGGGAAAGCCCGTCAGCTCGCTAATGTCCTTCACTGTCAGGCCAGCTGAACGGAGTGCCTTGGCCGTCCCTCCGGTTGAAACCAGCTCGACATGTCGCGCAGCAAGCGCATGACCAAGCTCGACCAATCCAGCCTTGTCGGATACCGACAAAAGGGCTCGTTTAATGACGACGTCTTGCATAATTTTATCCTAAATGGCGCAGTTGCCAGCTGATATGGATGCCGCCTTTACCAGTGTCGGCGGCAATCACAAGTTGGCGGGTGGGATGAGGGCGGCCATTTTGGTCAACCCAAAGGCTATCGTCGACAGACAATATGCCGCCCGCGGTAATGAACACCCAGTTGCTGCCATCGGCCATGCGCAACAACGCAGTTTGCGGCTTATCCGAAGGCACTATCTCGATATCCGGCCCCAAGTGAAAGCGCACATGCGCAGTGACATTCTCCTTGGGCTTGGCCCCCGGGAGCAGCGTGTCTTCACCACGTAATTCCATCCCGTCGGAACGCAAAGTAAGCAGGCGCGTATGGCTGTAGCCAAAACTTTTGGCATAGCCGTCATGGCTCGCCTCTATGCGAGTCGCCTGGTCGATGTCGCGACGTTCCAGCCCAACTTCCGCCACGCCTTTTCCAAGCTGTCCACCCGCCAAAATTGCGGTGGAATTTGTATCGTTCAGGCATAAGGTGGAATGCGCTGCTGTGGTGCGCAGACCTTTGGCCAGTGCGGCAGGGATGGACGCGCCGACCAGTGCAGCGCCGCCACAGTTGATGATAATTCTTTGCGCTCCATGCGACAGTTCGAAAGCGAGCGTGGAGGCACAGCCGGAGGCCGATTGGCGCGCAAGTGGTGGCGGCCCCGCGTCCAGCAACAGCACAGACTTGCCCGCAGATACGCGCTGGTACCCCCAATCAAGCGCTTGCCGGTGGGCCCGCGCACGGACTTCGCTGGCGGCCACCAATGCCGCGATCCGGTCCGAGGCGATATGCGCTGACCCCTGCCAAGCCCCAAGACCGCCATCGGAATGTGTCAAGCCAAGCAAAGCAGGCACGGCGCGCGCCAAAGCCTCGGCAAGGAAATCGGGAACCATTTCCTTTTGCGCCACATAACATTGTTTTAACAGGCTCAGCAGGCCAATGAGTTCCATCAACTGGATCGGCGATCGCGAAACCACCCCGCCATCGGGGAAGATTGTAATACGTAAAGACTCAGCCAGCCCATCTTCGCCCACTGCGCGCCGGATCTTGCCTTCGGGCAAAAGAAGCGATGCAGCCACGACGCCGGCCCAGCCGACTGTCTTGGCAAAATGGCTTTGCGCCCGTGGCGCAGATTGATCCAGATGGCGCGCAACCCTGGCAAAATGGTTGATCACGCGTGACCGGTAAATTGGGTCCGTGCTGCTAAGCAGATAGGGAGAGGCAGCCGCCATGTTCAAAAGCCGCCACGCACAATTGTCGACGCGCCATGCCGGCTCCCGCGTCTTCATCCCGTTGGCGATCAGCCAAGCGTCAGCAATTTGGGCCGCGACGGGCGCACCATCACTGCGGTTGGTCGCAGCAGCCAGATCGCGAAGCCAGTCAAATCGATGGATATAATCGGTCAATGATGGCGGCAAATCGAGCTTTTGATAATCCAGCCCGTCAAAGGGCTGCTCGAAACCCTGATAATGGAACTTGCCCATCCGCAAAGCTTGCCCTCGTGCGGAATTGCCCTCCAATGGGTCATGTGGCACCGCAAGCAAACGCAACGGCACTTTGCCCTTTAGGCGACCACTGTGCAACGGCGTTCGCCACGTCAACTTGTAGAATTCGAGAGACAGGCGCTCTAGAATATTTTGGCCCGCGCCTTTGGGCCTGACGATCAACGCCGTCTGCGGTTGATTATTGCCTTCCACACCGCGGGTCATTCACCCCTCAACGCCCGGATATTGGCAGCATAATGCTGCGCACCACCCTTGAACGTGGCCGTGCCTGCCACCAGCGTGTCAGCCCCCGCAGAAATCGCGAGCGGAGCCGTGTCAGTGGTGATGCCGCCGTCGACCTCAAGCCGGATATCGCGTCCGGTCTTGTCGATCATTTTGCGGACCGCTTCAATTTTACGCAACTGGCTGGATATAAAGCTTTGTCCGCCAAAACCGGGGTTCACGCTCATGATCAGCACCAAGTCCACATCATCGATAAGATAATCGAGCATCTTTGCTGGTGTATGCGGGTTCAAAACGATGCCCGCCATCTTCCCCAGCGATTTGATCAATTGCACAGTGCGGTGCGGATGCGGCCCGGCCTCTGGGTGGAATGATATGATATCAGCCCCCGCATCGGCGAAATCCTGGACATATTGGTCTACTGGCGCAATCATCAAATGCACGTCAAACGGCTTTGCGCTATGCGGACGAAGCGCCTTTACGACAGCCGGACCAATGGTGATGTTGGGGACAAAATGCCCATCCATGACGTCGACATGAATCCAGTCACATCCTGCAGCGTCGATAGCGCGCACTTCTTCACCCAGCCGTGCAAAATCAGCTGACAAAATCGATGGCGCTATGCGGATGGCGCTGGACATATAATGCGCTTAGACGCTGGATTCTCAGTGGGCAAGGCGGCGCGCGGCGTTATGCACAGCTTATCGCGCGCTTTGGTGCGGCTCACGGCGATAAAGAAACAGGTCGCCGATGACGTCATGCGATTCTGCAAATTTGGCAAAGCCAAGCTTGCTCGCAACATTGTGCGACGCGCTATTGCCAATGTCGATAATGCACCGGATTTCACCGAGCGCATTTGCATCTGCCCAGTCCAAAATTGCCGTCATGGCTTCAGTCGCATAACCCTTGCCCCACATATCCGGCGTAAAGGCCCAGCCGGCCTCGGGAAACGAGTCCAGTTCGGGTATGCCGCGCTCGAACTGTGCAAGCCCGCCATTGCCGGCAAACCGTCCGGTATCGCGCTCTATGAACGACCAATAGCCATAGCCGAACATTGACCACATACCGATACCCTGAAGCATTTTGCCCCAACTGGTGTTGCGACTGCGTGGCTCGCCGCCGATAAACGCCGTCATCCGCGGGTCGGCCCAGGCCGCGGCATAATCCTCCCAATGCGCGCGTGACATGGGTTCGATGGACAGCCGCTTGGTTGTAAGGGTCGGTGCCATCCTGTGTGCTTATCCAACGCGGGTGAAACGGGCCACAAAGAAACCATCTAGACCGCCCTGTTCCGCCAACATCGGCGGCATCGTGCGGACATGCCCTGCTGCGTTGGCAACCACGCCAGTTGGCAGTTCGTCCGCTGTCACAG
The DNA here is from genome assembly GCF_046292425.1 of Sphingorhabdus sp. Lineage (GTDB taxonomy): Bacteria > Pseudomonadota > Alphaproteobacteria > Sphingomonadales > Sphingomonadaceae > Sphingorhabdus_B. Next base: position 16,556 of record NZ_JBKBQV010000020.1, read on the forward strand.
GCTGCGTTATATATTCCGGATGCCGCGCGAGAAACGCCTCTGCCTGCGCCTCACCTTCATGCGGTTCAAGCGAGCAAGTGGCGAAAACCAGAGTGCCGCCCGGTTTCACCCATTCTGCAGCGCGGTCCAGCATCGCGCTTTGGATCGCGGCAAGATTGTTGATCGCTTTCAGGTCAATACGCTGCAACACATCGGGGTGCCGGCGCATTGTTCCCGTCGCGCTACAGGGCGCATCCAGCAAAATTGCGTCGAATGGCTGCGACGGCTTCCAGTCCATCACATCGGCATTGACGCGTTCTGCATTCAACTGCGTCCGCTCCAGATTGGACATCAAGCGATCCATACGCCGCGCGCTGTTGTCGAGCGCAGTGACCGTGAAGCCCGCGGCAGAAAGCTGCATGGTCTTGCCGCCCGGCGCTGCACATAAATCCAGTGCGCGCTTGCCAGCGCCCTCACCCAAAAGCCGCGCCGGCAGGCTGGCAGCAAGATCCTGTACCCACCATGCGCCTTCGTCATAACCCTCGAGCTCTTCCACCGCCGTGCCACGTGGCAAGCGCACATGGCCGGGCATCAGGCTTACGCCGCTCAATCGTTCTGCCCATGCGCTCGTCTGCGCAGGTTCACGCAAGGCAAGGTCAAGCGGCGGTGGTTCGGATAACGCTTTTTGCGCACCAGCTATCATGTCATCGCCCCACGCCGGATGCCAGCGCATCATGGCGGCTTCGGGAAGCGACGGTGTTTCCGGCAGGGTCACTTCAGCACGCAGCAATGACCCCAACACGCCATGCACCAGCCGCCTTGGCCCGCCATCAACGAGAGGAAGTGCAGTCGCGATGGCGGCATGGGCGGGTGTGCCCAGACGCAGGATCTGCGCAAGTGCTAGTCGAAGGACCATCCTGGCCTTGGCATCATCGGGCAAGGCTTGCTTGGTCTTGCTGTCGATTAGCTGATCCAGATCGACTGCCCAGCGCAACGTCTCCTGCGCAATTGCGATCGCTAACGCGCGATCGGGCGGCGAAAGGCCCTTGGTGGCATTCGCAGTCGCCTGATCCATGGGCGTGCCCATGCGCATGACAGTATCAAGCAGCCGCAAAGCAGCGCGTCGGGTGGGCAGGCCGGAAATTTCTTCGTTCATACTGAAGCGCAGTAGGCGTCTGCGGCACACAAGTGAAGAGCGGTTATGCGTGGTTGCACCTTGCAAAGGAACCTTCGAACACCAATGTTTAATTCTACCGATTTCACCTGAGGAACATCTAACATGGGCAAGCGTCCACCACATGTCAAAGCGCCGGAATATCTTTCCAAAAGCCCGCCGGTTCCCGAACCAAAAGATGTCGTCCGAGAGCCCGAACCAGACACGGAGCGACCCGACCCGGTCCGATATGGTGACTGGGAGCTGAAGGGTGTTGCAATAGATTTCTGAACGTTTGGCTGCTCATTTTTTGTGCAGGTGCGAAGTTGCTTGTTCTCTGCATTTTTTTTGGGCAGATACTGGGGCAATGGCATCAAAACCGCCCTGCTTCGATGAAATGCTGAACGAGGACGGGACCCCGCGCGCAGCATACACTGCCTATCACAAATGGTTCTCCGAACAGGACAGCACGCACCTTAAGCAAAAGGCCCGGGATGCAGAGGAATTTTTCCGCCGGACCGGGATCACCTTTGCCGTCTATGGCGATGATGAGGCCGAAGAACGACTCATCCCCTTCGATATCATCCCCCGCATCGTATCCGCACGCGAATGGGCCAAGTTGTCACGCGGCATCGAACAGCGGGTACGCGCAATCAACGCTTTCCTGCAGGACATCTATCACCGGCAGGAAATCGTGCGGGCGGGCCGCCTGCCCGTTGAACTGCTCGAAAAGAACGATGCCTTTGTAAGCCAGATGATTGGCTTCACGCCTCCGGGCGGTGTCTACACGCATATCGTCGGCATTGACCTTGTCCGCACTGGCCCTGATGATTTTGTCGTGCTTGAGGATAATGCTAGGACACCTTCGGGTGTGTCCTACATGCTCGAAAACCGCGAAACGATGATGAACATGTTCCCCGAACTGTTCAGCAGCATTCGCGTCCGTAACGTCAGTGATTATCCAAAGAATCTGCGGGCATCGTTAAGCCGCGTTGCCCCGCCTGCCTGCAAGGGCGACCCTGTCGTTGCAGTGCTTACCCCTGGCATCCACAATAGCGCCTATTTTGAACATGCTTTTCTGGCAGACCAAATGGGCGCGGAGCTGGTCGAAGGTCACGACATCCGTATTGTTGATGGGCGCGTCGCGATGCGGACGACGCGCGGCTATCAACCCATAGATGTGCTGTATCGGCGGTTGGACGACGACTATCTCGACCCGCTCATTTTCCGGCCGGATTCTGTTTTGGGCATTCCAGGCATTTTCGACCTTTATCGCGCAGGCAAGATTACCATCGCCAACGCACCGGGCACTGGCATTGCAGACGATAAGGCGATCTATAGTTACATGCCGGATATCGTGGAATTTTATACCGGTGAGCGGCCCATATTGAAGAATGTCGATACATGGCGCTGTTCGGAAAAGGATTCGCTTGCCTATGTGCTCGACCATTTGTCCGAACTGGTCGTAAAGGAAGTGCATGGATCTGGCGGTTACGGCATGCTCATTGGTCCTGCGGCCAACAAGAAAGAGCTGGCCGATTTTCGTGCAAAGCTATTGGCAAAGCCAGCCAATTATATCGCGCAGCCGACCTTGGCGCTGTCTACCATCCCGATCTTTGCCAATAGCGGCCTTGCCCCCCGCCACGTCGATTTAAGGCCGTTCGTTCTCGTATCTCCGGACAAGATCGACATCACCCCCGGCGGGTTAACTAGGGTTGCCTTGCGCAAGGGCTCGCTGGTGGTCAACTCCAGTCAGGGCGGTGGCACCAAGGATAGTTGGGTCGTGGATGATGACTGAGTCATGTTAGGCAAAACCGCATCCGGCATTTTTTGGCTGTTCCGCTATCTTGAGCGCGCGGAGAATATCGCGCGGCTCATTGAAACCGGCCATCGCTTCACGCTGACCCGCAACAGCGGGCGTCAGGACGAATGGCGGTCAATCCTCGCCGCACTGGGAATGGATGCAGCCTACCGCGCGACGCATCAGGATTATAACGCAGCGCAGGTGGTCGACTATCTGCTGCGCGACAAACGCAACCCCGGCAATTTGCGCAACCTAATCGACAGCGCACGCCAGAACGCACGCACGACACGCACAGCCATTACCCGCGAACTGTGGGAGGCTGTCAACGAATGCTGGATATGTGTCAACGACGGCCTGAAGCGCCAGATACGCGAAGCCGATCTGCCTGCCACGATTGACCTGATTGAGCGGCAGACCGCGATGGTGCGGGGCGCACTTGAGAATACGATGTTGCGCAATGACGGATATAATTTCAGCCGCATTGGCAATTTTATTGAACGCGCGGACAGCATGGCGCGACTACTTGACGTCAAATATTATGTGTTGCTGCCCTCGGTTTCCTTCGTTGGATCTTCGCTCGACAATATTCAGTGGGAAACCATTTTGCGTTCGACATCCGCCTATAGCGCCTATCGTTGGCTGTACCCGGGCCGGGCAAGCGCGCTTGGTATTGCCGAGTTTCTTATCCTCGACCGGCGTTTCCCGCGCAGCCTCGCCTTTTGTTATGGAAAGCTGACTGACAATCTGCGCCATTTGGCGATGTCTTATGGTGTGCAATCATCCAGCCTTGTCGAAGCCGAACGCATTTACGCAAGCTTTGCATCGCTAACCGCTGCGTCGATACTGGAAGACGGGTTGCACGAATTCCTCATCGAATTCCTGTCGCAAAACCGCAACCTCGCACAGATGGTGGAACAGGAATATAGGTTCAACAACTGATGCTTCTGTCCATACACCACATCACCGAATATCAGTTTGATCAGCCCGTACGCTATGCCTTGCAACGGTTAAAGCTGCGGCCCAAGGACGGTGCAGGGCAGACCGTGCTTGATTGGCAGATTGTCATCGACGGGGGCAAGATCGAAGCTGAGCATGATGATCCGCACAACAATCATGTGACGTTGATTTCCATCGAAGAGGGCCGAACCGCGATAAAAATCAGCTGCAGCGGACAGGTCGAAACAGCAGACAATCACGGCATATTGGGCCGCCACCGCAGTCATGTACCTTTATGGGCCTATTGCCGCCCCACCCGCCTCACAGGCGCTTCCCGGGGCGTACAGAGGCTATTGGCAGGCATTGACCGGTCGGCATCGGACAAGATTGGCATGCTGCATGAATTGTCCGCGCACATCCTGTCAACGGTGGAATACCGCACTGGTGCTACAGATGTCGCCACCAATGCCGAGCAGGCGATTACCGCTGGCGCTGGTGTGTGTCAGGACCATGCGCATATTTTTATTGCCGCTTGCCGGTCGATTAGCATTCCGGCGCGTTATGTTTCGGGCTATTTAATGATGGATGGTCGCATTGAGCAGACAGCTAGCCACGCCTGGGCAGAGGCGCATCTCGACGGCCTCGGCTGGGTCGGATTTGACATTTCCAACGGGATCAGTCCTGATGGCCGTTATGTGCGCGTCGCGACCGGCTTTGACTATCGCGATGCCGCGCCGATATCCGGCATGTCATTTGGTGCGCGTGACAAGAGCATGGTTGTATCCTTGCGCGTCGAACAGTAGGAATCCAGAAACAAGGCGGGGGCCATTGGTTCAAGAATGACTTATTGCGTGGGAATGTTACTCGACAAAGGCATGGCTTTCATGTCCGACACGCGCACGAATTCGGGCGTGGACAATATCTCGACCTTTCGGAAGATGTTTAGCTGGTCAGTACCGGGCGAGCGGTTCATAACCATGATGACCGCCGGCAATCTGGCAACGACGCAGGCGTTGATCAGCCAGTTGGAGGAACGGAATAAAGCGCCCAACGACCGCAAACCATCCATCCTCGACGCGCCAACAATGTTTAAAATTGCCAATATCATCGGCGCCACTTTGCGTGATACGATTTCCGCGCGCGCGCTAACTGGTCCCGTCGCTGCCAGCCCGACCCCTAATTTCAACGCAAGCGTCATCCTGGGCGGACAAATTGCCGGTATGGAACCTCGGCTATACCTCATATACCCCGAAGGCAACTTCATCGAGGCCAGCGCCGAAACGCCGTTTTTCCAGATTGGCGAAACCAAATATGGCCGCCCGATTTTGGTGCGCGGCTTTGAATCGCACATGTCCTTTGCCGACATCACGAAGCTGTTGATGGTGTCGTTTGACTCCACGCTGAAGGCCAATCTGTCGGTCGGTATGCCTTTGGATTTGATGCTGTACAAAAACGACGAATATGCCGCATTTCATGAACGCCGGATCACCTCAACCGATCCTTATTTCGAAAGCATTTCAGATAGCTGGAGTACCGCCCTGCGAAATGCGTTTCATTCGTTGCCGGATTATGTGCTGGACGAATAAAGGTCGGTTATTGCTTCCCAAGAGGGCGCAAGATTGTTTGCAATTTCTGTCATGCTGAACCTGTTTTGGGTTATCCCATAAAGGGAGCGGCAATTTCCGGACGTACACGGGCCAGTCGCCCCGTCGCCTTGTCAAGCATCGCCCAAGTGGTGTTCGCCCGCACGATGACTTTTCCATTAACATCAATAAAATCGACACGCCGGTCGAACTGAGCACCCTTGGGTGCGCTCTCGATCCATGTCCGCGCCGTAACGCTCTCACCTGCCACAATGTTACCGCGATAATCGATCTCGTGCCTTGTCACGACCCAGAAATACGCCGCAATATGTTCAGGTGCGGCGACCGCCTGCCAATGCGAAGTCGCCATATCCTGAATCCACCGCACCCAGACGGCATTGTTGACATGCCCAAGCTCGTCAATGTCGTCCGGGCTTGCGGTAAAGTTTCGTTCAAACGGATTCATTTGTCGGATTTGGCCAACCCCATTTGCCAAATCAGGAATGCCGCTTCCTCGGCATTTTCCCGCAGCCGTTCAAAACGCCCTGACTTGCCGCCATGGCCTGCACCCATATTGGTTTTAAGCAGCAACACATTGTCATCGGTTTTCATATCGCGCAGCTTTGCGACCATCTTGGCAGGTTCCCAATAGGTTACGCGCGGGTCGTTCAATCCTGCTGTCCACAGCATCGGGGGGTAGGCCTTCGCTTCGACATTGTCATAGGGCGAGTAGCTGCGGATATAATCGAACGCCGCCTTATCAGTGATTGGGTTGCCCCATTCAGGCCACTCGCCCGGCGTCAAAGGCAGGTCCTTGTCGAGCATCGTGTTGAGCACGTCAACGAAGGCGACATGGCTGACAACCGCGCCAAACAGTTCAGGCGCCTGATTGACAACTGCGCCCATCAGTTCGCCACCAGCCGAACCGCCGCTTGCGGTTACCTTGCCTTTGCTGGTGAAACCAAGATCGATCAGACCCTTTGCCGCATCGACAAAATCATTGAAGGTGTTCGTCCGCTTCGTCAGCTTGCCGTCGAGATACCATTGGTAGCCCAGATCATCGCCGCCCCTTATATGCGCGATCGCATAGGCAAAACCGCGATCCACCATTGAGAGCCGGTTAGCGCTGAAGCCTGGCGGTGTGGCATAACCATATGCGCCATAGGCATAGAGATGCAGCGGCTGGCTGCCGTCCTTGTTGAAGCCCTTTTTGGTCAGGATGGAGACAGGCACCTTGGTGCCATCGCGCGCGGTGATCATCACGCGTTCAGTCACATATTGGCTCGCGTCATATCCGCTCGGGATTTCCTGAACCTTCAATGTCTCCAGGCGGCCGTCAGCGAGATGATAGTCAAATACCGTATCGGGCGTGACCATCGATTCATACCCAAGCCGCAGCTTCGTCACGTCATATTCGGGGTTATCGCCAAGGGCAGCATCGTAGCTTGCCTCAGGAAATTTGATCGCCTGAACCTTGTTCGCGTCGGCATAGTCGCGGATTTCAACTTGATCGAGCCCTTCCGTGCGACCTTCGGTGACGTAGAAATTCTTGAACAGCGAAAGTCCGGTTAAATAATGGCGGTCCGATCCTGCAATCAATGTCTTCCAGTCACCGGGTGCTTTCAGGCTGGCTGTAGCAACGCGAAAATTCACATGATCGTCATTGGTCAGGATGAACAATGTGCCATCGCGGACATCGACGCTGTACTGCCGCCCTGTTTTGCGAGGGCTCACCATTATTGGAGTGGCGGTCGGATCACTCGCTGGCACCAAGCGCACTTCGCTTGTGACATTGTCGCCGGTGCCGATGACGATCCAATCCTCTTGCGCGGTCAGGCCAACGCCCACACCAAAGCCAATGTCCTGTTCCTTATACAGCAGCTTTGCCTTGGTCAGATCTTCTCCCAGCCGGTGATACCAGGCGTTGTCCGTCCTCCAGTTTTCGTTGGCGACGCCATAGACGACGCCCTTGCTGTCCGATGACCAGACGATGCCCGAGAGGGTGCCGGGAATGACATCGCTCAATTCTGCGCCAGTTTCGAGATTGCGGAAATGCAGGTCAAATCGCTCTGACCCATTGTCATCATAGGCATAAGCCAAGATTTTGCCATCCGGGCTGACTTCCGCTGCGCCCAAACGAAAATATGCCTTGTCCTTGGCCAGTTCGTTTTCGTCCAGAATAAGCTGGTCCGCACCGCCGGCAACTGCCTTGCGATAATGCTTGCGATATTGCGCGCCTTCTTCGAACTTCGACCAATAGATATAGTCGCCATCCTTTTGCGGGACGCTGCTGTCGTCCTCTTTGACGCGGCCCTTCATTTCCTGAAAGATGGTTTCAGTCAGCTGTGCTTGCGGCGCCATTTGCGCCTCAAAATATGCGTTCTCTGCCTTTAAATGTGCCAGTATCTCGGCATCATCAATGGTGGGATAGCTTTGATCTTTCAACCAATGATATTCATCCGTCAGGGTTACGCCGTGGTAGGTCGCCTGATGCGGGCGCTTGACGGCGATCGGGGGCTTAAATTGCGCGGCGGCTTTTTCAGTCATGGCTTCTTTCTGGGCAAATGCGGACGAAGATAATGCGCTTGTCGCAAAAATCAGTGGGAGCAGTGCTTTCATGAGACAACATCCTCGCTTATATGGACAACCTACCCATATGAATGGAAGCCCGACATGTCTACCTATGAAGCCCGCCTCGCCGCCCTGCGCGCGCAATTGAAGAAAGAGCAGCTCGACGGGTTTGTCGTGCCGATCTGCGACGAGCATATGTCGGAATATGTCGGCGACTATGCGCAACGCCTTGGCTGGCTCACCGGATTTGGTGGCTCCGCTGGATCAGCGGTCGTACTTTCTGAAGAAGCCGCAATTTTCACCGATGGCCGCTACACGCTTCAGGTGCGTGAACAGGTCGACGGCAAAAACTGGCAATATGTGGGCGTACCGCAAACCAGCATTGCGGATTGGCTTAAGGACCACGCCCCCGATGGCGCGCGCATTGGTTATGACGCGTGGGTCCATACCAGGGGCTGGGTCGAAAGTGCGACAAAAGCACTGGCTGCCAAGGGCACGGAACTGGTAGCAGTCAAAAGCAATCCAATTGACAAGGTGTGGGCCGATCAGCCGCAGAAAAGCGATGCCAAGCTCATCGTACATGACAACCGTTATGCAGGGCAAAGCAGTGCCGAAAAACGCGCCGCTGTGGCCGAATGGCTGACGGCGAATAATCTCGACAGCACTGTTATTTCGGCGCTCGATTCCGTTGCTTGGCTGCTCAATATCCGCGGCTCCGACGTATCGAACACGCCCGTCGCGCTCAGCTTTGTTCTCGCCCATGCCGACGGCACAGCGGATCTGTTTGTTGCTCCGGAAAAGGTCGATGACGCCGTTCGCGCGCATCTTGGCAATGCTGTGCGTTTGCGCGATCCCTCGGACTTCGTTCCCGAATTGCGGTCCATGAAGGACAAGCGCATTGCGGTTGACCCCGATCGCGCTGTTGCTGCAATTTTCGGCGCGCTGCAGGGTGGCGGCGCGCAGATTGTTGAAATGCGCGATCCCACGATATTGCCCAAGGCCGTGAAGAACCCTGTCGAGCAATCGGGTCACCGCGCTGCGCAGGCCCGTGACGGTGCCGCACTGAGCCGGTTCCTGCACTGGATGAGCGAGACAGCATATCAGGGTGGATTGAACGAGCTTTCGGCGGCGGCTAGGCTCAAGGCCTTCCGCCAGGACACAGGGATGCTAAAAGACCTGTCCTTTGACACCATCTCAGCCACTGGGCCAAATGGCGCGCATTGTCATTATAAGGTGGACGAAAGCACCAACCGGGCAATTGACCCCAACAGCATCTATCTTGTCGACAGCGGCGGGCAGTATCTCGACGGCACGACTGATGTCACCCGCACCATCTGGGTTGGACCCGGAACACCAACCGCAGAAATGAAGGACCGCTTTACCCGCGTACTTAAGGGCCATATCGCTCTGGCATGCGCAGTCTTCCCCGAAGGAACCAGAGGCGCGCAGTTGGACACGCTGGCCCGTGCATCCTTGTGGCAGGCTGGCCTCGATTACGCGCACGGCACGGGCCATGGCGTCGGCAGCTTCCTTGCCGTGCACGAAGGTCCGCAGCGCATTGCCAAGTTCGCCGGCGGACAAGCGGGCAGCGACGAACCGTTGCAGGCCGGCATGATACTGTCGAACGAGCCGGGCTATTATAAATCTGGCGAATATGGCATTCGCATCGAGAATCTGGTGCTGGTCGAAGATCGTCAGATTGCGGGTGCCGAGGGCCGCTATTTCGGTTTCGAAACGTTGACATTCGCGCCAATCGACAAGAATTTGGTAGACCTCAGCTTGCTCGATACCGAGGAGTTACGCTGGTGGAATGATTACCACGCAAAGGTATTGGAGATCGTCGGCCCGCAGTTGGACGGTGAGGCACTGGCGTGGGCGACGGAAGCTTGCGCGCCACTATCACCTGCCTAAACCTTGTGATGCGCGCCTAGGCTTGCGCGGATGCGGTCGAGGGTGTCTTTGCGCATGGACTTCTTGTTCCATGCGTAAGCGGGCGCCGGGAGCTGGGCCAATTGACTGGCGATTGCCATTGCTTTCGCCTCAACCTCGTCCGGCTCTGCAAGCATGTCGAGATATCCGGCCTCGACTGCGCTTTGCGGGTTATAAATAAACCCCTGAATCATGGCCCGCGTCAGATGCGAGGGATTGAGGCGATCGCGGGCGAGTTCCATGGCGAAGATAGGCAGATTCATCCCGGTAATCGCTTCGTTCGCGCCAATCTTATAATCGCCTGCCGTACCAATGCGCGTGTCGCAAGCGTGCAAGATAAACACACCCATGGCAATTGCATGGCCAGTGCAGGCCGCAACCACGGGTAACGGTCCGCCGTATAATCGCACAAGCAATTCTGCCCCTGCATCGAGCAGTTTATAAACACCATCAGCACCAAGGCTGGCAAAGGCGTTAAGGTCAAACCCGCCCGAGAACCGTCCTTCGCGTCCTGCCAGCACAATCGCTTTGGCATTGGCCTCGGCGGTATCAAGCGCGCGGTTTAAAGCGTCAACCATTTCGAAATTGATGGCATTTGCCTTGCCATCATTCATGCGGATCAGGGCAATGTCGTTCGTGATCTCGATGGTGGCGGACAATTTGGCTCTCCCTTGTATATGATGGTGTTCATAAGGCCGAACTTTACGTAAACGTCAACGCGAAACTATTGCCTGTGCTGCTTGACGCCGAGCTGACCGAACACCAATGTGCTGAATCTGTAGATAAAATTTTAAGGAGCATTTTCATGACCCAGACATTTTCCGAATATATCCCTGCCGATGTCTGGGAATGGAACAGCGAAAATGGCGGTCAGTTTGCCAATATTAACCGGCCAGTCGCTGGGGCAACCCATGACAAGGAACGCCCGATTGGCAAGCACCCCATGCAGTTATATTCGCTCGCCACGCCCAACGGCGTGAAGGTAACGGTGATGCTGGAGGAACTGCTTGCGCTAGGCCATCAGGGCGCCGAATATGATGCATGGCTGGTCAACATTCGCGACGGCAATCAGTTTTCAAGCGGCTTTGTCGAGGCGAATCCCAATTCGAAAATTCCGGCTTTGTTTGACCAGTCGACGCCCGAACCAACACGCGTTTTCGAATCGGGATCGATCTTGCTGTATCTGGCAGAAAAGTTCGGAGCATTTTTGCCAACTGAACATCATGCCCGCACCGAGACGATCAACTGGCTGATGTGGCAAATGGGCAGCGCCCCATATTTGGGCGGCGGCTTTGGTCATTTTTACGCCTATGCGCCATTCAAGATTGAATATGCCATTGACCGGTTTGCCATGGAGGTGAAGCGGCAGCTGGACGTGCTCGATCGCAATCTGGCAGAGCGTGAGTATATGGCTGGCGACGCCTATACCATCGCTGATATGGCAATTTGGCCCTGGTATGGCGCATTGGTCAAAGGGTTGATCTATGATGCCGGCGCGTTTCTTTCGGTGCATGAATATAAGAATGTTATTCGATGGACGGACCAGATTGCGGAGCGGCCGGCGGTCAAGCGCGGGCGGATGGTCAACCGGGTCATGGGCGACCCCGCCAGCCAGTTGCATGAACGGCATGACGCGAGCGATTTTGACACAAAAACGCAGGATAAACTGACGGCCGCTGCCTGATCGCAAGGTGCAGTTCCGCTTCACGGTTTCGAGTCACACAAAAGTAACGATTTGCAGTATATAGACGTGGCGCGACCCGAGGGCATCTGACTTTAGGAGGGCGCCCTCTCCTAAAGAGCTTGGTCGGAATCTCCGGCCAAGCTCACTTTTCCTTATCCTGCCACAATATCCACCGAACGAAGTGTAAACTCGGCGCCAAGCTGGTTGCTGCCGCCCGCAGCCTGCATGACCAGCAACTGATTGCGACAGTCATTCCCAATAGTAAAAGCGTGCGTCTGCCCAAAACTGCCCTTGCGCACAGGCGTTTCAATGAACCACTTACCGACATTGCCTTTTTCCGAGATGCAATAAAGGTCCCAACGGATTTCAGCGTCGGAAACCTCCTCAAGCGCAGAATATTGTGCCTGGAAACGGTAACTTCCTGGGTCGAGGAACAGCATTTTGCGCATTATTTCGCCACGCTGCCCCGATCCCGCAAAGGCCGCGAGCGAAGACCGCCCCTTGTCGTCAGGTTGTGAAAACGATCCTCCAATACCGGGATTTTCAACGACCTGCCATCCCATCGCCGGGTAACGCAGGTTGACAGTATCCTTGTTCAGCGAAGCTGACTGGAATGCGACGCGATTATTGCCCTTCAGACTGAGATAATATTGCCGAAAAGCGGGGAATTTGTCCTTAGCCGCCAAATAGCCAAGCAGGTCATTAGACAGGCTGTGATAGACCTGCAAATCGGGCAATCCGCCCGCCTTGACGAGAACATCGGCCAGATTGGCGGGGTTTTCGACGGTCTTGATAGCTTCGTTCAGATATGTCGGCAGCCAAACCGGCGCCTGCCGAACGATCGGCGCAAGCGCCATCCGGACTTCTGGGTCGCTGAGCGCGCCAGTGAGGGTCGGAAACAATATAGGAAAGCTGCTTGGCGTGGTCCGCATCGCAATGTCATAATGGTACAGCGCCTGTTTTTTGTCTCCGCGCGCGACCGCATCTTCGATAAGCCACAGCTGCGTGCCGAAATCGCGGCGGGAAACCTTATGCGAAAGAAGCATCAGTTCCCGCGCTTTTTTGCTGTCACCGCGTACATCGGCGACATAACCCAGCAAGCGAATGGCAACAGGGTTTAGCGCACCGCCGCGCAGGGACTGCTTAGCCATAGCCTCAACCTTGGCCAGCGTCGCCGGGTCTTGATTCTCGGCAAACATTTCGTCTGCCTTGCGGGATAACGCCAAGGGGTGATCCGGCACATATCGCAGCGCGATATCCGGATTTCGGTCCCAAGTGATATTGGCGACCGCATGAATAAAGGAAAGCCATGCGAGATATGCAGTAGCAACCGTAATGACGACGATTTTAACCCAGAACAAAGGTGGCTTGGCGCGCAACGCCGTAAATCGCGAAGGGCCTTTTCGTTTTCTCGACATCGATTTCGCGCGTTTCACCTTTCGACAGGTCGCAGATTGGCGGAGACGGAGGGATTCGAACCCTCGGTACCGGATTTACCAGTACGACGGTTTAGCAAACCGTTGGTTTCAGCCACTCACCCACGTCTCCAGTGCGCTTGGCATCGGCGGCCTATAGCGGGGCATGCATTTGGCTGCAATGTTTATTGACACGCGCTTATGATAAGAAGAAAATTAATATAACAGGATCGCTCTGGCGCGCACCGGACTCGCATTGTCGCCTGTTCATCATGCGCTCATCCAGAAAATTCATAAGGTAGTAGATATTTCTTTTGAGGGTAGAATGGGCATGTCATTTGTAAAATGGGGACTGAAAAGGTCGGGTAATTACATATTGATGCTGTTGGCAGCAGGGGCGCTTGTGGCGTCTCCCGCAAGTGCCCAGATAAACACAATTGATCCGAACGACGCCATCGATGCGGATCTGGGTACGCCTCCACCGGCTTCCCCGACAACAGCGGAACCAAATGTGACGGTCATGCAGGATGGCGTCCCGACTGACGGCGTTCCTGCTGATGGTGCAACAGCCCGTTCAACGCAACTGACGGTTCCGGCAGGCGATACCTTTCAAGAGGACGACCTGATCGGCGCGGCCGAAGGCGTTTTTGGCAAGGGGGCCCAAGGGTTAGGCAAGCTGATTGAAGACATCCTGAAAAAACAGGGTCGGCCGAATGGTTATATCGTCGGGCGCGAGGGCGGCGGCGCATTCATAGTCGGCTTACGCTATGGATCGGGAACACTGAACCACCGCGTTGAAGGCGAAAAGCCGGTATATTGGACTGGTCCCTCCATTGGCCCAGATGCAGGCGCCAATGCGGGAAGTACATTCATTCTGGTGTATAATTTATACGATACCGAAGACATTTACGAACGCTTTCCGGCAGGAGAAGGCGCGGCCTATCTTGTAGGTGGTTTTAACGCGAGTTACCTTCGGCGCGGCGATATCGTGCTTATCCCGATCAGGGTTGGTGCAGGACTGCGGCTTGGCGCAAATGTAGGTTACATGCGCTTCTCCAAAAAACAGCGCTGGTTGCCCTTTTAACGCGCGCGAATATCTTCCATCCGCTTCAGATAACGGGCGAGCACGTCAATTTCTAGATTGACTTGCCGCCCGACATTCAAGGTATCGAGTGTTGTCATGTGCGCGGTATGCGGGATGATGTTGAGCATGAAATTCGCCGAACCGTCGGCTTGGTCGGCAATTTCATTCACGGTCAGCGAAACGCCGTCAACGGTAATGGATCCCTTTGTTGCGATATAGGGCGCCAAGCTTGAAGGCGCAGCAACCGTCACCTTCCAGCTGTCGCCAATTGTTTCGCTGGCAACAATATGGCCAACGCCATCGACATGGCCAGTGACGATATGTCCGCCCAATTCATCGCCCACTTTTAAAGCACGTTCCAGGTTTAGCCTTGTGCCTTCATTCCAGTTGCCTGCTGCGGTTCGCGAAATGGTTTCCGCCGACGCGTCGACGGCGAACCATCCTTCGCCCTTGTCGACTACTGTCAAGCAGACCCCGGAACAGGCAATTGATGCGCCGATGGCAACCGTGTCCATGTCATAGGCGCAAGATATAATGAGACGAAGGTCACCGCGTTGTTCCGATGCCCGAATGCGGCCAACGTCCGTGATGATACCTGTAAACATAGATGCTGCACCTTTTTCTAGTATGCGCGCTCGTAGACTTCGAGACGGTCTTTGCCAAGACTGCGCGAGTCAGAGAGTTGCCAGCGCCCATGCGCATCAGCAAGCCGGGCAAGGCCGATGTCGGCAAGACATGCCTTGCCAGCGCCAATCAATATCGGCGCCCGGTAAAGCATCAACCGATCAACCAGCCCCTCACGCAAAAATGCCGATGCGGTAACCGCGCCGCCTTCAACCAGAACAGTGTTGCAGCCCAGATGCGCAATATCACCGGGCGCGCGGACGACTTCCCAGCCCTGCGGCGCTTCTCCACTGCCGAGCATGACTTTTCTGGGTAGCATCGCCCCGAGGCCGGGAAGTCGCACATTCAATTGAGGTGCGTCAGCGTGCACTGTTCCCGCCCCTACCAGAATTGCGTCCGAGCGCGCCCGTTCAACATGGCTATGCGCACGTGCAATGTCGCTTGTGATCCATCGGCTGCTACCATCCACCATCGCGATCTTGCCATCAAGTGAACTCGCGATTTTCAACGTTACGAAAGGACGGCCACTGGCCATGCGGCTGATGTAGCCCGCAAGGCTTTGGCGGGCTTCTGATGCCATGACGCCAGTCACCACTTGTATTCCTGCTGCATTGAGTGCCGTCATGCCTTCACCGGCGGTGCGCGGGTCCGGATCTATCAGCGCAACGACGACTTTCTCCGGGCCTGCCGCCAGGAGCAAACGGGCACATGCCGGTCCGCGTTCCGACACATGCGCGCAAGGTTCCAGAGTAACGTAAATAGTGCTTCCACTGGCCGCCGTTCCGGCTTGTGCAAGCGCCATGGCTTCGGCATGCGGGCGGCCCCCAGGCTGCGTCCAACCGCGTCCGACCACGATGCCATTTTTAACGATGATGCAACCGACGGATGGATTTAATCCCGTCCGCCCTATGCCGCGCTCAGCGAGCGACAGCGCCGCCGCCATCAAACGGAAGTCGCTTGCGATGGCTATTGCATCGCTCCCGTCGCACGCGGTACGACCGCGGCTTTCTTTGCGGCCTGTTCCAGTTGAGCTTCGCGTTCAATTTTCTCCACGTCCATACCGACCGCACGCCCGAACGCCTTATATGCCTCTTTCTCGCGAGCGCGCATTTCATCTTTGCGCTTCTGGCGCTCCGCAATCGAAGCCTTTGATTCTTCCAGCGTTCGTGTGGCAGGCCAGCTTTCGATGTAGATTATCTCGCGCGGTGGCGGCGTCGCCTTTTCCATCACGTCGGTATAGAATGTATACATGATGATCGCCGTTGGCACGCAGGCCGCCAAAAACAGCCAAGGACTGTGCGTGCCCGATGTGCGCAGAAACCCCATAAGGTCAGTGCCTGCGCTGCGCAGCGATACATCTTTAAAAAATGACATAGCTCTCCAATAAGGTGCCGTCCGCGCGATTTCCAGTGCCCTATTGACTTGGGGCCGATTATCCTGCGCTGCGGAAGGCGTTGGTGATGGGGTAGCGGCGGTCGCGGCCAAAATTCCGTGTGCCAAGCTTTACACCCGGCGGCGCCTGTCGCCGTTTATATTCAGCCAGATAAAGCAGCCGTTCGATCCGGGTGACCTCAGCCCGGTCAAAGCCAAGCGCGACGACCTCGTCAACTGAACGCTCCTCCTCGACCAACGCGTGGAGCATCTTATCAAGGACAGGATAGTCAGGAAGCGAATCGCTATCCTTTTGATCGGGGCGCAATTCGGCACTTGGCGGCTTGGTAATGATATTATCCGGTATCACTGGCCCGTCCCGACCAAGGGCAAAACGCGGCTTATGACTGTTCCGCCACTTGGAAATAGCGAACACAGTCATTTTATATGCGTCCTTCAACGGATTATATCCGCCCGCCATATCCCCGTATATCGTCGCATAGCCAACGCTCATCTCGCTTTTGTTGCCCGTCGTCAGCAGCATGTGCCCAAATTTGTTGGACAACGCCATGAGCGTCACGCCCCGAATGCGCGATTGAACATTTTCCTCAGTGATATCTACATCGCGATCGGCAAAACTGCCCGAGAGCATTTGGTCAAACGCATCGACTGCGGGTGAAATGGGAATGGTGTCAATTTGGCACCCGATCATCGCCGCGCATTCGGCCGCGTCATCAAGGCTGGACTGGCTGGTGTAGCGGCTGGGCAGCATTACACACCAGACACGGTCCGGGCCAAGCGCGTCGGCAGCAATGGCCGCGCATAAGGCACTGTCAATGCCGCCGGACATGCCAAGTACGACTCCCGGAAAACGGTTTGTGTCGACATAATCGCGCAAGCCCACAACCATCGCGCTATAGATATCCGCGGGATGCTCCTCCCAAAGCGCTTTAGGCCCGTCCGCGCAGACCCATCCGCTGTCGCTGCGGGACCAGTGCGTCATGCGCAGATGTTCCTCCCAGTCGGGCAAACGGTGCGCAACAGCGCCGTCGGCGTTCAACACGAACGAACTGCCGTCGAAGACAAGCTCATCCTGTCCACCGACCCTGTTCAGGAACAGCAATGGCAGGCCCGTTTCACGGACCCGTGCAGCAAACACTTCTTCCAGCCGGCGGTCATCCTTGTCGATTTCATAAGGGCTGCCGTTGGTCGAAATGAGCAGCTCAGCACCGCGTTCTTTAAGGTGCAAACTGACAGGTGCCAGCCAGCCATCTTCGCAAATAGGCACGCCAAGGCGTACCCCGCGAAATTCCACAGGCTCGGGCAAGGGACCGGCGGCAAATATACGCTTTTCATCAAAGGTACCGTAATTAGGCAGTTCATGCTTATAGCGCACCGCGGCAACATGTCCGCCGTCCAGCAGAGCAATGCCGTTATACAGGGCACCGCCATCGACAAAAATCGACCCAACGAGCATTGCGGGTCCACCATCGGCTGTCGCCATGGCCAGCTTGTCCAGCTCAGCGGCGGCGCGTGTCGCAAAGGCTGGTTTTAGAACGAGGTCCTCGGCCGGATATCCGATCAGCTGTTGTTCGGGAAAGACGATCAGATCGGCGTTGATTGCCTGCGCCCGCCACTCAAGCATCGCCCGCGCATTACCTGCAAGGTCACCGACGCGCTGATTCAGCTGCGCCATCGCAATATTGAGCTGGTTTGTCATGTTTACACCCTTATTGTCCACAAAGTAGCGGAGCAAGCCGATTGTCAGGCCAGCCGCGTATCGCTAGAGCGACTGTACAAATTTCGGGATGGGCTCGGTTGAGCCAAAGGTCGGGGACACACAGATGAAATTGATGACAGGCAACAGTAACCTGCCGTTGGCGCAGGGTATTGCCGATTACATGAACTTGCCACTGACCGACGCCAGCGTTCGCCGTTTTGCCGACAACGAGATTTTTGTCGAGATCCACGAAAATGTCCGCGGCGAGGACATGTTTGTCATTCAATCAACCAGCCATCCAGCGAACGACAATTTGATGGAACTGCTGATTATGATTGACGCGCTGCGCCGCGCGTCGGCAAAGCGCATTACCGCGGTTCTGCCCTATTTTGGCTATGCGCGGCAGGACCGGAAACCTGGCCCGCGCACCCCGATTTCCGCAAAGCTGGTGGCCAATCTGATTACGGAAGCTGGCGCCGACCGTGTATTGACCGTTGATTTGCATGCAGGACAGATCCAGGGCTTTTTTGATATTCCCACCGACAATCTTTATGGTGCGCCGGTCATGAGCGCCGACATATTGGGTCGCCATAGGGACAAGAATATCACCGTCGTATCGCCCGATGTCGGCGGTGTTGTTCGCGCCCGGGCGCTTGCCAAGCGTCTTGATGACGCGCCACTCGCTATCGTTGACAAACGTCGTGAAAAGGCCGGTGTGTCCGAGGTGATGAACATAATCGGTGACGTTAAAGACCGCTTCTGTATCCTGATCGACGATATTGCCGACAGTGCGGGCACTTTGTGCAACGCCGCAGACGCGTTGAAAGCAGCGGGCGCATCCGACGTCGTTGCCTATATCACGCATGGCGTCTTGTCGGGCGAGGCGGTGAACCGGGTGAACGCGTCATCGTTGCGCAAGCTGGTAATTACCGATTCGATTATCGCCTCCGAAGCGGCAAACGCTAGCTCGAAAATTCGGCAGCTTCCGATAGCGCCCTTGTTGGGCGAAGCGATAAAGAGGATTGCGGACGAAAGCTCGGTTAGCTCCCTGTTCGATTAATGACGCCTGCTGATATCCTCCTGGCCAATCGCTTGGCGGACGCAGCTGGACAGGCGATCCGGCCGTTTTTTCGCGCGAATTTCGCCCATGAGGCAAAACCCGATGCCTCGCCCGTGACCGAGGCGGACCGTGCCGCCGAAAACGCCATTCGCCGGATACTCGATGCAGAATGTCCGCGTGACGGTGTCGTCGGCGAAGAATATGGAGAAAAAATCGGCACATCGGGCCGGCGATGGATTATCGATCCAATTGACGGCACTGTCAGCTTCATTGCGGGGCGGCCAATATTCGGGACCTTAATCGCCTTGCTTGAGGATAACTGGCCAGTGCTGGGCGTTATTGACCAGTGCATCAACAAAGAACGCTGGGTCGGTGCGGCGGGTTTTCCGACAACCCTTAATGGCGGAGCTGTTCAAACCCGTTCGTGTCGTGCGCTTGCCGACGCGACTTTGGCAACCTCCGGACCGCAATATTTCAGCCAGCATGATGGCGACCATTTCATGGAATTGGCTGGCAGAACAGCACACAAGAAAATGCTTTTTGGCGGTGATTGCTACAACTATGCTTTATTGGCCAGCGGACATATTGATATCGTGGTAGAAGCAGGCTTGAAACTGCATGACTTCGCTGCTCTAATCCCAGTTATTACGGGGGCTGGGGGCATGATGAGCGATTGGTCGGGCGAGCCGCTTCACGGCGGTTCAGACGGACATGTTATGGCAGTGGGCGATCCGGCGCGCCTTGATGATGTGCTTGAGGCACTTGCATGCCAGCATTGACGGACACCAGCCCCGTCAGCTTCATTTTACCCGCACAGCCGCTTCGGCGCTACATCTCCACTTATTATTTCCTCGATACTGGTACCGATGAAGTGGAGCAGGAGGATTTTCTTTATCCTGAATGGGGGACCGTCCGATTTAGGTTACGTGGTCCCGCGACCGGCAATTTGGTCGGGCTTCAACCACTGGTAATCCCCGCCGACAGCGTCACCGGACCAACAGGGAAAGCGGCCCTGGTCCGTTTTCGGAATGTGCACATTGTCGGGTTTGGAATCCTGCCTCTGGGGTGGCATCGTTTGATTGGATATCCAGCGGACCGCTGGGCAGACAAGGTAAGTGCAGTCGATGCAGCCCCGGAATTCGCAATTCTCGCGCAATTGCGGCGTGAGCTTGATAGCGTGACCGATCCCGAACAGATTGCGGCACGGTTTGATCACATTTTGTTGCAGGCCATTAGTGGTCCTGACCCTTTGGAAACCGACATTGAAAGCATTCACTACGCCATAGCCAACCCTGAAATTAGCAACGTAGGCAAACTTGCCGAGGCAACAGGAATCAGCAAACAGCGGCTCGAGCGTCTGTCACGGCGCATATTTGGCTTTCCGCCCAAGCTTCTGCTGCGCAGGCAGCGATTTTTGCGCACCTTGGCGGCCGTGATGGAAAATCCTGATTTGAAATGGTCCGGTGCACTGGACGGCCAATATTTCGATCAAGCCCATTTCAATCGGGAATTCCATCAGTTCATGGGCATGTCCCCGGGGCAGTATCTCGCCATGCCCCGCGCAGTCAGCATCATGTCAAACCGGGCGCGCGCGCAGCATGTGGGTCAGGTGTTGCAGCTATTACAAGTCCCTGCGCCGTCAGACAGGCAATAGACTTGCATTCATTGGCGAATCCCGCTAGTCGCGCGCCTTCCGAATAAGCAGGCTGGCCAATAGGGCTGCCATGCAGGCTTGATACGGACTCAATCAAAGGAGACCAAAATGCCCAAGCTCAAGACCAAGAGCGGTGTGAAGAAACGCTTCAAAATCACCGCAACCGGCAAGATCAAACATGGCGTCGTTGGAAAGCGGCACCGTTTGAGCAGCCATAATGCCAAGTATATCCGCCAAAACCGTGGCACCAGCGTGATCTCTGATCCCGATGCCCGGACAATCAAAAAATGGGCGCCTTACGGTCTTTAAGACCCGCGTACGTTTTAAAGAAAAGGATATAGATTATGGCACGCGTCAAACGTGGTGTTACCACCAAAGCCAAACACAAAAGAATTTTAGAGCAGGCGAAGGGCTATTATGGCCGTCGCAAAAACACGATCCGTGTTGCACGTCAGGCGGTCGAAAAGGCCGGCCAATATGCATATCGTGACCGTAAGGTAAACAAGCGGAACTTCCGCGCATTGTGGATCCAGCGAATCAACGCTGCTGTTCGTGCCGAAGGCATGACCTACGGCGTGTTCATGCATGGCCTGAAGCTCGCTGGCGTGGAACTGGACCGGAAGGTGCTTGCAGACCTTGCGATGCACGAAGCCGCCATGTTTAGCACCATCATTGCGCAGTCGAAAGCGGCGCTGTCCAAGGCAGCTTAACCCACTCACTTCGATACATGCGCAAAAGGGCGTGGGCGGCACTTGCCGTTCGCGCCCTTTTGCTTATTCAGGCGAACCATGATGATAGATATTGCAACACTTCAAACCGAACTGATGGCAGCCATCAAGTCAGCGGATACGCTGGATGCGCTGGAGGCTGTGCGCATATCGGCGCTGGGCAAGCAGGGTAGCGTTTCGGCGCTGCTGAAAACCATGGGCGGTATGTCGCCGGAGGAACGGCAGACGCAGGGCCCGATCATCAACGGCTTGCGTGAAAGTGTCACTTCAGCGCTGGCAGCGAAGAAGACTGATCTCGAAACCGCAGAACTAAACCGCCGTCTCGCCACAGAGCGGGTCGACATGACCCTGCCTGCACCCGAAACGCCCCGTGGGACCATTCACCCCGTCAGCCAGGTTATGGATGAACTGGCAGAGATTTTTGCCGACATGGGCTTCGCTGTGGCCGAGGGCCCGGAAATTGAAGACGACTGGCACAATTTCACCGCACTCAATATCCCGGAGACGCACCCAGCCAGGGCCATGCACGACACGTTCTATTTCCCCGACGATATGGCGCGCGACGGCCAGAAAATGGTGCTGCGCACGCACACCTCGCCAGTGCAAGTTCGCACCATGACGTCACAGGAACCACCGATCCGCATCATTGCACCAGGCCGCGTATATCGCAGCGATAGCGACGCAACGCACACGCCCATGTTTCACCAGATTGAGGGGCTTGTCATCGACAAGGGCATTCATCTGGGGCATTTGAAGTGGACGCTCGAAACATTCTTGAAAGCTTATTTCGAACGTGAAGACGTCGTTCTTCGTCTGCGCCCCAGCTATTTCCCTTTTACCGAGCCCTCCGTGGAGATTGATGTTGGCTATTCTGTTGTCAACGGCAAACGCGTGATTGGTGGGTCGGAAGGCTGGATGGAGGTGCTCGGCTCCGGTATGGTCCACCGCAAAGTCATTGAGGCTTGCGGGCTTGATCCCGACGTCTGGCAGGGCTTTGCCTTTGGCACGGGCGTCGACCGCCTAGCGATGCTGAAATATGGCATGGATGACCTGCGTGCATTCTTTGACGGGGACAATCGCTGGCTGCAACATTATGGGTTCAATGCGCTCGATGTACCAACGCTAAGCGGAGGAGTAGGCGCATGAAATTCTCCTTGTCCTGGCTCAAAGAGCATCTCGATACCAATGCCGATATTCACGCCGTTGCTGACTGCCTGAATCGTATAGGACTAGAGGTCGAAGGTATAGAAAACCCTGCCGAGGCTTTGTCCGCCTTCCGCATCGCAAAGGTGATCAGCGCTGCACCGCATCCGCAAGCCGATAAGCTGCAGGTCCTTTCCATAGATGCGGGCGGAGAGCCTCTTCAGGTCGTGTGTGGCGCGCCAAATGCCCGTGCAGGTATGCTTGGCGTGTTCGGTCCGGCAGGCGCTGTCGTGCCAGCCAATGGCATGGTGCTGAAAGTGGCATCCATACGCGGCGTCGAATCCAATGGCATGATGTGTTCGATCGCGGAACTTGAACTTGGCGACGACCATGATGGCATCATTGAGTTGGCGGAAGACGCGCCCGTCGGCGTGGTTTATGCCGATTGGGCAGGTCTTGATGACCCTGTGATTGACGTCAGCATTACGCCGAACCGTCAGGACTGCATGGGCGTCCGCGGCATTGCACGCGACCTCGCAGCAGCGGGGCTGGGCACGCTTCGCCCGCTTGACGAGGTCTATCGAATGGAACTGTCCGCACCATCGGAGGGTAGTGATCCCGCGCCGGACGTGCGCACGGACGATATCGCCGGATGCCCCGCATTTTACGCGCAAACAATCTCCGGCGTGCACAATGGCGATTCGCCCGAATGGATGCGCGCCAGGTTGAAAGCAATTGGCCAAAAGCCTATTTCATTGCTGGTAGACATCACCAATTTCCTGTCAATTGATCTCGGTCGCCCCTTGCACGTCTATGACCGGGCTAAGCTGAGCGGAGCGCTTGTTGCGCGCAAGGCGACTGACGGCGAACATATGGTCGCGCTTAACGGTAAAACCTACACGCTTGATGCCAGTATGACCGTCATTGCCGACGATGCGATGGTGCATGATATCGGCGGCATCATGGGCGGCGAACATAGCGGAGTTTCCGCCGAAACAACCGACGTCCTCATTGAGTGCGCCTTCTTTGACCCAGAACATATCGCCCGCACTGGCCAGAAACTTGGTTTAACGAGCGATGCGCGTCAGCGTTTTGAACGCGGCGTTGATCCTGCCTTGCTGGAAGAGGGGCTGGCGATTGCCACCAAGCTCGTTCTCGACCATGCTGGCGGCACGGCCAGTGCCGTTACGCGTTCTGGCAAAGCACCAGTTGCGCCGCGCAACATTTCGTACGACACCGATTACTGCCGACGGCTTGGCGGTGTTGACGTGGCGCCCGAAGAGCAACGCAACATACTCGAAAGACTTGGTT
>NZ_JBKBQV010000021.1:0-40059 GCF_046292425.1 Sphingorhabdus sp.
CGCCTGCGCGCACGGAGCCGCAACTAAGGCAGATGCTTGATCAGTTGCTTGAGAAACTGCCGGTCGTGGCCGGCGGTGACGAGGCTGACCCTGCAGCGCAGCTTGCACCCCTATTAGAGGAGGCGGAGGCGCTTTTAATGCAGCAGGATGCCGAGCAAGCTTATGGCCTGTTTGCCGAAGTGCTTTCGGTGCTGCCGGAACATGCTGCGGCTTTGTCGGGATTGATTCGCGCGCTGACTGCGCTCGGTCGCCAAAGCGAAGCACAGGCCATTTACGACAGTCTAAGTGATGAACTGCGCACAGACCCTGCGTTGGAAAAGGCTGGTTCGTTGTTGAGCATTGTTGCAGCTGCTGTTCCTCCTGAGAAACTGGCTGGATTGAAGGCTGCAGTCGCTGCTGCACCCAACGACCATGACAAACGGCTTGAGCTTGCGAACGCACTTATGGCGGCAGGGGATCGCGATGGCGCGGCCGATGCCCTGCTGCACATCATCTCCGCCGATCGCGACTGGAATGACGCTGCGGCCAAAACGCGGCTGTTGGAGATCTTTGCGCTTATTGGCCTGGAAGACCCATGGGTCGCGGCAACCCGCCGAAAATTGTCTGCGATCCTTTTCGGATGACCACGCGCCGCATCTCTATTTTTCCGCTGACGGGAGCAATAATTTTCCCGGGCATGCAATTGCCACTGCATATTTTTGAGCCGCGCTACCGCGACCTCGTCAGCGATTCGCTGGCGCGGGATCGCAAGATCGGCATGATTCAGCCCAAGGGCCAAGGTAATCAGCCCCCTTTGTTTAATGTCGGATGTCTTGCGCGGATTCAGGATGTCGAGGCACTTGATGACGGCAGGTACAATATCATTCTGGAAGGCGTGCAACGCTTTTCGGTGGTAAAGGAACTCGATGTCACAACAAGCTTTCGGCAAGTTGAGGCCGAATTGTGGGAAGAAGATGAAATCGGCGAATCCTTGTCGCTGGGCGAACGTGCGTCGATCGAAATAGAGTCCCGCCGCTTCGCTGAATCACAAGGCTATAATGTAGACTGGACGGCGGTATCCCAACTGGACGATTATTCGCTGGTCAATGCCATTGCCCAAATTGCGCCTTTCGACTTCGCAGCCAAGCAGGCCTTGCTTGAGGCGCGCGGCCTGTCCGACCGCGCGGATACTATCGTACAGCTAATGCAGTTTTTCGGACGTCACGATGGTTCCGACGACCGCGTTACGCTGCAATAACTATCCCAGAAAGCTCGCCCGCAGGCCGTCGATTACGAATTGTGCGGCCAGCGCAGCGAGAAGTACACCAAGAAGCCGCGTAATGACGGCTTCTGCATTTGCGCCAAGCACGCGCATAATGGGGCCTGCCGCGAGCAACGCCAGCAAGGTGAGTACAAGCACCGAACCCAACGCAGCCAATATGACGCCCGCGCTGTCAATGCCGCTATTCTGGGACATTAACAACATGACGGATGCAATGGAGCCGGGCCCTGCGATCATTGGCATAGCCATGGGAAAGACCGAGACGTCTTCGATTTCAGGTGTGTCGATGATTTTTTGCGCCCGTTCTTCACGGCGTTCGGTACGTTTTTCAAAGACCATGTCGATGGCGATGAGAAATAACATGATGCCCCCTGCGATCCGGAAGCTGTTCAATTCGATGTGCAGCGCGGCCAGCAACTGTTCGCCAAACAATGCAAAGACCAGCAAAATGCCGGACGCAACCATGACAGCGCGCAATGCCATATTGCGCCGCTGGGCTGCATTGGCACCCTTGGTCAGGCTGGCATAGATCGGCGCGCAGCCCGGCGGATCAATCACCACAAAAAAGGTGATGAAGGCTGAAAGAAACAGGTCAAGCATCATTGGGCGGCGACTTGGTCAAATATGACGGTTTCAGATTGTTGGCCGTTCCATAATTTGACTTCAACTGTCCGGCCGCCATTTGGTTGAACCACATAGGTGTAACTCAATGACTGGTCGCGGGCATAGCCGGTCTTCATTGTTGCGCCCTCCGGCGGAGCAGCAAGCGTTGCAGGCGCCGCGCCTTTACAGCTTGCGACCCTGGTCTCGATCATCTCTTTGGGTGCACGTGGCGCGGTCAGGGCATCGCCATGGTCCAGCACCCATTTCCACTCGCCTTCACCGCGCGCATTTCTCTCGACAAACTGCCAGATGGTAGTGAAGTAGCCAACGGTTCCGTCCGGCTTTTGCCACACCCCGGTTGTCGCGCCCGTTTTGCCATCACAGGACATGAACGCCTTGTGCGGCTGCCATTTTACAGACTGTGCCGGGTCCGCCCTGCCTTTTAGCCATTCGGGCGCGACCGTCGGTTGCGGCACGAACATCACTGCGTTCTTCGCTGCGGTTTCACGAAATGCCGTCCACTGCCCCTTTTGCTGCGCCAGCTGATTAAAGCCGATTTCAGCCGCGATTATGGCGCTTGGGTTTGCTGTTTTCTCCTGAAAATTACGGAATGCCGGGTCAGGCGCAGCCGCGCAGCCGCCAAGCGCTGCGGAGAAGGCAAAGGCCAATACTGCTTTCATGACGTCAAATTCCTTCCGGCACCGCGATTCCTGCCCTTTGATGCGCAGCAACCAAAGTGTTGCGCAGGAGGCAGGCGATGGTCATTGGCCCAACACCACCGGGCACGGGGGTGATTGCACCAGCATGGCTCAGCGCGTCGTCAAAGGCAACGTCGCCAACGAGACGACCTTTGCTTTCACCTTCTGCAGGCTCCAGACGGTTGATGCCGACATCAATGACCACTGCGCCGGATTTCAGCCAGTCGCCAGTCACCATTTCCGCGCGGCCGACAGCAGCGACAACGATGTCGGCACGGCGGACGATATCGGGCAGGTCTTGGGTCCGGCTGTGTGCGATGGTCACTGTACAATTTTCTGCGAGCAACAACTGCGCCATCGGCTTTCCGACAATATTCGAACGCCCGATGACTACGGCATTCTTGCCTGACAAGTCTCCCAGATGGTCCTTTAACAGCATCAGGCAACCAAGTGGTGTGCAAGGCACAAAGGCTTCTTCACCCACTGCAAGACGCCCTGCGTTCACGACGTGGAAGCCATCAACATCCTTGGCCGGATCAATTGCGGCGATGACGGCCTTGTCGTCAATATGCGGTGGCAGCGGTAACTGAACCAATATGCCATCGACCGCCGCATCGGCGTTCAAGCTTTGCACAAGCGCGATGAGATCGTCCTGCGTAACTGTCGCAGCCAGTCGATGTTCAAAGCTGTTCATGCCAGCTTCAACGGTCGCCTTTTTCTTTGACCCTACATAGACCTGGCTGGCTGGGTCTTCCCCTACCAGCACGACAGCCAGCCCCGGCTTTCGGTTCGTTATTGCGACGAAAGAGGCGACCGCGGTTGCAATGCGTTGGCGCAACTGGGCTGCAAACGCCTTGCCATCAATTATCTTGGTTCTGTTCACATGCCAGCCGTAGAAATATCATTGGCAACGCCCATCAATAGCATCTGCAATATGCGCAGGCCAATCAGCAGCACCATCGGTGAAAAATCAATCATGCCAGTGTCGGGCATGATTTTGCGGATCGGCTTCAGGAACGGGTCAAGGATGACATTGAGCGCCTGCCAGATAGAGGCGACAATGTTGTTCGACAGGCTGACGACGTTAAATGAAATCAGCAAGCTCAGGATGAACTGGATGATGACGACAGTCGACAGGATCGTCATCAGATAGCCGATTATGGAAATAAGCGCGAGAAGCATGGAATTCTCCGGAAAGGTTTGCCCAAGCGATTAGCCGAGGCAGCGCGCTGTATCAACTACCTAAAACAGTAAAGCGTAGAGTTTACTTGTGAACGAGCGTCCCTGCACCTTTTACCGTGAACATTTCGATGAGCATCGCATGACTGGTGCGGCCGTCCAAGATCACCGCCGCGTCGACGCCTGATTCAACCGCGTCGACACAGGTCTGGATTTTGGGGATCATGCCACCGCTGATCGTGCCGTCGCTTTGCAATTTGGCAATCGCTGCCGGGTCAAGGTCTGTGAGCAGTTCGCCAGATTTGTCGAGCACGCCCGCAACATCTGTCAAAAGAAACAGACGGGACGCGCCCAGAGCGCTTGCGATTGCGCCAGCCATGGTATCGGCGTTGATGTTATAGGTATGACCGTCTGCGCCGACACCAATGGGGGCAATGACAGGAATCATGCCTGCCGCGCTAATGGTGTCGATAATGCTTCGGTCTACTGTGGTGGGTTCACCCACAAAACCAAGGTCGATATTCCGCTCGATATGGCTGTCAGGGTCCTTATGCGTCCGCCGGATCTTTGTTGCAGTGACAAAGCCGCCATCCTTGCCCGATATGCCGATCGCCTTGCCGCCTGCGGCATTAATCCAGCCGACCAGCTCTTTGTTGATCGCGCCGGACAGCACCATTTCGGCAATCTTTGCAGTCTCGGCGTCGGTGACTCGAAGACCATCAACGAATTCGCTCTCAACGCCCAGTTTTTTGAGCATCGCGCCGATTTGCGGACCACCGCCATGGACAACCACCGGGTTGATGCCCACGGCCTTCAACAAAACAACATCGTCAGCAAAATCGCGCGCCAGATTAGCGTCGCCCATGGCATGACCACCATATTTGACGACGAATGTCTTGCCAGCATAACGCTGCAAGTAAGGCAACGCCTCGGTTAGGGTTTCGGCCTTTGCGAGATTGGCGGGATCGATGGTCATGTGGGCTGTCTCAGGCCTTAGGGTCCGTACCGTCAAGTTTATGACCGTAACGGACAAAGAAAGTGATCAGCAGCGGCACCATGATCATGCTCAGCACAACCTTGGCCAGCATCTGTCCCAACAGCAAATCAGTGATCGGGAACACACCGTAAAAGGCGATGCTCACAAATAGCAACGTATCGATAATCTGCGAAAGCACCGCTGCGATTGCGCCACGCAACGCGACAAATTTGCCAACCGAGCCCTTCAGGCGATCGAACAGATAGACATTCAGCATCTGCGAAACGCCATATGCAACGATTCCTGCAACCCAAATACGCGGCGTCTGGCCCATCATCGTATTAAAGGCGTCGAGATATTTGGCATCCATCTTGGGCGATGGCGGAAGCGAAAGCACAAGCAACGCCAATAATATCGACGCAATCAATGGAATAAAGCCATATTTGACCAGCCGGTCGGCAATTGCCTTGCCATGCAGGGCGGCGACGGAGCTTGAAAGAATGACAAGCAACAGAAACGGGAAAATGCCTGCTTCGACAGCCAGCGGCCCCAAGGAAACCTGCTTATTGCCAAGTACGCCGGCGATGCACACCATTCCGCCGTAAATGATTGAAAACATGAAAAGCGACTTCGGGATGCCCCCGCCTGCCGCGTGTGATGTGGTCTGATCAGTCATGCAATTCTGACTAGCGTCTAATTTTATTGGCGCAAGGCCAACGATGGCGCTAGGTGTCGCCACAATATTCTGGGGTCGGGATTTTATGCAGATTTTATTGAGCATCGCGGGCATGGTTGTTATTCTGGCGATCGCGGTATTGCTGTCGTCAAACCGCCGCGCGATCAAATTCCGCGTAGTCGGTGCTGCCTTTGCATTGCAGGCAAGTCTCGCGGCTCTCGTATTGTATACGTCTTGGGGCAAGGTTGCACTGAACGCCGCCTCGACTGGCGTATCCAATTTGCTCGGCTATTCTGCCAAGGGCACCGAGTTCATCTTCGGCCCGCTCGCCTCGCCTGAAATCGGCGGCAACAGCTTTGCTATCGCGGCTTTGCCCGTCATCATCTTTTTCGCGTCCTTGATTTCCATCCTCTATTATCTGGGAATCATGCAATATGTGATCCGCTGGATTGGCGGCGGTTTGCAAAAAATCACCGGCATTTCAAAAGTTGAAAGCCTATGTGCAGCGGCCAATATTTTTGTGGGCCAATCGGAATCGCCCCTGGTCATTCGGCCATATCTCGCTGGCCTGAAGCCGGAACAGTTATTCTGCGTCATGACCGTCGGCATGGCAGGTGTGGCAGGAACAATTCTTGCCGCTTATGCGTCCATGGGCATTCGCATTGATTATCTGCTCGCGGCGGCATTCATGTCGGCCCCGGGCGGGATATTGATGGCCAAGATCATGATGCCCGATGTGCCGCCAGTCGTTGTAGCAGAGGGCGACCCTGCTTTGGCCAATCCGCATCCCGATGACGAGCCAGTCATGGCGCATGACGATGGCGAGGAAAAGCCTGCCAATATCATCATGGCCGCAGCGCAAGGTGCGCAAACGGGCGTAAAGCTGGCGGTAGCCGTTGGCGCAATGGTGCTCGCCTTTGTCGCACTGGTTGCATTGGCCAATGGCATTTTGGGTGGCATCGGTGGCTGGTTTGGCCTGCCGGGTCTAAGCTTTCAGCAGATCGTCGGCTATGTCTTTGCCCCCATCATGTTCTTGCTTGGCGTGCCGTGGAACGAAGCCATTCAGGCTGGCGGCCTGTTTGGCACGAAAATCGTCCTCAACGAATTTGTCGCCTTCATTGATTTAGGGGCGCTGAACACACTATCGGCACCAACGGTCGGCATCGTCACCTTTGCCTTATGCGGCTTTGCCAATTTCAGCTCGATTGCCATTCAAATGGCGGTTACCGGTGGTCTTGCACCAAACCAGCGCCCCATGATTGCGAAGCTGGGTTTGAAGGCACTTGCGGCCGGGTCGCTTTCCAACCTGATGAGCGCTGCTTTGGCCGGTCTGTTCCTTTCGCTGACCTGATTAGGCCGTGAGACCTAGCTTTCGCCAGCGGTACGCTTTAGTTCATACAACAGGTCGAGCGCGGCGCGCGGGCTGAGCGCGTCAATGTCGAGGCCAGACAGCTTGTCACGCAAGGCGTCGACCTTGGCCTCGGCCGCGTCCATGGCAGCGCTGAACAAGGGCAAGTCGCCAAGGCCCGCTGCAAGCCCGCCAGTTTCCGCCCGACCCTTTTCGAGCTTCGCCAGCACCGAACTGGCGCGCGCCACAACCTGCGGCGGAAGGCCTGCAACCTTCGCCACCGCGATACCGTAGCTTCGGTCGGCTGGACCGTCGGCCAGTTCATGCAGGAGGACAAGATCCCCTTTATACTCTTTTGCCCGAACATGGTGCAGCGACAGTGCATCAAGGCTTTCCGAAAGCCGCGTGAGTTCATGATAATGCGTTGCGAACAGGCAGCGACAGCGGTTGGTTTCGTGGATGCCTTCGACCACCGCCCAGGCGATGGCCAGGCCGTCATAAGTTGACGTGCCCCGGCCTACTTCATCCAAAATGACAAAGCTCTGCTCAGTTGCCTGTGCAAGAATGGCGGCGGTTTCGACCATTTCAACCATGAAAGTTGACCGGCCCCGCGCAAGATTGTCGGATGCCCCCACACGGCTGAAAAGGCGGTCCACCAAGCCGAGCTTTGCCGATGTCGCCGGGACATAGCTGCCCGCCTGCGCCAGAAGCACAATCAATGCATTCTGCCGCAGAAATGTCGATTTCCCTCCCATATTCGGGCCGCTAACCAGCCATAACCGCTTTTCAGGTGACAGCTTGCAGTCGTTGGCGATGAACCTGTCGCCTGACTTTGCCAGCGCGCTCTCGACAACCGGATGACGCCCGCCCTCAATCTCAAGGCAGGGGTGGGCAACAAAGCTTGGCCGGCTCCAATTGCTCTCGGCTGCGCGTTCGGCAAGCGCCGCCGAAACATCAATACGCGCCAGAGCTTCGGCACTTGCGGCAATGGCGTCACGCCGGGACAGCACAAGTGCGATCAGCTCTTCAAGATGCGCAGCCTCTGCCGCAAGGGCATGGCCACCAGCTTGCGTTATACGGACCGCCTCCTCATGCAGTTCCGGCGAATTGAATCGCACCGCGCCGGCCATTGTCTGGCGGTGGGTAAATCCCGTTCCCGGTGCCATCAGCGCGTCACCGTGTTTCGCTGGCACCTCCACAAAATAACCGAGGACGGCATTATGCCGGATCTTGAGCGCGGCAATGCCTGTGGCATCACGATAGCGCGCTTCCATTTGTGCGATGGCCTGACGCCCGTCACGGCCAGCGGAACGCAAGACATCAAGTGCGGCATCATAGCCTTCGGCAATATATCCGCCTTGCGCGGTGTCTGTCGGTGGCGATTCCACCAAAGCGCGAGCCAGATGGTCAACCATATGGCCGTGGCCATCCAAGGCTGGCAGAAGCATATCCAGCAGTTCGGGCCTGCTCTCCATCACACCCAGACGTTCACGTAAAACCCGTGCGGCATCAAGCCCGTCGCGTATTTGGCCCAAGTCCCTCGGGCTACCCCGTCCTGCAACTACACGTCCAAGCGCGCGCGCAATCTCGGGCAATTGTCGCAAGGCCGTGCGAACCGCATCTCGAGTCAGCGGTGCGTCATGAAACCATTGGACCAGCGAGAGCCGCGCATCGATCTTCGCCTTGTCCATCAACGGCGCGGCCAGATCGGATGCCAGTTGCCGGGCGCCTGCACCGGTGATCGTGCGATCAACCTCGGCCAATAATGAACCCGTGCGGCCGCCCTTGCTTGCGCTGTTTATCTCGAGGCTGTCGCGCGTCGCTTGATCGATCAAGAGATGTTCGTGCACTTCGCGACGGACAGGCAATTTGAGGAACGGCATTTTTCCTTGCCCGGCATGCGCGAGATACGCAATCAGACCGCCAGCTGCAGCCTGTTCGGCCCGAGTCACTGCGCCGACAGCATCAAGCGTTGCCAACGCAAAATGCCGCCTCAGCAAATCGCCGCCGACGATGCTGTCAAAATCAGCGCGTGGCCGGATTATCGCATCCGCAGGCGGCTGCGCAAAGCCATCTGGGACGACCAGTTCGCTCGCAGCAAGGCGCGCCAGCTCGGCCTCAAGTGATCCGGCCGTCACAGTAACGAGTTCGAAATATCCTGTTGAAATATCTGCTGCGGCTACGCCGAAAAATACACCCACCGGCGCAACTGCAACGAGCATGTTCGACGCCCAGCTATCAAGCAGGCTGTCCTCGGTCAGGGTGCCAGCGGTCACAAAACGCACGATGTCGCGCGCAACCAAAGTCTTTCCACCGCGCGCCTTGGCCTGCTCGGGACTTTCGGTTTGCTCAGCAATCGCCACGCGGTGCCCCGCCTTGATCAACCGCGCCAGATAAGCTTCGGCGGCATGCACAGGCACACCGCACATCGGGATTGGCTTGCCATCATGTTCGCCGCGCGACGTCAAAGCGATATCAAGCGTTGCAGCGGCTGCGCGCGCATCGTCAAAGAACAGCTCAAAGAAGTCACCCATGCGGTAAAATAGCAGGCAATCGCCAGCCTTGGCCTTCAAGCCCAGATATTGCACCATCATCGGTGTCGGTGTGTTGTCCCCCGCCATAAACAATGCGTTAGCGAAGCCTGTTCGGCGGGGCAATGCTTGCCCTTACGTCAACAGCGCGTTAGGGGCGGATAATTAGATGATAACCGGTCAGGGCCAAGAATGAACGACAGCGACGTCCAATTCACAGCACAGGAAGCACTGGATTTCCATTCGCAGGGCCGCCCTGGAAAGATCGAAATCGTCGCTACCAAGCCCATGGCTACGCAGCGGGACTTGTCGCTTGCTTATTCGCCGGGCGTCGCCGTCCCGGTGCAAGCTATTTATGACAATCCGGCTGCTGCCTATGATTATACTGCCAAGGGCAATCTCGTCGCGGTTATATCGAACGGCACCGCAATTCTTGGGATGGGCAATCTTGGCGCGCTGGCGTCCAAACCCGTGATGGAAGGCAAGGCGGTACTGTTTAAACGCTTTGCTGACGTTGATTCGATCGACATCGAAGTGAACACCGAAGACGCGCAACGTTTCATTGACGCCGTCGAACTGCTTGAGCCCACCTTTGGTGGAATCAACCTGGAAGATATAGCAGCGCCCGATTGCTTCATCATTGAACAGACGTTGAAAGAGCGAATGAACATTCCGGTTTTTCACGATGATCAGCATGGGACTGCAATCATTGCCGCTGCGGGCTTGATAAACGCGTGCGCGCTGACCGGACGCTCCCTGAAAGACATCAAGGTCGTCTGCAATGGCGCAGGGGCAGCCGCCATTGCCTGTACCGAGCTGATCAAGGGCATGGGCGTGCCGCACGACAATGTCATCATGTGCGACCGTACGGGCGTGATTTATCAGGGCCGGACCGAGGGCATGGACCAATGGAAATCTGCCCATGCCGCAAAGACCACGGCCCGCACCCTTGCCGAAGCTATTGTGGGCGCAGATGTATTTCTGGGCCTTTCAGCAGCCAATGCGTTGAGCTCCGACATGGTAAAAACGATGGCGAATGAGCCGATAATCTTTGCGATGGCCAACCCCGATCCCGAAATATCTCCGCCAGTTGCGCGCGCTGCACGGCCTGATGCGATCATCGCTACCGGCCGTTCGGATTTCCCCAATCAGGTCAACAATGTCCTTTGCTTCCCGTTCCTGTTTCGTGGCGCGCTGGATGTCCGGGCCACGACAATCAATGAACCGATGAAAATTGCAGCTTCACACGCGTTGGCGCAACTGGCACGCGAAACGGTGCCGGAAGAAGTGGCCGCAGCTTATGGCGGTCTGATGCACAAATTCGGGCGGGATTATATCATCCCGTCACCATTCGATCCGCGTCTAATGGAAATTGTTGCCTCTGCCGTTGCCAAGGCCGCACTGGATTCTGGCGTGGCCCAAAAGCCGATCGCCAATATGGACGCCTATCGCGCCAGCCTGCGTGCACGGCAAAACCCTACCACTTCGGCGCTGACTCAGGTCTATGAAGCCGCGCGCGCGAAGCCCAAACGCGTTATTTTTGCCGAGGCTGAGGAAGATGTCGTGCTGCGCGCCGCCGTCCAGTTCAAGCAGGACGGTTATGGCATACCCGTATTGATCGGCCGCGATGCGCGCGTGACCGAAAAGCTCATCGGGCTCGGTGCCAATCCGGACGAATATGAAATCCATAACAGCGTTCAAAGCCCGCTGGTCGATAGAATGGTCGACCGGTTGTACAACCGCTTGCAACGGCGTGGCTATTTGCGCCGTGACATTCAACGCATGGTCAATCGCGATCGAAACATTTTTGGCGCCTTGCTGCTGCAGATGGATCAGGCCGATGCCATGATCACGGGCGTCACGCGTACCTTTGGCCAGACCTTGCGAGAACTCCGACGCGTGCTTGACCCGAAAAAGGATGCGGTGCCCTTTGGTATTCACGTCATGGTCGGCAAAACGCACACGGTGTTTATTGCCGATACCACAGTGAACGAGCGCCCGAGCGCCGAGGAACTGGCGCATATCGCCGAAAAAACCGCAGCCGTCGCCCGCCGCATGGGCCATGTGCCACGCGTCGCCTTCCTATCATTTTCAACCTTTGGTAATCCTGCTGGAACCTGGCTGAACAATATACGCGATGCAGTTGCCATTTTGGACGCGCGGCGGCCTGACTTCGAATATGAAGGCGATATGCCACCGGACGTTGCGCTGAACCCGGCACTTATGAAAAACTACCCGTTTTGCCGCCTGTCCGGTCCGGCCAATGTGCTGGTGATGCCAGGTCTGCAGTCGGCGAACTTGTCGGCCAAATTGCTTCGCGAGTTAGGCGGGGACCAGGTCATTGGCCCGATGCTGCTTGGCATTGAACGCCAGGTGCAGGTTGCCACTATGGCCTCAAGCACCAGCGACCTTGTGACGCTTGCCGTTTTGGCCGCAGCTGGGGTTACGGAGTAAGTGAATAAAGGACTGCAGGGCCGGTTGATCCCGGCCCGCAGGTTCACGTTGGCCTAGTTCGGGCTATTCGGTGTAGCGCCCTGACCACCGCCAGCACCGACCGCGCCGATATTGCCGAAGATTTCTTCAAAGAAACTCGTATTGCGCCCCAGCGTAGGGGTCTTGTCGCCTACCGGGCTGATTTTGGATATCAGCTCGGTTCCCGTCTGGGTAACCGACGCAACATTGCCCGCTGGATCAAAACGCACCTTGAGCACATATTGTTTATCAGCCTTTGGCTGCGAAAACGCCAACTGCTTGGTATCACGCGAATAATAATACCAGTCATTCTGGTCAAACTGACCCACAAATGTCGGGCGGCCAAGCGATGCCTGAACCGACTCCTTGTTGTCGACACCAGCTTGAACAGAGTTCAGCAACGTCTGGTCACCAATATAGCCCTGATGCGACCGTAAACGGGTGCATCCCGTGGACAAAGTCAACGCGGCAATCAAAGTTGCAAGACCGGCAATTTGCGACGCGCGCATAGACTTCTCCGCTAATCCACTAAACTTGGGCCTTTGCCATTGCATCGTTAAGGCGCAATATCAATATACAATCCCAGATGAATGCCCGATGAGTGAGGATGTGAGTGCCGTTATGACATTATTCAAAAAACTTTTCGGCAACGGGCAAGCTGACCCCAAATTAAAACTAATCCCTTTATACAATCAGATCGTTGCGAAAGCGCGCGAGCCGCATTGGTATGTTGAAGGACAAGTGCCCGACAGCCTTGATGGCCGGTTCGACATGGTGGCCGCCATTCTGTCGCTCGTCCTGCTTCGGCTTGAAGAGAGCAAGGCACACGCGCTCGACATGGCGCGCCTGACCGAGGTGTTTGTCGACGACATGGACGGCCAGTTGCGCGAGGTGGGCATTGGCGACATGATCGTTGGAAAACATATCGGCCAGATTATGAGCGCGGTAGGTGGAAGATTGGGCGCGTTGCGGACCGCCATGGACGACCATAATGCCCTCGACGATGCCATTGTGCGCAATATCTACAGAAGCACGGCTCCGGCGCCAGAGGCGCTTTCCCACACGCGCGAGGGCCTGCTAAACGTCGAACGCGCGCTCGCCTCACAATTGCCTGATATTTTGGTCGAGGGCGATGCAAAATGGTGATGCGTAATGAGTTCAGCCATGTCATCAAGCTCTCCGAAATTGGCAGCCACAGCCGGAATATCCAGCTTGTCGCAGACGACGCTGCACGCAGGGGATTGATGGCGCGGTTCGACCTTGCGGCGCTCGATTCGCTCAAGGCTGAAATTACGCTGACGCATGATGCGGAGGGCGTAGTGGCCACTGGCCGCTTCACCGCTGAACTCGCGCAATTCTGCATCGCCTCGCACGACCCCGTGCCTGCCACGATGGATGAGGCCATCCATATCCGCTTCATTCCCGAACCCGTTGTCAGTGGGGAAGTTGAGCTTGAATTGGAAGCCGACGATTGTGACACGATGTTTCACGATGGCCAGACAATTGATCTGGGCGAGGCCGTGGCGCAGTCGCTTGGCCTTGCCCTAAACCCCTATCCGCGCAGCCCCGAGGCGGAGAAAATGCTGAAGGCCGCTGGCGTAAAAAGCGAGGAAGACGTTGTCCCTCCTGGTCCCTTGGCTGGACTCAAAGACCTATTGGCGAAAAAATGACAGAACCGCGCCATGTTTGACGTGGCGCTGCGCCGGTGGGTTGATCCTGCACTTTTCCGCGTGGCAACCCGGGTCGCTGGCACGCGCATGTCGGCAAATATGCTCACGATCATCGGGGCCGGTCTGGGTTTAAGCGCAGCATTTTTCATCACCCAGTCGAATTTTGCAGCAGCGCTTGCGCTCATCGTGCTGAACCGCGTTTTCGACGGGCTGGATGGCGCAGTCGCTCGCATCAACGGGCCATCCGAATTTGGCGGTTATCTCGATACGATCTGCGATTATATTTTCTATCTCTCGCTGCCTATCGCTTTCGCTTTGCTTGCGCCCGTGAACCAGTTGCCCGCGTTGTTGCTGGTCGCAAGCTTCACGCTGACGGGTGTAAGTTTCCTGGCATTTGCGGCCATTGCGGCGCGGCGCACGTTTGACGACGGCGCGCATGGACCCAAGGCATATTTCTACTCAACGGGATTGATGGAGGGCGGTGAGACCATTGCCTTTTTCGTGCTTTTCTGCCTGTTCCCGGCATTCTTTCCAACGCTGGCGATAATATTTGCGGCGCTGTGCCTGCTCACGGTCGGGCAACGTCTAATCCTTGCGGCGAAAAGCTTCGGCTAGCCCCGCCGCCAGCGGAACCAGCGCTCGGCCCATTTCAACAAGCCTTCCGGCTTGCGCGCCAGACCAAATTGTCCTGCGGCATATTTGTTCGCTTCCGCCCACGTAGGATATGGGTGAATGGTCTGCAGGATTTTGCGCAACCCCATATTGTGTTTCATCGCAAAGGTGACCTCAGCCAATATTTCGCCTGCATTCTGGCCAATAATCGTCGCGCCCAATATCCGGTCGCTGCCCCTTGCAGTGAGGATTTTGACAAAACCGTGCGCTTCGCTCTCGGCTATGGCACGGTCGAGGTCGTCGAGGTCGTAACGCGTCACATCAAAGGACAGGCCCTGATCTTCGGCTTCGGCTTGAGTCAAACCCACCGTTGCCAGCTCAGGCTCCGTGTAGGTGACGCGCGGCAGGACGCGGTAATCAGTACGGTATTTTTTGAACGGGCGGGCAAGCGCGTTGACGCTGGCATACCAGGCCTCGTGACTGCCGCCATGGGTAAGCTGCTGACGCCCTGCGACATCTCCAGCGCACAGTATATGAGGCATGCTGGTGCGCAAAAATGCGTCATTTTCAAGTTTGCCGTCAATGAGCAATCCCATTTCCTCGAGGCCGAAGCCCGCCACGCGCGGTTTGCGTCCCACGGCGATGATGATGTCATCATAATCGATAGCTACTTCGCCATCCGGTCCAGCCACGACCAAAGTCTTGCCTGTTCCAAACCGCAACGCGCGGTGGCCTGTGCGGATGGAGACGCCTTCTACCTGAAGACGCGCCGTGATCAGCGCGGCAGCATCGCCATCTTCCTTCAACAACAAGCGCTCAGCCATTTCGACAATTGTAACTTGCGATCCCAAGCGCTGGAACGCCTGCGCCAGCTCACATCCAATGGGTCCGCCACCCAATATGACAAGCCGACCCGGCGCAGTTGTCCGCGTGGCCATTGCGTCCCACAAAGTCTCGCTGGTCAGGTAACCGCTATCTTCCACGCCGGGCAGCGAGGGGATGAAAGGCGCCGCGCCCTTGGCGATGATGAACGATCTGGCCGTCAATCGCCGCTCGCCATCAATCTCGACGGTCCATGGGTCAACAAAGCGCGCATAGCCCTTCACACAGTCGACCCCAAGGCCAGTGAAGCGTTCGACGCTGTCATGTGGTTCGATGGCAGTAATGACGTCCCGGACACGGCGCATCACGGCGGGGAAGTCGATGACTGGCGCGCCGACATCAATGCCAAATCGCGCGGCATCCGCAATCTGGTGCGCAACCTTTGCACTTTTTATAAGTGCCTTGGAGGGCACGCATCCGGTGTTCAGGCAATCGCCACCCATCTCATGCGCTTCAATCAATGTGACCTTGGCCTTCACCATGGCGGCAATATAGGCCGAAACTAAGCCAGCCGAACCAGCGCCAATAACGATCAGATTACGGTCGAACCGTTTCGGCTTTTGCCAGCGTTCAGCCACGGCTGCGTTTGACCAAAGCGACAATGCCCTTTGCTGCCCAAGGGAAAAAGGCGAGTGCCACAAAGGAAGCAATGAGCGCTGGGGACAATAAACCGGCCGTGCTGTCAATCCGGCTGATTTGCGTACCGGCATTCACAAATACGATTGTGGCGGGCAACATACCCAATTGACTGACCCAGAAAAATGTCCGCGTTTTAATACGCGTGAGCCCCATCAACAGGTTGATGACGAAAAACGGGAACACTGGAATCAGGCGCAGCGTGAAGAGATAGAACGCACCGTCCTTTTCGACGCCGTCATTTATCGGGCGCAGACGGTCGCCAAATTTGTCCTGCACCCAGTCGCGCAGGACGTAGCGCGCGCTCAAAAAGGCCAAAGTCGCGCCCATTGTCGAAGCAAATGAGACAATGATGGTGCCGACCACCACACCAAATAACGCGCCCGCGACAAGACTCATGATCGCAGCGCCGGGAATCGAAAGCCCGGTCACGGCGACATAGAGAACGAAAAATCCGGCAATATAGAGAAAGGGGTTCGCATCCTTGGCGGCGACAATTTCCGTTTGGCTTGCCTTGAAATTTTCCAGACTCAGATATTGGCCAAGGTCAAAGACGAAATAAGCGACAATTGCGCTGATAAAAACAAGGGCCAGAACCGCTTTTTTCATTATTGCCCCTGTTGAACGATTATCGACGCTACCCCGCAATTACCGATCAAAACGGAACGTCATCGTCCAGGTCATTGTCAAAATCGCCACCGCCGAAGCCCGACCCGCCGCCGCTGCTTCCACCGCCGCCAGCGCCCCAGTTGTTGCCGCCTGACGAACCGCCGCCAGATGCGCCACCGCTCCAGCCTTCGCCGCCGCCTGAGCCACCCTTGGCGCCATCAAGCATCACCAGCTTGCCATCAAAGCCAGCAACCGAAATTTCAGTGGTGTAACGGTCGTTGCCCGATGCATCCTGCCACTTGCGGGTGCGCAACTGGCCCTCGATATATACCTTGCTGCCTTTTTTCAGGAACCGTTCGGCGACGCCGACCAGTCCGTCCGAATTGAGCACTACGCTGTGCCATTCGGTTCGCTCTTTTTTCTCGCCAGTGGTGCGGTCTTTCCAATCTTCTGAAGTCGCGATCCGCAGGTTGCAAATGCGTCCGCCATTCTGGAATGATTTGACCTCAGGGTCCGCGCCTAAATTGCCGACGATAATGACTTTATTGACGCTTCCCGCCATGTTCCTGTCCTCTAATGCAAAAGTTCTTGTTGGCCTGCTATAAGCCGAAGGAACGCGCTGTCCAATATGTTATCCCGGCCGCGGCATAAGCCAGCGCAAAAAGATAAGTGACCATGAAGATGGGCCATTTCCAGCCATTGGTTTCGCGACGCGTTACGGCGATCGTGGAAATGCATTGCGGGGCAAAAACAAACCAGGCGAGAAAAGCCAATGCGGTAGCAAGTGACCAATCGGCAGCCAGCTTTGGTCCAAGGCTGGTCGCCGCTGCATCTTCATCTGCCGCATCAATGGCATAGACCGTCGCCAACGCAGACACCGCAACCTCGCGCGCCGCCATGGCCGGGATCAATGCCAATGCAATGTCATGATTGAAACCGATTGGGCGGACAATGGGTTCAAGTCCGTCGGCAATTCTTCCCGCGACTGAATATTCCACTTGCGAGATATTGCTGCCTTCGGGTGCCTTGGGAAAGCTCAGGAGCGCCCACAAGATGATGGTGGCCGCAAAAATAATCGTGCCTGCGCGGCGTAAAAACACCCAAGCACGCTGCCACAGGTTGATTGCAATATCTCCCGGGCGGGGCCATTGGTAGCGTGGCATTTCGATCAGGAAGCTGCTCGTCCGGCTTTGCGTTACAAAGCGCTGAATTACAGCCGCCGCCAACATCGCGCCCAAGATACCCGCGATATAGAGGCCAAACAGGACAAGGCCCTGCAAGCCAATCCCCGGCCCAACCGCGGACGCAGGGATAAACGCGCCGATGATCACGGTGTAGACCGGCAGGCGCGCGGAACAGGTCATCAGCGGCGCAATCAATATTGTCGCCAGCCGCTCCTTTTGAACCATGATCGTGCGCGTCGCCATGATGCCGGGAATCGCGCAGGCGAATGATGACAATAACGGGATGAAACTGTGTCCCGACAGACCCACCGCCGCCATCATCCGGTCCATTACAAACGCGGCGCGCGTCATATAGCCCGAAGCTTCAAGCAACAGAATGAACAGGAACAGGATCAAAATCTGCGGCAGGAACACGATGACTGAACCTACGCCTGCAATGACGCCATCGGTCAGAAATGAACGCAGCAGCCCGTCTGGCAATGCACTTTTTATACCGTCGCTCAAAAACGCAAAACCGCTTTCGATCCAGCCGATGGGCGCTTCGGACCAGCCATAGACCGCCTGAAACATCAGGAACAACAACGCTAGCAAGATAATGACGCCGCCCACGGGATGCAGCAGGACCGCGTCCAATCTGCGAGTCCATTGACGACCAGCCGTCTCACTTATGATGGCCGAGCGCGCGATTTCGCGGGCGCGCTGATTTTGCGCGCCAAAGGATGCAGCGACTGGCTCCAGCTTTGAACGCGGGTTTTTGATCTCATGATCAAGTTGGGCCATCAACGGTTCAAGTCCGCGGCGACGCACAGCGACCGTCTCAATGACTGGAACGCCAAGTGCATGCGCCAGAGACTGTGAGTCCAGTTGCAGGCCATCGCGTTCCGCAAGGTCGATCATATTCAGCGCGACCACTGTAGGCAGGCCCTGCGCAATCAGTTCAAGCGCAAAGCGTAAATGATTGTCGAGATTGCCCGCATCAAGAACGATCACCAATGCGTCCGGCCGTCTATGGCCTTCCAACTTGCCCAGCACAACATCGCGAGTGACGGCTTCGTCAAGGCTGTCGGGATCAAGACTATACGCACCGGGCAAGTCGATCATTTCAACCGGGCGGCCATCGGT
Source organism: Sphingorhabdus sp. (assembly GCF_046292425.1). GTDB lineage: Bacteria > Pseudomonadota > Alphaproteobacteria > Sphingomonadales > Sphingomonadaceae > Sphingorhabdus_B. The sequence continues at coordinate 18,460 of NZ_JBKBQV010000021.1, forward strand.
AAAAGACGCCCGGCCGGATTTGCGTTCAACCGTTACACCCGGATAATTGGCGATTTTCTGCCGCGCACCCGTCAGCGCATTAAACAACGCGCTTTTGCCTGCATTGGGGTTGCCAACCAAAGCGACCAGAGGTGGCATTTGAGTCATGCCGATAGTTCGCAATCAATCGCAGCTGCGACATTGGTGCGTAGAGCAACCGTCATTCGGCCAACACGGACCGCGAGCGGATCACGCCACATCAATATGCCCCTGTGCATCGCCTCGACCGTCACACCGGGTTCAAAGCCAAGCGAACGCAAACGATGCCCCTCTTGGTCGGGCAAGGCATCCCAATCAATGGTCCGAATAACCGCAATTTGGTTCAAGGGAAGATGGTCAAGTTGCACAGGCGCTATTTGCAACCGATTCGCATTAACATCAATAGCGATTTATGTCAGCGCGCCGGATAGCGCAGGCGGCCAATGAAGCGTGACAGGCTTGGAGTGTATTCCGTCCGTTTTTTCGCCTGAAACTTGGCCTTTTCAAATTGCATGACATTTTCGATCCGACGGTCGAGAAAGGCGCGCGTATCCGAAAAGTTGTCGCTGTCATCATTGACGAAAACGCTGAGCGTGCTCGCGTAGACTGCCGAAAGCGTCAGGCGCTTTGTATAATGGTTGAAGTCGCTGGCCGTGTCCCCGGCCAGACGCCACATGCGATCGGCCGAGCGCCATCCGATCTTTGCGGCCTTGGCCACATTTTGCGGCATGGCCATGATTGCAAGCGCGCGCCGCAAGGATTCGCGGTCCGGGGCCATAATCTCCAGCCGTGTCGCGACCAAAGCAGTAATGCGGTCGCGAATTTTCATCGCGTTGAGCATATCAGCTGGCAAGCGGCGTGCGAGTTCCAGATCAATACCCTCAACCCAGGCGTCAATCAAATCGATGGTTTTGCCCTTGAACGCCAGCAAAGCGACGTCACGGTCAACGCCGACCTCATCTGCTGCTGCATGGACGGCGGCGTCGGACCATCCATCAAAGCCAGCGTGACGGCCAATGACCGGGGCAAGTGCGACGCGGATTTCGTCAAGCGTCGGGTCGGCAGGGAGAGCATTTTCGGGCATGTTTTATATGTAGTGGTTCGATGCCCACAAGAAAAGGTCTATTGCTTTCGCACCAGCACCAAGGCGATCATAACGAGCGCGCTTCCTGTAAAATCCATTGCCGTCAGTGTTTCACCAAAGGCGAGCCAGCCCGCCGCCGCCGACAATGCGGGTTGCAGGAGCAACGCGAGTCCAATGACGAGTGGGCTGAAATGCGGGAGCGCATAAGTCAGACAGCCTTGGCCGAAAAACTGGGAAGTGAAGGCGAGCAGGATAACTGGCCACCATGTGTCGGGAATGATCTGCTCACCCGCAAACACAGCAGAGGCAAAGAGGACGACCGCCGCGACGGCGCTGGCCATGCCAAGTGCGCCCCAGCTTTCGGTATTCTGCCGCACTTTCATCATCAGCAATAGATAGACAGTGTAGGCAAGCCCCGCGCCAAGCGAGAGTATATCGCCCGTGAAATGGCGTGGCGACAGTTCAAGGCTCTGCCCCATCAACAACGCAGCGCCCACAAAGGCGAAAAGCACGGCAATGCTTTCCCATTTCGTTGGCATTTTGCGCGCGACGACCACGCCGTAAATCACCAGCAACAGGCTGGCACAATTCGCGAAAAGCGTGGCATTGCCCAATTTGGTCTGAAAAATGCCGATATGCCACAGGATGATGTCAAAGCCGAAAAACAGGCCAGCTATGATAGCGAGGGACAGGGTTGGCCGATTGACAGCCGAAAGGCGGAAGCCAAACCGATAACCGACGAACAGCAAAAAGGGCGTGGCGAGCGCCAGGCGCCAAAACCCCGTCGCTATCGGTCCGCTGTCAGCAAAGCGCACGAGCAGGGGCCCAAAGGCAATCGCCACATTGCCCGCGATCAATGCCACAAAGGCGAGCAAGCCCGGCGATTGCTGATGGAAAATCTTCTGCTGCATAAACCCCCGTTGCATTTTGCAACTTTCATCCGCATCTTGGCGGCAAAGCAACGCCTTAATGACAGGAAATCGCATGACTGCAACTTTGTTCGACCCCATTCAGCTGGGTGCCATCTCCGCGCCCAATCGCATTCTCATGGCCCCACTCACCCGCGGACGCAGCGAAGGCGTGCATGTGCCGTTGTCCGATCTCAAGGCGGAATATTATAGTCAACGCGGCAGCGCGGGCCTGATTATCGCTGAAGCCACGGGCATTAGCCAGGAAGGCCTTGGATGGCCTTCCGCACCCGGCATCTGGTCCGAAGACCAGGTTAAGGCGTGGAAGCCAGTTACGAAGGCCGTGCACGATGCAGGTGGCCGGGTCATATTGCAATTGTGGCATATGGGCCGCCTTGTGCACCCCGATTTTCTCGGCGGCGCGCAGCCAGTCTCGGCCTCCGCCACCACTGCGCCGGGCTATGCCCATACTGCTGAAGGCAAGAAAGACTATACCGAAGCTCGGGCGCTCGACATCGCCGAAATACCGCGCATCATTGCCGATTATGTCCACGCCGCAAAAAACGCGATAGCCGCAGGATTTGACGGCGTGCAAATTCACGCAGCCAATGGCTATCTGATCGACCAGTTCCTGCGTGACAATACCAATCTGCGTACCGACGAATATGGCGGTCCCATCGAAAACCGGATTCGATTGCTGCGCGAAGTCACACAAGCTGTTGTCGGTGCTGTTGGCGCGGAACGGACATCAGTGCGCCTGTCGCCCAATGGCGAAACGCAAGGCGCTGATGATAGCAACCCAGTCGCTTTGTTCACCGCTGCGGCCGCCGCATTACAAGACATCGGCATCGCCTTCCTTGAACTGCGCGAAGTCAAACCCTATGGCAATTTCGGCCAAACCGATGTGCCGCGCGTCTCCCCGGAAATCCGCAAGGTGTTCAAAGGTCCCTTGGTATTGAATCAGGAATATACCAAGGAACTGGCTGATGAAGATCTTGCTTCCGGGCTTGCCGATGCGATCAGCTTTGGCCGTCCCTATATCAGCAACCCTGATCTGGTGAAGCGTCTGCGCGTCGGAGCGGAACTGACACCCGATAATTACAAGACATGGTATTCGCCCGGCGCGGAAGGATATACCGACTATCCCTTCCTTGAAAAAGCGGACGCATAAGGCATGATCGAGGCGGGGCTTGGCCTATATGCGATAGCTATCCCCGCCTTGTTGCTTGCTTTGTTGGCGACAGCAGAAGTTCTATGGCCGCGTCGCAAGCTGGTGCTTGGCCGGAAGCGACGGTGGAGGACTCATGCATTGTTCTTCGTCAGCAATGCCGTTTTAGGGCGGCTGCTGTCGTTTTTCGTTGTCATCGGCGTTGCCGCAACATGGGCAGAAACGAACCGGTTTGGCGCACTGAACGTAATCGCCCTGCCCCTTTGGCTTGAGGCTGTGATTGCCTTCATCGTCCTTGATTTCGCTGTCTGGTTTCAGCATCTGGCCATGCACCGCTCGCCGTTATTGTGGCGCATGCATGCTGTCCACCACAGCGACCGTGACCTGGACGTTACGACAGCTTTGCGGTTCCATCCTTTCGAGCTGATTGTCTCGACATTCTATAAATCTGCTATCGTCGCGTTGCTGGGCGTGCCGCTTGTTGTGGCGCTCGCATTTGAACTGTGGTTGAATGCAAATGCCCTGTTCAACCACAGCAATCTCCGTCTGCCCCGGAAACTGGACAGCGTATTGCGGTGGTTTCTGGTGACCCCGGATATGCATCTGGTCCACCACAGTACGCTGATGGACGAACAAAAGCACAATCTTGGCTTTGCCCTGACGATTTGGGACCGTTTGTTCGGAACATATCGCGCCGTATCAATCAGGGGTACCGACGGGCAGGACATAGGACTATCGGGAATACATGATGACAGCCCTTCCAGCTTCCTGTGGAGCATGAACCAGCCGTTGACGTAGCGGAATTCAGGGCCATCTTGACCCGCTTGATTTTCCGTCGCATTTTGACTCCGGGGGGAGTTAGACATGGCGAGAATACGCAGGATAATATTGGGCACAGTCGCGGTTCTCGCTGTTGGGGCAGGGCTTGCTTACGGGTGGCAGCAATATCGCGAAAAAAGCATCATGGACGATTCGCGCACGGCGCAGGCATCGTCGGATAGTGAAGTAACTTCAGGACCTGCCAATAAGCTACTTTGGGGCGATACCCATGTGCACACCGCCAATTCCATTGATGCCTTCGGCTTTGGTGTCAAACTGGGGCCAGAAGAAGCGCTGCGCTTTGCGCGCGGTGAAGAAGTCATATCTACTGGCGGGATGAAGGCGAAGCTGGAACGCCCGCTCGACTTTCTCGTCATTGCCGACCACTCTGGCGGTCTTGGCGCGACCAAGGCTTTATATGATGCGCCCGGGTTTCTGATCCGCGACCCGACGCTGAAACGCTGGCATGACGAAATGCATAAAGGGCCAGACGGCATGCAGCGCGTAACCGCTGAGCTCATCGACCGCGTCGGCCGCAACGACCTTCCCGCTGCACTGACCGACCCGGAAAGACAGCGCAAGACGTCGACCAATATCTGGACGGGCCATAGTTCACTTGTCGAACGCTATAACGAGCCCGGCAAGTTTACCGCATTTATGGGTTTTGAATATACGCTGATGCCCGGCGGCGGCAACAATCTGCACCGGGTCGTCATGTTCCGCGACGGCAAAAGCCGCACCGACAAGGTGCTTCCATACGACCCCGGCCAGGGCGACACGCCCGTCAGCCAGTTGTGGGACTATATGGAAAATTATGAAAAGGTCACGGGCGGCAGGGTTCTGGCCATCCCGCACAATAGCAATCTTTCCAATGGTATGATGTTTGAACTGGTCGGCCCCGACGGCGGCCCCATGACAGCGGAATATGCACGCCGCCGCGCCGCGCGCGAACCAGTGGCCGAAATCACCCAGATCAAGGGTGACAGTGAAGCACACCCGTTCCTGTCGCCCAATGACGAATTTTCAGGGTTCGGAACCGCTGGCTGGGACCTTGGCAATCTTACGATGCAGGCCAAGAAAAAAACGCAGGATTATGCGGGCGAATATATTCGCGAGGCCCTGAAGCGCGGCTTGGCCATTGAGGCGCGAACAGGTGTAAACCCTTATAAATTCGGCGTCATCGGATCAACGGACAGTCACACCTCGCTTGCCACGGCCGACGAAAACAACTTCTTCGGCAAGCATTCGGGCGGGGAACCCAATGCAAATCGTGCCATGCAGGCGCAAAATCTCGGCAGTGCTGGCGGACGTTTTGGCTGGCATTATCTGGCAGGTGGATATGCTGCGGTTTGGGCCACAGCCAACACTCGGGCCGCAATTTTCGACGCGATGATGCGTCGGGAAGTGTATGCCACAACTGGCCCGCGCATGACGTTGCGTTTCTTCGGTGGTTGGGACTTTGCCGACACAGATTTTTCCGGCGATTGGGTCAAATCGGGCTATGCCAGGGGTGTTCCAATGGGTGCAGACCTTAAGCCCGGCAATGGCGCGCCCAGATTCATGATATCTGCATTGAAGGACCCAATGGGTGCCAATCTCGACCGAGTTCAAATTGTCAAAGGATGGGTGAACGCGTCAGGCGCACTGCAGGAAAAAGTCTTTGACGTCGCTTGGGGTGATGCAGACAAGCGACCGAAGGGCAGCAATGGCAAAGTGCCCGCGGTGGGGGATACCGTGGACATTGCCAAAGCCTCCTACAGTAACAGCATTGGTGATCCGGAATTGCGTGTGGTGTGGACCGATCCTGAATTCGACCGCAACATCCGCGCATTTTATTATGTTCGTGTCATCGAAATTCCGACACCGCGCTGGGTATTATTTGATGCCTTGCGCTATGGCGCAAAGTTGTTGCCGGGCACGGAGCTTAAGGCACAGGAACGGGCATATTCGTCGCCAATCTGGTATAATCCAAAAAAGGGATAAGCGGTCCTATTCGGCCTCAATTTCCGCAAGGATCGGGTCGGGGTCTGCAATCCCCATCAACCGGCGCATGGCCAGCCGCGCCAGCCGCTGCGTTTCGGTTTTTCGCCGCGCTGCGGCCAAAGGTATCAACGCTGCCGGACGGGCAATTTCTGCGTCATAAGCGTCCGCAATTATGAGGCCAGCCCGTTCGGGCATGAAAGCTGCGCCATGAAATGGTCCAATGTCGAACCCCGCCGGCACCGCCCAGAAAAAGCGGTCACAATAGTCAAGATATTCCGGCCATTTCTGGTCACCCATAAGGTCCGCCCGCGAACATTTGATTTCGACGATGATGATCTCACCCTTGTTGGTGATGCCCATTAAATCGGCCCGGCGATTGTTGCGCAAACCCACCTCGGGCTGCACCATGATCTGGTTGCGCAGGAACAGGCGGGACACTCCACGCGCGACCGCCGTCGCGCCAGTGACTGAATATATCGAATCGGAATCCATATGCTGCGCTTAGAACGAAAGTAGAACATAATAAAGGCCCCATATCGGGGCCCTTATTGTCTGCACTGTCCCCTTTGATCAGCGATAAAAGATATGATTGTCGACGCTGCCAATCCGCGTCAGGCGCCATCCGGGTGATACATGACGGGCATGGAAGAACAATGCACCTTCTACCGGGCTTTTCCAGCTGTTGTTAAGTGCGATCTTGCTAATCGCGACAGCATGGCGCCAGTTCTTGCTACCCGTTGGGATGGGCGGCATATCTGCACCACGCACAAAGGAGAACTGGCTTTTCTGGAATACAACGCCGCACAATGTTTTCGGAAAGCGGCCGGAGTTCGCACGGGCCAAAACGACACGCGCCACAGCCAACTGGCCTGTAAGGGATTCACCCTTGGATTCGAAATATACTGCGCCGGCCAGGCAACGCTCTTCATGGCTTAAGCTATCGTCTACATCTTGCACGCGAACAAGTTCAGCCAAGGACGATGCCGAAATCATATCATCGTCGCTGTTGCTGTTAACGTCAGGAGAGCGGGGGTCCATCTTTGGCATGCCGCCATTGCCCGGAACGTAAATAATGTCGCCATTTTCGGCGAGGGTCGCCTTTACCTTGCCGCTTTTTGCCAGATCCAGCTGCGCCTGTTCGGCGGTGATCTGTGCAGCGTCAATAACGATGGTATTGGAATCTAATGATGTGTTTTGGTCATTACCAAAAGCAAACCCGGCGTCAGCAGCAATAACTGTAGCAACCAGGGTACAGGATACGGCCACCACAGAGGCAGCCCGGAAAAATTTCAACATTAATCATACATTAAAGCGGCGGCACCATCAGACGACACGGTATCTAATTGTTATTGTTCGTCTTTTGTTGCATCCGACTCGCGTGTTTGTCCGGTCACCCCATATGTGTCCCGTGCGACAACCTTCGCTCTTCGTTCATCGCGCATTTATGATGCGCCGCAGCAAAGTCAATTCAACGCAGCTAAAAGTCCGTCCAACCGTGCAGCGGATGCGACATCCAGTTCCAAAACCCATAAATCGGGATCCTGGACGCCACGTTTTTTCCAATAATTCTGCACAATAACATCGTTTCGGTCTGAAAGATCCACGTGTTGCCAACCGGATGTCCCGTCCAATGACGGGTAACGTTCGTATATGACCGGGTCAGCACCCCGAACCTGACCAATTAGCAGGATGGCGCCGGAAATCGCATCGCCCTTTTTCAGGACGGTTGCAAAGTCGCCTTCAGCTTCGATCAGGCGCTTGATGGCGGAAATGAAGACGCCGCTGGCAAGCCTTGGCTCGATCAAGCCGCGTCGCGCTCTTCGGATAGGGTCAACACGGCATACATTGCCGACGAATCTGCTGCCCCGCGCAACTGGGCGCGGAATTTTTCATCGCGGAACAGGCGCGAAACCTCGGCCAAGGCACGCAAATGCGATGCTCCGTCTTGCGCAGGGGAAATCAGCGCACACACCAAGTCCACTGGTTCGTCGTCTACGGCGTCGTAAGGCACTGGCTTTGCGAGCCGTGCAAAAACGGCCACTGGCATATCAATACCCGATACCTTGCAATGCGGGATGGCCGTTCCGCCGCCAAATCCCGTCGGACCAAGCCGCTCCCGCTCAACCATGCCGTCAAGCACGGCGTGTGGATCAACAAAATAATTCTCAGCCGCAATAGCCGATAAACGCGCTAGCAAGTCGGATTTGCTCGAGCATAAAAGATCGGCAGCGACAGCTCCTTCAACGAGCCTGGTAGAAAGTCGAATCATATTTTGTTCAAAAGCGCCGGGTTTACCGCCAGCACAATCCCTTGAATTGGTTTAGAAGATCATAAGATTTCAGCCGAGTTCTAAGGTGCAGATTTTGGTTCAACCCACCCGATCGTGCCATCTTCGCGGCGGTAAACCATATTATGGCGTCCAGTTCCAGTGTTTTTGAATAACAGGGCCGGTGTATTGCGTAAATCCATCAACATGACCGCATCGGAAACAGTTGATTCAGGAATATCAACGCTCATTTCCGCGACAATTACAGGGGCATCCGGCAGCGGCGTTTCTTCATTACCGTCGCCGGCATCAAACACCGTGTAAGCTGCTTCTTCCTGAGCCAACGCATATGCTGTCTGTACATGTCGGTCTTGCAACCGCCGCATGTAACGGCGCAATTGTTTCTCGATCCGTTCTGCCGCGCGGTCAAAGGCGATATGGGCATCCTGCGCTTCGCCGCGGCCTTTCAATACCAGGCCCTGCATCACATGCATGACGATGTCGCTGGTAAAACCGTCATGCGGCGCGCGGCCAAATGTTGCGTGAGATGACAGGGCTTTTGCGAAATATTTCTCGGATATGGATCCAAGCCGCGTTTCCACATGGGTCTGGAGTGCTTCACCAGTGTCGACCTGATGTCCTGAAACCCTGATGTCCAATGCCTGTCTCCTTTTGTTAAAGCGCTGACCCCGACTGGAGCCAAAGCGCGTCCTTAATCTTGGCGATAAATTCTGCATGCCGCGCCAGTTCTTCCGCCGAAGCAGAATGGGGGCGCGCAGGCCGAAAGATCCTCGTTATCTGAACGCTGCTAACGTCCATTTGGGCCATCGCTTTATCAGAAATATCATTGTCCGCGAGGCCAAGTCCAATTTGACGACCGCCGGTCAGTTCAATGTATAGCTGCGCAAGCAGTTCAGCATCCAGCAGCGCGCCGTGTTTTACGCGGTGGCTTCGGTCGATGCCATAACGCGTGCATAATGCATCCAGAGACAGCTTCGCACCGGGGTTCTTGACCCGAGCAAGTGCCACGGTGTCCACCATCCGGTCCATGGATACCGGCGCCCGCCCGCAATGGTTCAGTTCATGGTTGAGAAAACCGAAGTCGAAGCTCGCATTATGCGCAACGAGCGGGCTGTCGCCCAAAAACGCCAGAAGTTCATCCGCCTTTTCACCAAATGCGGGCTTATCGGACAGAAAACGGTCGGAAAGGCCATGCACCTGTTCTGCGGCCGGGGGCATTGGCCGCTGCGGGTTGAAATATGCATGATAATATTTGCCCGTCATCACCCGGCCGACCATTTCGATGCAGCCAATTTCGACCATCCGATCCCCGGTTGCAGGATCAAAGCCAGTCGTTTCGGTATCAAAGATTATTTCACGCATTCTGTGATCAGATGTGAGCCTCTTTAAGGGCTTATGCAAGACCCGCGCGCAGCTTTTTGACAAATGCACGTACATCATCGCGGGTTGCCGCCAAATCTTTGCCGGTATCGATCACATGGTCGGCCCGTGCGCGTTTGTCGGCATCATTTATCTGAAGTGCCAATATCTGTTCGAACTTGTCCGCCGTCATATTGGGCCGCGCGAGCACGCGTTCGCGTTGGGTAGGGGCGGGGGCGGAGACAACAACCACCACATCCACGCCGGTCGGCCCGCCTTTCTCAAAAAGCAGGGGAATGTCAAACAGCAGCATGTCAGCATCTTGATGTGATTGCAGAAAAGCCTGGCGGCGTTCGGCAACGGCGGGGTGAATGATCGATTCCAGCCGCGCCAGCCGGTCACGGTCCCCAAAGACTGCTGCCCCCAGCGCCTTGCGGTCAACACCGTCGGGTCCAGTCGTTCCGGGAAAGGCCGATTCAATGGCGGGCAACAAAGCGCCGCCTGCTTTTTGCAGATCATGAACCGCTGCGTCGGCATCGAATACCGGCACGCCTTCATCGGCGAACATCGCCGCTACTGCCGATTTACCCATGCCGATTGAGCCCGTAAGGCCAATGATCAGGGGCTTTTTCATGCGAGCAACAGCGCCCGCAATTCATCCTCGGCATCGTCGGGCGGGGCAACGCCAAAGAACAATTCAAAGGCGATAGCCGCTTGCCCTACAAGCATTTCAAGGCCGTCGACTGCTTCCAGATCACGGGCCCGCGCCGCCTTGAGCAATGGCGTCTCAATCGGCGCGTAGACAAGGTCATAGACGATAGCATGTTCGGGCAAAGGCGACAGGTCAATGTCCAGAGGTTCCTGCCCTGTCATGCCCAATGGGCTTGCATTCACCAGCAACGCTGCCTCCGGCAATCGGGCGTCAAAGCCAATCACTTTGCCCTTTAGCCCAAAATGCGCCAGCAATCCGGCGGCCTTTAACCCGTTGCGCGCCACCAGCACCACTTCCTCGATATCCGCTTGAGCCAAAGCAAAAAGCACCGCCCGCGCCGCACCGCCTGCACCAATGACAACAGCCGTTTCGCCGGCGATCGGTATATCCGCGATCGGACCATAAAAGCCGCCAGCGTCGGTATTGGTTGCAACAAGCGCGCCGGATTCATTGCGAAACACGGTATTGATCGCGCCGATGGAGTTACGCACCTCGCCGGGGTCGCTGACGAAATCGAGCGCGGCTATCTTGTGCGGAATGGTGATATTGCAGCCGCGCCAATCGGCGTCCGCTGCGCGCTGCGTAAAATAGCGCTCCAGGTCTTCAGGAAGCACATCATGCGCACGGTAGTCACCGACCAACCCCAGTTGCTTTAGCCAGAAATTGTGAATCAACGGCGATTTGGAATGCGATATCGGATGCCCGATCACTTCGGCATAATGTGTCATGTCGGTAAAAGGCCCCTTAACCGCAAATAATCAAGTACAGGAAGCAATGGCATCCCGATTATGGTGAACTGGCTGCCACTGACGCTGGTAAACAATTGCGCGCCTTCTGCCTCAATTCGGTAACAGCCGACACTATGGCGAATCGGCTCCCAATAGGCCTCAACATAATCGTGAATGAATCGCTCGCTCAAGGGGCGCATTGTCATCTGTGCCATGTCGACCACACGCCAGACCGGCGCGCCCTGTTCGCAGATGACCGCCGCGCTGATCAGCCGGTGGGCGGAGCCAGATAGCCGCGCCAAATGTGCACGCGCGTCATCTGGTGTTTCGGGCTTGTCGAAAATATGCCCGTCGGCACCGACGCAAATCTGGTCGCATCCCAAAACCAGCGCAGTTGGCATTTTGCGCGACACCTTGCGTGCCTTTGCTTCGGCCAATGCGTCCGCAATGTCCCGTGGCTTTGCGCCAGCTTCTGCTAGCGACGCTTTGATACTGTCCTCATCAACCTGCGCAGGGCACGCCTCGACCGATACCCCGGCAGCCTGCAGCATGGCTATTCGCCCGGCACTTTGTGAGGCGAGTACAAGCGTCACCTGCCAGCCGCCTGCGCTACTTCACGTTCGTTGAACAGGTTGATGATTGCCGCGGCGCTTTCCTCGATTGATCGCCGCGTGACATCCAGAACCGGCCAGCCATTATCAGCAAACATCCGCCGTGCATGCGCCACTTCGGCGCGCACCTTGTCCTCGTTGACATAATCGGTGTCAGGCGACTGGTTCAACGACAGCAAGCGGTTCCGCCGCACCTGAATCAACCTTTCGGCGCTGGTGACAAGGCCAATGACCATGGGATGTTTTAGCTGAAACAATATCGGTGGCGGGGGCGATTCTGGCACGATGGGAATGTTGGCAGTCTTATACCCGCGATTGGCCAGATAGATGCTGGTTGGGGTCTTGGATGTGCGCGATACACCGGCAAGCACGATGTCAGCCTCTTCCCAATTCTGCGCATTGATACCATCGTCATGCGCAATGGTGAATTGAATCGCTTCGACACGCTCAAAATAGGCCGCGTCCATCACATGTTGGCGGCCCGGACGCGCCTTTGCCTCTTGCCCGAGCATGTTGGACATCGCGTCACTCACCGCATCGAGCGCCGCAACTGCGGGCAAGCCCAAAGCCCGACACCTGTTTTCCAGCTTTCGACGGGTATCGCGATTGACCAAGGTAAACAGCACCAGGCCGGGGTTAGCTGCGACATCTGTCAATATTCGGTCCAGATGGCTTTCGGAACGCACCATTGGCCAGAAATGCTTGACCACATTCTCCGCGCCGTCAAATTGCGCCAGAGCCGCCTTGGCAATATTTTCCAGAGTTTCCCCAGTGGAGTCCGATAATAAATGCAGATGAAAGCGCTGGCTCATGCAGGACAGTCTTGTTGGCAGGCTGGGGATAAATCAAGGGACAAGTTTTGTGCGATGATATCTTCCCCATTGTCCTGATTTTGGCGCTCGATTCGACCACAGCTTACCCACAGGGGCAAGCCAATATGCACAGGCTGTGGATAATGGGGATGAATTTTACGACTCCTGCTCCAACCGCTTGTCCAACTGCGTCAAGTTGTTGGCAATATCCGCAAAAGCTTTTAAGGCTTGACCTATCAACAGCACATCATCTTTCATCATCCTTAATATAAATATATATTTTGATTGGAACCTGTTCCTTTATGTCAGCGCAAAGCCCGAAAAAATTGCTTAACGTCCTTCGGGGCAATCAAGAAGCTGTCCCGCCCATGTGGTTGATGCGTCAAGCGGGCCGTTATCTCCCCGAATATCGCGCGCTACGGGCGGAAAAGGGTGGGTTTCTGGCGCTGGCGTATGACAGCGACGCTGCTTGTGAAATCACCCTGCAACCGATCCGGCGGTTCGGCTTTGACGGTGCGATACTGTTTTCCGATATTCTCGTTATCCCGCATGCCATGGGTCAGGATTTGTGGTTTGAAACGGGCGAGGGTCCCCGGCTTGCTCCGCGTCTGGCGGAATCGCGTCTGGAAGATTTTGTGCCGGCCCCCGAAAGGCTTGCACCCGTCATCGACACTGTCCGCAAGGTATCTGCAGGACTGCCGCCCGAAACCACTTTTCTTGGCTTCGCTGGAAGCCCGTGGACGGTCGCTACATACATGGTGCATGGTCAGGGTAGCAAAGACCAGGCAGAGGCGCGCAGGATGGCCCATGCGGAGCCTGAGCGTTTTGGCGCACTCATCGAAGCGATCATTTCGGCTACAGTGAATTATCTTGGCGACCAGATTGACGCCGGCGTTGACGCCGTGCAGCTTTTCGACAGCTGGGCCGGGTCTTTATCGCCAGCGCAATTCAAAAAATGGGTCATTGCTCCGAACGCTGAAATCGTGCGCAGGTTGAAGGCGCGCAATCCGGAGGCCGTTATTATCGGCTTTCCCAAAGGCGCAGGCGGCAAGCTTGCGGCTTATGCGGAAGGAACGGGTGTCGACGCGCTTGGCCTTGACGAGACCGTTGACCCGCATTGGGCAAACCGCGAATTGCCAAAAGGACTGCCTGTGCAAGGGAATCTGGATCCATTGGCGCTAATCGCGGGTGGAGATGTGTTGAAGGACGCAGTGAACAATATCCTGAATGCCTTCGAAGATCGTCCACATGTCTTCAATCTGGGGCATGGGATCCTGCCGGATACGCCAATCGAAAATGTTGAGATGCTAATCAATCTGGTCCGCAAGGGTTAACCCATAAAGGCCGTTTTCATGACGGAAATTCTATCTGTGTTATATATCTGGCTGAAATCCGCCCACATCATTTTCGTTATTTTCTGGATGGCGGGATTGTTCATGATCCCGCGCTTCTTTGTCTATCATCAGGAAAGCGCTGAGGGCTCGGAAGAGGCCGCCAAATGGGTGGATCGGGAATCGAAACTTATTAAGATCATTCTTAACCCCTCCATCATCGTGGTCTGGCTGTTGGGCCTTCTGCTGGCCTGGCATATTGGTGCCATGGCCGATGGCTGGTTTCACGCAAAACTACTTTTTGTGCTTGGATTGTCGGCTTATCATGGCTGGGCCGTTGGCTATGCCAGGAAACTGTCGCGGGGCGAACGGCGGCTGACTGGCAAACAATTGCGCCTGTTCAACGAAGTGCCAGGCATTGCGTCCGCAATCATCGTGATATTGGTTGTCGCTAAACCTTTTTAAATAAATAACTTTCCTACACTTTGTTGGTTCTGGCATATGCGGGACGATGAAATATAACGTATCTCATGCCAAAGCGCGTCCCGGTTTAGATGGCCGGTGCAAAGCCGGGGCACACAGCGGTTTAAGTGAGACCTTAGTGTGACTTTTCAGATATTTTGGCACTCACTGATTGGCTGCATTTGATTGAGAACAGTTGACGGCACGCCGATCGCAGCGTATTTGCTTGTCCAAGCCCGTCCTGGGCATGAGGCGCGACAATAGCAATAACCGCGCCACCAACTTTCAATATTCAGCCGGTTGTCTTTCTAAAACCGGCCTTCACATCGGGCATATCGTCCATCTTTAATCGGGGCCAGTGGTCCTTCCAACGGAATTATCTATGCATTTAAAAGAGCTGAAGAGCAAAAACCCGGCTGACCTCGTATCAATGGCCGAAGAGCTTGGTGTCGAGGGTGCGTCGACCTTGCGCAAACAGGACCTTATGTTCGCGATCCTGAAAGAACTTGCCGAAGATGGCGAGCAGATCATGGGTCTTGGCACGATTGAGGTTTTGCCTGACAGTTTCGGTTTCTTGCGTTCGCCTGAAGCTAATTATCTGGCTGGTCCTGACGATATCTACGTTTCGCCTAACATGGTCCGCCAATTCGGTTTACGCACAGGTGACACCGTTGAAGGCGAAATACGCGCTCCAAAGGATGGAGAGCGTTATTTTGCCCTGACCAAGGTGATGAAGATCAACTTCGATGATCCCGATGCAGTCCGCCATCGCGTCAATTTCGACAATCTGACACCGCTTTATCCCGATTCAAAGCTGACCCTGGATTCGCTTGATCCGACCGTCAAGGACAAGTCAGCACGCGTGATCGACATCGTCAGTCCGCAAGGCAAGGGCCAGCGCGCCCTGATCGTTGCACCGCCGCGGACTGGTAAGACTGTCCTGCTGCAGAACATTGCCCGCGCCATTACCGAAAATCATCCAGAGGTGTTCCTGATCGTTCTTTTGATCGACGAACGTCCGGAGGAAGTGACGGACATGCAGCGTTCGGTAAAGGGTGAGGTTGTCTCTTCTACCTTTGACGAACCAGCAACACGCCATGTTCAAGTTGCTGAAATGGTTATAGAAAAAGCAAAGCGTCTCGTCGAGCACAAGCATGATGTTGTCATCCTGCTCGATTCGATCACGCGCCTTGGCCGTGCCTACAACACCGTAGTTCCTTCATCGGGCAAGGTGCTTACCGGCGGTGTCGATGCCAACGCATTGCAACGTCCAAAGCGCTTCTTCGGCGCGGCCCGGAACATTGAAGAGGGGGGCTCGTTGTCGATCATCGCAACGGCCCTGATCGATACCGGCAGCCGCATGGACGAAGTTATTTTTGAAGAGTTCAAGGGTACAGGCAACTCCGAAATCGTGCTGGATCGCAAGGTCGCTGATAAGCGTATCTTCCCCGCGCTTGATGTTGGAAAATCCGGTACACGTAAGGAAGAACTATTGGTAGAGGAAGGCAAGCTCAAGAAAATGTGGGTGCTTCGTCGTATCCTCATGCAAATGGGCACCATCGACGCGATGGAGTTTCTGCTCGACAAGATGAAGGATTCGAAGACCAACGAAGACTTTTTCGACTCCATGAACCAGTAAGCTGCGCTTGTGATAATCAAACATGCCCTGCTGCGTGTTAGCGATGGCAAGAAATCCCATTTTGAGGCTGCAATGGCTGAGGCAAGGCCGCTGATTGCAGCATCACCAGGTTTCATTGACATCGAGGTTCGCCCATCCGTTGAAGGTGCAGGAACCTATTTGTTGTTGGTCCGTTGGAATTCGGTTGCTGATCACCGTGATGGTTTTCGTACATCCAGTCGATATGAACAATGGCGCGGCTTGCTACACGATTTTTATGACCCTTTGCCCGAGGTTGGCTATTTTGGAGATCCTTTGTGATTGAATACTTGTTTGCAACCATAGCGGCGGCAGCACCGTCGCTCGGTGGACCGAGCGAAATGTGGCAGGCCATTGTCACCGATTTTTCTAACATCACTGAGCCATCTGCAATGGCGGCTTTTGCTCAAGTATTGCTCATCGATCTGGTGTTGGCAGGTGACAATGCCATCGTTGTTGGCGCATTAGCTGCCGGGCTTCCCGCCGATCAACGGCGCAAGGTTATCATCATCGGTGTACTGGCGGCGCTGGTGCTCCGTATCGCCTTTGCACTTGTCGTTAGCCAGTTACTCCAGGTCATCGGCCTCATCTTCATTGGCGGTTTGCTACTGATATGGGTTGCTTGGAAAATGTGGCGCGAACTGCGTCATACCGGGCAGTCGGCGGGTTCTCCGGAAATCGAAGGTGATGAATCGTCGGGTCTGCGTCCGGCCAAAAGTTTTGCAGGTGCGGCTTGGGCAGTTGCAATTGCTGATGTCAGCATGAGCCTCGACAATGTCCTCGCGGTCGCGGGGGCTTCGCGCGATCACCCGGGGATCATGATTGTTGGTTTGATCTTCGCGGTGCTGCTGATGGGTGTGGCAGCGAACATCATCGCAAAATATATCGAACGCTATCGCTGGATCGCCTATTTCGGGTTGGCGGTAATCGTCTATGTAGCCGGCAAGATGATCTACGAAGGCTGGGTGGACCCTGCAGTAGGCCTCGGAACACTTTTGGGCTGATTTTTAAAAGCTTATGGGCCGGACAGCGATCCGGCCCATTTAGTATCAACCCAGATGTTCGGTGAAAAATGCGGCCGTCCGTGAGTCGGCCAATTGTGCCCCTTCATTATCTCGCCGGTTGCCCATTTCGGCGGCAAAGCCATGGTCGAGACCTTCATAATCATGCAATGTCACCTTTGGGTGACTGCCAAGCCCAGCATGAATCGCCGCCTGTGCCTCGGGTCCGACAAAATGGTCGGCTGTAGGTATATGCAGCATAAGCGGATTGGCGATGGCATGGCTTTCATTCAGCATCTGGTCGATCATCACGCCATAATAGCCGACGGACGCGCTGATATCGGTCCGCGTCGCAGCCATATAGGCGAGCCTTCCGCCTAGGCAGTAGCCCACGCACCCCACCTTCTCGACTGGGACGTGGCCAGACAGGCCCTTGCGGATGGCGTGAATCACAGCCTCAATATCACGCACACCGTCATCGGCATCATATTGTCCGAAATAGCCAAATGCTTCCTGAAGCTCGGTCTCAACGTCGGGGTTCAACTCAACGCCAGGTGCAAAGCGCCAGAAGATGTCTGGCGCCACCGCCAAATATCCCGCCGCTGCCAGCAGATCACATTTCTGCCTTATGCCTGCATTTACACCAAATATTTCCGGTATCACGATTATGGCTGCATGTGCATCAGCCGCAGGCGCTGCCAAATATGCTGGAAATACGGCGTCTTCACCCAGCGCGTCAATCTTCACCATCTCACCCATATTCTGCTCCTTGGCGGACATTCTCCGCAATTGCGTGATTCGACTAAGTCTTTATAGTGAGTCCATTGGCAAATAGGAGGGCGCGGCCCATGAAGATGAACATTGAAATCGATTGTTCGCCCGAAGAGGCCCGGGCATTGCTGGGCTTACCTGATGTGACAAAAGCCAATGAGGCCTATGTCGAAAAGGTTACGAACCTTCTGAACGGTGCTGGCGGGATTGACCAGTTGCAGGAACTTGGAAAGCAGATCGCGCCAATGGGTCAAATGGGTTTGCAATTATTTCAACAACTTATCGAGACAGGGGCCAAGGCAGCCATGTCAGGCATGAACAATAAAGATAAAAAATAGGCGTTCATGCCAACCGCTGACACCATTTTCGCGCTGTCCAGCGGCGCGCCGCCTGCTGCCATTGCTATCGTTCGGGTGAGTGGTGCCGCAGCATTTGACGTCGTTCGCGGACTGGCAGGACGCGTACCTGCTGCGCGGCGTGCGTCTTTATGCGTTCTGCGGTCGCCAGAAAACAAAGAGTTATTGGACCAAGCGCTTGTGCTGGTTTTTCCCGGGCCTGACAGTGCGACGGGCGAAGATTTGGCCGAGCTTCACCTACACGGCGGCCGCGCAGTGGTACGGGCGGTAGAAATTGTCATTAATGCATTTGAAGGCGTAAGGCAGGCGGAAGCGGGAGAATTCACGCGGCGCGCCTTCGCAAATGGCCGCATGGACTTGAATGAAGCCGAAGGGCTGGCTGACCTTTTGTCAGCCGAGACCGAATGGCAACGCCGCTCTGCCAGTTTGATGTTCGGCGGCGCATTTAGCACGGCGATTGAAACTTTCCGGCAAGAGGTTTTGCACCTTTCAGCACTCACCGAAGCCGAGCTCGATTTCTCTGATGAAGGCGACGTCGAAACGCAGAATGACAAGGCCATTAAAAGCAGCTGCCAGAGCTTGCTGCACCGTATCGAGCGCATCATTAGCAGTCCGCCGGCTGAGAAGTTGAAGGACGGGCTTCGCGTCGTCTTGGGCGGTCCGCCAAATAGCGGCAAGTCAACTCTCTTAAACGCTTTGGTCGATCGTGACGCCGCGATCGTGTCTGACATCGCTGGAACAACGCGCGATATGATTGAAGTGCCTGTCGGAGTTGAGGGGATTGCCTTGCTGTTTACAGATACTGCGGGCCTTCGTGATGACAGCGCGGACGTGATCGAACGTATTGGTATTGATCGAAGTCACGCAGCAATGCGGCAGGCAGATATTGTATTGTGGTTAGGCCCCACGGGCGCGGGACCGGATCATCCGAACCTGATTGAAGTTGCAACGAAGAGTGACGTGGATGTCGATCCTAAACCCGGGGCGGAAATTGCCGTTTCGGGCATAACAGGCGACGGAGTGGCCGAACTGCGTCATCTGGTTGCCGAGAAGGCGAAAACCCTGTTGCCACCACCCGACGAATTCGCAGTAAATGCACGACAGAGATTATTTTTGACCGCGACGGCTGCTGCACTTGCCGCGTGCCGGGAGTCTGATGACTGGTTGATTATCGCAGAAAATCTACGGCTCTCGCGCCGGGCACTCGATGATCTGACTGGCCGTGCGCATACCGAGGAACTGCTTGATAACATCTTCGGAAAATTTTGCGTCGGCAAATAGTGTTTCACGTGAAACACTTTGCTGGTCTTTTTTGACCACGACCAATTGTTCGTCTATGCGCGAACGATGAAGACCGATTTTGATATCATTGTCGTGGGCGGCGGCCATGCAGGCACAGAGGCTGCGGCGGTAGCAGCACGCATGGGTTTGCGCATTGCGTTGGTCAGTTTTGACAAGGGCATGATTGGCGCAATGTCTTGCAACCCGGCGATCGGCGGGCTCGGCAAAGGCCATCTGGTGCGTGAAGTTGACGCGTTTGACGGATTAATTGGGCGTGCAGCCGACGACGCAGCGGTTCATTACCGCATGCTCAATGCTTCAAAGGGTGCAGCAGTCCAAGGTCCCCGGATTCAGGCTGACCGGAAGCTGTTCAAGGCGTCAATTCAGCGACAGCTTGCAGAACTGTCCAACGTTCATATTATCGAGGCTGAGGCGGGAGCGCTCCACTTTCGACCGAACGAACCCACACGAATCGCCGGCTTGGTGCTTGGTGATGGCTCCATCGTTACGTCGGCAGCGGTAGTGCTTGCAACCGGTACGTTTCTGGGTGGCAAGTTGTTCCGGGGCGAAGAGCGGCTTGAAGGCGGCCGCGTTGGTGAAGCCTCTGCGATGTTGCTGTCGCAGCAGTTGCGCGGTGCTGGCCTACCGATTGCGCGACTGAAGACCGGCACGCCGCCGCGGTTGGACGGGCGCACGATTGACTGGTCCCGTTTGGAGATCCAGCCCTCTGACAATGACGACTGGACAATGTCATCGATGAGAACACGCCGGATCGTGCCGCAACTATTTTGCGCGATGTCGCGCACCAATGCAGAGACTCACGATATCATACGTTCGGGCTTGCATCGTTCGCCTCTTTTCGGTGGTGACATTGAGGGTAGGGGTCCACGATATTGTCCGTCCATCGAAGACAAAATCTTTAGATTTGGGGACCGTGAAGGGCATCAGGTATTTTTGGAGCCCGAAGGGCTTGATAGTCATTTGATATATCCCAACGGAATATCGACGTCACTCCCCACGGATATCCAGCAGGCGATGGTGCGTACGATGACCGGTCTCGAAAAGTGCGTTATAGAGGTTCCGGGTTACGCAGTAGAATATGACTATATCGATCCACGCTGCCTCAATTCCAACCTGGCCGTACGTGGGTTTGAAGGCCTGTATTGTGCGGGTCAAATCAACGGCACTACGGGGTATGAAGAGGCAGCCGCCCAAGGGCTTGTGGCGGGCATGGGTGCAGCTTCACGCCACCTGGGTCAGGATATGCCTAAGATTGATCGCGCAAATAGCTACATCGCCGTCATGATCGACGATTTGACCTTGCAGGGCGTTACCGAGCCTTACCGAATGCTTACTGCACGGGCGGAATACCGCCTCAGGCTTCGGTCAGACAACGCGCCTTCACGGTTAACTCCGCTCGCTATCGCGGTGGGAGCAGTGGGGTCACAGCGCGCAGCGGCTTTTCAGCAGCGATCAATCCAACGCGACAATTTGCTCAAGCGGCTTAACAGTCAAGTAAGCGCGGACGCCCTGATCAAGCAGGGGATTGCGGTAAAGCAAGACGCAGGTAGAATGTCCGCGTTCCAATGGCTGCGCTTTCCGCAAGTGTCTATTGGGCCACTTTTGGGAAAGGATGTTGCCGCTAGCTGGGCAAAGGACCTTCTTTTGGAGGTCGAACAGGATGGTCGCTACGCGCCATATCTTGCACGGCAAGACGCGGAAATTGGAGAGGTCAGCGCAAATGAGCTTATTCAGCTTTCTACTTTGACTGATTATCGTGCGATCTCCGGCCTGTCGAACGAGATGGTCGAGAGGTTGGAGACCGCCAAGCCTGAAAGTCTGGCAGCGGCATCGCGTATTAGGGGCATTACGCCAGCAGCGCTTGCTGCAATCCTGGTTCATGCCAAGCGCTCACGAGCATCGGCAGTGGAGGCGGCGTGAACGAGGCGGATGCAATCGCGTGGCTGGAGCGGAATGCGGGTGTTTCACGTGAAACAATGCTGGCGTTGAAAACGTTCGTGGCTTTTCTGAACCGGGAAGCCCAGAGCCAGAACCTGGTTTCTGCCTCGTCGCTAGAACAAGTTTGGGCCCGACACATCGTCGACAGTGCCCAGCTTTTGCAATATGTCGATTTATCCAGACCCAGCGTTAAATGGTTGGATCTTGGATCGGGTGCGGGTTTTCCTGGCCTTATTGTTGCGTTGTTGACGAACTTTCATGTCACGCTTGCCGAATCTCGCGCACGACGGATT
>NZ_JBKBQV010000022.1:0-38231 GCF_046292425.1 Sphingorhabdus sp.
CAGTCCACGCCAAGCCAGTGACTGCGCCAATCTGGTTCTCCTCTTCGCCCATGTCATGGCGAAACTTGCGAACGCCCGAGAAATCGGGAAGATTTTCCGGTGTAATGGCGATGCTTTTGACTTTACCTTCCAAGATGCGGCGCAACGATTTGCGCGCTAGTTTTGCGATTTCGCGTTCCAATGTGCGAACACCTGCTTCGCGCGTATAATAACGGATTAGATCTCGCAGGGCGTCATCGCTGACGGAGAACTCCTCATGCTTTAAACCGTGGGCCTCAATCTGCTTGTTCAGCAAGTGGCGTTTGGCAATCTCAAGCTTTTCGTCCTCGGTATAGCCTTCAAGACGAATGATTTCCATCCGGTCCAAAAGCGCCTGCGGCAAATTCATACTGTTTGCTGTCGTCACAAACATGACGTCCGAAAGATCAAGGTCAATTTCAAGATAGTGGTCATTGAACTTGTTATTCTGTTCCGGGTCGAGCACCTCAAGCAAGGCTGAGGCAGGGTCGCCCCGGAAATCCTGGCCAAGCTTGTCAATTTCGTCGAGCAGGAATAACGGATTCATCGTCCCTGCCTTTTTCAAATTGGAAGCAACCTTGCCAGGCATCGAGCCAATGTAAGTACGGCGGTGGCCACGTATTTCTGCCTCGTCGCGCACGCCGCCCAGTGACTGGCGAATGAACTCTCGGCCCGTCGCCTTGGCAATAGATTTTCCAAGCGAGGTTTTGCCCACGCCGGGAGGACCAACGAGACACAGGATCGGTCCCTTCAACTTGTTCGTCCGCGCTTGTACCGCAAGATATTCGACAATCCGGTCCTTGACCTTTTCCAATGCGAAGTGGTCGGCATCAAGAACCTCTTGCGCCTTTGCGATGTCACGTTTCAGCTTGGACTTTTTACCCCATGGAATACCTAAAAGCGTGTCGAGATAGTTGCGGATGACAGTAGCTTCGGCCGACATTGGGGCCATGCCGCGCAGCTTTTTCAGTTCCGCATTGGCCTTCGCCTTTGCTTCCTGGGAAAGCTTCATGGTGTCGATTTTGGTCTGAAGTTCGGCAACCTCGTCACCGCCCTCGCCATCGTCATTGCCCAGCTCGCGCTGAATGGCTTTCATCTGCTCATTCAAATAATATTCGCGTTGCGTCTTCTCCATCTGGCGCTTGACGCGACCACGGATTTTCTTTTCGACCTGCAACACGCCAAGCTCGCCTTCCATAAAGGCAAAAGCCATTTCCAGACGGCGAAGCGGATTGGCTTCGACCAGCAAGGACTGCTTATCTGCTACCTTTAACTGAATGTTCGCTGCTACGGCGTCTGCCAGTGCCGAAGGCGTATCTATTTCGGTAAGCTGAACAGCGGTTTCAGCGGGCATTTTCTTGTTCAGCTTGGAATAATTTTCAAACTGCTCGGTAACTGACCGCATCAGCGCGGTGGCCTCGGGGCCTTCGGCGCTCTTTTCTTTAATCAAGCTTACCGTCGCTTCGACATAGTCAGTGCCATATTCAACCAGATCGCGTAACTCTGCACGCTGCTTGCCCTCAACCAGCACACGGACTGTTCCGTCGGGCAACTTCAACAATTGCATGATCGACGCTGTCACGCCGATATTGTACAAATCGTCCTTGCCGGGATCATCCTCGGCAGGGTCCAGCTGGGCAACAAGGAAAATTTCTTTGTTAGCCGCCATCGCCTTTTCAAGCGCAACGACCGATTTGTCCCGGCCAACAAACAACGGCACAATCATGCCCGGAAAAACAACAATATCGCGCAGCGGCAATAATGGAAGGTTCAGATCCATAAATACTCCAATTGGCTGTCGCGCGACATGGCGACCTGCCTGTTCTCCCTCAATATGAGCGCTTTGCGCACGCTTTCAATGCATGTGCAGCGACTGCACGCATTTTATTGGGGAAAAACTGCATTGGACCTTTGCCGGCGCCGTCAGACGCCTTCATCAAAACGGCAGTTTGAAACCGGGTGGTAACGGCAAACCGCTCGACATCTTGCCCATTTCCGCATTGCTGGCAGCGTCCGCCTTTTCGCGGGCATCGTTGAAGGCCGCTGTGATCAGGTCCTCCAACATGCCCTTGTCCGTCGGCACGATCAGGCTGTCATCAAGCGCCACATTTAAAATTCGGCCCTTGGCAGTCGCGCGCACCTTTACAAGACCGCCACCTGATACACCCTCGACCTGAATTGTATCGAGCGTTGCCTGCGCCTGTTCCATCTGTTGCTGGATATTCTGGGCGGCTTCCTGCGCAGCCTTGATCATCTCTTCCATACTTTTCATGCGCTCTTACTCCATTGCATGTCGTTCTCGTCGCCGTCGAGCAGCTCCGCCTGAGGAAACGCGGCAAAAGCCGCTTTGACCAAAGGTGACTCCATTATAATTTGTTTATCGGCCTCGACTTCGGCCTGTTCCTGTTCAAGCAGGCTGGGTTGGGCTTCGCCGGCGCGTTCTTCAATGTCCCAGCGCGTACCCGTTACCTTCGCCAACGCATCCCGCAGTTCGGGCACAAAAGACGGGGCGACTGGTCCGGCCAACTGATATGCGAGCAATGGCGGCGTATATTCGACCAGTCGAATGACGTCGCGCATGGTCATCTCCAGACTGACAAAGCCGTCGCGTGACAGCCGCTCGAGGAGCGCGTTGAATGTTGAAGGCATTAACGTCTGTACCGTCGCCGACGCCGGAATATCCAACGCTGTTGGGGCTGAGGCTGGGGGCGGAGCCGAAAACACGCCTTCCCCGATCATCTTTGCAAGCTCGCCGGGGTCAGGCAGCGTCGCTGCATGCACGACCCGCAGCAACGCCATGTCCGCTGCATCCAGCGGCACCGACGCACGCGCGACCTCCTCTTGGCCCTTCAGCAACAATTGCCACAAACGGTGCAAGACAGGAAACGTCAAGCGGTCAGCGTAATCCTCGACAACAGCAACCGCCTCTGCATCAAGAGCATTGTCGTGCGGCGCGCCAATCTTTGCCAACGTCAGCCTGTGCACCTCGGACAACAAACCGGCGAACATCGCCAGCGGTTCGACACCTAAATTATACTGGTTTTTCGCCTCGGCCAGCATCGCTTGCGCATCACCAATCAATATCAGGCCAAACAGACGGCGGATTGCGCCCCGGTCGGACAGGCCCAACATATCGCGAACTTGCGCTGCGGTAACCTTCCCGTCACCTTCCATATCAGCGTGGGCAATGGCCTGATCGAGGATGGAAAGACCATCACGAACCGACCCTTCCGCTGCCTGGGCGATCAACGTCAGCGCCTCAGATTCCGCCAAAACAGCTTCCTTGACTGCGATTTCTGCAAAATGCGACGAAAGTCTTTCTGTTGATATGCGTTTCAAATCAAAGCGTTGGCATCGCGACAGGACCGTGATAGGAACCTTGTTCACCTCGGTCGTGGCGAAGAGAAACTTTACATGCCCCGGCGGTTCTTCAAGCGTTTTCAATAAGGCGTTGAACGCGTTTTTCGACAGCATGTGTACTTCGTCGATGATGTAGATTTTGTACCGTGCCGACACCGCTGAATAACGCACGGCCTCAATGATTTCGCGTACATCGTCAACGCCAGTGTGGCTTGCGGCATCCATTTCAATAACATCGATGTGCCGCCCCTCTGCGATTGCAACGCAAGGCTCACAACGACCGCACGGGCTAATAGTTGGACCGCCCTGCCCGTCTGGCCCGATGCAATTAAGTGCCTTTGCGATAAGCCGCGCGGTAGAGGTCTTTCCCACGCCGCGCACGCCGGTCATCAAAA
This sequence comes from Sphingorhabdus sp., assembly GCF_046292425.1. GTDB lineage: Bacteria > Pseudomonadota > Alphaproteobacteria > Sphingomonadales > Sphingomonadaceae > Sphingorhabdus_B. Next base: position 3,774 of record NZ_JBKBQV010000022.1, read on the forward strand.
AAGCATGTGCAAGCCGGTCGCGCTTTATGGCGTTTCCCAGCGTTTGCACCATTGCATCTTGCCCGATTAGTTCAGAAAAAGTCTGAGGTCGGTATTTGCGCGCGAGTACGCGGTAGGCTGCGCCTCCGCTGAAGTCAGGCGTCACGGATGGCTTCGTAGCCATCGGCAAATCCAGACCAAGCCCCAATGCGTCATCGGGCATGTCCGGGTCGCGTTCGGCGAAATCTGGATTGTTGGAGTCGGACATTGTCATCACGATAGAATGTTCATCGACATTTGTCGAAGTCTTCTCAAGCGAAAGTCGGGGAAAAGTAGGAGCCGAATGACCCGCAGCGAATTCGTTGTGGCTGCTTCCGTCAGGATCTGACCAGGTTGGCGAGTGCCACGTCCATCCGACTCCCTCGCCGCATATGGCCGTGCAGCCGCCCAAATGCAAGACTATCTGAAAACTTTGGTTAACGCGATATTTACCTGCTTGCGATACAATAAGTTCACGCATTGTAGGCAGTTAGAATTAACCTCAAGGGAAACTAGGGCCATGACGAGCACATCTTTTACGACACAAACATTCCAGCGGTACGAAGACGCAGCACAGGAAGACCGCAGCGCCCCGCGCGTTCGACTCAAAATTCCCGCTGTGATGCGTCCATCGGGCTCGCCGGGTTTCTCTGTTATTGTGCGCGACCTGTCGCTTTCAGGCGTCGCTTGTGAAGCCTTGACCGGCATGGGGCCCGGCACGCGCATCTGGTTGACATTGCCCGGCCTGTCCGCACTTCAGGCCAAGATCGTGTGGAACGACGGCACTATCGTAGGGTGCGAATTCAGCACGTTGCTGAACCCAGCCGTGCTTGAAAATATCCTCGCGCGCTTTCCGCGACAGCCTTAAGCGTTTCGCAAATACCAGTCATAATCAATCGTCGGCACTTGGCCGAAATAACGGTCTTGCTCGACGCGTTTCACAATGGTGAACATGTCGACAAAGCGATGACCCAGATACGCACGCATTAACGCAGAGCCGTGAAAGCGGTCGACTGCGGCAAACCAGTTGCTGGGCGGCTTATCATCGGCTGACCCATCGCGGTCATATCCATTTCCGATGACGGCTGGGCCCGGATCAATCTGATTGGTGATCCCGTGATGAATGCCGGACAATACACCGGCAACCGCAAGATACGGGTTCGCGTCGGCGCCGCATGCACGGTGTTCTACATGACGGCTTGATGGCGGGCCAGCCGGAATACGGAACGACACGGTGCGATTATTAACGCCCCATGTTGGCGCAACCGGCGCATAGCTGTTGGCCTTGAAACGGCGATAGCTGTTCGCGTGCGGCGCAAACAAAGCAAAACAATCACCGACACTTGCTATCATCCCCCCGATGGCGTGGCGCAACATGGGCGTTCCTTCCGGATCGTCGGAGGCAAAAAGATTTTTTCCGCCACCGTCGTTCATCGACACATGAATATGCATGCCGGAACCTGCTTGCTCCGAGAACGGCTTTGCCATGAACGTGGCCTCAAGACCGTGTGCCTGGGCCACCGCTTTAACGACACGCTTATACATGATCGCATCATCGCACGCGCGCAATACATCCGGCTTGTAGCGCAAGGTTAACTCACATTGGCCGGGCGCAAATTCGGAAATCGCGGACTCAAGCGGCAATCCCTGAATGTCGCAGGTTTCATATAGTTCATCAAAGAAGGGACGGAAGTCGTCCAGTTCTCGCAAGCCATAAACCTCGACCATCTGGGGTGTTTCGCCGCTATATTCCGGCCGAGCCGGGCGGATCGAGCCATCGCGTGCACGCTTTGGGTCCAACAGGTAAAATTCCAGTTCCACCGCCAAGGCGGGCGAAAGGCCCATTTCGGCAAAGCGATCCACCACAAGACCAAGTACATGGCGCGGGTCGAGGTCGTGCGGCTGGCCATCCAGTTCATAAAAATCGACCATGAATTGCGCGGCATTGTCACCAGCCCACGGTGTGCGGACCAGAGTACCCGGAATTGGTTTCATCGAACGGTCGGCGTCGCCATCTTCCCAGACAAGGCCGGTTTCCACAGTGTCCTGACCCGTAATGTCTACAACTGTGATTGATCCGGGGAAGAACCGGCCGATTTCATAGACCGACAGCACCTCATGCTGGCGCAATCGCTTGCCGCGCGGAACCCCTCCAAAGTCGGTATAAATCATTTCGATGGAATCAATGTCAGGATGCGCCGCAAAAAATGCTTCGGCCTCACTACGATGTGCGATGGTTGCTGATGATTTTGCACGCTTGATTGTCATTATAACTCTTTCGCCAGCCCTAATTTTCAGCTGCTTGTAGCTCAGTCAGCGCAGAGTTCAACTCCGCCGCAAGGCGGCTGACTTGCGCGGCTTGAGTTACTGGACTTACCAACATCATGTTGTGGAATGGCGCAAGCAAGATGCCGCGATTGGCCAAATAGAGGTGAATCGTACGTTCGAGTTCATAGTCCATCGCCGCGCGGGCCTCACTACCGTTGCGAGGCGGAATTGCAGAACACACCAGTTCAACGCGTGCGCCGACATGACTGACATGCCAGTCGAGCGCATGGGCAGCGATTACAGCGTTCAGTTGTGAAACGAGCCCGTCTGTAATCGACAGCATATGGGCGTAAGCCTCGCGCGTTATCACTTCCCCCAGCATCGCGTGCATTGCCGTAACCGCAAGCGCGTTGGCAGATAGGGTCGTGCCGATGCCGCTATGCCCAGCGGGGCGCGACGCATTCAGTGTCGCCATGCGCCCTGCGATTTCGGCGGTGAAACCATAAACCGCACACGGCACCCCGCCGCCGATGGATTTGCCGACCACCAATATGTCCGGCATCGGCCCGTGCGTATTGCTGTGCCCGCCATAGCCGGAGGAAATAGTGTGCGTTTCGTCGAGCACCAAGATCGTGCCAGTCTTATCACACAGCTTTCGCAATTCGGTTAGAAATCCCGGCGCATCGCGCACCATGCCAATATTGGTCATCAACGGCTCTGCCAAGACGCAGGCAATATCTCTACCACTTAAGGCGGCAGCGAGCGCATCTATATCGTTAAACTCGATAGCCACAGTTGTCGGCAGCAAGTCTTGCACCTGCCCGATCAGGCTTGGCCGGTTGACCGCTTGCCCTTCTCGCAAATCCACGAACACATCGTCCACCGCGCCATGATAGCAGCCATTGAAGATCAATATCTTGTTGCGACCCGTAATTCCTCTGCACCAGCGGATAACCGCGCGGTTTGCTTCGCTTGCCGTCGTCGTCACCTGCCATTGTGGGAGGCCAAACATTTCGGTGAGCATCGACCCAAGTTCTGCCCCGTTTGTGGTAGGAAGCATGTAGCTTAAGCCCTGCCCCGCTTGTGCGGCTATGGCCTTGGCAAGCGGCGCAGGCGAATGGCCAAACATGCTCGCGGTATCACCAAGGCAGAAGTCATCAAACACCTGACCGTCGATGCTCGTCAAGGTCGCCCCAGAAGCCTCCTGAGCGACGATCGGGAATGGAGTGGACCAATCGAGCATCCAATGGAAAGGCACGCCCTGAAACCATCCTTGGGCGGCTTCTGCATGGGCCTTGGATTTCGGGTTTGCGGCAATAAACCGCGTGATTTCACGTTCGCGCATTTGGTGAATGGCTTGCCGGTCAATCATAGCCGGTCTCGCATCGCGTAATAGAGCAGACCAAGCGTCGCCAGCGGCCGCGACAGCCACTTTCCGCCCGGAAAACGGTTGTGCGGCAGGCTTGCAAAAACGTCAAAGCGCGACATCGTGCCAACCACCGCCTCCGCCATCAATTCCCCCGTAAGAGTTGTTACAAGCGCACCGTGGCCCGAGAACCCATGTGCGTAAAAGACATTTCCCTTGCGGCCAATATGCGGCAGGCGGTTCATCGTCACACCCACCGCACCGCCCCATGCATAATCGATCGGCGTCTGTGCGAGTGAGGGAAAAACCTCCGCCATATGTTTACGTACAAATGCCGCGATGTCGCTGGGCGGTTGCTGCACATATTTCTCGCCACCGCCAAAGATAAGACGTTTATCCGCGCTCAAGCGGAAATAGTTCAAGACGAATCGGCTATCGGCAATGGCCGCATCGCTGGGGAGAAGTTGGTCGGCATCAGAGAGCGGAATTGTCGCAATATTATAGTTCATGATGGGGACGGTGAAATTGCCCAACTCTTGCGCAAGATCACTCGTCCAGTTGTCAGCCGCAAGTATGACATGGTCGGCACTTAGTGATCCCGTGCCTGCCCGCATCTCAACATGCGTTCCCTTAACCGTCGGCGCTTGGGCGGTAGTGTTTTCATAAATCCGCACGCCAGCTCGAAGCGCAGCCTTTGCCAGTCCAAGCGCGTAATTCAGCGGATGGAAATGCCCGCCTTTGGGGTCATAGACACCGCCATGATAGTCACCACCGTTGATATGGTCACCCATGTCCTCCGGCGCCACAACCTTAATCGATTCCCAACCAAATTCGCGAGACAAAAACTCAGCCTCGCGCTGCATATCGTTGAAATGCTCGGGCTTGTAGGCTGCTTCCAGATGCCCGGATTTCAGATCGCAATCGATGTTGTGCTTTTTGATGCGATCATGCACGCGCTCGCCCGCGCTCCACGCTAATCCAAAAATGGCCTGTGCCCGTTCGCGCCCGAACTCAGCGTCAATTTCTTGCATCGACCAGCGCAGGCCCGGAATAAGTTGCCCGCCATTCCGGCCCGATGCGCCAAAGCCGACGTTATGGGCCTCAACCAATATTACCGACAGGCCTTTTTCCGCGCAAGCAAGCGCGGCGGAGAGACCAGTAAAGCCGCCCCCAATGACAACAACGTCGCAATCCAAAGCAGAATCTAGGGAAAGCTGAGTTTCCCAAGCGTTAGCGGTCGCTCGATAATAGCTGTCATTCAATCGATCAGGCATTACACCCTCAGCAACAAATGCTCGCGCTCCCAGCTTGAAACGACGGACTGATAGTTGAACAGCTCATAGTCTTTGACCGCATAGAAGATATCGAAAAACTCTTCACCGAGCAGGTTGCGCACTGGCTTGCAGGCACTGAACCGGTCCAGCGCCGCTTCCAATGTGCGCGGCAAGGTGCGGGCACGATTGTAGGCGCTACCAGTGATGGCCTTGGCGGGGATCATCCGGTCAACCATACCAATATAGCCGCAGACCAAAGACGCAGCCATGGCAAGATAAGGGTTGGAATCGGCGCCCGGCAAACGGTTTTCAACGCGGCGGTTGGCCTTGTCGGAAATCGGCACGCGGAAACCGCAGCTTCGGTTATCCTCGCCCCATTGCACGTTGATGGGCGCGGCGCTATCCGGACGCATCCGGCGGAAGCTGTTGACGTTGGGCGCCCAAAGCGGCGACACTTGGGGCATGAATTTCACGAGACCGGCGATATAGCTGCGGAACAGCGCACTGTCGCGGCCATTAGCGTTTGAGAACAGGTTACGGCCGGTTTCGGCATCGACAACGGACTGGTGAATATGCATCGCGCTACCCGGTTGTCCTGCCATCGGGTTCGCCATGAAAGTTGCGTATACGCCATGCTGCTTCGCGACAGCACGCACCGCGCGTTTGAACAGAAACACTTGATCCGCGAGCTTTAAGGGGTCACCGTGAATGAAGTTCACCTCAAGCTGCGCTGCGCCCATTTCATGGATCATCGTATCGATATCGAGACCCATCAATTCACAATCGTCATAAATGTGGTCGATGATGTCCTCAAATTCGTTCATCGCCTCCAACCCATAAGGCTGGCTTGCGGTTTCCGCACGGCCGCTTGACCCGGTTGGCGGCATCAAAGGAAAGTCGGGATCGACATTCTGGCTGACGAGATAGAATTCAACCTCAGGCGCCATGATCGGTTTCCAGCCACGCTCCGCGTAGAGATTCAGCACCTTTTTCAAGATTGTTCGTGGTGCGATTTCCACCTCAGTCCCATCACCATGCAGGACGTCAGCAATGACGAAAGCGGTGGGGGACTTAAAACCCGGCGCGACACAAATGGTTTCAGGGTCGGCAATCAGGATCTTGTCCGGATCCTTGTCCCAAATGTCCGCGATGTCCTCGGGATAATGGCCGTCTATGGTGCAGATAAAAACGCTGCCCGGAATGCGCAGCGACTTGTCTCGGACCGACGACAGGAACTTCTTTGCCGGCAGAACCTTGCCTCGCTGCACGCCATTAATGTCGGGTACGATGCACTCAACCTCATCGATCTTGTGCTCAGCGATCCAATTCGCAAGGTTCACGGACATTGTTTATCACCAGTTTATGTAAGACTGATAAGCGCATGCCGGACTTGAAAGGTCAAGCCCGGCATGTGTCTATTCTGTCCTGACCTGCATGCAAGCAGACCCAAAAGACTATACTGATTAGAAGCCGTAGCTTATCGAGAATACGACTCCTGCCGAGCTATCCTTGAAAGCAAAGGTGGAACGGCGGTTCGTGTCGACATACGAAGCGCCAAGGGTGAAGCCGGAAACGGCTGCAGTCAGTCCAAGCGACCAATCCACTTTTTCATTGCCCGGGGCAAATGCGCCGTCTTCGATTCCCATGGAGCCAACAATCGAAATTGGCGTGTTTGGAATTGCTACCGTAGCATTGGTGCCGAAGTAAATATTATCCTTGTCTCCGGTATTGTCCTGGCTAGGCACATAGCTCAACTGGACCCCCACTGTTGCTGGGCCAACGGTCGAACCAAGCTTTCCAGTGAACTCAATATAGTTAAAGCTCGATACGCCAGGGTACATATAATAGGTAGCGCCAATGTCGTAAGTGACGGCGTCGCCACCAGCAAAGCCGGCATAGAGGTCAACTTCGACATCATCGCCTGGATTTTCAGCGATATTGGAACCCCACACACCTGCATACAGACCTGACTCATGACTGATGGTCAGAAAGGGCTGAACCGCAAAATCCTTATCGGAAAGCGAAACGCCGCGGAAACGGTAATCGGATACGACAGCAACGCCGCCAGATACGGAAATTGGGCCAGCAGCCTCTGTTGCCTCGTCTTGCGCAAAAGCAGGTGCCGAGAGTGCCATCGCACTGATCGCGACGCTCATGCCGGCCAGCTTCAACATGGAATTACGCATAATTTTACCCCTTCTTAGGTACACTAGATACTATGCCGGCGGCCACGCATTACGCTGCCATCGGCCAATGCCGTTCTCATCCCGCTTGATCTATTGCCCGCGCATTGGTTCAATATGTTTTACCTGCGCTTTATTGTGCAGGTGCACACAAACATCAAACTCTGCCCCAAGCAAGCAATTTTGTGTCAACGTCATTGTCCTTTTTGATGTATGTGACAAAACAGCCACAGTCTTGCGCAAGATAAAGATATCAGTGATGTAGAGACCATGCTTGAAAATGACCCCCTCGCGGCATTCTGGATGCCATTTACCGCCAATAAGTCTTTTAAGGCCCACCCACGGTTGCTGGTGTCGGCCAAGGACATGCATTATCAAAGCGCCGACGGCCGCCGAATCCTCGATGGAACCGCAGGTCTCTGGTGCAGCAACGCCGGACACTGCCGTCAGCCGATCATAGATGCCATCGCGAAATGCGCAGCAACGCTCGATTTCGGCCCCACCTTTCAACTCGGCCATCCGGTTGCCTTTGAACTCGCCAGTCGTCTGGCACCAATGATGCCTGATGGAGTCGACCGAATATTCTTCACGAATTCAGGAAGTGAATCGGTTGATACAGCGCTGAAGATCGCACTCGCGGCGCAAAGGGCGCGCGGAAACGGCACGCGCACCCGGCTGATTGGCAGGGAGCGCGGATATCATGGTACAGGCTTTGGCGGGATATCGGTTGGCGGGATCGTCAATAACCGGCGCGTGTGGCAGGGGCTGCCCGGCGTTGACCATATGCGACACACGCATGATTTGACGCGCAATGCATTTGCGCGCGGATTTCCCGAACATGGCGCAGAACTGGCCGATGACTTGGAAAGATTGGTAACGCTGCATGGCGCGGAAACCATCGCTGCCGTGATCGTTGAACCCGTTGCCGGGTCAACGGGCGTGCTTGTTCCGCCAATTGGCTATTTGCAGCGACTCCGAGACATTTGTGACAAGCACGGCATTATCCTGATCTTTGACGAAGTGATTAGCGGTTTTGGGCGAGTGGGCGGCGCGACCGCATCGCAAAGCTGGGGTGTGACGCCTGATATCATTGCGCTAGCAAAAGGCTTGACGAACGCCGCAGTCCCCATGGGTGCTGTCGCGGTCAGCAGAAGCATCCATGACGATGTGGTAAATGCGACGGCAGACGGAATTGAGCTATTCCATGGCTACACCTATAGCGGCCATCCACTCGCGGCGGCCGCAGCGCTTGCAACGCTCAATATTTATCGGGACGAAGGATTGTTTGAAAAGGCGCACGAACTTGGTGCCTATTGGGCCGATGCAGCCCATGCCCTGCGTGGCAAGCCGCATGTCATCGACGTGCGCAACATCGGCCTAATTGCAGGTATTGAACTTCAGCCGCGGCCCGATGCACCGACAAAGCGGGCAACCGAACTATTTCATGCCTGCTTCGATGCAGGGTTATTGGTACGTGCAACAGGCGACATCATCGCGCTTAGCCCTCCACTCATTCTTGACAAGTCGCATATTGATGAAATGTTTGGGCGCATTGGCGACCTGCTTGACCATATCGGATAGATTTGCGAAATCGTCCGCTGACTACACGCCCGGTGCGCCGTACCTGCTGTGCAGGTTGTGCGAAGCTAGCCGTTTGAGGGCAGCGTGGGCTAGCTTCGCACAAATTGAACAGCCCGAACGGCTGTCCCGGGTCAGAATAAAACTGCCACGATCACAACGAGCAAAATCAAACCACCAATGCTAATACCAACTGTTCTACCCATGATCTGTCTCCATTTACTGGACATTGAAACAGGATAGGGCCGGACAAGTTCCTTCAATCTGCTTGAAAAAATCTTTGATCGGGTCCGGTTTGGAAGCGGCTAACGGTCAAACAGCCGTGGCGGAACCGTTCGATTGACGACCTCGCGCAACGCGAACGCCGTCTCAATGCGGGCCACTCTTGGCAGCCGGGCAATCTCTTGCCGGTGGATAATTTCATAATCCTCGATAGAAGCTGCGCGCACGACGAGCAGATAATCGTTGCGGCCACTCATCAGATGGCATCGCACCGTGGACGGGCTTTTAACGACCGCTGCTTCGAAGGCCGCCATTGCCTCTTCGCTTTGGCTATCGAGCGTAATGGTAACCATGACTGTTGCGCCCAGCCCCAATTTCCGCAAGCTGACATCTGCGCGGTAGCCGCGCAATATGCCGTCATCTTCCAGTGCCTTTTGCCTGCGGGCAGCGGCGCTCGGCGACAGACCAGCCGCTTCGCCCAACTCCATCTGAGTCGCACGTCCGTTGGCAACGAGGGCGCCAAGTAATTTACGATCTGCGCGGTCCATCTGCATATAATTTCTACCTAAAGCCAGTTGTATGACGAATATATGCGCCATGTCGCAGATAATGTCGAATCTTTGCGCAGTTTCAGCATCAAGACAATGCTATTCTCCACCAAGACATATTCAGGAGCAGAATCATGCGTGTAGGCGTTCCCAGCGAAATCAAGATTCATGAATATCGCGTGGGTCTCACGCCCGGTGCAGTGCGCGAATATGTCGCTGCTGGTCATCGCGTTGTCGTCCAATCAGGGGCTGGCGCTGGCATCATGGCAAGCGACGAAGCTTATCGCGCAGCGGGCGCAGAAATCGCAGACACTGCTTCTGAAATTTTTTCCAACTGCGACATGATCGTAAAGGTGAAAGAGCCCCAACCGACCGAGTGGGTGCAACTGCGTCCGGGGCAGTTGTTGTTCACCTATCTCCACCTCGCGCCCGATCCTGAACAGGCAAAAGGTCTGATTGCGAGTGGGTGCACCGCAATCGCCTATGAGACGGTCACTGACGACCGCGGCACCTTGCCGCTATTGGCCCCGATGAGCGAAGTTGCCGGTCGCCTTGCGATAGAAGCAGCTGGCGAAGCCATGCGCCGAAGCGAAGGTGGCGCAGGCATCCTCTTGGGCGGCGTCCCGGGCGTGCCTGCTGGCCGCGTAACTGTGCTGGGCGGAGGTGTCGTTGGCACGCATGCCGCGCGCATGGCTGTTGGCCTTGGCGCTGAAGTCACCATAGTCGACCGGTCCATCCCCCGCCTTCGCCAACTGGATGAAATGTTCAACGGTCGGGTGCGTACACGCTATTCGACGCTGGAAACAATTGACCATGAAATCAGCATCGCCGATGCGGTGATTGGCGCAGTGCTCATTCCCGGGGCGAGCGCGCCGCGGCTTGTCACCCGTGAGATGTTGAAGCACATGAAACCTGGCTCCGTTCTTGTCGATGTTGCCATTGACCAGGGTGGCTGCTTTGAAACGTCGCGGCCGACAACGCATGCCGAGCCTACATATGTTGTTGATGGCATTATCCATTATTGTGTGGCGAACATGCCAGGTGCCGTTCCGCAAACTAGCGCTGCAGCATTGAACAACGCGACGCTGCCTTATGGCCTTGCGCTTGCAAACAAGGGTGTCGCCGCGCTTGAAAACTCCACTGAAACGGGCCGTGGGCTTCTTGCCGGTTTGAACGTGCACGACGGCAAGGTTACGAGCCAGGCGGTCGCGGAAAGCCTGAATCTTGATTTTGTAGCACCCGAAGAGGCCCTCGCCGCGTGACTTGACGGCTCGCAGGTGCTATCGGCGCTGCATGGGTAAAGAGGGGCGAATAACTGCGCATCAGATTGCGGCCATGCTTGGGGTATCACAGCCCACAGTGTCGCGTGCCTTGCGCGGCGATAAAAAGGTCAATGAAGCGACGCGTGCTAAGATCGTCGCACTGGCGAATGAACTAAATTATTCCGTTGATCACAACGCCCTTCGCTTGCGGACCCAGCAGACCTATTCGATCGCGCTCGTCATCCTGTGTCGGCAGGGTGAGAACAAGGCAAACATAAACCCGTTTTATCTGTCACTGCTCGGCTGCATTGCGGCTTCCGCCTCGGAACGTGGCTATAATCTGATTATCTCGTTTCAGGATTCACCTGCCAATTTTTTTGCCAATTATACCGGCAGCAGGCAGGCTGACGGTCTGATCGTGATCGGCAGTGGGCAAAATGTTGAAGGTTGGCAATTTTTTGGCGAATATGCCCGGCACAACACGCCCATGATTTGTTGGGGGGCCAGCAAAGAAGACTTGATTTCAATAAAAAGCGACAACGTCCAGGGCACCCAACTGGCAATTGCCCATTTGCTTGATAAAGGCTGCAAACAGATCGCCTATATCGGCCCGACCCATAGCGAACAGCCGCAGTTTCAGGATAGATTGACGACCTATATGTCTGAAATGTCGGACAAGGGCATGCGACCTATTTGCCCTGCCCTACCGGAAAATGCGGTACGTGAAGACCAGGGCTATGCTGCGGTCAAGGGTTTGATCCGCGATGGTATCCGCTTCGACGGCCTTTTCTGTGCCAATGATTTTATCGCTTTGGGCGCCATGCGTGCGCTCGACGAGAATAATATTGCTGTTGGCACAGATGTGCGCGTGATCGGGTTTGATGGCATCGCGACGGGTGCCTATGCGCAGCCGCCGCTCACAACCATTGAACAGGATTATGTTCAAGCTGGCGAAATGCTGGTGGAGGCCTTGATCGCCGTTTTCAAAGGCGAGACACCCAACATAACGCCAGTCCCTGTTAGACTTCTCACGCGCGGAACAGCCTGACGTCAAGGGTCAACTTAGGTTGCGTGCGCAACCTCCAGTATGCAGGCGACAAATCCGTCCGGGTCGTCCTCTTGGATGAAATGTCCACCCGACAGGCTGCGGTGGTTCTGCCCGGCTGTTCCAGGAACACGTCCGATAAAGCGGCTTTCCCCACCGCGTGTGATCCTGTCTTGATCAGAAAAACAGCAAAGGAACGGCTTTTCCCAGTTATCCAGAACCTCCCATGCGCGTTTCTGGTCAGGTAGTGCGACATTATCGCCAAACGGTACAAAGCTTGGAAAAATACGAGCGCCAGCCTTGAATGATGAATCGGGAAACGGTGCGTCATAAGCCGCGATCTCCTGTGGGGAAAGCCCACTTTTGGTGCCTGCGTTTACGATCTTGCCAATCGGAAACACCGGACTCCATTTCGAAAATGCCCGCCAGATGGCGAAAGCACGCGGTGCATCACCGCCCTCTGGCAATCCACCATTTGACAGTGCGACGCCCGCAAAACGATCGGGCATTTCCGCCAGCAAACGAAGCCCCACCAATGAACCCCAATCCTGACATGCCAGCGTAATATTCTGCAGGTCAAGTTGCTCGACCCATTGGCGCATCCATGCGACGTGCTTTGCATAACTATAGTCGGTTTGCGCGGCCGGCTTGTCGGATTTGCCAAAACCGACCAGGTCTGGAGCAACGACGCGAAAACCAGCCGCGACAACTGGCCCGACCATTTTCCGGTACAGATAAGACCAACTGGGCTCGCCATGCATCATCAATACCACCGGAGCGTCGCGGGGCCCTTCATCGATAAAATGCACACGCAAATCCGTCCGGGAAGCCGAATCCGTAATATTCAGATAATGCGCCGCAAACGGATAATCCGCAATGCCATCAAATGCCGCGTCTGGTGTGCGCAAAACTTTCATATCCATTCCCCCCGAACAATGTGGTGGAGCGGGTGTCACATTATCGAGAGCGCATCAAGCCTTGTGACAAGCAGAGCCCTTGTGGCGGACATCCGCTGTGTGCTTGTAAATTCAGCACACACACGGCATGAGGCAACAGACATCAGAATAACGGTCGCAAAAACGGGGTTTGGGACAGGGGCGATTTTGAAATGACCGAAGAACAACATTTTGTTGATTACTATCGCATATTGGAAGTCAGTCCTGACTGCGACGCTAAGAAGCTGGAAACAGCCTATCGCCGATTGGCCAAGTCATATCACCCCGACCATATTGAAACCGCAGATGTCGACAAATTCAATGCGGTGATCGAGGCGTACAGGGTTCTTCGCAACGTCGAATATCGGGCAGAATATGACCGTTTATATAGGGAGTATTACCCCGCGGAGGAACTCGCATCCCCATTATTCGATGATGTTGCTGTCGAGGAAAAGACCGCGCTGACCGACGCAGAGGCGCATGAAAAAATTTTAATGAAGCTATACAAGCGAAGAAGGGAAAATGCCCAAAATCCGGGCGTTCTTGCGTTCTACATCAAGGAATTTCTGAACTGTTCCGAAGAGATTTTTGAATTTCACGCTTGGTACCTTAAAGCCAAAGGCTACATTGAACGCACCGAACAAAACGAGCTTGCCATCACTGTAGATGGCATTGACCACGTCATCTCCATGTCACGCACCAGCATGGCTGCCCGTTTGCGTATTGCTCAAGCGAACTCGGGTTCTGAACAGGACTAAGTTACATGCGACTGACCTGCCCGGTGGTCGCACCTTTTAACATTGCGTCATGCGAAATATTTTCGCCAAGCCACGATCATGTGGAATAATTGCCTATTCTGGGTAAAGTCGTCATGAGGAAGATTGTCAGCGCGGATCTTGGGGGGAGAGATGCCGGGAGTGCAACCGCTTATCGTCGTTGTCGTATATGCCCTGTGCCTCTTCGCATTTGCGTCATGGGCAGAAGGGCATCGTAACGCTACCCAGAAGCGACGCCTGCGCCTGCCGGCCTATGTGCTGGCGATCGCTGTTTATTGCACATCGTGGACTTATTATGGCGCAGTAGGCTCGGCAGTTGCGGACGGCTGGTCCTATTTACCCATTTACCTCGGCCCAGTTCTGGTTTTTGTATTTGGCCATTCCTTTTTGCGACGGTTAATCCATGCTGTGAAAAATGATGGAGCAAATTCCATCTCGGAATTCATCGGTGGCCGTTTTGGAAAAAGCCAGACCGTTGCGGCGTTGGTCACCATTCTCGCTTTGTTTGGCAGCATACCCTATATCGCACTACAGTTGCGCTCTCTAGGGACCACCTATTCCCTGATTTCCGGTGGGGCAGACTCTTCTGCAGCCATGGTTGTTGCCGCCGTTGGACTTGCGTTGTTTACGATGGTTTACGGAACCCGGCGTTACGAAGCCGCTAGTCGAAATGATGCTGTGCTGTTCGCTGTCGGCTTTGAATCGCTGTTCAAACTTACCGCGTTGCTGGTCGCTGGTGGAGTCGCGATTTTGTTGCTGATGCGCACGGACCCTGTCGTTACGAGCAACGCCGTTGCACAGCTGTCGCGGAGATTCGCACCATCGAACATTGGTGTCGATTTTTTCGTCATAACCTTGCTGTCAATGGCAGCTATCATTTGCTTGCCGCGGCAGTTCTACGTGACGGTGATTGAAGCCGAAAGCGCAGGCGACATCACGCGCGCCCGTTGGCCATTCGTAGCCTATATGGTGGCAACATTGATTGTCGTGCTGCCAATTTCGCTTGCGGGCTTGTCCCTATTGTCAGCCAATACCACGCCTGATTTATACGTTCTTCAATTACCGCTGTCACAACAAATGCCGTTGCCGGCATTACTGATATTCCTTGGTGGCTTTTCCGCGGCGACGGCGATGGTCTTGGTTGAGACAATTGCGCTTTCGACAATGGTATCCAACGATCTGGTTGCACCATGGTTGGTCCGTAGCGAGCGATTAAAGGGAGAGGGTGATTTAGGCCGCGCATTGTTGACAACGCGGCGCCTTGCAATGGCGGCTATCATGCTTGCGGCACTAGGCTGGGCATTGGGGATCGCCGACAGTCAGCGGCTCGCTTCGATTGGCCTTGTCGCTTTCGCCGCAATGGCGCAATTCGCGCCTGCGCTCATATTGGCGGTGCTCGGCAGTAATCGCGATGCAGCCGCTGCTAAGGCCGGTCTATTGGCGGGTTTGCTTTTGTGGATATACACACTCGCCCTGCCCCAGATCGTAAGCAAATCCTGGCTGGCTTCTCTACAGGGTACGTTATTAGATCCTAATGCGCTTTTGGGAATTGATGGCCTGAGCCCGATCAGCCACGGGGCGATCTGGAGCATTGGCGCAAACCTGGCGGCATTTTCATTGGTGACGATACGTCGTGTCCAGACCAGCGCTTTGCCCGGGCTGCTGCGCAACAATTTTCCAGATGCACCTGCAGTTTCGACGATAGGCGAATTGAAAAGCGCGGTTGCCCGCTTTGTCGGCCCCGAAGCGGCTTCGGAAACTTTCGCGGGCATAGCTGACAAAGCACCTATTGATCGCGCAAACACCAGAAAGGCCGAGCGCTTGATTGCGGGCGTGGTGGGGTTACCGTCAGCGCGCGCCTTTGTACGCTCCGTCCTTTACGGATCTAACCTCACAAGAGAAGAAGTTTCCCGGCTGCTTGACGAAACTGGACAAAGCTTGCGTTTTTCAAAGGATTTGCTGGCTGCAACACTGGAAAACATTGACCCGGGCGTAAGCGTTGTCGATCGCGACCTCAACATCGTTGCATGGAATAGCAGGTATCTGGACATATTCGCCTATCCGCCCGGCATGGTAAAGGTAGGTGCGCCAGTCGCGAATCTTATCCGTTACAATGCCGAACGTGGAGAGTGCGGACCGGGAGGGGTCGAGGCGCATGTCGAAAAGCGTCTAGGACATATGCGCAATGGGTTGGTGCACACATTTGAACGCGTCAGACCCGATGGTCAGGTTTTAAAAACGGTCGGTGGCCCGATGCCGAGCGGCGGTTACGTAATGTGTTTCACGGATGTCACGACCGAGGCTCATGCGCTTGCGGCGCTTGAAAACGCCCGAACGGAACTTGAAATGCGGGTTGTGGAGCGCACACGCGAACTGCAGACCGCAAATAAGGCCTTGGCTGATGCGGACGCCGAAAAAACCCGTTTTCTTGCTGCGGCCAGCCATGATCTGTTGCAGCCGATCCACGCCGCCAGGCTGTTTGCCGGCGCACTCGCCCGACAAATGCCTGATGCCCAAAAGGGCATATTGGACAAGCTGGACCGGTCCATTGATCTGGCTGACACGCTTCTGCGGGCGCTTCTGGATATATCGCGCTTGGATGCAGGCGGCGTGTCGCCCCAGAAGCAACCCGTCCGGGCACGCGCATTGTTAATGGAGTTGGTGGAAACATTCGCCCCTTTGGCACGCCAAAAGGGTTTGGAAATTCGCATCGGACGTGGCGATGCCATTTTAGACACCGACCCCGGTCTGCTAGGTTCAATTATCCAAAATTATCTATCAAATGCGATCAGATACACCCGCAAGGGCGGAATATTGGTGGGCGTTCGGCACCGCAAAGGATTAGTCCGTATAGACGTGATCGATACTGGCCCCGGCATACCTGCTGACAAGCAAAAGCAAATCTTCAAGGAATTTGAACGATTAGCAAATGCGGATGAAGGTGGCATAGGACTCGGCCTCGCCATCGTTGAGCGCACCGCACGTGTTCTGGGTGCCCGGATCTCGCTCCGTTCGCACGAGGGCAAAGGTAGCCGTTTCAGTATCACGCTTCCCCTTTCAGGGTTGCAGCCAAAAGCCGCCGAGCCAATCCAGACCGGGCCCAGCGCCGGGTCAAGGCAGCTTTCTGTGTTGGTGGTTGACGATGATCCTACCAATCTTATGGCGATGGAAAGTTATCTGTCGGCATTAGGCCATCATTACATGCTTGCGGAGTCGGCACCAACAGCACTTGCGAAGGCCAGCAATTTTGATGTTGCATTGATTGACTTTAATTTAGGTGATGGCGAAGACGGCCTTTGGCTAATCCGTGAACTTCGCAAGCAATGTCCAACGGCGCGCTACGCACTCGTGACCGCTGCACGAATGAGCGAGTTCTCTATGCGATCTGAACTCGCCGACGTGTCGGTTCTCGCAAAACCCGTTTCGGCGGTTACGTTGGAACAATATTTGTCAGAGCAAAGCGATAATTTGGTCGCGCCTGCGGGTTAATGGTGAATTGGTTCCAGTCCAAGCGCCTTGCCCACCAGTACGGCCTGTGTACGATTTTGAACGTCGAGTTTTTTGAGGATAGCAGTCATATGCGCCTTCACCGTCGCTTCGCTAATGCTGAGATCATAGGCAATCTGCTTATTAAGCCTGCCTTGCATCACGCCTAGCAAGACCTTGAGCTGGGTCGGCGTAAGCATCGTAATCTGGGCGGCGACGGGGTCAATTTCATCGTCCGTCGGCGCGACAATTCGGCGTCCGGCAAGCGCATCTGCAATCGCCTGTTCAATGGCATCCAAGCCTGTATCCTTGCCGATAAATCCGACAGCGCCAAAGCGTACGGCATTTTGCGCAGCTTGGCCTGCATCTGCACTTGAAATGACCAGGATCGGCACCGCCGGTTTTTCCGCATGAAGCAGGGCAACCCCGGAATAGCCTTCGGCCCCCGGCATCTTGAGATCAAGCAGCATTAATATAAGGTCATCGGCTGCAATGGCCTCATTGAGCGCCGACTCCAGATTGGCACATTCGACGATCCGGGCGTCCGGCCGCACCGCCGCCGCCGCCATCGACAGAGCCTGCCGAAACAGTGGATGGTCGTCAGCAATGAGGATCGTGCCCGTCATGTAGATACGGCGCGTGAACGTACCAGATTGTCTACGACCGACGGATCGGCGAGGGTCGAGATATCTCCCAGATTGGAAACATCACCTTCGGCTATTTTGCGCAGGATACGGCGCATGATCTTGCCAGAGCGCGTCTTGGGCAATCCTGATGCAAAATGGATAATGTCGGGCGTCGCGATCGGACCAATTTCATGGCGCACCCATTTTACCAGTTCTGCGCGAACTTCCGGCGATTCCACTTCATTGACGTTCAACGTCACATACGCATAGATGCCCTGCCCCTTTATGTCGTGCGGGAAGCCGACAACTGCTGCCTCGGCGACCTTTGCATGGGCAACAAGAGCGCTCTCGACCTCTGCAGTGCCCATACGATGTCCAGAGACATTAATGACATCGTCAACCCGCCCGGTAATCCAGTAATAGTCGTCTTCATCACGACGGCAGCCGTCACCTGTAAAATATTTGCCGGGATAAGTGGTGAAATAGGTTTGGAAAAACCGCTCATGATCACCCCACACGGTCCGCATCTGCCCGGGCCAGCTGTCGACGATGCACAAATTGCCATCCGTAGCACCGTCGAGCACTTTGCCGTCTCCATCGACAATGACAGGCTGCACGCCAAACATGGGCTTCGATGCGGCACCGGGCTTAAGCGCATGGGCGCCCGGCAGCGGAGTCATCATGGTCGCACCCGTTTCAGTCTGCCAGTAAGTGTCAACGATGGGGCAGCGGCCTTCCCCAACAACATGATAATACCATTCCCAGGCCTCGGGATTGATGGGTTCGCCGACCGAGCCCAGCAGATGAAGCGAGCTGCGTGATGTTTTCTTTACCCACTCGTCACCCTCACGCATGAGTGATCGCAGCGCGGTCGGCGCACCGTAGAATATATTGACCTGGTGCCGGTCAACGATTTGCCAGAAACGGCTATGGTCCGGGTAGTTTGGAACCCCTTCAAACATCACGGTCGTCGCGCCATTGGCAAGCGGACCATATACGACATAGCTGTGGCCCGTGACCCATCCAATATCGGCGGCGCACCAATAGACCTCGCCCGGCGTGTAATTAAACACATAATGGTGGGTCATGGCTGCCCAAACCAGATATCCGCCGGTAGTGTGCAATACGCCCTTTGGCTTTCCGGTGGATCCAGATGTGTACAGAATGAATAAAGGATCTTCGGCGCCCATAACTTCGGGTTCGCATTCGTCAGGAACAGTCGTACGGATATCCTGATACCACACATCACGGTCACTATGCATTTCGACATCGTTTCCGACATGGCGGACGACAAGGCATGCCGTCACCGAGGTGCAATGAGTCAACGCTTCGTCGACATTCTGCTTTAGAGGCACCAGCTTTCCGCCACGCATTCCAGCATCCGCTGTAATGACAATGTTGGAATCGCAATCCTGAATACGTCCGGCCAGCGCATCGGGAGAAAATCCTCCAAAAACGATCGAGTGGATTGCGCCAATGCGCGTGCATGCAAGCATCGCCATGGCCGCTTCGGGTATCATCGGCATATAGATGGTGATGCGGTCACCCTTGCGCGCGCCCAAATCCTTCAGGGCGTTCGCCATCCGGCAAACCTCGGCATGCAATTCGCCGAAACTGATGCGCCGCTGCTGCGAGGGATCATCACCCTCCCAGATGATGGCAATATCATCCTTGCGCTCGGGCAAATGTCGATCAAGGCAGTTCACAGAGACGTTCAACGCGCCACCCTCAAACCATTTAATGCCAAAATCGGCTTCGTTGAAGCTGGTGTTCTTCACTTTGGTAAAGGGTGTCATCCAGTCTAGGCGCGCTGCCTCCTGTCGCCAGAATGTGTCCGGGTCACTGACTGATTGGGCATAAGCGGCGTCGTAACGCTCGGACGTAATAAAAGCCTTTTTCTTCCAGTCATCCGAAACAGGATAGATTTCCGACATATTGCCCTCTCCGTTGAATTTATCATTTATGAGTCAGAATAGCGCGCTCCGCGTGGACCGGCACCCCCGACCTAAGTCTAACACAGAGTCTCCCCGAACTAAGACCAAAGTCTAACTATCCGCAACGGCAAAGTCAGGCGACTATGATTGGCGGGATACAAGGACCGGCAAAAGTCGGACGGGGGAGGAAGAAATGCAAAAAAGGACAATATTCGCATGGCTGCTTGCAGGCGTCGCAACCGCGACATTGATGCCAGCTGATGCACAGGCAGCCACCGACAAAGAGAATCAGCTAGAAGCGCGCATCGAAGCTCTGGAACGTGCATTTGGCTCGCTCCAAGGCGAGTTGAGCTCCACCAAGGCGGAAAATGCAGAACTGCGTCTGGCGGTTGCGAAAGCCGACACCAAAGCGACGGAGGCTGCCAGCATGGCACAGGCAAACAAGCCCGCGCCTGCCCCCATTGTGGATGGCTTTAC
The DNA here is from genome assembly GCF_046292425.1 of Sphingorhabdus sp. GTDB lineage: Bacteria > Pseudomonadota > Alphaproteobacteria > Sphingomonadales > Sphingomonadaceae > Sphingorhabdus_B. The sequence continues at coordinate 23,772 of NZ_JBKBQV010000022.1, forward strand.
GGTTGGTAACGGCGGGACGCGGATTAAGCTTGGCGGCTTTCTCAAAACCGTCGCCAGTTTCAGCCGCTGGAGTGATGGCGATGTCGCTGCCAACACCCTTGGCCGTGATTTCTACTTGCCGCAGTCGATACCCGTAGGCGGTGTGCGCGAGTCCACCGACAATGATTTTTCGGCAAAGCAGACGCGTTTGTGGATGAACCTAGAAACGCAGGTCGCCGGTCACACGCTGAAAGGTTATATTGAAACTGATTTCCAGACCGCAGCAGGAACGCAAGGCACCGAGCGCACCACAAATGGCTATGATCTGGCGCTCCGGCGCGTTTTTGTGCAATATGACAAGCTAACAATCGGACAAGACTGGTCCACCTTCCAATTTGTCGGTGCTCTTCCGGAATCAACCGATTTCGTTGGTCCGACGGAAGGAACGGTGTTCGTCCGGCAACCGCTTGTCCGTTACTCAATGCCGATTGGCAAAGGGCTTGTCATCCATGCGTCTGTGGAGAATCCTGAGACAGCAATGGCAAACCAAGGCGCGCCTGCCCTCATTGAGAATGACGATGACAGCCTGCCCGATTTTGCTGCCCGGTTAAACTATAACGCCAGCTTTGGCGAATTGTCACTTGCGGGCCTTCTTCGGCAACTGTCGTTCGATAATGGCGGCATTCATGACGAAGTTACCGGCTATGGCGCAAGCGTTGCAGGCAAGATTTTTCTTGATAGCGCCAAGCGCTACGATCTCCGGTTCATGGCGACCTATGGCCAAGGCATTGGCCGTTATGTCGGCATAAATTTTGCGCCGGATGCCGTGCTTGCCACTGGGACGAACCAGTTGCGTAACGTCGAGACCATCGCAGGTCTGGCGGCATTGCGGCTGGGTTGGACCCCGAAGCTGCGTTCAACATTAATGGCAAGCTATCAGGAAGCCGATTACGCCTCGGGCCTTTCCGCCGCCTCGACCGCGGCTTTCAATAAATCGGCATGGAGCGTTGCTGGCAACCTGTTCTGGTCGCCAGCCGCCGGCTTCGATTTGGGTGTCGAATATCGCCACGGCGTGCGCCGGTTGGTCAGCGGTGTCGACGGAAAACTCGACCGCGTCGAATTTGCGGCGAAGTACAGTTTTTAAGTTCAATCTAGTGAGAGGGGAGAATAATAATGGCAACAACTTATGACACAATCCCCAAGCACCATGTAGCCACAGGTAGCGAAAAGAAAGTTATCCTGGCATCATCGCTTGGCACTGTTTTCGAATGGTATGATTTCTATCTATACGGCCTGCTGGCTACGATAATTTCAGCCCAGTTTTTCTCAGGCGTTAACGAAACAACTGGATTTATCTTTGCACTTGGGGCGTTTGCCGCGGGCTTCGCTGTGCGTCCCTTTGGTGCACTCGTATTCGGCCGCCTCGGGGACATGGTCGGACGCAAATACACGTTTCTCGTCACCATGGGCCTCATGGGTTTTGCAACCTTTACTGTGGGCGTTTTACCAAATTATGCCAGCATTGGCGTTGCTGCGCCAATCATGCTCGTGGTACTTCGCCTTTTACAAGGGCTGGCACTTGGCGGAGAATATGGCGGGGCAGCCACCTATGTTGCGGAGCATGCGCCCAATAACAAGCGCGGGCTATACACCAGCTTCATCCAGACCACTGCCACACTTGGCCTATTTGCGGCTTTGTTAGTGGTCATTGGGACGCGAACACTTATCGGTGAAGAATCGTTCAGGGATTGGGGCTGGCGTGTTCCGTTCCTGATCTCCGTTGTGCTGCTTGGCGTATCACTTTGGATCCGTATGCAACTGCAGGAAAGCCCTGTTTTCCAGAAAATGAAAGAAGAAGGCACCAATTCAAAGGCGCCGATTTCAGAGGCTTTTGGAAATTGGAAAAATGGCAAATTCGTTGTCATCGCCCTGCTGGGTGCTGTCGCTGGTCAGGCTGTGGTGTGGTATACCGGACAGTTTTACGCCATGTTCTTTCTGGAAAAGACTTTGCTGGTTGACGGTGCCACAACCAATATCTTGATTGCGATTGCGTTGGCCATAGGCACACCGTTTTTCGTTTTCTTTGGCTGGTTATCGGACAAAATTGGTCGCAAGTGGATCATCATGGCCGGTTGTGCCTTGGCTGTCGTGACCTACTTTCCGGTTTTCCATGCTTTGGCGAACGCAGCAAACCCCGCCATGACTCAGGCGAGCGAGGCGGCACCTGTCACCGTCACGGTCAACGACAATGATTGTTCGCTTCAGTTTGATCCCATCGGAAAGAACAAATTTGACAGCAAAAGCTGTGACATTGCCAAGTCTTATCTGGCAAAAAATGCCATCAGCTATTCTGTCGTTGATGCGCCCGCTGGGACAATTGCGTCTGTTCAGATTGGATCAAAACTGATCACTGCTCCAGACCCATCAAAGGTAACTGGAGACGACAAATCTGCAGCGATCAAAGCATTTGGCGGAGAAGTTATCTCGACACTGGAAGCAGCAGGTTATCCCGTAAAGGACAATCCAGCCGCAACCAAGGATCCAAAGGCAGCCAAGAAAATCCTGTTCGCGGATCCGGCACAGATCGATAAGCCGTTGGTTGTTCTGATCCTTACCTATCTCGTCCTGTTGGTAACGATGGTCTACGGCCCGATTGCAGCTTTGTTGGTTGAACTGTTCCCAACGCGCATTCGCTACACATCCATGTCGCTGCCTTATCATATCGGCAACGGCTGGTTCGGTGGGTTCCTGCCGACCACGGCGTTTGCAATGGTCGCCGCGACGGGAGATATCTATTATGGTCTGTGGTACCCGATCATCGTCGCAGGCTTGACCCTGGTCGTCGGCATCATGTTCCTGCCAGAAACATTCCGGAAAAATATCGACGAATAAAGTAACAAGACAATCTCAGGAACTTGAGGCAGCTTTGGCTGCCTCTTTTTTTGGTCTGAGCCACCGACATGTCACAGCCGGACTTTGAACCTGCATTGCGTCAGGACCTATGAGGTTGCTGCCGATGTTCAGGGGCGAAATACTCAATGTCGAAGACGAGTGATAATAGGACTAGCACAGGCGTCGGTTACCGCAGAAGCCAATGGAAGTGCCGCCGGCGTGCTTCACACATGATGTCGCCACCCTGGCGGATTTAAAAGTGGCAACAATCTTCGCTGCGTTCAGATATACGATAAATCAGTAAACGCGCGAGAGTAATTGGTGGACAGGGCTGGATTCGAACCAGCGTACGGAAAACCGGGCAGATTTACAGTCTGCTGCCTTTAACCACTCGGCCACCTGTCCACATCTTCGTCGGGGCATCATGCATTTGCATGAGGGCCGGTCCCGCAGAAGAAGCAGCCCAATGGCGAAACGCCCCTTGCCTGTCAATGCCTCAAGTGGGAAAGGGCACTTCAACGTCCTCTTTTTCATCAACAGGTACATAAAATGTCTTCACACAAGAGCCATCGTCGCCGTGGTGCAGCGGTCACAAGCGGCAATCCCAAATTTTACGGGCGGCACGCCGTCTATGCGGCGCTCGACAATCCGGAACGCCGCCTTATCAACTTATGGGGTACGCGTGAGGAAATCGGCAAGATTGTCGTGCCTGACGGCCTGACCGTGCAATATGCTGAAGTCAACGATCTGGCGCGTTTCGTGCCGAAAGACGCGCCGCATCAGGGCCTGGTGCTTGAGGTCGCTCCGCTCGAGGATGTCTGGCTGACCGATGCGCTTGCCGTTGCGAACGATGACAACCGGCCCCTGCTGGTTCTCGATCAAGTGACCGACCCGCATAATGTCGGCGCGATATTCCGGACGGCGGCCGCCTTTGGTGCAGTTGCAGTTGTCACACAGGACAGACACTCGCCGCCCGAATCAGGCGCGTTGGCAAAGGCCGCATCCGGCGGGTTGGAAGTCATGCCGTGGGTGCGCGTGGTCAATCTTGCCCGCGCGCTCGAGGAGATTGCCGAGGCCGGCTATTGGCGAATCGGCCTGACGGGTCATGCCGACGTCACGCTGGATCAAGCGCTCACACCCGGACGAAACGCGCTGGTACTGGGTGCAGAAGGCGACGGAATGCGCCACAATATCCAGGAACATTGCGACCAGCTCGCCAAACTGCCGATGAGCGGACAGATGGAATCGCTTAATGTGTCCAATGCAGCGGCGATTGCGCTATATGCCGCAACCGTGCGGCGGGGTTGAAGGCGCAATAATGGGCATCCCGGCTCAGCAACTTCGCGATGCGCTTGATGCGCTGGCGGCGATCGAGCCCGGCATTGCCGCAGCAATTGCCGTCACAGGATATCCTGACGCGCGGATTCGAGAGCCCGGCTATGCCACCTTGCTGCGCACGATCGTGGGACAACAGGTAAGCGTTGCTGCGGCAGCTTCGGTCTGGAACAAGCTTGAGGCGCTGATAGGCGCTGGTTGCCCTCCAGACGCCTTGCTGGCGCAGGAATTCGACGCGTTGCGTGCTTGCGGTCTCAGTCGCCAAAAACAGGGCTATGCGCGCTCGCTGGCAGAGCTTGTGCTGTCGGGTGACTTGCCGCTCGACGCCCTGCCCGCCGACGACGAAGAGGCAATCGCATATCTGACACAAGTAAAAGGCATTGGGCGTTGGTCGGCCGAAATCTATTTGCTGTTCGCAGAAGGCCGCACCGACATTTGGCCAGCCGGCGACCTTGCGGTTCAGGAAGGCGTTGGTCGCCTGTTAAAACTTGAGTCGCGGCCGTCCGAAAAGGACATTCGCATCATCGCCGAACGTTGGCGCCCGCATCGCGGGGCCGCAGCGATTTTTACGTGGCATATTTACGCCCAGGGATTTCAGGCCATCTAAGGCTTCAACGATTTATTTAGCCCCATGACCTCCAGCAAAAACGTCTTGGGCTTTTTGAAATAGCGGCTTTGGCGGTTAACGCTCAGGCCAAGCAAAGCCGCTGCCTCCATCGCAAAATGCACGCAGTTGCGCTTTCCCAGATTATAGCTTTTGCCTGGGAGCGTGCGCCATTTTTCTACAAATGCCATGAAACGGTGATATTCGGCGTCGGACAGCTTCACGGAAAAATGCGGATTGCTGGCGGCAATATATTTGGCGTCCTTTGTTTCGACCACGCCCTTGACGGATCCCATCAGGATCGCAGGTGACACATTCACCGCAGTAAATCCGAAATTGGTGTCCACCGCTTCGCCCGTTGAACCGACAGTGCCTTTTAATTTCACAAAAGCATGCGGAAAATGGTCGCCAAAATCATGGCTGTAAAATGTTGCGACGACTTCTGCCCGCGCGGGCGTGGAAAACTGGCTGAAAATGGCAACAATCAGCAGGGACCAATATCGAAACATAATCGCTCCTTATGCCAAAAGGATGTATCCAGCCTTTATCGGGTCCGCAATAATCAGTTGACGTTGTCGGCAAATTGATGTCGCTGACAGGCATGTGAGTAAGGGGAGAGTCCATTATGTCGGCAACACAAAAAAGCATTTTTATAACCGGTGCGGCGTCCGGTCTTGGCCGCGAAGTCGCGCGCTATTTCGCGGATGCGGGCTGGTTCATTGGCCTTGCTGACGTGAATGAAAAGGGATTGGAGGAGACTGCTTCCTCGTTGCCCCCCGGCCAATGGTCGCGCCACCGGCTTGATGTAACTGATCGTGCCCAATGGAAAGCGGCTGTCGCGGAATTTTCACAGCACACCAATGGTCATATGACGGTATTGTTCAACAATGCGGGAATTGGTTCTGGCGGGCCTATCCAGGACATGACGGATGAGGACATTGATCGCATGATTGCCATCAATCTGACAGGCGTGATCAGCGGCACCCGTGCCTGTTTCGACTTGCTGAAGAACACGCCGGACGCCTGCGTGCTCTACACCAGCTCGGCCGCCGGCATTTACGGCTCGGCGGGATTGAGCGTATACAGCGCCACCAAGTTTGCGGTGCGCGGACTGGCCGAAGCGCATGACATTGAATGGCGTCCACTCGGCATAAAAGCACGCAGCTTGATGCCCGGCTTCATCGACACCAACATCATTGGCGGAATTGACGCTGGCAGCAACATGACCGGCAAGGAGAAGCTTCAGTCAGTAGGTGTTGAAGTAAGCCCCGTATCGATTATTGGCCCCGCCGCGTGGGAAGCGATTCACGGCGACAAGGTACACACGCCGGTGAACAAGATGGCCAGACAACTGGCCTTTTCCGCGCGCTGGTTCCCCAACCGCTTGCGCAAGCAATTAGGCCTATTGGGTGGTCTTGGGGATGTGGTAACGCCTAAGACGTGATGGCGTCGATTGCCAGGGCCAGATCAATGTCCCGTTGCGACAACCCGTCCGCATCATGTGTTGTAAGCAGGATTTCGACACGGTTGTACACGTTGAACCATTCGGGATGATGGTCGGCTTTTTCGGCAAGAATGGCGATGCGCGTCATGAAACCAAAGGCTTCGGCAAAGTCGGTAAAGCGCAAGCTGCGCCGGATGCCCTTGGCGTCGGCGTCATACCTCCATTGGGGCAGTTGTTGCAAAACCGCTTCGCGCGCCGCGTCATCCAGTCTTGAAACCTGCATATGATAATCCTGCTTTTGCAATTGAACAAATTCATGCCTAAGTCGCGCCATGTCCTCGCGTCAAGCACCGTCGCCAATACTTAGCCTTGAAAATGTCGCGGTCATTCGCGGCAACCGGCTCGTGCTGCGTGACTTGTCGCTGGCTGCGCGATCAGGGGATATTATCTGGATCAGGGGCGCCAACGGTTGTGGGAAGTCTACCTTGCTTCGGCTTGTTGCAGGATTGTTATCCGCGAATTCCGGTGCAATCCACGCCGACGGCCGGATTGCACTTGCGGACGAGAATCTCGCACTTGATGCCAATCTGACGGTGGAGACGGCGCTGAAATTCTGGGCTGATATGGATGGCGCTTCCCCGGCGCAACAGATCACCGCCTTGGCCAATATGGGTTTGCAAGACTTGTCCAAAATTCCCGTGCGTTTTCTCTCTACGGGTCAGCGCAAGCGCGCAAGCATCGCCCGTGTTTTGGCATCAAAGGCAGATATCTGGTTGCTTGATGAGCCATACAACGGCTTGGACAGTGCAAGTTGCGCGCGCCTTGATCAGGCGATAACCGACCATGCCGCATCTGGCGGAATAATACTCGTTGCTGCGCATCAACCGCCCACCATCAACGTTGCTGACAGCTTGGTACTCGACAGGACGGGTGTCGCTGCATGAGGGCCTTTACCTCCCTGGTTGCCCGAGAAGTGCGGCTGGCATGGACAGGCGGCGGATTTTGGCTTCCCGTGGTTTTCTACCTGGCAGTTGCGACACTTTTTCCTTTTGTCACTGGCCCGGACAAGGCTTTGCTCGCACGAACCGGCGGCGGCATATTGTGGATCGCCGCACTTCTCGCAACCCTTCTGCCTATTGAGCGGCTGATTCTGCCCGACCGTCAATCCGGAGTGCTGGATCAACTCGCCCTGCGGGGCTGGTCCGATGAACTCGTTGCCACCGCTAAAATCGCCGGGCAGATATTCGCCTTCGCGCTTCCGTTGCTTTCGGCCACAGTGATCGGTTCAGCGCTTATCGGGTTACCGGAGGCACAATTGGGCACCCTGTTGCTTGGCCTTGCTCTGGCATTACCGGCGCTGTCCGGCTTGTCAGTCATGATCGCCGCACTTACTGCGGGTTTAAGCGGCGCCAGCGCGCTTGGCGGTTTGTTACTCGTCCCAATCACTATTCCTTTGCTTATTTTCGGCGCCGGAACTCTGGCCGAAAATCCGGGCAACGCCATGCAGTTGCTGGCCGCAACCTCGCTGGCTATCACGGCGCTTTCCCCCTTTGCCGCCGGGGCAGCATTAAGGGCTGGCAGAATCTAGGCAACAAAGCGGTGCCTGCCTCGTTACCTTTTCCCAACGCAGGAGAAGGTAATGCAATCCATCTGGCTAATTGTCGTCGTTGTCGGGCCGTTGCTGCTGATTGCCGCGATCATCACAATGACCGTGCGCAACAAAATCAAATCCACACCCGCAAGCGAAGCATTTACTGAGGCAGCGACCAAGCGACGCCGCGAAGAAGAGGCGCATGCACCCAAAGAAGTAGAAGGCCCTCTCGGTTAGTTACACGGCCTACTGCGCAGAAAGTTTCTTCGCATAGCCGTCTGCGACCATCGCTTCGACCATATCGAACAGTTTCTCCGGGTCCTGCGCACGCAAGATGGGGATATTGGCCTCCATGCCCTCGGCTATCACAATCTCCCGCTTGCCGGTGGCGACGGCCTCCCAAATTAGGCGCGCGACCCTGTCTGGATCAATGCCGTTATCGATCGCTGCATCGCTTATGCCGCGCACGGAACCATCGGCGTTCAGCGCATTGCGCGATACATTTGTTTTCACTGAGCCAGGTGCGACGACAAGCACCTTGACCCCCTGACCTGCCACTTCGCTGCGCAATGCGTCGGCATAGCCGATAAGGCCGTGCTTGGCGGCGCAATACGCTGTGCGCATAGGAATGCCCGCCTTGCCAGCGACGCTTGAGATCATGATAATCTGTCCACTGCCGCGCGAAACCATATGGGCTAGCAAAGCTTGCGTAAGCGCAATCGGGGCCAGCAGATCGACATCGATTATGCGTCGGTAGACCGACAAATCCGTGTCCACCGCGGGGGAACGCTGCGAAATGCCGGCATTGTTGACGAGCACGTCGACAATGCCACGAAAAGCAATAGCTTCGGATACTTTGTCAGGAATGCTGTCATAATCGACAGTATCAAAGGGCAGGATCAGGCACCGGTCAGGCGCTTCGGTTTCGGCTGCAACACGTTGCAGTTCAGCAACATTACGTCCCGACAATATGGCTGCCCCGCCCTGCGCGACAAACGCCTTGGTCACGGCCTCGCCTATCCCCGACGATGCTCCTGTGATCCATGCTGTTTTCTGTGAATGACCCATGATTTTTACTCTCCTGATCCTTCATTACGTCAACCCGAGCTTGCCTGCTGTCAAGACATTCTGGCTTGCACTTTTGCACGCACGACACCACATGCGGTGAATGCTGATAGAAACCGAACTGACCCCGAACCCCGCCACCATCAAATTTCTGCCTGGCCGCGTAGTCATGGAAACTGGAACGCGCGATTTTGCCGCCCCTGAAGAGGCAGAAGCCTCTCCTTTGGCCGAAGCATTATTCGGGCTTGGTGATGTCACGGGCGTGTTCTTTGGACATTCGTTCATCTCGGTGACCGCTGCACCTGGAGTGGAATGGGCCACTTTAAAGCCTGACGTTCTGGGCATATTGCTTGATCATTTCAGCGCCAACATGCCCTTGTTCAAACCGGCCGTTGCTGGCTTCTCTGTCCCGTCGGGCGACGCGGATTATCCACTGGACGACCCGGAAGACGCGGACATTGTGGACCAGATCAAGGAATTGATCGAAACGCGCGTTCGCCCGGCCGTTGCCAATGACGGCGGCGACATAATTTATCGGGGTTTCCAAAAAGGCGTGGTGTTCTTGCAAATGCAGGGCGCATGTGCGGGATGCCCTTCATCGTCGGCCACGCTGAAAAACGGCATCGAGCAATTGCTCAAGCATTATGTTCCGGAAGTCACTGAAGTCCGCGCAGCTTAAGATTCCCGCTTTCGAAAGTATATCCATGTCCGTAGTTCTCGATAACGCCGCCCTTGACCAACTATTTAGGGAAGCACGCAGTTTTAACGGATATTTGGACACGGCGGTAACCCAATCCCAGCTGGAACAAATATGGGAACTGATGAAGTTCGGGCCCACGTCTGCCAATTGCTTGCCCGCACGTATTATCTGGTGCACCAGCGATGCCGCAAAGCAGAAACTCGCCGCCTGCTGTATGCCAAGCAATGGCGAGAAGATACTTCAGGCACCGGTAACCGCCATCATCGGGATGGACCTCGAATTTTACGAGAATTTGCCTGAGCTTTTTCCGCATACTGATGCGCGAAGCTGGTTTGTCGGCAATGATGCGCTGATCGAGAAAACAGCCTTTCGCAATAGCAGCCTTCAGGGCGCTTATCTGATGCTTGCTGCGCGATCGCTTGGACTCGATACCGGTCCGATGTCCGGCTTTGATAACGCTGCGGTGGACGAAGCATTTTTTGCGGGCACAAAAATACGCTCAAATTTCATCTGCACACTTGGTTATGGCGACAAGGCGAGTATCTTTGAACGCAGTCCGCGTCCCGCATTCGGCCGGTTTAACCAGGTCGTCTGACGTTAAGGGGGCGGGCGAACTGTCATGCGCACTTTGGTCATCGATACAGCAACACGGGCCTGCTCTGTTGCTTTGTTTGATGGCGATCGAGTCCTCGCGGCGGAGCATGAGATAATTGGTCGCGGTCATGCCGAACGATTGCTTCCATTTATCCACGCACTGCCAGATAACGGCAAAGCTGACCAAATCATGGTCAATGTCGGGCCCGGCAGTTTTACGGGCATCCGTGTCGGCGTGGCTGCGGCAAGGGCTTTAGGACTGGCTTGGCACATTGGTGTGCATGGCTATGGATGCGTTGCTTTGGTGGCTGCCATGGCTCGCGCACAACTGGCGGAGCCCGCAGCAATCGACGTCATCATGAGCGGCGGCCATGGCGAGTATTTTTTTGAGGCCTTCGACGACAACGGGCGATCACTTGCGCCTGTGCAATCCGTGCCGCCTGATCGACTGCCCGACCTTGCCACGGCAAAAATCGTGGCGGGCGACATCGATCCGCAGCGGCTCGACCGATCATGGTTCCACTTGTTACCCGACGCGCGGCACTGGACGCAATTGTCGGCAGACAATCCGCTTCCGGCGACACCGATTTATGGCAGAGCGCCCGATGCAAAGCCGGCTGCTATTCGCGGATGATCCGGGTCGTAGAGGGCGATGCCGGAGATATTGCGGCCCTGATGACGATCATGGACGACGCATTTGACCCGGCTTATGGCGAAGCATGGACTGCCTCTCAATGCCTGTCCGCTTTGGTTCTCCCTGATTGCCAATTATTGCTGGCCCGAACGGATGATGACGTCTGTGGCTTTGCCTTGAGCCGCTGGGTGCTTGATCATGAAGAACTGTTGATGATTGGTGTCGCGCGGCGATTTCAGCGACAAAATATAGGCAAATTGTTACTGTCCGAAACCGTTGTTCGGGCCCGCTGTGCAGGACGTACAAAAATATTCCTTGAAGTCCGCGACGGGAACAACGCCCGTGACTTTTATCTTAAATCCGGATTCAATTCGATCGGACGTCGCAAAAATTATTACAAAAATGCTACAGGATTAAGTCCGGATGCAATTACTATGGCGTTAGATTTACAATATTAGATACATTTCAACATTTCTTGACGGCTAAACTTTGATTCTATATAGGATATTGAACTATCAAAACAAAAAAACGGGTCGTGGAGTTTGTAAAATGTCACAAGAAAGTAACGAAGTAACTGAATTGTTAATTACGCTGACCGCAGATATTGTCGCAGCGCATGTCAGTAACAACAGCGTGGCTGTATCGGATGTATCAACTTTAATCTCTAACGTGCATGCGGCGCTTTCTGGAATTTCCGGGCCAGCCGCCGTGGAAGAAACTGTCTTGGAACCTGCAGTTCCTGTCCGTAACTCTGTAAAGCGCGATTATATTGTCTGCCTGGATGACGGTAAGAAGCTTAAGATGCTCAAGCGTCACCTGATGACTCATTATGGCATGACGCCGGACGACTATCGCGCCAAATGGGGATTACCCGCTGACTATCCTATGGTCGCGCCGGCATATGCCGAACAACGCCGCGAGTTGGCCAAGGCCATCGGCCTTGGACGTGCGCCTGGATCGGGCCGCAAGAAAAAGGTGAAATAGGCTTTTTTAGTGTTATTGCAGATCAAGGCCGGGGCTATCCTCCGGCCTTTTTCTTTGACGAATCATGCTGTGACACTAAATGTCTATCGGCATGGATATCAAAATAGACATCGAGGCGCTCTGCAACGAACGCGGCCTTCGCATTACCGACCAGCGGCGAGTCATTGCCCGTGTCATATCTGACTCTAATGACCACCCGGATGTGGAGGAACTTTATCGCCGCTCATCGGCGATTGATCCCAAGATTTCCATTGCCACGGTGTACCGGACAGTTCGGCTATTCGAAGAGGCTGGCATATTGGACCGGCACGATTTCGGCGATGGCCGGGCACGCTACGAAGCATCGCCTGAGGCGCATCATGACCATCTGATTGACGTCGAAACCGGAAAAGTTGTTGAATTTGTCGATCCCGAGCTTGAGGCGCTGCAAAAGATAATTGCCGAACGCCTTGGGTATCGCTTGGTGGACCACCGTATGGAGCTTTATGGCGTCGCCATCGACCGCAAGGATTGAACGACGCAACCCTGCGGCATTTGTCGCCGGGCAGTTCATGTTTTTTGCGCGTCTGCTGCTTATGGCCAGCAGCCTGACTACAAGCCTTGTTTTGCACAATATCTGGCGCGTCTTCCGCAAACCTTCGCCTTGGCCGCGCTTGTTCCTGTTATCAATCAGCTGGACGAGCGGCATCGCGACCGCGACAACCGGCACGCGCGTCCGCAGCAACGTCTTCTATGCCGCCAACCATCATAGCTGGATCGATATTCCCGTCATGTCCGGCGTAACCGGATGCACCTTTGTCGCCAATGACGGCATTGAACGCTGGCCGCTGATCGGCTGGCTGTGCAAGATCAATAACACCATTTTCGTCAACCGCGAAAGCCGCACCAGCATTGGCAGCCAGGTTGATGACTTGCGTGCCGCCATGACGGGGGAACAGCCTGTCACGATTTTTCCCGAAGGCACCACGCACGATGGTTCCGGCTTACTTCCATTCAAACCGTCTCTCTTTGCCGCGCTTGTCCCGCCCCCTTCGGGCATGCTGGTTCAACCGGTCTATCTCAATTACGGCCGCCATACCGCGCGCGTGGCTTGGGTAGGCGATGAAAAGGTCACCGACAATTTTTGGCGTTTATTGTCCTATCTGAAGCCGATAACCGCGACCTTGCATTTTCTCGAGCCTTTTGACCCAGCTCACTACCCTGATCGCAAAGCTATTTCCGCCGAAGTACGCACGCGCATCGGGGCTGCAATGGAGGGTGGCGGCAACACGGCGCGCACTGTATAGGCGCGCGTTATGAGCACGGATTCTCCCAAAACCTATTCGATCAAAAATTACGGCTGCCAGATGAACGTCTATGATGGCGAACGCATGGCCGAAATGTTCGAAAGCCAGGGCATGACGCCCGCCGATGAGAAGGCCAATGCCGATCTCGTAGTCCTCAACACCTGCCACATCCGCGAAAAAGCCGCCGAGAAAGTTTATTCAGAGATTGGCCGCTTGCGCCGAAAAGACGGGAGCAGCCCTGTGATCGCCGTTGCCGGTTGCGTTGCTCAGGCCGAAGGTGGCGAAATTAGCCGCAGAGCCCCCGAAGTTGACATTGTCGTAGGTCCGCAGGCCTATCACAACCTGCCCGAGATGGTGGCTGCCGTCGGGCGCGGCGAACGCGTCGTTGACCTTGATCTGCCCGGCCTCGACAAGTTCGGCAAGCTCCCTGCCCGCCGCAAGCAGGCGCCGTCCGCGTTTCTGACGGTTCAGGAAGGCTGCGACAAATTTTGCACTTATTGCGTTGTACCCTACACGAGAGGCGCCGAAATCTCGCGCAGCTGGTCTGAATTGCTCGACGAGGCAAAAGCGATAGTCGACGCTGGTGCCAAGGAAATCACCTTGCTTGGCCAAAATGTCAACGCATGGGACGGCGAAGACGACAAGGGCCAGATGCAGGGCCTTGACGGCCTCATCCGCGCGCTCGACAAGATACCCGGTCTGCGCCGCATCCGCTATATGACCAGCCACCCGAACGATATGACCGAGGGTCTGATTGCCGCGCATGGCGATGTCGAAAAATTGATGCCGTTCCTGCACCTGCCTGTGCAGTCAGGATCGGACCGCATATTGAAGGCCATGAACCGCAGCCACAGCCGTGACAGCTATATGCGTATTCTCGACCGCGTCCGTGCCGTTCGCCCTGACATTGCCTTCTCCGGCGATTTCATCGTTGGGTTTCCCGGCGAAACTGATGCCGATTTCGAAGATACCATGCGCCTTGTTCGTGAAGTGGGCCATGCGCAGGCCTATTCGTTCAAATATAGCCCACGTCCGGGCACGCCAGCCGCCGAAATGCCTGACCAGATACCGATGCATGTTATGGACGAACGGCTTCAGCGTCTTCAGGCACAAATTGTCGCGGACCAGACCAGCTTCAACGAACGGACTGTCGGGCGTACATGCGATGTCCTATTGGAGCGGCCAGGAAAGTTTACCGGGCAGCTTATCGGTAAATCACCATGGCTTCAGTCCGTGCATGTCCTTGCACCGGACCTTTCTATCGGCAATATCGTTACAGTGCAGATTACCGATTCTGGACCGCTTAGCCTGAAAGGTGAACCAACGATGAGAGCAGCCGCCTGAATGGCCAA